>CBINGR010000156.1:0-2409 GCA_966250295.1 uncultured Akkermansia sp. | reverse complement strand
CGTCCTTCCAAGACACGCCCGGCATCCATCACGAGATGCTCGCCGCCGCCGGCTTCGAACTGGTCCGCGAACGCGGTCCGCTCCCCGAGAGCCGCATGCTCGAACTCGCCGGCCAGTTCAACGCCTACCTCTGCGGCGACGACGCCATGACCCGCACGGTGATGCAAAAATCCCTCCCGCGCTTGAAGGTCATCAGCAAATACGGCATCGGACTCGACAAGATCGACTTGGCCGCCGCCAAGGACCTCGGCCTTCCCGTGCTCTTCACCCCGGGCGTCAACCACACCACCGTCGCGGAGCACACCTTCGCCCTCCTCCTCGCCGTCGTGCGTAATCTCGTCGTCGAGGCCAACCACGTCGCCGCCGGCCGCTGGACCCGCATCACCGGCAACGAACTCTGCGGCAAAACCCTCACCCTGGTCGGCCTCGGCCGCATCGCCAAGGAAGTCGCCATCCGCGCCCGCGCCTTCGGCCTGCGCGTCGTCGTCTTCGCCAACTACTGGGAGGAGGATTTCGCCCGCTGGCATGGCCTCGAGCGCGTCGAGGACCTCGACGAAGCCCTCCGCCAGGCCGACTTCGTCTCGCTCCACACCAAGCTCACCGAAAAAACCAAGGGCCTGATCGACGCCCGTCGCCTGGCGTTGCTCAAACCCGGCTGCGTCATCGTCAATACCGGGCGCGGCGAACTCCTCGAACTCGCGCCCCTGGTCGAGGCCATCAAGGCCGGCCGCATCCGCTACGGCGCCGACGTGCTCGACCAGGAGCCGCCGCCCGCCGACCACCCCCTCCTCGGGCTCCCCGGCACCGTGCTCACGCCCCACATCGGCAGCCGCACCCACGAAAGCGTGCAGCGCCAGGCCAGTTGCGCAGTCGAAAACCTCACCCGCTTCCTCGCCGGCAAGGAACCCATCGCCCGCGCGGTCTGATTCTCAATCCACGATCTTCGCCACAGAGAACACAGAGCTCCGACACAGAGTTCACAGAGCCAAACCCCGAACACCTTCAGGTCCGCCTCAAGTCTCAGGTTTCAAGTCTGAGCCCCCCTTTTCCGACCTCCGTGTCCTCTGTGTCCGAGCTCCGTGTCCTCCGTGTCTAAAAACTAACCTCCCGAATTCCCAAAACCCTCCGATTTCCACCCGCCATGCCCGACACCTATCTCGTCGTCCCCGAAGCCCAGCACAACGCCCTCGTCGCCGCGGCGTATCAACATCGCGGATACCTCGCCGACGAGGCCGCCGAGGGCGCGCGTTTCTGCGCCGAGGCCTCCCGCCACGGCATCCGCACTCATAACGGTCTCAAGGCCCTTCACCTCGACCACCTCTTCGGCTCCGGCTCGAAGGGCTGCGTCCCCGGCGCGAAGATCGAGGAACGCCCCTCGCGCTTCCCCTCCGCCAAGATCTGGAACGCCAACAAGAAGCTCGGCCAGGCCACGGCCTACCGCGCGATCGACGAGGCCATCCGCCTCGCCGACCAGTACGGCGTGGGCACCGTTTCGGTGGACAACGCCTTCCACTACCTCTGGGGCGCCGGCTACGTCATGGACGCCGCGCGCCGCGGCTACATCGCTTACACCAACTGCACGGCGGCCCTCGCCGAGGTCGTTCCCTTCGGCGGCAAGTTTCCCACCCTCGGCACCAACCCCCACTCCTGGGGCTTCCCCACCACCGACGCCATCGGCTTCCCGCTCGTGATCGACTGGGCCACTTCCGTCATCGCCATGGGCCGCGTCCAGCAGCTCAAGCGCGAAGGCAAGCCGCTCCCCCCGATGGCCGCGGTGGACAAGGACGGCAAGCCCACCACCAACCCCGACGAGGTCGCCGCCCTCCTCCCCTTCGGCGCCCACAAGGGCTACGGCCTCTCGCTCATGAACGAGGTGGTCGGCGCCTTCATCGGCGGCTCCCTCCCCACCATCCGCAACCGCTGGGACAAGGTCCCCGAGGGCGAAAAGGGCACCTGCGCCTTCTTCTTCCAGGTCATCCACCCCGAGGCGATGAGCGGAGGTCTCTTCGCCAAGGGCCGCAGCCAGACCGAAAACGTCAAGGCCGTGCTCGCCGACGTCCTGGGCCACGGCAACGACGGCGCCATCATCCCCGGGCAGATCGAGGCCACCTTCGCCAAGCACACCACCGCCGCCGGCGGCCTCCTCTTCACCAAGGCGGAGGTCGAGGCCTTCAACGAGGTCGCCCGCGAAGCCAGCCAGCCCGAGTGGAACCTCGCCGCGCTCAAGACCTACACGGTCTGATTGCTTATAGATCGTCCGACACGCCTCTTTTAACCCCAGCCCGGGCTCAAAACAGCCTGGGCTTTTCGTGACTCCCTCGCCCACACGCCCCGCTCGGACTCACGAGCCGGGACTAGGCGCTGTCTTCAAAATACCTCAGACCGCCGAGCCCTGCGGGTGAGAGCTAA
>CBINGR010000155.1:0-2535 GCA_966250295.1 uncultured Akkermansia sp. | reverse complement strand
TGCCCTCCGGCAGCTACAGCATGGCGCACGTCTACAACAACTACTTCAACTGCTCGGGTAACAGCTACTGCACCAACGCCCGCGCCGGCTCCAACTGGATCGCTCAAAACAACTATTACCAGAGCGTGAAGAGTCCGCTCTACGAGGAAGGCGGCGGCAAGATCAAGTCCTCGGGCAACACCTTCGCGAGCTGCACCGGGAACATCAATATCGCCACCGGTTCGGGCTTCACCCTGCCCTACGGCTACACGCTCGACGCCACCTCCAACGTCCCCACCCGAGTGCAAGGCGGCGCGGGCAACCGCTGAGCCGTCCACGTCTGCGGACTCAACGATCATCCTGACTCGCGGGGCGCTTCGCCCCGCGAGTCCTCCGCCCGCGCCGATGGCCTCGCGATTTCTTTTCCTCCTCCTGCCCGCGTTGTTTTCACTGCCGTGCCGCTTCGCCGGTGCAGCCGACGCGATCCCCGCCTTCGAGGCCCTGGCCCGCCAGGATTTCCCCGCGCTCAAGCTGGAACTCGAGCGGGCGGGCTGGCCGGCCACGCACGTGCAGGCCTTCCTGAACGCCGAAATCCAGCGCCGCCTCAACCCGCCGGAGGAACTCACCGCGGCGGACTTTCGTTCCTTCGAATTCTGGCGCACCGGACCCGATGCCGAGCCTCTCGCGCATCTCAACACCCCCGAACGCCAGGCCGAACGGACCCGCCGCGAGGAAGCGGCCCGGGTGCAATTCGACACCCTCTTTCCCGCGACGGAACAGAGCGGAGACAAACTCCTTCTCGCTTGGGAGGAGCGACGCCGCTGGGGCGGTTTGCCGGAGGAAAAACGCCGCGCCGTCACCGCCTTGCTTTCGCAGGCCGAAAAGGAAAGGGACGAGCTCCTGGCCAGCCGCGGAGGCATGCTCACGCCGGACGAGTGCCGCCAGCTCTGGGAGCTGGCCGGCCGCACCCGCGCCGAACTCGCACGCCTGCTCACGCCGGAGGAATTGCTCGATTATGACCTGAGAAATTCCGCGACCGCGAATCGCATGCGTGCGGAACTCGACAACTTTCAGCCGACGCGCGAGGAGTTTCTCGCGATCTTCCGGCAGCGTCACTGCCTCGAGCTCACCTTCGACCAGGGCCTTCCCAGTCCCGACCCGGACCTTGCACGCCAACGCGCCGAAGCGGCGGCCGCCGCGGACGAGGCGATCGCCCGCCAGCTCGGCCCGGAGCGCTACGACGACTATCGGCTCAGCCTCGAGCCCGCCTGCCAGACCCTGCAATTCGACGGTCGTTTCGCCCGCAGCGACGCCGCCACCATGCGCCGGCTCTACCGAGCCCTCCTCACCGCCCGGGCGCGCCTCCGCGAAACCGAGGGCCTTCCCGAGGCGGAAAAAGCCGCCCGCGCCCAGGAACTCAAACAGGGGCTCCACGCGGAATTCCGCCTCGTCCTCGATGAGGAGGGCACCCGCCGCTACCTGCAGGAGCAGGAGCTGTGGCCCTGATTTCCCCCGACCTTGGCCGCCGCCATTCCGGTGGCGGTCCCTTCTCCCAAAAAAACAACCCCACCATGACTACGATCCCCCGCCTCGCCCTGAGCCTGCTCGGGCTTTGTCTCGCTCCCCTCGTCTCCCTCGCTGCCGACGGCTTCGGCCGCAACGCCACCGGCGGCGGCAGCGGCGCCAGCGTGACCGTCACCACCGCCGCCCAACTTCGGCAATACGCCGAGTCCACCACCGCCTACAACATCACCGTCTCGGGCACGATCGACCTGGGCACCTCGGGCCGCGTCAACGTCAAGTCCAACAAGACCCTCAAGGGCGCCTCCACCAGCTCCACCATCAAGGGCACGCTCAACCTCAGCAGCGTGAACAACATCATTATCCAGAACCTCAACATCACCGCCAACACCGGTGCCCCCGCCGAGAACGATGGCGTCTCGATCAACAACTCGACCAACGTCTTCGTCACCAAGTGCGCGATCTACGACTGCACCGACGGCAACCTCGACATCGCCAAGGGCTCCGACCTCATCACCGTTTCCTGGTGCAAGTTCTACTACACCCGCGACAACGGGCATAACTTCTCCAACCTCATCGGCTCGTCCGACACCGACGTCGGCTCCGGCAACGGCACCAACAACTACCGGATCACCTGGCACCACAACTGGTGGTCCACCGGCTGCAAGCAGCGCATGCCTGCCGACCGTTTCGGCCAGGTCCACATGTACAACAACTATTGGGACTGCGCCGGAAACGACTACTGTTCCACCGCGCGCAACATCGCCCTGATGCTCAGCGAGAATAACTATTACCAAGGCGTGAAATCCCCGCTCGCAAAGGAGCAGGCCGCCAAGCTGAAGACTTCCGGCAACACCTTCGCCAGTTGCAGCGGCACCCAGGCCACGAGCAACGACACCGTATTCACGCCATCCTACGGCTACACGCTCGACGCTACGTCCAACGTCCCCACCCGCGTGAAGGGCGGCGCCGGAAACAAGTTCTAGGCGCTGTCTTCGAAATAATCCAGCGCTCTGCTGAAGCCCTGCGGGTGGT
>CBINGR010000154.1:0-2591 GCA_966250295.1 uncultured Akkermansia sp. | reverse complement strand
GCCAAGCGCGACTGGGGCTATGCCAAGGACTACGTCGAGATGATGTGGATGATGCTTCAGCAGGAGAAGCCGGACGACTACGTCGTCGCCACCAACGAACTCCACTCCGTGCGGGAGTTTTGTCAGGAGTGCTTCGGCCTCCTCGGCCTCGATTGGGAGAAGTACGTCAAGTACGACGCCCGTTACGAACGTCCCGCCGAGGTGGAGCTCCTGATTGGCGACCCGGCGAAGGCCAAAAAGCAGCTCGGCTGGGAGCCGAAGGTGAAGTTCAAGGATCTCGTGAAGATCATGACCGAGCACGACCTCGAGCTCGCCAAGCGCGAGGCGCAAATCGCTAAGCTGCCAAGACTCTGATCCGGCCACGAAGGCCGGAAAATCCCAAATTCCAAGCTCTCAAATCCCAAACGCTTCCCTGATACCTTTGAGGCCTTCCCTCAGGCTCTGACCCCGAGCCTTTGGGATCTGGCCGCTTGGGATTTGGGATTATTTTCAGCATGAAAATTCATGTTGCCGGTCATCAAGGCATGGTCGGGTCGGCGCTGGTGCGGCGGTTTTCCGCCCTGCCGGGCACGACCCTTGTCCTCCGCACGCGTCGTGAGCTCGATCTGAAGGATGCCCGGGCCTGCGCCGATTTCTACGCCGCCGAAAAACCGGACGCTGTCGTCGTGGCCGCGGCCAAGGTCGGAGGCATCCACGCGAACAACACCTATCCCGCGGAGTTTCTCTTCGACAACCTCGCGATCGCCACCGCGACCATCGACGGGGCTTACCGGGCGGGCGTGAAGCGGCTGCTCTTCCTCGGCAGTTCCTGCATCTATCCGAAGCATGCGCCGCAGCCCATGCCCGAGGAATGCCTGCTCACCAGCGCGCTCGAACCCACCAACGAGGCCTACGCCATCGCCAAGATCGCCGGCCTGAAGCTCGCCCAGTATTACCGCAAGCAATACGGCGTGCTGTTCCACTCCGCCATGCCCACCAACCTCTACGGGCCGGGCGACAACTACCACCCAAGCAACTCGCACGTGCTGCCGGCACTGATCCGCCGTTTCCACGAAGCGAAACTGGCCGGCGCGCCCGAAGTCGTCGCCTGGGGCACGGGCAAGCCGATGCGCGAGTTCCTGCACGTGGATGACCTGGCCGATGCCTGCGCGCATCTGCTCGCGATGGAAAACCCGCCCGATTGGATCAACGTGGGCACCGGTACGGACGTGACGATCAAGGAGCTGACCGAGACCGTGGCGGAGACGGTGGGTTATCTGGGCAAGATCACCTGGGACGCGTCGAAACCCGACGGCACTCCACGCAAGCTCATGGACGTCTCGAAACTCGCCGGCCTCGGCTGGCGGGCGAAGATCGGCCTGCGCGAAGGCGTGGCGAAGACCTACGCGTCCTTCCTCGCCGAACAGGCCGCCGGCACGCTGCGTGCGGTGTGAGGTTTTGAAACGAGCCTTTTAACCTAGAACCGCGAAGCAGCGACGAGGTGCGGAAGAAGACGGCAAGGCGGATCCGGCTTCGCGCGCTTCGCGGTTTACTTTAAGGTTTGTTTCCGAGTCCGCTGCGTCCCTGGCCCTCACCCGCGGCGGCGGCGCAGGGCGAAGGCCAGGGCGGCGAGGCCGCTGAGCGCCGCAATCGTGGCAGGCTCCGGAACCGCGGTGGCGACCGTCACGGAGAGGATGTTCGCATCCAAGGTGAAATCGTAGGTGTAGCCGACCGGGCCGGTGGCGGTGAAATCGCCCGCGTCAAAGTCCGCCAGGCTCGCGCCGGTGGCATCGATGAGCGTGTAGGTGCCGACGTCGAAGCCCGTACCGGAGACGAAGTCAAAATTTACGCCGCCGCTGCCGGTCGTGCCGGTGAGGGCGCCGCCGGAGACGCGGAGCAGGTCGCTGGTGGCGCCGAGTTCGAAGGAGAGTCCGGCGCCGGTTTCCAGCGCGAGACCGGCGGTGAAGATGAGCGTGCCGGGCGAGTTGCCCGGGGCGAGGATACCGCCGCCCTGCACGGTGGCGAGGGACTGGACGGTGCCCACGCCGCCGAGGGAACCTCCGGCCTGCACGGTGACCGGAGCGCCGACGCCGAGTGAGCCGTTTATCACGAGGAGACCACCGGAGACGGCAGTCGGGCCGGTGAAGGTGTTGCCTCCGGCGAGGACCAGCGTGCCGTCGCCGGATTTGGTGAAGCCGCCGGTGATCTGGGCGTCGGTGCCGCCGCCGAGGGTGTTGGCGAGGGTCACGGTCTCGCCCGCGCCGACGCTGTAGTTGACCGAGCCGGCGATGAAGACCGCCGTGCCGACGCCGAGCCCGCTGGAGCCGCCGTTCTGGCCGGCGCCGCCGGCGACGATGCCGCCGGAGAAAGTGCCGTCCGAGATGTTCAGGGTCGCGCCCTGGCGCACGAAAACGGCGGCGCCGAGGCCCGCGCCACCGCCGCCGCCGGCGTAGCCGCCGGAGCCCGCGCCGCCGCCGAAACCGGCCGCGCCGCCACTGACCCCCGCGCCGCCCCCGCCGCCGAAGCCACCGGCCCCGCCGGAGCCCACGCCCGCGCCGCCGCCACCGCCGCCGAAACCGCCGGCGCCGCCCGCAACGAGGCAGTTGCCGCCG
>CBINGR010000153.1:0-2617 GCA_966250295.1 uncultured Akkermansia sp. | reverse complement strand
TCGCCGGTCTCGGCGGCGAAGGCGACCAAGTCCGCGTCCGCGCCGGCTACGCCCGTAATTTCCTCCTGCCCCAGAAGGCCGCCGTCGCCCTCACGCAGTCCAACCGCAAGCGCGTCGAGTCCCTCAAGAAGCAGCGCGCCCAGCGCGAGGCCAGCGAGCTGGCCGGCGCCCAGGAACTCGCCAAGAAGATCGCCAAGGTCTCGCTCGCTTTCGCCGTCAAGACCGGCGAGGGCGGCAAGATGTTCGGCGCCATCACCGCGGCCGACCTCCATCAGAAATTCGTCGAGGCCGGCGTCGAGCTCGACAAGAAAAAGATCCACCTCCACACGCCCGTGAAGACCCTCGGCAAGCACGAGGTCGCGATCAAGCTGCACCCCGAGGTCAGTGTGGACGTGAGTTTCGACGTCGTTTCCGAGAATCCGATCGAGCAGGCCCCCGCCGCCGAGGAGGCTCCCGCGCCCAAGACCTACAAGTCGAAGAAGAAGGCCGCCGAAAAGGCCGAATAAGCTTTCCGCTGCTACGCGACGCCCTTTCGAGGCCGCGCCCGGTTTCCCCCGGGCGCGGCTTTTTTTTGTTGTCACCGGAAGCGCCGGCGTCCCGCCGGCTTGCCTGGCTTTTCCGGTCCCCTGCGCCGGCGGGATGCCGGCGCTCCCAACGGATCAATCCCCGCGCCGCGGGTGGGGGAAGTGTGCGCAACTTGTGGAGAACCTCCTCTTGCCCGCCGGCCCCCGCCCGCCTTGCCTTTCGTGTTTAGTTTTCGATGTCCGATTCCGCCAGTCACCCTTCCGCCGCCCCGCGTGGCGCCCGCCGCCCGCGTTCCGATGCCTTCGCTCCGCCTCCCGCCGCGCCCGGCCGGGTCCCGCCGCATTCCGTCGAGGCCGAGGAACAGCTGCTTTCCGCCTGTCTGCTCGATGGCGGCGACGTCGTCGCGCGCTGCCTGGAGGGCAAGATCGCCGCGGCCTCCTTCTACGTCCCGGCCAACCGCGTCATCTACGAGAAGCTCCTCCAACTCTACAACGAGGGCAAACCCATCGACCTCGCGGTCCTCGCCGAGGAACTCAAGACCACCCGCCAGCTCGACGAAATAGGCGGCTACGCTTATCTGACGCGCATCAGCGGGCGCATCCCGACGACCGCCGGCGCGAGCTATTTCATCGAGAAGGTTCGGGAGCTCGCCCTCCTGCGCGACATCATCCGCGCCGCCACCGGCGCGGTGGAAAACTGCTACGGCTATTCCGGCGGCATCCAGGAATTCGTCGATAAGATCGAGCAGGACATGTTCCGCGTCACCCAGGAACGTGTCGGCGATGGCGCCAAGCCCATGCGGGAGCCCACCCGTGAGGCCATGACCGTCATCCACAAGATGCTCATGAAGAAGGGCGAGCTCACCGGCGTGAGCACCGGCTACAAGGACATCGACCGCTATCTCTTCGGCCTGCAGAAGTCGGAAATGATCGTTCTCGCGGGCCGTCCTTCCTGCGGAAAGACCTCGCTGGCGATGAACTTCGCCGAGCATGCCGCCCTTCCTCTCCGCGGCCCGGGCGTCGCCACCCTGATTTTTTCGCTCGAAATGAGCGCGGCCCAGCTCGCCCTCCGTCTCCTCTGTTCGCGCTCGCGCGTGAACATGAAACTCCTGCGTGACGGCCTGCTCTCCAAGAATGGCGAGGAGCAGCAGGAACTCCTGCGCGTGGCGGACGAGTTTACGAAATCGCCCCTTTTCATCGACGACTCCAGCGCCCTCTCCGTCATGGAACTGCGGGCCAAGGCCCGCCGTCTCCACGCCCGCCAGCCCCTCGGCCTGATCGTGGTGGACTACCTTCAGCTCCTCAGCCCGAGCGACGCCTCCGTGCCTCGCGAGCAGCAGGTGGCCGAGGCCTCGCGCGGCCTCAAGGCCCTGGCCAAGGAACTCGAGGTGCCGGTGCTGGTGCTCGCGCAGCTGAACCGCTCCGCCGAGAAGGAGAACCGGGCGCCCCGCCTTTCCGACCTCCGTGAATCCGGCTCCATCGAGCAGGACGCCGACGTCGTGCTGATGCTCAACCGGCCAAAAGAGGAGAACGATAAATTCCAGGTCGCCAGCGGCACTATGGAACTTTTCATTTCCAAAAACCGTAACGGCGAGGTAGGCGACCTTAAGCTTACCTTCCTCAACGCGATCACCCGTTTTGAAAACTACACCCAGTAACCCCGCCGCGCGCTTCCTCGCCCGGCTCGCGCTCACACTCTCCCTTTTCGCCGCCGTCGCGTCCGTCCCCCTCGTCGCCCAGCCCGTGGCCGGGGGCGCCGTGCCGGTCGCGCCGGCCCCCTCCAACGCCGCCCGGGTCGGCCAGATCACCGTTCGCTTCAACGGTCCGGCCACCGTCTCCGAGCAGGTCGTGCGGGCCAACATGCAGTTGCAGGAGGGCTCCGTCCTGGAAGACGCGCTCATCGACCGCGACATCCGTTCCCTCTACCGCACCGGCCAGTTCGAGTTCATCGAGTTCAAGCGCGGGGCGCTGGTGAACGGCAAGGTGGACCTGGTCGTCGAGATCACCTCCAAGTACCGCGTCAGCAAGGTGGACTTCGAGGGCAACGTGAAGGTGAAGGACAAGCGCCTCGCCAAGGAGGCCAAGACCAAGGA
>CBINGR010000152.1:0-2662 GCA_966250295.1 uncultured Akkermansia sp. | reverse complement strand
ACCACCCGCAGGGCTTCAGCAGAGCGCTGGATTATTTCGAAGACAGCGCCTAGTCGTTTTTCGTCCGTTTTTGCACGCCGCCCTTGAATCGGGCGGCGTTTTTGCAACCATGCTGCTCATCGGCCACGCAAGCCCCTACCCAGCATCCAATGAGCGCTGAATCCCCGCTCCCGACCTCGGTCGGCGACGTCCTCGACGTTGCCATCGTACATAACCGCTTTCGCGACCTCGCCGTGAGCGAGCGCCCGCAAGAACGCGCCCTCGCCCACGGCGTCGCCTCGCTCTGCGACACCGAACTGCTCGCCCTCATCCTCCGCAGCGGCACCCGGGGGCACGACGTCATGAGCCTCGCCGCCCGCCTTCTCAACGAGGCCGGTTCTCTCCGGGCGCTCACCCGCTGGCGCGACACGGACTTCCGCCGGCTCAAGGGTATCGGCCGCATCAAGGCGCTCCAGCTCTGCACCGTCATGGAGCTCACCCGGCGCATGCTCGGCGCCGAAGACAAGATCCTGCGCGCGTTCAACCAGCCTGAGGATACCTTTTCCTACCTGCGCCCGCGCACGCTGGGCCTGGAGGTCGAGAAGTTCTGGGTGCTCAGCCTGAACACCCGCAACCGCCTGCTCCGCTGCACCGAGCTCACTTCCGGCACCGCCCGCCAGACTCTCGTGCGCCCCGCCGAGGTGATCCGCGAAGTGGTGCGCGAGGGCGCCACCGCCTTCCTCGTCGCGCACAACCACCCCAGCGGCGACCCCGCCCCGAGCGCGGCCGACATGCGCATCACCCGCCAGTTGCGCGAAGCCGCCTCCGTCGTGGACCTGCATTTCCACGATCACGTCGTCCTCGGCGAGCCGGCGGCGGACCCGGTCGGCCGCGGCTACTACAGCTTTCGCCTCGGCGGGCACCTGTAGGCAGGAGAACGGTCGTGAGATGTCGCGGGGAACGCCAGCGAACCCGTTCCGCCCCCTGTTCGCTCCGCGCTCACCGCTACGCCGCTCCGGCTCTGACGCTACCGCGATTCACCTTCGGTTCCGCTTGCCGCGAAACTCTCGAAAAAACTCCTTGAATTCCCCCGCGCCCGCCGCGAAATTCCGCGTCCCGTTTTTGGTGCGATATCCAAGTGGCCAAAGGACGTTGACTGTAAATCAATTCAGCACAGCTGTTCGCTGGTTCGACTCCAGCTCGCACCACCACTTAAGCCCCGGCCGCCACGCCGGGGCTTTTTCGCGCCCCGGTATCCGCGGAGCCAGTTTCCCTCACTCCCTTACTCTCCTCGTCCCCCCGCTCTCTTCCGCGCCCGGCTTGTCCTTTGCGCGCGCATGCCTTCGGCTTCGGAAAGCCCGATGCCGCCGCTCGCCGAACTCGCCCTTGACCCCGAAGTCGCCGATGCCGTGACCAAGAGCCTGTGGTCGCACGCCTACACCGTCGGCGGCGTGCTGCTCGCCTTGTTCGCCCTCGCCCGCCTGATGAGCGAGCGCCGCCAGCCGAGCAACACCCTTGCCTGGCTGATGGGCATCGTGCTCGTCCCTTACGTCGGCGTGCCGCTTTTCCTGCTCCTCGGGGGTCGCAAGATCCGCCGCCTCGCGGCCCGCAAACGCCGCATCCGCCTGCCCGTCCCCCCCGGTGCGCGGGCCTCCCCTTCCACCCTGGCCCGCCCCGTCGCCCAGACCATCTGCACCAACGGTTCCGGCGAACCCGTGGGCGGCAACTCCATCCGCCTGCTCACCGGCGGAGAGGAGACCTTCGCCGAGTTGGAACGGCAGATCCTTGGCGCGCGCCACAGCATCCACATCGCGACCTTCATCCTCGGCCGCGACAAGGTCGGCCGCCGCTTCGTGGAACTCCTCGCCCGCCGCGCCGCCGAGGGCATCCAGATACGCCTGCAGCTCGACGCCCTCGGCTGCTTTTTCTCCAGCGGAGGCTTCGTCGATCCCGTCCGCCGCGCGGGCGGCCAGGTTGCGCGTTTCCTGCCCGTCATGCCGCTCTCGGGCCGCGGTTCGGCCAATCTCCGCAACCACCGTAAAATCGCCGTCTTCGACCGCCATACCGCAATCGTAGGGGGGCACAACCTCGCCCGCGAATACCTCGGTCCCCTGCCCTGGCGCAAACGCTGGCTGGATCTGGGCACCCTCGTGCGCGGCCCCGCCGCCGCCCTGCTCGACGAAGTGTTTCTCGCCGACTGGGCCTTCGCCACCGGCCGTCCCCTCGAGGCGCTCCATCGCGAGCTCGAGACCAGGCCTCCGCCCCACGGCCTGCCCGGATCGGAGCCGGCGGAAAGCGAGGTACAGGTCGTCGCCTCCGGCCCGGACATCCCCGGCGACCCGCTCTACGAGGGCATGCTTTCGATGATCCAGGAAGCCGCGCAGAACATTTGGATCGTCACGCCCTATTTCCTGCCCGACGAGGTGCTGCTGCGCTCGCTCGTCGTGAAGGCCCGCGCCGGCCGCGACGTGACCCTCATTCTGCCCCGGCGTTCCAACCACCCCATCACCGACCTCGCCCGCCGGCCGCACCTGCGTCAGCTCGTCCGCGCCGGCGCGCGGGTGCTCGCCTACCAACCCCGCATGCTGCACGCCAAGGCGCTCATCGTGGACGACCAGCTCGCGCTGGTCGGCTCGGCCAACATGGACATGCGCAGCCTCTTCGTGAACTTCGAGATCGGCGT
>CBINGR010000151.1:0-2688 GCA_966250295.1 uncultured Akkermansia sp. | reverse complement strand
AAAGTGGCTGCCCGGGTAGGGATCGAACCTACGACCAAGTGATTAACAGTCACCTGCTCTGCCACTGAGCTACCAGGCAATGAACTTCCCTCGTTGAAGGGGGGTGGGAAAAACCAAGCGCCGCGGCCCTTTGTCAACGCCCTTTTCGCGCCAAAACACAAATTTCCCGCCCGCCCCGCAGGTTTTGGTTGCCAAAGGTCCGCGGCGAGGCCTTTGCTCAAACTCTTTTCCATTACGCCTGCCATCAATTCCGGTGCGACAGGGGGAACGAAACCATGACACAATCGCTCAGCCTCACCATCTCGCCGCGCGCCCAGACCGGCCGCTCGGCTTCCCGCCGCGTTCGCAAAGCGAACCAGATCCCCGCGATCCTCTACGGAAAGCACACCGCGCCCCAGACCCTGGCGCTGGACGCTCCCGAGTTCACCCGCCTGGTAAAGGCCGTCGCCGGCCGCGCGCTCATCATCGAGCTCACCCAGAAGGACAACTCCGCCAAGGCGCTCTCCTTCCTGCAGGAGATCCAGCGCGACCCCATCACCGACAAGTATCTCCACGTCGATCTTCAGGAGGTGAAGGCCGACGAGAAGCTCGATATCAATGTCCCGGTCTCCATCGTGGGCGAGGCCCATGGCGTGAAGACCCAGGGCGGCGTGCTCGAGATCGCAAGCCACACGCTGCGTATCCGCTGCCTGCCCAAGGACCTGCCGCCCGTCATCGAGGTGGACGTCACCGAGCTCAAGATCGACGAGACCATTAAGGTCGGCAGCCTCAAGCCCATCGCGGGTGTCGAATTCCGCGATCTGCCCGGCCATCCGGTCGTCTCCGTCCTCAGTATCGAGGAGGAAGTCGCCGCCGCGCCCGCCGCCGGTGCCGCCGCCCCTGCCGCGGGTGCTGCCGCCCCTGCCGCCGGTGCCGCCGGTGCCGCCGCCCCTGCCGCCGGTGCCGCCGCGAAGCCTGGCGATGCCAAGGCCGCCGCCGCGCCCGCCGCCAAGGCCGGCGCCGCCGCCGCGAAACCCGCTGCGCCCGCCAAGAAGTAAGTGCTCGCCGCGTCCCGCGCCTTGCCGGCCGGGGCTCGCGCGTTTGTTCTTTGAGTCATGTCCATCTCGCTCGTTGCCGGCCTCGGCAACCCCGGCCGCGCCTACGCCTCCACCCGCCACAACGCGGGCTGGATGGTGGTCGAGGCGCTCGCCGCGGCGGAAAAACTCTCCTGGCAACACCAGGAGCGTTTCGAGGCCGAGACCGCTCGCTGGGACTTCGCCCCCGGCCACACCGTGTGGCTGGCCAAGCCGCTCACGTTCATGAACGAAAGCGGCCGCGCCATCCAGAAGCTGGCCGCCTTTCACAAGGCGCCGCCGGCCGCGATCACGGTGGTGTACGACGATCTCACCATCGACCTCGGCCTGATGAAGGTCTCGGTCAAGGGCAGCGCCGGCGGCCACAACGGCATCGCCGACCTGCTGGCCCGGCTGGGCGACGGGTTTGTCCGCTACCGCCTCGGCATCGGACCCAAACTTCCCCGCGAGATGGACCTCAAGGACTACGTGCTCGGCCGCTTCACCGACGAACAACAGCAACTCTTTAATCAAAACCTCCCCCGCTTCACCTCTGGCCTTCGCCTCCTGCTCGCGCAGGGGCCCGATCAGGCCATGAACCAACTCAACCGCCGCACCCTTACATCATGAGCTCCTCCGCCAACCGCAACTACCTCGCCTCCTTCATCCTCGACAACCGGGGCAAGGAAGAGACCGTCGAGCAAATCGTCGAGGTCGTGAAGACCGAGATCGCCGCCATCTCCGGCACCGTTACCTCCGTCGAGAACATCGGCCGCAAGGATTTCGCCCGCGTCACCGACTCGAAGTTCCCGGCCGCGAATTACGTGCAGATCAAGTTCTCCGGCCCCGCCACCGCTCCGGCCGCGCTTGCCGAGCGTCTCCGCCTCAACCACAGCGTCTACCGTACCCTCGTCGAGAGCGCCTGAACGCTCTTCTTCGTCGTCGCGTCGCCGCACCGCAACCCTCCACCCTCCCGCCATGGCCAACCTCAACCGCGTCCTCTTGATCGGAAACCTCACCCGTGACCCCGAGCTGCGAGTCACGCCGAAGGGCACCGCCATCTGCCAGTTCGGCCTGGCCATCTCCCGCTCCTTCAAGGACGAGTCCGGCCAGACGCGCGAGGAGGCCACCTTCGTGGACATCGAGGCCTGGGGCAAACAGGGCGAGCTCATCGCCAAGTATTGCACCAAGGGCCGCCCCCTCTTCGTCGAGGGCCGGCTCCGTTTCGACCAGTGGGAGGACAAGCAGACCCAGCAGAAGCGCAGCAAGCTCAAGGTCGTGCTCGAGAACTTCCAGTTCCTCGGCGGCCGCGAGGGCGGCGCCCCCGGCGCCGGCGGCTCCTCCGCCCAGGGCGGCGGCCACGACGATGGCGGAGTCGACCAGACCTACGAGCGTCCGGCGGCCCCGCCGCCCCGTGCGCCCGGCGGCCGCCCGCCTCCCGCTCCCCAGCAAGACATCAACGACGAGGACGTGCCCTTCTGAGGCCGCCCGGCGTTTTCCGTCCGATCCCTTCCGTATCCTTTTAACCAATACAACACACTCCCACCATGGCCCACCATGAAGTCCTCCTCCTGAAGCCCGTCGCCGGTCTCGGCGGCGAAGGCGACCAAGTCCGCGTCCGCGCCGGCTACGCCCG
>CBINGR010000150.1:0-2790 GCA_966250295.1 uncultured Akkermansia sp. | reverse complement strand
GTCTACGCCGAGGTCGTCGCGCTCGATCAGCCCTTCATGTTCAACCGCCTCGGCGCGGCCCAGCCCCAGGGCATGATCTTCGCCCTCAAGCGTGACGTGGTCTCGAACAACCCCGCCGATCCCTCGCTCCAGCCCGGTGCCGTCATGCTGCGCCAGGACAAGCGGGCCCGCCCCATCGTGCTGCGCGTCAATGCCGGCCAGTTCCTCGAGATCCGTTTCACCAACCTGCTCGCCTCCGTTCCCACCAACCCGCCCACCAACACGAGCGGCGTGGCCTACACCTACTCCCTGCAGCCCTCCACGCGCTCCGCCGGGGTGCATATCGCCGGCCTCGAGCTGGTCTCGCCCGGTGGCGGCACCGTTCCCAGCCCCGGCATCGACAGCGACGCCACCTGGGTCGGCCAGAACGCCAACAGCCTCGCCGCCCCCGGCCAGACGCTCACCTACAAATACTACGCCAGGGCCGAGGGCACCTTCATGATCTACAGCGCCGGCGCCGATTGGAACGGCCAGCTCCAGGCCGGGCTCTTCGGCGCCGCCACCGTCGAGCCGGCCCATTCCGAATGGTATCGCAGCCAAGTCACTCACGCCGACCTCGCCCTCGCCGCCCACATCGCCCGGCCCGGCGCGTCCGCCGATCGCATGACCGTCGAGGCCCGACCCGATTTTTCCCTCGCCCGCAAGCCCGCCGCCGCTCCTTCCGATGAGCTCTGGACTCTCACCGAGCTCGAACCCGGCCGCCAGACCGTGCACAAGACCGATGTCGTCATCCGCGACGGCCATATTTTCACCCCCGACGGCCGCCCGCTCATCGACTACAACGCCGTCTACCCGAAGGGCCACCCGCGCGACGGGCTGCCTATCCTGCGCATGACCCGCCGCCTCGCCGACGGCCGCGACGAGCTGATCGCCAGCGATCTCACCGCGCTCATCACCGGCCCCGGTGGCGGCGCCTTCCCCTTCACCGAAAACGGCCCCGACTTTTACGCCAATCCCACCTACCCTGGCCGCCGTCAGCCCTTCCGCGAGCTCACGATCATGTATCATGAGAGCTTCGGCACCGTGCAGGCCTTCCAACAGTTCTACGGCACCCAGCTCGGCAACGTGCTCGGCGCCGGCACCGACAACTTCGCCATCAACTACGGCTCCGCCGGCATCGGCGCCGAGGTTCTCGCCAACCGCCTCGGTGTCGGCCCCATGGGCGGCAAGGAATCCGTGGACCTGAAGTTCGAGGAGTTCTTCCTCAGTTCCTGGGCCTGCGGCGATCCCGCCATGGTCGTGGACATCCCGGCCAACGCCCCCAATCAAACCGTCGCCAGCCCGGCCGAAGGATCGAAACAGATCGATACTCCGCTGGTCAGCGCGGTCGCCAACCCCGGCGCCACCTCCCCCACGCCGCCCAACCCGCCGCCCGCCGCCGCAACGTTTCAGCCGCTCTCCGGCAAGAAGGCCACCAAGGCCTTCTACCCCGACGATCCTTCCAACGTTTACCACAGCTACATGCGCGACCACGTGACGATGCGCCTCCTCCACACCGGCGGCGGCATCACCCACATCCATCACCTCCATGCGCACCAATGGCTCCGTTCGCCCAACAGCGACGACAGCCACTATCTCGACAGCCAGATGATCGCCCCCGGTTCCACCTACACGCTGGAGATCGCCCACAACGGCGGCGGCAATCGCAACGAAACCGTCGGCGACTCGATCTTCCACTGTCACTTCTATCCCCACTTCGCCGGCGGCATGTGGGCCCTCTGGCGCGTGCACGACGTCTTCGAGGCCGGCACCGTGCTCGACAAGAACGGCCGCCCCGCCCCCGGCTGGAACCGCACGCTCCCCGACAGCGAAATCGCCGCCGGCACCCCCATCCCCGCCCTCGTGCCCATGCCCACCCTCGCCATGGCGCCCGCGCCCGCACCGGTGCGCCTGATCGACGGCGGCAAACGCGTCGAGGTGAAGCCGAGCGCGGTCGCGAAACACGGCGAACCCGACTATGCCAACCCCGGCTATCCCTTCTTCATCCCCGGCGTCTCCGGCCATCGCGCCCCGCACCCGCCGCTCGACTTCGGCTGGGAAGAGGACGCCCCCGGTAAGCCCAAACGCGACAAGGACGGCCGCAAGATTTACCTCGATGGCGGCCTCCCCCGCCACCTGGTGCTCGACGGCAAAATTGTCCGCGAGTTCCACACCCGCTGGGATTTCAGCAAGGACTTCATCGCCTACGACAAGGCCGGCAAACCCATCGCCGGCGGCCTCGTCGCCTTCGAGCTCCCCAACGACGGCACCGCGGTCGAAAGGGCCGCCATGGCCACCCACGCCACCCGCACCCACGCCTCCGTCCTGCCCAATGGCGACCCGGGCAATTTCATCCTCAACGGCCTTCCCCCCGTCCCAGGCGCTCCCTTCGCCAATCCGAGCGTGGACGAGGACGGTAACGGCGAGGTCAACACCCGCCGTTATCAGGGCGCGGCCGTCCAGACCGACGCGGTCCTGACCAAGCAGGGCTGGCATTTCCCGCAGCAGCGTCTGCTCACGCTCTGGCAGGACGTCGCTCCGACCGTCAGCGGCGAGCGCGCCCCGCAACCGCTCTTCTTCCGCGCCAACACCGGCGAGACGATCGAGTTCTGGCACACCAACCTCGTCCCGGACTACTACGACCTCGACGACTTCCAAGTCCGCACTCCCACCGACATCATCGGCCAGCACATCCACCTCGTGAAGTTCGACGTCACCGCCTCCGACGGCGCCGGCAACGGCTTCAACTACGAGGACGGCACCTTCAGCCCC
>CBINGR010000149.1:0-2935 GCA_966250295.1 uncultured Akkermansia sp. | reverse complement strand
TCCGTCGGCTGGAACGCCTCCGCCATCTCCGGCGAATACCTCTCCGCCGCCTCCTTCATGGGCGTGGCGGGCATGGTCATGGCGATCGGCTACGACGCGCTCTGGTATCCGGTCTGCTACGCTTGCGGCTACCTTTTCCTGCTGCTCTTCATCGCCGGCCCCTTGCGCCGTTTCGGCGCCTATACGATCCCCGACTTCGCGGAGGGCCGCTACGACTCGCCGCTCTTCCGCAAGATCGCCGTGATCTTCGTCCTCTTCATCGGCTGCTTCTACACCATGCCGCAAATGAAGGGCGCGGGTACCACGCTGGCCTACATCTTCCCCGGCCTGCCCTACTGGGTGGGTGTCGCGGTGGTGGGCGCGGTCATTACCTTGAACGTTGCCCTCGGCGGCATGAAGGGCATCACCCTCGTGCAGGCGATGCAGTATTGGATGAAGATGTTCGCGATCAGCGTGCCCGTCTTCGTCATCGCCGCGGTCTTCGGCGGCTACGGGAAAAATCTCTCGCTCAACGCCGCCACCCCTGCGGAACGCGCAGCCTTGGTCCAGGATGCCACGCTTCCTCGCGTCGAGCTTCCCGCCAAGGCCCCCGCCGACGAGGCCTGGATTTCGCCCTTCGGCCCGCTGACCACCAAGGCGGCCAAGGCCGCGAAGCTTTCCCCCGAGGAAACCCGCCCGCTTTCCCTGCTTTACACCTACTCGCTCATCATCGCCCTGGTGTGCGGCACCGCCGGCCTGCCGCACATCCTGGTGCGCTTTTACACCAACCCCGATGGCGTCGCGGCCAAGCGCACCACCATGTGGGTGATGATTCTGATCGGCGTCTTCTACGTCTTCCCGCCCGTCTTTGGCGTCATCGGGCGGAATTTCCTCCCGGAGCTCTACAGTGCCTCCGGCGCCAAGGGCACGGACAAGATCGTCCTCGAGCTGCCCCTGCTGCTGAAGGAAAAGTTCGGCGTCTGGGGCTCCATCCTCAGCGGCATCACCTGCGCCGGCGCCTTCGCGGCCTTCATGAGCACCTTCTCCGGCCTGCTGGTTTCAATGACCGGCGCGCTCGCGCACGATGTCTACGGCCGCATGCTGCGCCCGCAGTCCACGCCCGAGCAGCGCCTGCGCATGTTCAAGTTCGCCGCCATCGGCATTGGCGTCGTGTCGGTCGGCCTCGGTTGCTGCGTCGAACCGCTCGAGATCAACTTCATGGTCGGCCAGGCTTTCGCCATCGCCGCCGCCAGCTACTTCCCGCTGCTGTTCATGAGCGTCTGGTGGCGCGGCATGACGATGAAGGGCGCCGCGACCGGCATGCTCGGTGGCGGAGTCCTCGCGTTGCTTGCCGCCGCGACGACCAACGCCAGCAACCTCGCTCTCGACAAAGGCCCGATGGGGAAAATCTTCGCCGGCTTCGCCCCCCTGAACGAGTTTTGGGCCCATCACCCCTTGCTGCGCATTCTCTGCGAGCAACCCGCGATCTGGACCGTGCCGCTTTCCATCGGCCTCATGATCGTCGTTTCCAAGGCCACCTCGAAGGACGTGCCGAAAGACATCCGTATGAAAATGCTGGTTCTCCATGCTCCCGAGGCGCTCGGCCTGAAGAACGAATACATCCAGGAGCACCAGGCCGGCGTCGGGCATTGAGGCCGGCGTGGCCTTGGGTTTTGACCACGGATTTCACGGATAAAGACGGATAGGATTCAAGCGCTCTATGGCCGTGCCTCCGGGTCCGGCAGCACGAAGAGCGCCTCCGTTGGTCCTTATTCGCGCTTGAGCTCGCGGCCCATGAGGGTGGCGAGGGCCTCGGCGGGGGGCTTGCCGGCGTAGAGGATGGCGTGGATTTCCGCCAGAATCGGCGCGTCGATGCCGCGGGCCTGCACCAGTTCCAGGAAACTCTGGGTGGTGCGGTAGCCCTCGACCACGCTTTTGCTGGCGGCGATGAGCTCCGCCGCCTTTTTGCCCTCGCCGAGGCGCTGGCCGAAGGTGCGGTTGCGCGACCAGCCGCCGGTGCAGGTGGCGACAAGATCGCCGAAGCCGCCCAGGCCGTAAAAAGTTTCTGGCTTCGCGCCGAGGGCTACGCCGACGCGCACCATCTCGGCGAGCGCACGGGTGAGCAGGGTGGCCTTGGCGTTGTCACCGAGGCCGAGACCGTCGCCGCAGCCGGCGGCGATCGCATAGACATTTTTCAGGCAGCCGCCGAATTCCACGCCGGCGACATCGTCGCCGAGATACACACGCAGGCTCGGTCCGCTGAGCGCGGCTTGCACCTCGGCGAGAAAGGCTTCGTCGGGTGCCGCGCCGTCGGGGGCGGTGGCGGCGAGCACCATGGCGCAGGGCTTGCCGGCGGCGACCTCGGCGGCGTTGGTGGGACCGGTGAGCGAGCCCACGGCCAGGCCGGGCAAAGTCGCGGCCATGACCTCGGAAGGGCGCAGGTGCGTGTCGAGTTCGAGCCCCTTGGCCAGGGAGACCACGAGTTTGAGCTGAGTCGCGAGGGCGAGGCCCTCGCGCACCCGCCCTGCGGTTTCGCGCAGCGCATGGGAGGGGCAGGCCAGCAGGACAAGTTCCGCCTCCATCAGAACGGGCGTCAGCTCGTGCCCGATCTGCACCGACTGGGGCAGGGTGAAGCCGGGCAGGTAATCCGCGTTTTCGCGGGTGGAAGCGAGGTCGACCGCCTGTTCGAAACGCCGCGGCACGAGCGTCACGGTGTGGCCGAGACGGGAAAGATGAAGGGAAAAGGCCGTGCCCCAGGCGCCGGCGCCGACGACGACGATATTCATGCGAAGGGGACGAAGCAGAGAAGGAAGCGCGCGGCGCCAAAAGCACAAAAAGACAAACGGGCCACGGAGAAAGAGAACGGCAGGGCGACGGTGACGGCGCGGCAGATCGTCGGCGGACTAGGCGCTGTCTTCGAAATAGACCGGTGCTCCGTGGTCGGGAAACCAGGCTC
>CBINGR010000148.1:0-2967 GCA_966250295.1 uncultured Akkermansia sp. | reverse complement strand
CCACCCGCAGGGCTTCAGCAGAGCGCTGGATTATTTCGAAGACAGCGCCTAATCCCAAGCCAAAACGCCCTGGGCACTCACGCCAACGCGCGGCCGGCCAGCAAGTGAGGGAAAGGCGATATGCTCGCGGGTTTGCCCGCGGCAGCGCCCCAGGGGATGGCCGACCAGCCCGCCCCCATCGCAACGGCCGGGAGCGAGAAGGCAAAATACGCGCCACCCTCCTCGTTGTTGCCGCACCAGGCCCGGCCGCCCATGCCTTCCGCCAGCGCGCGGCAGATCGCCAGCCCCAGCCCCGTGGATTTTTCTCCCCCGGTTGGCCGCGCGCTCAGCCGGGCGAAACGGGTGAATACCCGCTCCATGTCCTTGGGCGTCAGCCCCGGCCCGCTGTCGCGCACCACGCACTGCACCTCGCCGTCGCGCTCGTCCAGCCGCACTGAAATCCGCCCTTCCGGCGGCGTGAACTTCACCGCGTTGGAAACCAGGTTGTCCAAGATCCGCCGCACCGCGTTTTCATCTCCCAGCGCCCGCGAGGGTCCGACGGAAGCCTCGTAGCGGAGCGTCAGCTTCTTGCGGGTCGCCGCCGGTCCCGCCCTTTCCACCGCCTGCCGGGCTTCGACCCCGAGGTTGAGCGTGCGTGATTTCAGACCGGTCCCACCCCGCTCCAGGGCCTCGAGATCGAGCAGTGTTCCCAAAAAATCCTCCATCTGACGCGCCTCGCGCACGATTGCCTGCAGGGCCGACCGCGCGGCGCCGATCTCGCCCGGTTGATCGAGCATGCTCTCGGCAAAACCGGTGATGACCGACAACGGCCCGCGCAGATCGTGCGCCGCCATCCCGAACATCATGTCTTTCTCCTGATTGAGGGCCGCCAGCCGCGCATGGCTCTCCTCCAGCTCGCGCCGCGCCCGGTTCAGTTCGACATGCACCGTCACCCGTGCGCACAGCTCTTCCGGACGGACGGGCTTCGCCAGATAATCCACCGCTCCGGCCGCAAAACCCCGCGCCAGCGCGGCCCGGTCCGACAAGGCCGACACCAGAATGAGCGGAATTTTGCAGGTGGCCGGTCCGGCCTTCAGCACCCGGCAGACTTCGTAGCCGCTCATCCCCGGCATGCACACGTCGAGCAGGATCACATCGGGATGTACCGACTCCAGGATGCGCAAGGCTTCCAGCCCGCTCGCCGCCTCCAGCACCTCGTAGTGACCGGCCTCCAGCGAATGCCGGATAAGGAACCGGCTGTCGCTTCGATCATCCACAATCAACACCGTTGGACAGTCTGGGGCAGGGGGGTTCATGTCCTGCCCGGACCTTCAGCGGTCCGACTGCAATTAACAAGTTTTTAACCATCACTGACGCTGGGTAATATTTCCCAGCGACTCCGCCCGTCCGCTACCAGACCAGTAGTCCACCCGCATAGGTCAGGCCCGCGCCGACCGAGCAGAAAATGATCCGGTCTCCACGTTGGAATATGCCCTCCTCCGCGGCCCAGCCCAAGGCCATCGAAACCGAGGCGCCCGAAGTGTTGCCGTACTTTGCGATCGTCACGACGAATTTCTCGAAAGGGATGCCCACCCGCTTGCCCACTGCACGCAGGATGCGCTCGTTCGCTTGATGGGGCACGATCCACGCGATGTCGGCCGGTTTCAGGCCATGACGTGTCAGGGTCTTTTCGATCTGGTCCGCAAAGGCGATGACGGCGTTCTTGAATACCGCCGCGCCATCCATCTGAAGATAGAAGTCGTCGCGGTCGCTGCCATCCGCGCAGGGCACCGGCCGGTTGGCGCCACCGCCGGGCCGCTGGATCGCCTCGAAGAGCGCTGCGTCGCCCGAAAGCGCCATGCGGTGCAGGCGATGTCCGCCCGGGGCATCGGTCAGAATGGCCGCCCCCGCGCCATCGCCAAAAAGAAATGCGGTTTCGTGGTCATTCGGGTTCGTGATGCGCGAAAGCAGCTCAGCCGTCACCACCACGATCGTTCGCGCCGTGCCGCCGCGAATGAAGGTGCGGCCGACCTCCAGCGCGTAAAGCCAGCCCGAGCAGGCCGCGTTGAGGTCGAAAGCCAGCGCTTTCGGGCAGCCGAGTTGCCGGGCGAGCGCGCTCGCCATCGAGGGTACGGGCTGGTCGGGAATGATCGTCGCCAGCACGATGCCGTCGATCTGCGTCGCCGAGAGCCCGGCCTGGGCCAGCGCGTGGTTCACCGCGGTCGCCGCGAGCGAGGTGGCGGTCTCGTCGGCGTCGGCATAACGGCGCTCATGAATGCCGGTCAGCTTGTGCATTTCCGCTTCGGTGCGCCCGGGGAAAGCCTTCAGGATCTCGCTCGTCGGCCGGATGTTTTTCGGCACCGCGTAGCCCACGCCCGCGATACACACCGTGTCGTCCGCCGCTGCCTCGATCGCGGGCATCACCGGTGCCAGAGTCGACGTCGTGCCCGTCTCCACCGCCGGCCGCGTCGCCAGCCAGGCCTGAAAATCCTCGCCCGTGATCCGGCCGCCCGGCCCGGTCCCGGCGATGCCGCTCAGATTCGAGGGCTGAAACCCGGCCTCTTGCGCCAGCTTCAATGCACGCGGCGTCCACAACAGGCCGCCCGCCGGCCGCGCTGCCGCCACGGGAGCGGCGGGCGCCGGCGAAGACGAGGCAAGGGGCGCCGCCGGCCGCACCGGGATCGTGGCCGGGCCGGACTCGGTTCGGGATGTAAGAGTTCCACCGGCGCCCGCGCCGGTGGCGAGGTGCCGCAACGACTCGTCGTCGGTTTCGATGCTGATAAAGAGGTCGCCCGAGCGGATGATGTCCCCCGCGCGGCAATGCAGGGCCCGTACCGTCCCTGCGCAGGGCGTCTCCCATTCGAACACCGACTTGTCGCTCTCCAGCTCCGCCGCGATCTGCCCTTTCCGGATCGTGTCGCCGGCCGCGACCTTGAGGTCGATCACGGTCAGCTCGTTTACGGTCGCTCCCATGCTGGGCACGGGAAT
>CBINGR010000147.1:0-2978 GCA_966250295.1 uncultured Akkermansia sp. | reverse complement strand
CCCGCGAAACGCGGCTGTAGTTTAGTGGCAAAACTCCACTCTTCCAAAGTGGTCTCGTGAGTTCGATTCTCACCAGCCGCACCACTCTGAACCCGCCTAACGGCGCAGGAGCGACAGGGAAACGGAAAAACAAGGCATGGCCGGCAAAACATTGCCCGTCGGCGATGCCCCTCGCCTCCAAACGAGCGGATACCGCGGCGACCTTTCTCTGCCCGGGCAATTCACCCGTGGTCCGCCTCTGGCAGCCCGGAGCTTTTTGCCATCCGAATCGAATCTAGCCAACATTCTCGCCTAAATGTTGCACACAAATTATCCGTAAATTATATATGCTATTACGTTTAAAATTAACATACTACATATCCCAATAAGATAACAACAAACGCGTTGTTGCACTCTTTTTCCCGATTGGTGCGCTTTGGGAATCCCTTCGTATGCGCACGCCGAGTCAGCACCTGATTGCCCGTCGGCTTAAGCTGTCCCGCGCCACCGTCTCCCGCGCGCTCGCGAATCATCCCGCGCTGAGCGCCGATACCCGAGCCCGGGTGCAGGCCCTCGCCGCGGAACTCGGCTACCGCAATACGCCAGCGCGTCACGTGCGGCGGGCGGCCGACGCCGCCCCGCTCAAGCTCGGCGTCCTCATCGGCGACCCGCTCGTACCGGCCGACCGCCTGACCCTCCCCGAAATCCTCGAAGGCATCCGCGCCCGGGCCCGCCTGGATCATGCCGAGGTGGACATCCTGCCCTTCGCCCCCGGCGAGACGACCCCGCTGGCCGGCCGACGCCGCCTCTTCGGGCATCTGCGCGCCCGGGACTGGCGCGGCGCCCTGCTGCTCTACCCGTTCCCCGAGCTCACGGTCTCGATGCTGGCCGACAAGCTCTCCGTCGTCTCCGTGCTGCACGAATGCGCCGACGATCGTATCGACACCGTGGATACCGACCACGGCGCGGTCCGCGCCCTGGTGGACCGGCTCGTCGCGCTCGGCCACCGGCGGATCGGCTTCGCCACCTGGGCCTACCCCAGCGGCGGCCTGTGGGCCTCGCGGCGCTTCGCCGCCTGCGCGGAGGCGCTCTTCGCCCACGGACTGCCGGTCAACCCCGCCTGGGTCTGCAACGTGGGCCCCGCCTCCATCTCCTGCCCCGACCCCGGGACCCTGGCCGACGCCGTCGCCGCGGTCTCGCGCCGCGACGCCGTGAGCGCCTGGGTCTGCGCCGCCGACCACCAGGCCTACCAGCTCATTTCCGACCTGGCGGCCCGGGGGCTGCGCACGCCGCGCGATGTGTCCCTCACCGGCTTCGACGGCCAGCCCGCCCCCGCGGGCCTGCCCGCGCTGACCACCGCCGCCGTGCCCAACGCCGACATCGGCGCCTCCGCCGCGGCCCGCCTCGTCAACCGGCTGCTCCAGCCCGCCTCGCAGCGTCGCGTCACCCTTGTGGCCCCCCGCCTCGTGGAGGGCCAGACCACATGCCCGCCCCCCGGCGGGAAATCCTAAATTCCCGGACCGGAATCCCGGACGCCTTATCGCGCGCCACCCCCTTCCTACCTCTCCTCTTTTCCCTCCAACCCTAGCTCCATCCCGCCATGGCCAAAGCCACCAAAACCCAGAAAGCCGCCGAGCACTTCGCCGGCCTCCCCAAGATCGCCTACGAAGGCCCGAAAAGCGACAATCCGCTCGCTTTCAAACACTACAATGCCGCCGAAAAAGTCGGCGCCAGGACGATGGCCGAGCACCTCCGCTTCTCCATCGCCTACTGGCATGCCTTCCGCGGCACGGGCGCCGATCCCTTCGGCCCCGGCACCATCGTGCGCAAGTGGGAATCCTCCTCGAAGGATCCCGTCTCCGTCGCCAAGGTGCGCCTGGACGCCGCCTTCGAGTTCTACCAGAAAATCGGCGCGCCCTTCTGGTGCTTCCACGACCGCGACATCGCCCCCGAGGGCGCCACCCTCGCCCAGAGTAACAAAAATCTGGATACGGTCGTCGCCCACGCGAAGCAGCTCCAGAAAGCCACCGGCGTGAAGCTCCTCTGGGGCACCGCCAATCTCTTCAGCAATCCGCGCTTCATGTGCGGCGCCTCCACCAACCCGGACGCCCATGTCTTCGCCTACGCCGCCGCGCAGGTGAAAAAGGCGCTCGAGGTCACCCAGGAGCTCGGCGGCGAAAACTACGTGTTCTGGGGCGGCCGCGAGGGCTACGAGACCCTGCTCAACACCGACCTGAAGCGCGAGCAGGACCACCTCGCCCGCTTCCTCGGCATGGCGGTCGACTACGCGAAGAAGATCGGTTTCAAGGGCCAGTTCCTCATCGAGCCCAAGCCGAAGGAGCCCACCAAGCACCAGTACGATTTCGACTGCGCCACCTGCATCGGTTTCCTCCGCACTTACGGCCTCCAGAAGCACTTCAAATTCAACATCGAGACCAATCACGCCACCCTCGCCGGCCACAGCTTCCAGCACGAGATCGAGGTCGCGGGCTCGGCCGGCATGCTCGGCTCCATCGACGCCAACACAGGCGACCTCCTCCTCGGCTGGGACACCGACCAGTTCTCCACCGATACCAAGGAACTCACCCTCGCCATGATGAGCATCCTCAAGTTCGGCGGCCTCGGCTCCGGCGGCTTCAATTTCGACGCCAAGCTCCGCCGTCCCTCCACCGACCTCGCCGATCTTTTCCACGCCCACATCGGCGGCATGGACGCCTACGCGCAGGCCCTCAAGCTCGCCCACCGCATCAACACCGAGGGCAAGTTCTCCAAGCACGTCGCCGCCCGCTACAGCAGCTACGACACCGGCTTCGGCAAGGACATCGAAACCGGCAAGGCCAACTTCGAGAGCCTGGAAAAACTCGTCCTCACCCAGCTCGGCGAACCCACCCTCCGGAGCGGCCAGCAGGAGAAGCTCGAAAACCTCCTCAACCAGGAACTCTTCCGCTAGGCGCTGTCTTCGAAATAGACCGGTGCTCCGTGGTCGGGAAACCAGGCTC
>CBINGR010000146.1:0-3176 GCA_966250295.1 uncultured Akkermansia sp. | reverse complement strand
CCGAGATGCCCGCGCCCAAGCTCATCGTCACCGTCTGCACCGCCAACATTTGCCGTAGTCCCATGGCCGAGGCGCTTCTCCGCCACGCGCTCAAGGCCGAACCTCCTCCGCTAGGCAACTGCCAGGTCGTCTCCGCAGGCGTCGCCGCCCGCAAAGGCGAGAAAATCTCCCCCAATTCCGTCGAGGCCCTCGCGAAGGTCGGTCTCCGCATCTCCGATCACCGCAGCCAGCCGCTTACCCAGGAACTGGCCGATCGCGCCGACCTCGTGCTCTGCATGACCGAAAGCCACCGCGCCGTCCTCAACCTCTCCCTCAACCCGCCGCCCAAAAATGTCTATCTCTGGCGCGAATTCATGCCCGGCACCGGCAACAAGGAGATCGGCGACCCCTTCGGCGGCCCTCTCAAGGAGTATGAGGCCTGCCGCGACGAAATGGTTGAAGCTCTTCCCAGCATCCTCGCTCATCTGCGCAGTTTGCAGGATAAATGAAAAAATCCTTGCGCCACTCCCCGGCGTTTTTGAACGTTTTCCCCTGCGTTAGTGAGGCCTCGACGGTTAAGGGGCCGCACCATGACTGGTCCCGCATCCTGCGGGATTGGAACGGTGGCACCGGCCGAGCCCACGATTGACACCGTGGACGAGGCGGGTGGCACGGAGCCTGCGAAGGCGCCCTACAGTTATGTAACCTCCCTATAAACCACAAAATATGTCCACCGCCGTCAGTCCCGAAACCATCGCCCAATTCAAGCACCACGAGAAGGATACCGGATCCTCCGAGGTTCAGATCGCGCTCCTCACCGCGCGTATCAACCACCTCACCGAGCACCTCCGTACCCATCGTAAAGACTTCCACAGCCGCCGCGGCCTCCTCCAGATGGCCAGCCGCCGCCGCAAGCTTCTCGATTACGTGAAGCGTCACGACGTCAACAAATACGCCGATCTCCTCAGCAAGCTCGGCCTTCGCAAGTAATCCCGCTCTAAGAGGCGACCCGATCCGCGGGTCGCCTCTTGTCTTTACCGACATCGCCGCGCCCCGGATCGGGACGTTTCCATTTGTTTCTCGGCTCCGGAAGCCGGGCGCCAAATTGAAATCTCTCGTCCAGCCGACGAACCGAGTCACGGGTCCAAACGGTCGATACGACCGCCCCGTTCCTTAGATTTCCCTTTCTGGCTTTTTGCGCCTTCCGCGCCTTTTTGCGGCTGTTCCTTTCCGGGAATCCCCGCGCACTCGCGTCCAGGCCTGAAAACCCAAACCCCGATCAGGCCGGCCGCGCGCCGCCGTCTCTTCGATTCATCCGCGGCGCGCAACCGTATCCGAAACGATAATACCATAAAGAAAGCATCCGCCATGTCCCTGCAGCAAAAGCACACCGTCACCGTTCCCGGCCTCGGGATCACTTTTTCCACCGGCACCTACGCCTCCCTCGCCAATGGCGCGGTCAACGTCGCCGTGGGAGAGACCAACCTCTTCGTCACCGCCTGCGTCTCCCAGTCGGTCAAGCCCGGCCAGGACTTCTTCCCCCTCACCGTCGACTATCGCGAAAAGTACGCCGCCGCCGGCCGTTTCCCCGGCGGTTACTTCAAGCGCGAAGGCCGCCCCTCCGAAAAGGAGATCCTCACCTCCCGCCTCTGCGATCGCCCCTGCCGTCCCCTCTTCCCCGAGGGTTTTCTCAATGAGGTCCAGATCATCGGCCAGCTCCTTTCCGCCGATCAGCTCAACGACGCCGATATCCCCATGATCAACGGCGCGTCGGCCGCCCTGGCCATCTCCGACATTCCCTGGGCCGGTCCCATCGCCGGCGTGCGCGTCGGCGAGATCGACGGCCAGTTCGTCGCCAACCCGAATCTCGACCAGATGGCGGCCAGCACCCTCGACCTGATCTACGTCGGCACCGAGACCGACATGCTGATGATCGAGGGCTCCGCCGACCAGATCCCAGAGGACCGCTTCATCGAGGCCCTCGCCTTCGGCCAGCAGGCCATCCAGCCCATCATCGCCGCCATCAAGGAACTCGTTGCCCTCGCCGGAAAAACGAAGAGCGTGTTCCCCCTCGTCGGCGCCACTGCCGAGGCCCGCGCCATCATCGAGGAAGTCGTCCCAGCCAGCCGTATTTCCGAAGCCATTTTCGGCAAGGAAAAGGCCGCCCGCAGCCTGGCGGTGAAGATGCTGAAAGAGGAAGCCAAAGTCGCCCTTGTCGCCCGTCTCGGCGAAGGCAAGTTCACCGACGTCGATCTGAACGTCGTCTTCGAAGACCTCCAATACGTCGCCTATCGCAACACCGTCCTCGAAAAGGGCGTGCGCGCCGACGGCCGCGGCCAGAAACAACTCCGCCCCCTCCAGGCCGGTGTCGGCGTCCTCCCCCGCGTGCACGGCTCCGCCATGTTCCAGCGCGGCGATACCCAGAACATCGCCATCACCACCCTCGGGCCCACCAAGGAAGCCCAGGAGATGGACGGCCTCACCGGCGGCGCCACCTCGAAGTCCTTCATCCTCCACTATAACTTCCCGCCCTTCTCCGTCGGCGAGACCGGCCGCTTCGGTTCACCCGGCCGTCGCGAGGTCGGCCATGGCGCGCTCGCCGAGCGTTCGCTCGTCCCCGTCCTCCCGCCCGAGGACGTGTTCCCCTACTCGATCCGCGTCGTCTCCGAGATCATGGCCTCCAACGGCTCGACCTCGATGGCTTCGATCTGCGGCGGCTGTCTTGCCCTCATGGACGCCGGCGTGCCCATCGTCGCGCCCGTCGCCGGCATCTCCTGCGGCCTCATGACCCGCAACGATGCCGAGGGCAAAATCACCCAGTGGACCACCATCACCGACATCCTCGGCGAGGAAGACCACTTCGGCGACATGGACTTCAAGCTCGCCGGCACCACCAAGGGCATCACCGGCTTTCAGCTCGACCTGAAGATCAAGGGCCTGCCCTTCGAGATCGCCAAGACCGCCATCCACCAGGCCCGCGAGGCCCGCGTCGAGATCCTCAAGGTCATGCTCGGTGCGCTCCCCGCGCCCCGCAAGGACCTCAGCGCCTTCGCCCCCCGCATCCAGACCATCCAGATCGATCCCGAGAAGATCGGCGCCCTCATCGGCCCCGGCGGCAAGAATATCCGCCGCATCGTCGAGACCACCGGCGCGCAGATCGACATCGCCGACGACGATTCCGGCAAGGTCTTCGTCTA
>CBINGR010000145.1:0-3215 GCA_966250295.1 uncultured Akkermansia sp. | reverse complement strand
AAAAGTTCGCCGCCGCCGCCGCCAAGGCCGGCAAGCCCGACATGCCGGTGACGCCTTACTTCATCAGCTCGCACCCCGGCTCGCGCCCCGAGGACATGGCCGATCTCGCGCTCAAGACCAAGGACCTCGGCTACCGTCTCGAAGCCGTGCAGGATTTCACCCCCACGCCGATGACGGTCGCCACCGAGATCTATGCGACGGGCCTGCATCCCATCGAAAACCGCCCGGTGGACGTTGCCCGCTCCCCCGAAGCCAAGCAGGAGCAGCGCAGCTTCTTTTTCTGGTATAAGCCCGAGATGAAAAAGGCCCTGCGCGGCACGCTCCAGCGCCTGGGTTTGGGCGAGGTCGCGCATCGCCTGCTGGACGAGAAAAAGGCCACCCGCGACGTCACCCCGTCGCCGCACATCATGCCGGTCGGAGGCGGCATGGCCACCGCGCCCTGCGGCATGAAGGTCCCCGCCGGTTCGCCCGGCCTGCCCAAGGGCTCCCGCCCCGCACCGCCTCGCCCGCCCTGCGGCGGGGGCGGTCATCCGTCTCAGGTGAAAGCCGGCGGCAAAGCCAAGCCCGCCGCCCGGCCGTTTTTCCCCGCGCCGAAGAGAAAACGGCGGGACGGATAGATCTGACGTAGCGGGAAGCGCCAGCGACCCGTTCCGATCCCGGATCGCCGACCCTCCCCCGCTACAGAGCGACCTCCTGCAACTGCGCAAAAAAAGACGCGCCCCCGAAAGGCGCGTCGTCCTGGTCTCGATGTCTTGCTCTGCGTCTTTCGCCGAGCTTCGCGCTTCGCGTTAAAAAATCACTTCTTCAGCGCAACGTTCCACTTCGCGAGGTTGTCCTTCTGCGCGTCGAAGAGGGCATCGGTGGAGTCGAGGACGTCGATTTTCTCGATCTTGTCGCCCTTCGCGATCTTGTTGACCACATCCTGGCCCTTCGTGACTTCGCCGAAGACGCTGTGTTTGCCGTCGAGCCAGGGCGTCTCCTTGTGAGTGATGAAGAACTGGCTGCCGTTGGTGCCGGGACCGGCGTTGGCCATCGAAAAGATGCCGGCTTTGGAGTGCTTGAGCGAGGGGTGAAATTCGTCGCCGAACTTGTAGCCCGGTCCGCCGCTGCCGCGGCCCTCGGGGTCGCCGCCCTGGATCATGAAATCGGGAATCACGCGATGGAAGGTGAGGCCGTCGTAGAAGCCCTTCTTCGCCAGATTGAGGAAATTGGCGACGGTCATCGGCACCTTCGAGGCAAAGAGCGTGCCTTCTATGTCGCCCTTGGTGGTGTGCAGGACGACGCGGATGTCGGCGACCTTGGGAGCCTCGACGGGCTTGGCCGCGGGAGCAGGCGTGGGCGCGGCGGCCGGAGCTGCGGTGTCCTCGGCGCGAAGCCCGGAGGCGGCGGTGAGGAAGGCCAGCGAGGCGAAGGCGACGAGGCGACGGAGGAGGGAGGAACGTTTCATGGGTTTGGGTGGGATGAGGAGAAAGAGCGTAAAGGCTTAGAGCGCGGCATGGCGGCTGTCCAATGCGACCGCACCGGACAAGGAAGGTTGCCGCGCGATCGCGGGGTTGATCCCGGATCGCGCGAGTAAAAGCTCGACCAGCCATGCAAATCCCCCGATCGAGCGGCAGCCAGGCGAAGAGCCACACCTTGCGTCACGAAGGCTGGGTCCTGGCCGAGTCGGGTATCGAACCGCGTGGGTTGGAGAATCTGGCTCGAGGCGGTTTCGCGCCCGACGTGGCCGGGACACGCTGCCTGCTCGATCTGCCCGAGGTCCGCAGGGCGGCGGAGCGTCTGCGGGAAAAACTCGTCGCGGACGGTCTGTTGCCGCCTGGCGCGGTGGCGATCCAAGCCATCGCCTTCGACAAAAATCCGGCCGCGAACTGGAAGGTGACCTGGCACCAGGACCTGATGTTTCCTTTCGCCCGGCCGGTGCAGGCGCCGGGCTACGATCTGCGCTCGCGCAAGGCCGGCGTGGACTACGCGCGCCCGCCCCGCGGCGTGCTCGAGGCCCTGCTCGCGGTGCGGTTGCATCTCGACGAGTGCGACGAAAACAACGGTCCGCTCCGCGTGGCGCCCGGCTCGCACCGCGGCGGTATTTTGAAGGGTGCCGAGATCGCGAACCGGCTGCTCGCCTGCGGCGAGGTCACGGTGCTCGCGAGAGCGGGCGAGGCCCTGCTGATGAAGCCGCTGCTGCTTCATGCCTCTTCGCCTGCGCGGGAGCCGCGGCACCGCCGGGTGCTGCATGTGGTTTATCACGACGGCGGCCCGGTCGCGGAGCCCTGGCACCGGCAAGTCTGAGGAACGGCTTTCAAGGCACCGGACACGCCGTCCGGCTACCTGTTTCTGGTGAGCAAAAAACGCTCTCTCAGCGAGTGCCGTGCGAGCCCGTCTCTCCTCTGATTCAACAATGTCGTTTCCGATTCCGTTGGTTACTTGTCTCCACTCCGCAACTACGATTCGCGTCGCGTCCGTAACCCCCCTTGCCGGTCGCGACATGCTTTCCGTTCCTTCCGTCGACGGCCCATTTTCCGCCCGCATTCCCGCGGCCGGGATACCCCAAAAACCATGAAACTACCCCTGCTCCTCCAAACCCCACGGGCACTGCTCGCCCTGTGTTTCTTTTCCCTATCCGTGCTCAGCTCTCACGCCGCCGACGGCTACGGCCGCAACACCACCGGCGGCGGCAGCGGCGCCAGCGTGACCGCCACCTCCGCGGCCCAGCTAAGGCAGTACGCCGAGTCCAGCACTGCCTACAACATCACCGTCTCGGGCACGATCGACGTCACCAGCGCGAGCGTGAAGGTGAAGTCGAACAAGACCATCAAGGGCGCCAACTCGTCCGCCACCATCAAGGGCTGCCTCGACCTCGGCAGCGGCGGCGTGAACAACGTCATCATCCAGAATCTCAACATCACCAACCCGGGCGGCGACGGCGTCACCTGCTGGGGTGCCACCAACGTCTACTGCACCAAGGTCAACTTCTATGACTGCGGCGACGGTTGCTTCGACATCTCGCAGGGCGCGAGCAAGGTCACCGTCTCCTGGTGCAAATTTTCCTATCCGAGCCAGGCCGATCACCGCTTTTGCATGATCCTGGGCAACGTCGATGTCAGCCAGAACTACGAGACCACCCTGCACCACAACTGGTTCTCCAGCCGTTGCGACCAGCGCATGCCCTCCGGCAGCTACAGCATGGCGCACGTCTACAACAACTACTTCAACTGCTC
>CBINGR010000144.1:0-3400 GCA_966250295.1 uncultured Akkermansia sp. | reverse complement strand
GAGATATCAGGGAAGGGTTCGGGTCCTACTGGACCTTCCAAAAATAGATTTTTTCATGGCGAGGTTTGGCCGCCGCTTCGGCGGCCTGACGGTCGAGCTCGGCGGCGAGCGCTTCGCGGCGGGCCTGTTCGGCGACGAGGGCCTCGCGGTGCAGGTCATGGTAGGCGAGAATCGCATCGAGCGGCGCGAGATCGGTCTCGTGGCCAGCGAGGTCGGCGGCGGTGGCTTCGACCACGTATTCGGCCGAACCAGGGGAGAGATTCAGATCGGCGGGGCGGACGTCGTCCTCGGGGCCGACTTCGGTGACGATCGGGAAGCCGACGTATACCGTGGAGGCACTCTCCCACTGGCAGACCGAGGCCAGGACGCGGAAATCGACGTTGCTCCAGACGGTGACCGGGCGGCCGGCGACCTCGATCCGCAGTTCGCTTACCACCGGCGGGCGCAGGTGCACGACCACGGCGGGTTGCCAGCCCACGCAGGCCTTGGTCGCGAGGCGGGCTTCCTCGGCGAGCGCGGCGGCGTCCGGCTCGGGGGCTGGCTCGGACGTGGACGCGGGGGAGGCCGGCAGAGCCGGCGGGCGGATACGCACAAAGGTCGTGGTGCGGCCGCCTACCTCTACGGTGCTCCGCGCCAAAACCTCCACCGGGAGGCCGTTCAGCGTCTCGGTTTCGGCGGCGAGGGTGGTCGGTAAATTCGGCAAAAACGCGAGCAGGAGCGCGGAGGCGAGGGTGCGAGTTGAGCGGGAGGCCACGGGAAAGGAGCGGCTATGGAGATGACACGCGGAGAAGCGAAATATTACGGGAAAAGTAACAAAAAGGGCTCAATCGACGGGTACGATAAAAACGTCAGGCGGAGGCTCGGGTTAAGAAGCACACGGCACGTCCCCCCACTCAGCATGCTCCGTAAACGGAGCAATTCATCGCCCGGAGTCCGCTACTGTCAAGCTCCGCTATCGGAGCATGAGGCATTTGAACATAGTCGGGCCACAGGTGAGCCGCTTTCGCCTGGAGCTTGGTCTCACCCAGGAGACCTTTGCGGCTCGCTGCGGAGTGCTCGGCTGGCGCTTAAGCCGCGGAACCGTTGCCAAGATAGAAGCCCAAGTGCGCTGCGTATCGGATGCCGAGGTGTATATTCTGGCTGCCGCGCTCAAGCGGCAGATCGAAAGCCTCTATCCCAAGGATAGGGAGGCTATCCTGGAACAGCTCAACCAGGGAGACAGCTAGAAGCTTGTCCTGCTCTCTGGGACAAACGCTCAACTCCGCGCGCAGCGCCAGAAGGCGAGGCACTTGGCGAGCAGGGGCTCGAGCTCGTCGAGCGGCACCATGTTGGGACCGTCGCTCAGCGCGTTTTCCGGGTCGGGGTGCGTCTCGAGGAAGAGCCCATCCGCCCCGGCGGCCAGCGCGGCGAAACTGAGGGTGGGCACGAACTCGCGCTGACCGCTGCTCTTGCCGCCGCCCGCGCCGGGCAGTTGCACGCTATGGGTGGCGTCCAGGATAACCGGATACCCGTTCCGTGCCATGATGGGGAAGCCGCGCATATCCACCACGAGGTTGTTGTAACCGAAGGTGGCACCGCGTTCGCACTGCCAGATCTCGGCCGCGCCGCCGTGCTTCAGCTTGCCTACGACATGCACCATATCGCTGGGTGACAGGAACTGCCCCTTCTTCACGTTGACGGTTTTGCCGGTCGCGGCGGCGGCGAGGAGAAGATCGGTCTGGCGGCAGAGGTAGGCGGGGATCTGCAGCACGTCGCACACCGCGGCCACGGGCGCGCATTGGTCGCTCTCGTGCACATCCGTTACGCAGGCCAGGCCGTAATCCTTTTTCACCAACGCGTGGAGCGCGAGGCCGGCCTCGAGTCCCGTACCGCGGCCGCCGGCGATCGAGGTGCGGTTGGCCTTGTCGAAGGAACCTTTGAAAACGAGGTTCAGTTCGGGGTACTTCCCGCGCAGCGCCACGAGTTTTTCGGCGACGGCGCGCACGACTTTTTCGTTCTCCAGCGAGCAGGGGCCGGCGAGGATAAGGAGTTTTTTCGGATCGAACAAAGGCATGCGAAAAGGATTTTAACCGCGAAAAACGCGAAGGGCACCGAACGGAGGAATGAAGCCGGGTCAGGCCTTGGATTTCTTCGCGACCTTTGCGTCCCCTTTGCGGTTTTGCGTCGAAACGGCCTGGGAATTCTTCGCCTTCGCCGGCTTTTTGCCCTTCAGCGCGGCGGCGATGAAAGCCGCGAAGAGCGGGTGGGCCTGGAGGGGCTTGGACTGGAACTCGGGATGGAACTGCACCGCGAGGAAGAAAGGATGATCCTTCAGTTCGACGATCTCGACCAGGTTGCGGCGGGGATTGATGCCCGAGACGATCAGGCCGGCGCGCTGGACCTGGCCGACGTAGGCGTTGTTCACCTCGAAACGATGGCGATGGCGCTCGCGAATGCTTTCGGCCTTGTAGGCCTTCGCCGCCTTCGAACCCGGCGTGAGCGCGCACTCGTAACTGCCGAGGCGCATGGTGGCGCCCTTGTCGATGATCTTTTTCTGCTCCTCCATCATGTTGATGACGGGGTGCGGCGAGGCGGGATCGAACTCGGTGGAGTTGGCGCCCTGAAGCTTGAGGACATTGCGGCAAAACTCGATCACCGCGATCTGCAGGCCGAGGCAGAGGCCGTAGTAGGGCACCTTGTTTTCGCGGGCGTAGCGGGCGGCGATGATCTTGCCCTCGGTGCCGCGGTCGCCGAAACCGCCCGGCACGAGGATGCCATCGAGGCCCTTCAGCAGCGAGGTGCCGCCGCGTTTCTCCAGGTCCTCGGCGTCGACGCGCACGATCTCGACCCGGGCGTTGTTGGCGATGCCCGCGTGGGTGACGGATTCGTAGACGGATTTGTAGGCGTCCTGCAGCTCGATGTACTTGCCGACCACGCCGATCTTCACGGTGTGCGCGGGGTTCTTGATGCGGCGCACGAGCTCGGCCCAGACGTTGCGCTCGGGCTGGGGCTTGTTGAGGCCGAAGAGCTCGATCACCAGCGAATCGAGGCCTTCGTTCTGCAGCGCGACGGGAAGCTCGTAAATCGAATCCACGTCGCGGCATTCGATCACGGCCTTCACGGGCACGTTGCAGAACATGGAAAGCTTGTCGCGCACGCTGGCGTCGAGGGGCTGCTCGGTGCGGCAGACCAGCACGTGGGGCTGAATGCCGATCTCGCGGAGCTTCGCGACCGACTGCTGGGTGGGCTTGGTCTTCAGCTCGCCGGCGGCGGCAAGATAGGGCACGAGCGTGACGTGCAGGAAAATGACGTCGCGAGGGCCCTGCTCGAGGGAGAACTGGCGCAGCGCCTCGAGGAAGGGCAGGCCCTCGATGTCGCCGGTGGTGCCGCCGATCTCGGTGATGAGCACGTCCACGTCCTT
>CBINGR010000143.1:0-3531 GCA_966250295.1 uncultured Akkermansia sp. | reverse complement strand
TCCTGACGCTCACCGACGTCGCCGCCGGCAAGCACAAGATCAAGATCTCCCTCGGTCTCAACGCCGAGTCCATGAGCACCCTCCTCGATCGCGAATTCGAGTCCCAGGGCCCGCTCCAGCGCATCAACCTGATCAACGACGTGCGCAACCTGGCCTTCCCCGCCCCCGGCGACTACGCGATCCAGATCGAGGTCGATGACGAGGTTCTCCTCGTCACCAGCCTGACCGTCGCCAACTGAGCCTTACCCGGTGCGCGCTTCGCGCACCTGCCCCGCCGCGCCGCGCCTCTTTTCAGGCGCGGCGTTTTCCTGCCCGGATCGCTTTTCTCTCCGCTCCTTTTTCCCGGCAACCGGTCCATCCCCGCTCCCCCGCCGTCCTCTTCTCATGCCTCCCCTCGATTTCCTCGGCCTTGGCTCCCCCATCATGGACCTCACTGCCAGCGTCCCCGATTCCTTCCTCGGCACCATCCGCGGCGACAAGGGCGGCATGGTCCTGGTGGACGCGGCCGAGATGGATGGCATCGTTGCGCGCCTGCCCGAGCCGCCCGCCCTGGCGCCGGGGGGCAGCGCCGCCAACGTCACCCGCGTCGCCGCCCGGCTGGGTCTCCGCACCGCCTTTTTGGGCAAGACCGGAGCGGATGCCACCGGCCACGCCTACCGCGCTCATTCCGCTTCCCTCGGCCTCGATCTGTCCCGCTTCAAGACCAGCTACGATCGCGCCAACGCCCGCTGCCTCGCCCTCATCACCCCCGACGCCGCCCGCACCATGCGCACCGACCTCGGGGCCGCCCTCACCCTCGCGCCCGCGGAAATCACCGCGGCGGACTTCGCCGGCGTGCGCCACGCCCACATCGAAGGTTACCTGGTCTTCAATCCCGCTCTGGCCGATGCCGCCCTGGCCGGCGCCCGCGCCTCCGGCGCCACCGTCTCCCTCGACTTCGCCTCCTTCGAGGTCATCCACGCGACCCGCGACTGGCTGTTTGCCCAGCTCCGGGCCGGCGGCATCCACCACGTCTTCGCCAACGAGGACGAGATCCGCGCGCTTTATCCCGATGCCGGCGGCGATTATGCCGCGCTCACCCGCCGCCTCGCCGCCGAGTCGCCCGGCATCGTCGCGATCGTCAAGGTCGGCAAGGATGGCGCCTGGATCGCCCGCGGCGACGAGCTTCACCGCGTCGAGCCGGTGCGCGTCCCCCGCGTGGTCGATACCAACGGTGCCGGCGATTCCTTCGCGGGCGGCTTTCTCTACGCCTTTCTCCAGGGCTGGCCGCTCGAGCGCTGCGGCGCGTTGGGCGCCCGGCTCGGCGCCGAATGCGTCGGGCACTTCGGCCCCGCCATCCCGGCGGCGTGCTGGCCCGCCATCCACGCCTTCCGCGACGCCCTGGCGCGCGATTGAAGGTATTTCAAGAATACGGTGGCCGGTTTAGGCGCTGTCTTCAAAATACCTCAGACCGCCGAGCCCTGCGGGTGAGAGCAAAACCAGGCTGGGCCGGCGTTGTCCTCGGTGGCATGGGCCTCCGGCCCACCTCCACCTCGGCCGCCTTGGCCGAGCCTGGTTTCCCGACCACGGAGCACCGGTCTATTTCGAAGACAGCGCCTAGGGTGCGGACGGACCGGCGCGATCGGACAGTGTAGCGGTAAGCGCGCAGCGAACCGGATTCGAAATGGGTCGCCGGCGTTCCCCGCCGCGCCAAGGCGCTCCCGCCCTGGGCCTTGCCTTGGAGTCACAAAAAAGCCCCGTCGCGGAAAGCGACGGGGCCCTGAGGGACTTTGGGCGGAAACGCAGATCCGACGCTGGCCGGGCCCGGTGGTTTACTCTGCCTTGGGAGCGGGCGGGGGCGGGGGAGCGCCGGCGCCTTCGCCCTGGCCGCCGGGGCCGCCCGGACGGCGTTCGGTCATCTTGGCCAGCTTCTCCTTCTGTTCGGCGGTGAGCACGGCCTCGATCTGCGGCTTGTACTTCTCGCGGATGGCCCGCATCTTCTCACGGAGGGCGGCGCGATCGGCATCGGGGCCCGCTTCTTTGCGGAGCGCCTGGATCTCTTCGTTCTGGGCGGCGAAGATGGGCTTCAGCTTCTCCACCTGCTCGTCGCTCAGGCCGAGCGATTCTTTCAGGCGCTCGACGTTCATGCCGGCGCGCGGACCGCCTTCGCGGCGCTCCTGGCGGGGCGGCTGGGCCTGGCCGCCTTCGGCCTGGGCGCGGACGGAGGGGGCGAGCATCACGCCCGCCGCCAGCAGGGCGCCGCACATCACGGTTTGCAGTTTGGTTTTCATGGTATCGTTTTAGTCGGAACTCTCTGACTTGGTTTTGATTAGGGTGAACAGATGAAACGGACAGCGCATCCGACGCCGCCGTCGGTTGCATGCCTGAAAGACGCATCATCCAAGACACGGTTACAAGGGCCTCGCGCCTCGCCTTTTCAAGCCGGCCCTCTACTGCTGCCGCGCATGACTTCAGCCCAACGCATCGCCGCCGCCACGCGCGAGGTGCAGGCCACCCTCCGCCGCCTGCCTCCGCCCGTGCGGGAATTTGCCCAAAAAATCCCGGTCCATTACGAAGCCCGCCCCCCCGCCCATATCCTCGAAGAAGGCTTCCCGGAAGACATCCTCGGACTCTTCGACGGCTCGGCCCACGGCGAGGAGATCGCCCAGGACCAACCCATGCCCCCCCAGATCAGCCTCTATCTCGACAATATCTGGGACTTCGCGGAACGAAACCGCGAAGACTTCATCGCCGAGGTGGGCGTCACCTACCTCCACGAGCTCGGCCACTACTTTGGCTGGGACGAGGACGACCTCGCCGCCCGCGACCTCGACTGATCCGCCCTCCGCCGTCACCGCTTTTCCACTACGCCGCGCCCGGCTTTCCACCTCGTCCTCCGGCCGCGCCAGCCCGGGCTTCGCTTGCAGGCCACCGGATCGGGCGGCCGCGCCCCGGCCTGCAATAGGCCGCAAGGCAGCCGCCACGTCGGTGATTTTGGCGCCTCGTCGCCCTTTTTACGGCCCATCCCCTCCCACGGTCTTTTCAAAACGGCCTACGCGTTAAATTCACCGCCAAAACGCACTCCGCGCTTGCCAACGTTTTGACGCGGCGGACGGTTTTGCCCTCCGCTCCGCGCGACAACCTTTCACGACGACCTCAACCCTCGCTCGTAATGGCCGGCCTCCTTCGAAATCTTCTCGATCCCTCCCGCATCGTTCTCTCGGTGCAATCCACCAAGCGCACCGCCGCGCTCAACGAGGTCGCGCGCCGGCTCGACGGCCATCCGTCGGTCTTGAACTACGCGGGCTTTTACCAGGAGCTGCTGGCCCGCGACCGCCTCGACACCACCTGCCTCGGCAACGAGATCGCCCTGCCCCACGCCCGTACCGAGCACGTGAGCGACCTCGTGCTCGCCATCGGGCGCAGCCCGGGCGGCGTGGTCTTCGAAAAAGGCGACCAAAACGTCCGGCTGCTCTTCGTCCTCGGCACCCCCAAGAGCAACCCCATGGCCTACCTCCAGGTGGTCTCCACGCTCTGCAAGATTTTCAAGGA
>CBINGR010000142.1:0-3546 GCA_966250295.1 uncultured Akkermansia sp. | reverse complement strand
GGAACTTCCGCCCCTCCTCGCTCATGCCGCGCTGGCACAGCTCGCGGTTCCACTTGGCCGCGCGCAGCTCGGCCGGCAGCAGGGCCCGCAGGCCGGCCTCCACCGCCGCGTCGTCATCCGGCGCCGTGGCGTGCACCATTGCCTCCACCGTGCCCGGGTCGACGCCGAGGTGCAGGCAGAGGAAGCGGTCCAGCCCGCGCTTGTAATTCTTCGCATAGCTCTTCGGCAGCGCGCCATGCGCCTGCACATAGCGGATCTTGGCCAGAAAACGGGGTAGATACAGCAAGCCGGTGGCGCCATGGGGCAGGTAGGGCGAAGGCAGGCAGGTGAGCACTTCGCCGGTCGAGCCGGGGATCGGTTTGGAAGGCATGAAGGAGGAGCGGTTAAAACCACGGAATCAGGCGGGCGGCTTCTTGCGGAGCAAGCGCCGGCGCGTATTCCTCAGGCCCATGGTCTTCTTTTCTACCCCTGCCCGTCTCCTTGCCTCCGGGCTCGTTGCGCTTGCCGCCGCCGCGTCTGTCGCCGCCCAGGCGGATCTTCCGCGCGATGCGACCAAGCTCTATGCCCAGCTTTGCGTTTCCTGCCATGGCGAAAAGCTGGACGGCGGGATGGGCGGCAGCCTGGTCGACGGCGTGTGGAAACACGGCGACGGCGGCGACGAGCACCTCGCGCGGATCATCACCGAAGGCCTGCCCGCGCTTGGCATGCCGGGCTTCGGTACCGTGCTGGACGCCGCTCGCGTGCGCGGCCTGAGCGTGTTTATCCACGAGAAGGAAACGCGCGCCAAGGAATCCGGTACCACCTACGCCAAGCCCGACGAGGGTGGCGTGGTGAAGAGCCGCGCGGCCGCCTTTCGTTTTGAAACCCTCGTTGGCGGCCTCGGCACTCCCTGGTCGCTCGCTTTTCTGCCGGGCGAGGAGGGGCTGCTTATCGCGGAGCGCTCCGGGCAACTGCGCGTTTTCCGCGGCGGCAAGCTCCTGCCCGAGCCGATCGCCGGCACGCCCAGGACCTGGGTTCAGGGCCAGGGCGGACTCATGGTCGTGCAGGCGCACCCCGATTATGCGCAGCCTGGCAACGGCTGGATTTACCTGGCCTTCAGCGATCCCGGCGACCGTGAAGGGGAGTCCATGACCGCCATCGTGCGCGGCCGCATCCGCGACGGCCGCTGGACCGATGAGCAGGAAATTTATCGCGCCCCGCGCAACTTCTACCGCCGCAGCGGCATCCACTTCGGCACCCGGCTCGTTTTCGACCGCGGTTATCTCTTTTTCGCGATCGGCGAGCGCGGTGTGAAGGAACACGCGCAGGAACTCGATCGTCCGAACGGCAAAATCCACCGCATCTTCGACGATGGGCGGGTTCCCGACGACAATCCCTTCGCCAAGACTCCCGGCGCGCTGCCCACGATCTGGAGCTACGGCCACCGCAACCCGCAGGGCCTCGCCGCCCGCCCCGGCACCAGCGGCGACACCCTGCAGCTCTGGGAAACCGAGCACGGCCCGCGCGGCGGCGACGAATTGAATCTGATCAAGCGCGGGGCGAACTACGGCTGGCCGCTCGTCACCTGGGGCATCGACTACAACGGCACCCCCATTTCCTCCGAGACTTCACGCCCGGGCCTGGAGGATTCCGTCGTTCACTGGACGCCGTCGATCGCGGTGTGCGGCCTCGATTTCTACGCCGGCGACCGTTTCCCCGGTTGGAAGGGCAACCTGCTGGCGGGCTCGCTCGCGCAACAGGAGCTGCGCCGCATCGTGCTCGAGGGCGACACGGTGAAGGAGCAGGAGGTGCTGTTCCGCGGCCGCGGCCGGGTGCGCGCGGTGCAGACCGGCCCCGACGGCCTGGTCTACGTCTGCCTGGAGGATCCGGGCCGCGTGGTGCGCCTAGTGCCGGCGGAGTGAGAAACCGGAATGGGATGCAGGGAGGGATCGCCACCCCCCTCCGTGGTCGGAATGGTCTAGCGGAGAGCACGAAGCGAACCGGGATCGGAATGAGTCGCGGGCGCCCCCCGCTGCTACATGGCGACCTCGTCCTGCACGTGGCCTACCTCACGCCCCACAGGCCGACATACCATTCGAGGGGCTGCTTCAGAAGGGTGTGGTCATGCAGCCAGATGAGCGGGGCGTAGAATGCGCGCAAGGACGCCTGAGGCAGTCCGCTTTTTTTCGCGAGGAGGATCACCGGCCCGAGGCTGAGCACATACAGCACCGGCAGCGCGGCGAGCAGGGTGGCCCAGGCCGGCGTGCCGTCGCGGTCGCGGTCCGGCGTTTCGGCCGCCTCGGTTTCTTCGGATGCGGCTCCGGCTGGCTTTGGGGCGGAACTCATGAGGCTGGGAGCCCGGGACAGGCTCAGGCGTGGCCGAGCCACCAGCCGAGCGCGGTCGCACCGGTCGCGAGCAGCACCATGACGACTCCGAGGCAGCCCTTGCCCTGGGCCTTGGCGGGAAACTGATCGGGAAATTTCTCCCGCAAGCCGGCCTCGATGGCTTCGACCTCTTCCTTGGCCTCCTTGAGCCCGAGGCCGGTCGCGTTGCGGTGGAGCTTGATGGCCTGGATCTTGTTCCCGGCGCGCAGCGCGTCGGCGATGGCGTTCAATTGGGCGTCGGTGAGCACGGGAGTTGCCATGAGCGAAGACGTTTTGACGGCAACCATTCAGAAGCTTCAACGCAAGAACCCAAAGAGCGGAAGAGGCGGGAGGCCTCCTCCGTCTTTGGGTTCGTTCCTTGGCGGCGCGTCAGACGAGGCGCTTCGCTTTTAACTTACGGCGCCGGCGGCGGCGTGGAGATCGGCGCGGTGAAGCGGATTTCGCCCGAAGGCTGCTCGTCGGTTTTGTTGAAACCGGGCAGGAGGAAAAAGCCGGTGCCGATGGTCTGGTCGTCGCTGGGCGCCTGGCGGAGGGTGCCGGAGAAGGTGACCTTGCGGTCGACCGTCCGCTCATCGACCTCATCGCGGAGCACGAAGGAGCCGGTGAAAGCGCCGGTGGACGGAGTGAGCTTGATCTTCCAGGAGGTGGCGTCGGCGTTGGTGGCGGTGAGTTTGCCGTTGGCGTCGAGGGTGGCCTGGGTGGGGAGGAGGCCTTCCCGGGCGCCGAGATCGAACTCCGCGCCATTGTGGGAGATGGCGAAGACACCGGGAGGCGTGTCGTCGGCGAGGCCGAGGCGCTGGGCGAGGGTGCCGGCCGGGATGGTGACCCCGTCGCGGGTCACGGCTTTCGTGGAGGGCGGCAGCCAGGGGTCGAGGGAAACCGCGAGGACGAGAGGACCGAAGCCGGCGCGGTAGGATTTGTCGCGCTTGGCGGCGGGCGTGGACTCGGGCAGGGCCTCCTTTTGCCAGGTGAGGAAGGCCTCGTCGGTATCGGAGGGAATGTAGAAGCGGCCGGGGAAGCGCGTCTGCTCGGGATGGGGCTCGAGGGGAAGGCGGCCGGCGAGGAAGGAATCGAGGCGGGTGCCGTAGGGGTTGGTCCAGAGGTGGTAGGCCGGATCGCCTTCGCCGACGACGGTGGGCTTGAGGGAGGCGGTGAGGGGCTGGCCGTCGGCGACCTTGCCCT
>CBINGR010000141.1:0-3705 GCA_966250295.1 uncultured Akkermansia sp. | reverse complement strand
GCAGACTATCACGCCCTTTATCACTTGCCTATGAGGTCCTCGAACGGACGGATACTCCTCATCCGTCAACACGGAGCAGCGTCGGGTATTGTGCGCCTCCGCCACCATGCCGGTTAGCGGCGCGAAAAAGACGTCGTTAAGTGAAGATGCAATGGAGTGTGCCATAATGGGGCCCCAAGACCCACCTCCATGCGGTATCAAGCACTATTATGATTTATCTCCAGCCCTTCCCGCGAGCCAATATAACCCCTCGGCAACCTTTCACAACCCCCGGATCGGCCCTCCGACAAGCGCCTCTATAAATCATAGGGACGGCCTTTATGGGGCCTCCAAACGAGATGCATCGGCTCAAATCTTGGACACCGTTGTGATTCCGGATCATGTTTGTATTAACGCGACAGAGTCGGCAGCGGCTTCATTTGCGCCACCACTCCATCATCCGTGATGGCGATTTCCAAGACGCCCGACCGTCCGGCTTGATACACCCCACTTAAATTCACCTCCGCCTCGTGCTTTTTCCCGGCGGGGTCTTTCCACTCCACACGAGCCGTTTTCGTGATCGGATAGGGATAATACATGTGAGTAGCCTGCGCGGCAGGCACAAGATAGCCGCTGCTACAGCGAGCGTCCCCGAACCAAATTGCGACTTCACTAAATTCTATCGCAGTGCGGTTGCGAGTCTCCACATCGATACGGCCAGAGGGCGCGGCTGTCGCGCAACCCGCCAGAAGACTGGTGAGCAAGCTGCAGAGAACCGGAAGGCGGGTGTGTAAACTCATGGATGGTAAAAGATGTTACGCGGGGCGCGATAGCTATCATCGATATAGAGATAAACTTGACCATGTCGGATGATGGCTTTCGTGCCCAAGCTCTTGTCGATAGACCAGCGCGAATCATGGGGACTCGACTGGTTCGTGTCCATATACTCCGACTGAATCGGTCTGAAAGGCACGCCATGCGCCACTCCATCGGCGTGCATTCGCTGCAGCGCCGCATTCCGCGAAGGCATGGGCCGGCACCTGTTTGTCAACGGGTCACCGGCCTGCGGGGGGGGCGACGAGCCAAGACTCGTCGTCGAAAGCGGCGTCGTGCCGGTCGTGCCGCCGCACTCCAAGCCTAGGAAGGGCGGATTGTATCCGCGCCCATCCGCGTAATCTGCAGTCAAAACCGGTCTCAGACGGGGCGGAAATCCATGAACCGTTTCACCCGGTCCACCTTGGCGACGTTTACGTGGATCCGAGTGCCGGTGGCGTATTTTTTCTTCGTTTTGCGGCCGATCATCGCGGAGCCGTCGGGCGTGGTTTGATAATAATCGTCCTGCAACAGGCTCGCGGGTACAAAGCCGAAGGTCATCGACTCGGTCAGCTCGATAAAAAAACCGTTCTGGCGCACCTCGGTGATCACCGCCTCGAATCTGGTGGGAGATTTTTTAGTCAACTCGCGCTCGAAGAATTCGAGTAGTTTGATCTTCACGCTCTCGCGTTCGGCCTCGGCGGAATTGATCTCGGTGAGGCTGAGGTGTTCGCCCATCTCCTGCGCCTTGGCGGCGGTGTAGGGCAGTTTGCGCTTGGCTCGGGGGGCCGAGGCCGGCGGGACGCCGGCGTTCCCAGTGGTCGAGTCCTGGCGGACCAGATGGGCGTCCAGGACGCGGTGGACGACCAGGTCGCTGTAGCGGCGGATGGGCGAGGTGAAATGGGTGTAGTCTTTTTTATTCAGGCCGAAATGGCCGTCGGGCGTGCTGCGGTAGGCGGCCTTGCGCAGGCTGCGGAGGAGCTGGGTGCGCAAGGTGTAGCCCTGGGGATGCTCGTTCAGGAGCGCGAGCAGACGGACCAGCTCCGGGCGTTCGCCGAGGTCGCCCACGCGGATGCCATGGGTGGCGAGCTGCTGGCGGAGCTCGTCGAGCTTTTCGGGATCGGGATCATCGTGGACGCGATAGATGCTGGGCAGCTTTTCGCGACGGGTGAGGCGGGCGAGGGCCTCGTTGGCGGCGAGCATGAACTCCTCGATGAGCTGGTGGCTCTCGTCGTGCTCGATGCGTTCCAGTCGGTCGGCGTAGCCCTCGGCGTCCACGAAGACCTTGGTCTCGGGCATGTCGAGGTCGAGCGAACCCTGGCGCATGCGCTCGGCGCGGAGGCGGGAGGCCAGCTTCCAGAGTTGGCGGATCCAGCCCTGGAGGTCGATCAGTTCCCGGTCCGAAAGGGAGGAAAGCGCTCGGCCGGTGGAGCCGGTCTGATGTTTGGGCGGCAGGGGAAGGGCGCGGATCTTGTGGAGCTCGTCGGTGAAAAGCAGGGCATAGGCCTGCTTGTAGGTGAGGCGTTTGCGGCTGCGGATGACCGTGGCGGCGTAGCTGGTTTCCTTTTCGAGGAGGCGACCCTTGGCGTCGAACTCGAGGAAGACGGCCTTGCAGAGGCGGTCCTGCGCCTCGACGAGCGAGCACAGGCCGTTGGACAATTTTTCCGGAAGCATGGGCACGACCGTGCCGACGAGGTAGGTGGAGTTGCCGCGCTTGAGGGCCTCCTTGTCGAGCGCGGTGCCGGGCTTCACGTAGGCGGAGACGTCCGCGATGTGCACCCCGACGCGGAAGCCGCCGTCGGCGCGGGGCTCGAGGGAGAGGGCGTCGTCGAAGTCCTTGGCGTCGTCGGGATCGATGGTGAAGACGGGGCTTTGGCGGTAGTCGAGACGGCCGGCGGTGTGGGCGGCCGGGACCGTGTCGGGAAGGGCCGCGACCTCGCGTTCGACCTCGGCGGGAAAAACGGGCTCGAGCTGGAACTTGCGATAGACGCCGAGCAACTCGGCGCGGGGCTCGAAGGTCTTGCCGAGACGCTCGACGATGACGCCGCGGAGGGGCTTGCGGGGGTCCTCCCAGGGTTCGAGGGCGGCGACGACCTTGTCGTCGAGTTTCGGCGCAGGTTTGAGCCGGGAGAGTGCGGGGTCGGCGACGAAGACCTCGAGCGGGAAACGCGGATCGTCGGCAAGCACGACGTATTGGGAGCGGACCCGGGCGAGGCGGCCGACCACCTCGGTGCGGGCGCGTTCGAGGATGCGGACGACGCGCCCGCGGGCCTCGTCGTTGCGGGCGTCGCCGGGGGCGAAACGACGGCCCCCGCGCAGGGAAGGATCGATCTCGACCGCGACGAGGTCGCCGGGGAGGGCGTTGAGAGTGTCGCCGGGGCCGATCTGCACCGAGTCGGGCCGGGGCGCGCCGGGGTCCGGGTCCTCGGCCAGGGTGGGGACGAACCAGGCGGAGCCGCCCTGGCGGAACTGGATGCGGCCGGTGAGCTCACGCTCGGGGGCAAAGGCATCGATCAATGCGGGGCTGACGGCGGACGCGCCGGAAGGGGCGGAGGATTTGCCCGACGCCTTTTCCCTGGGCTTGACCTTGAAGATCGGACGACCGCTTGCGGTCGCGGGCTCGGCAGCGCCGGAAGAAGCGGCGGCCCGGGCGGCCGCCGGCAGCGCGTAGCGGTCGCCCTGGACCTGGGCAATTTCGCCACGGGAGAGCAGCAGGCGCAGTTCGTGAAGGAAGCGGGCGCGGAGTTTTTTGGGCAGTTTGAGCTCGCGGAAGAGAGCGGCGTCGTTGACCGGGCGGTAGCCGGGGGCGCTCAGGATGGCGAGGAGCGGGGCGCGGAAAGTCATGTTATTTATGATTTATGATCTAGGCGCTGTCTTCGAAATAATCCAGCGCTCTGCTGAAGCCCTGCGGGT
>CBINGR010000140.1:0-3736 GCA_966250295.1 uncultured Akkermansia sp. | reverse complement strand
CCAAGATAAACGGCATCACCCAGTCGGCGGTCAGCCAGCAGGCCCGCGCGATGGAAAAACACTTCAAGGCGCTGCTCATCGATCGCAGCCAGAAGCAGTTCCAGCTCACCCGCGAGGGTTACAAGGTCTACGAGTCGGCCAAGGAAATCCTTCACACCTACGACTCGCTCGACAGCGACCTGCAGGAACTGAAAAAGGTGATCAGCGGCACGATCCGCATCTCCACCATTTATTCGATCGGGCTCCACGAATTGCCCCCCTATATCAAGCGTTTCCTGCATGACTATCCCTCGGTGAACGTCCGGGTGGAATACCGCCGCAACAACCTCGTCTACGAGGATATCCTGCATAATTCGGTCGATTTCGGGCTCGTCGCCTTCCCGCAGAAACAGCGCCAGATCGAGGTCATCCCTTTCCGCAACGACCGGCTCGTGCTGATCACCCCGCCGCAACATCCGCTGGCGAAAAAGACCGAGGTCTCGGCCCTCGAGTTGGCCGGACAGAAGTTCATCGGTTTCGATCCCGACATCCCCACGCGCAAGGCCGTCGACCAGATCTTCCGCGAGCACAAGCTGGAGAACTGCGAACCGGTGATGGAGTTCGACAACATCGAGACGGTGAAACGCGCGGTGGAGATCGACCACGGCGTCGCCATCGTGCCCCAAGCCACCGTGCAGCAGGAGGTCAAGGCCGGTTCGCTTGCCATGCTCACGCTCAAGGGCAAGGAGTTCACCCGCCCGCTTGCCATCCTCCACCGCAAGGGCCGGGTCCTCACGCCCGCGATGAAAAAGTTCATCGATATTCTCTCGTTGAACCTCGGCGCCGCGGAAGCTTGAGCCGGATTCACGCAATCGGGCGGTTCGCCTCGAGGCGAACCGGCGGTCCTTTCGGGCCCTGCGGGCGTCTCTTCGGTCTTCGGCTTCGGGCTGCGCCATTTTCGCGCCTCTCGGTCCGCACCGAGATCGGCCCGCCATTTCCTCCCGCTACTCCGCCTCTCGGCTGCGTGAGTCAGGCTGAGCGACGGGCGCGAGGTCCCGTTCGTCCATCGCCGGCCTGCCCCCGTGACAGCCGGCGGGTTTTCTCCCCGCAAGCCCTGGGGTGTGGCCTCCTTATCTCGCCCCGGAGAGGAACCAGTACGGCAAACACTTTTCTGTTCCTCGCTTATCTATGACGCGCGACCTGCTTCTGTCCCTGTATGTCTGCACCTTGAGCGGGCTGATGCTGTTCGCGTTTCACCGCCTGAAGCTGATGTGGCTTTACGCGCGCCACGCCAGCCGCCGCCCCAGGCCCGGCCCTCTGCCCGAACCAGTCCCGAAGGTCTGTATCCAGCTGCCGGTCTTCAACGAACCGCTGGTCATCGAAAAGCTCTTGGAAAAGGTCCTCGCCATCCGCTGGCCCGCCGACCGCCTCGAGATCCAGCTGCTCGATGATTCCACCGACGAGACCTCCGCGGTCGCCGCCCGCTGGCTCGCCGCCCGCCCGGACGCGGCCGCGCGGGTGCGCCACCTCCGCCGTCCCGACCGCAAAGGCTACAAGGCCGGCGCACTCGCCTACGGAAACACCCGCACCGATGCGGAGTTCATTGCCATCTTCGATGCCGATTTCCTACCGGAACCGGATTTTCTCGAAAAACTGCTGCCCCACTTCGCCGACCCGAAGGTCGGAGTCGTGCAGGCGCGCTGGGAATTCGCCAACCGCCGCGCCAGCCTGCTCACCCGGTTCCAAGGAGTGTTTCTGGATGCTCACTTCGTCGTCGAGCAGGCCGCCCGCTGCGGCGCCGGTCTCTTCTTCAACTTCAACGGCACAGCCGGCATCTGGCGCCGCGCCGCCCTCGACGATGCCGGAGGCTGGAGCGACGACACCGTGACCGAAGACCTCGATCTCAGCTACCGGGCGCAGCTCCGGGGCTGGCGATTCGTCTACCTCGGCGACTACACCGTGCCTTCCGAGCTCCCGGAAAGCGTCACGGCCTTCAAGAGCCAGCAACGCCGCTGGACCAAAGGAGGCATCCAGGTCGCCCGCAAACAGCTCGCCACGATCCTCGCCAGCGACCAGCCGGCCCGCGTGAAGCGCGAAGCCGCGTGGCACCTCTGCGTCGGTCTTGTACATCCGCTGCTGGTGTGCTTCAGCATCCTTTTCGTGCCTTACCTGGTAATCGTCGGCCCGGCGAAGGACGGCTGGTTCTGGTGGGTGCTCAATCCCCTCAACATGCTCCTGCTCGGCGGGGGCTCGGTAGCCTTCTACGTCACCGGCCAGTATTTCCGTGCCCGGGAGTGGCGCGAGGGTCTGCTCTGGCTCGTCTTCGCCCCTTTCGTGATGACCTTCGGCCTCGCCATGAGCGTCACCTGCACGGCCGCCGTGATCGAAGGCCTGCTCACGCGCGGCGGCGAATTCGTGCGCACGCCGAAGGGCGGAGCCGCCGCCGACCGGCGCACCTTGGTGCGCCGCCTGCGCAGCCGCACGCTCTTTGTCGGTGTCACCGCCGTGGAGCTGGCCCTCGGCGCCGCGCTGCTCTGGGGCGCAGTATACTGGGGCCGCAGGGATTTTGGTTACCTCGCCTGCATCCTGGGCCTGAAGGCCGCGGGCTTTTTCCTCATCGCCGCGCTCACGACCAGGGACCTGCTCCCGCAGCGGTCGCTTCCCGCCTCCGCTCCGGCCTGAATCCGCCGCCGCGCCAGCGCGGCGCTTCCCGGTCGAATCGGAATTTGTCCGGTGGCGGGTGTCGGGTTTTATGGCCGTCGCTTCAAATTGCGGCCGGTGCCGCCGGGAACAAAGTGCGTCCTCGTCCCTTCTTGCGTTGTTCTCCCGCTTTTACCCATCCCCTCATGAGCTCCGCCACTCCCATCCGCATCACCGTCTGGGGCGAATTTCGCCACGAAAAACAAAATCCCCGGGTTTCCTCGATCTACCCCAAGGGCATGCACCAGACCATCGCCGACGCCCTGGCCCTGCATCCGGACTTCTCCGTGGGCACCGCTACCCTCGACGAGCCCGAACATGGTCTCACCGACACCGTCCTGGACCGAACCGACGTCCTGACTTGGTGGGGCCACATGGCCCATGGCGAGGTCTCGGATGCGGTCGTCGCCAAGGTCCGCACCCGCGTCCTCGAGGGCATGGGACTCATCGTTCTGCACAGCGGCCACTACTCGAAAATTTTCAAGACGCTCATGGGCGACACTTGCTCGCTCACTTGGCGCGAGGCCACGGACAAGGAACGCCTCTGGGTCGTCTGCCCTTCCCATCCGATCGCCCAGGGCCTCGGCCCCTTCTTCGAGATCCCTTCGGAAGAGATGTATGGTGAACCCTTCGGCATCCCCACGCCCGACGAGCTGATCTTCATCAGCTGGTTTACCGGAGGCGAAGTCTTCCGCTCCGGCGCCACCTGGCGTCGCGGCAATGGCCGGATCTTCTATTTCCGTCCCGGCCACGAAACCTATCCCACTTATCACCAATCGGAAGTGCAAAGGGTAATCGCCAACGGCATTCGTTGGGCGCATTCCGGTCTTCGCATCAAAGACAACTGCCCCAACCAAAAGCCGCTCGAACCCCTCCCCGCCGATCCCGAGGCCGCTAACCGATCCGTCACTGGGCACCGGTGACGGATCGGGCGAAGGGGGTGAGGAAATGGGATGGGAAGCAAAAGACGGAAAAAGCTTCCCATCCTAACGAAATCTCCCCCGCCCAATCTGCCACTCCCTCACTCCCTCACTCCCTCACTCCCTCACTCCCTCAC
>CBINGR010000139.1:0-3790 GCA_966250295.1 uncultured Akkermansia sp. | reverse complement strand
TAGATGTCGTGCTGCACGCGGCGGGCGAGGTCGGTGCCGCCGCGCAGGCCGTTGATCTGGGCCCAGCCGGTCATGCCGGGCTTCACGAGGTGGCGCGGGAGGTAGTGGGGAATTTCGCCGGCGAGGCGCTCGACGTGGTGCGGGCGCTCGGGGCGCGGGCCGACGAGGCTCATGTCGCCGCGAAGCACGTTCCAGAACTGGGGCAACTCGTCGAGGTTCCAGCGCCGCATCCACGCGCCGAGGCGGAGCAGGCGGGGATCGGCCGCGAGAGTGCTGACGTGCACGTGATCGGAGCCCGGGGCGTCGGGCCGCATGCTGCGGAGTTTCCAGAGCGTGAAGAGACGTCCGCCCGAGCCGACACGCGTCTGGGCGAAGAGCACGGATCCACCCGGCGACTCGCGTTTGATCAGCAGGGCGAGGAGGCCGACGAGCGGGAGCGAAAACAGGAGGCCGGCGAGAGCGCCGGCGACGTCCAGGCCGCGCTTGAGGGCTCGGTGGAACAGGCGGTTGATGGCGAGTTCCTCGACCCCCAGCACGGGCACGCGGCCGACGGTCTGCAGGCGCAGGCCGCTGACCAGGATCTGGAAGGAGGACGGCACGATCTTCCACTCGACGAAGGACTGCTCGCAGGCCTCGACGATGGCGCGAAGCCGGTCACGGGGAAGATCGGTGCGGGCCGCGATGAGCACGTCGATTTCGGCGGTATGGAGCGTGGTGCGGAGATTTTCGGCCGTTCCCAGGACGGGCAGGTCGGCGGGCTGCCGGTCATCGGGCAGGGGGATGACCCCGGCGAAGGCGAGCGGATGGGCGGGGTTGGCTGCGAGGTCGAGGACGAGGGCACGGGCCTCGTCGTTCCAGCCGAGGAGGGCGACGCGCTGGCGGAGGCGGCTGACCAGGCGGGGTCGGGTGAACACGAAGTAGGCGGCGCTGCGCCAGGCGAACATGAGGGCGAGGACGAGCGCGTAGGCGAGGACGACGAACCAGCGCGAGATGGGAGGATCGAAGCGAAGGACGAGCGAGAGGCTGAGGTAGGCGGCGAGCCAGAAGGTGGTGCCCTTGATGACGAGGTTGATGGCCTGGAATTTTCGCAGGAGGAGGCGTTCCTCGTAGAGGCCGAGCTGGGCGTAGGCGGCGACGAGGAAGGCCGCGCCCAGCAGGAGAAGCGGCAGATAGCGGGCGTAGGTGGCCTCGGGCACGTCGAGGCCGATGCTGCCGATCGGCGTGGCATAGCGCAGCCAATAGCCGAGGGACAGGCCGCCGAAGGCCACGAGAGCGTCCCCCGCCACAAGAAGGGCGGGCAGGACGACCTTGCGCAGGCGGGCGGTGGGCGAGACGGCGTGCATGAAGCGGCAGGGAGTGAGATAAGGGAGTGAGGGAGTAAGGGAATGAGGGAATGAGGGGGGACGGAAAACCGGTGTCTGTCTTTCTTTCTGTTTTCGTCCCTCACTCCCCCACTCCCTCGCTCCCTTCTCCCTTTCCCAGCCCGGCGCATTCCAGGAGGAGGGCGGGGGGGACGACGGTGCCTTTCATGGGCAGGGCAGCGCGGAGACGGGGGGGGAGATTGACCGCGAGGAAGATCGCGGCGTCCGCCGGCGGCGGTCCGTCGGGATGGCCAAGCAGGACGCCGTAACCGCCGCGCACCCGGCGATAGGCGGAGGAAAGGACGGCGGGAGGGCCGGCCTCGCGCAGCCGGGCGGCGAAATCCGGCTGCAGGCCGCGCGCGTCGAGAAAGGCGGCGGCGTGGGCGAGGGCGGCGGCGCGATGAGGAGCGAGGGCGGGTTCCCGCCAGTGCGGCGACCACGCGAAGGCAGGCTCGAGCAGGATTTCCGCGGCGAGCAGCGGCGCGATAGGGGCGCTGGTATCGCCGGCGGCCAGGCGGGCGAGGGCGAGACCGCGGTAAACGCCTGAACGCGGCGGAGCGAGGCGGGCGGCGGCGGCGAAGTGTTCGCGGGCGGCCGCGGGATCGGAGCCCAGAAGCAGCCAGCCGAGGTTGTAGTGGGCGAATTCGTTGTCCGGATTGGCGGCCAGGGCGTCGCGGAGCACCGGAATCGCGGCGGCGGTATCGGGCGGGCGCAGGCCGGGGAAGGGATGGCCGGCGGCGAAGTAGCTGGTGAGCTGGGCGGGATAAAAGGGATCGGCCGGAGCGAGGGCGCGGGCTCGTTGCAGGGCGGCGGCGTAGGGCGCGGGCTCGTCGGCCCCGGCGGCGTCGAGCGCCTCCGACCAGACGGCGCGGGCGGCGAGATCGCGGCCGACGGGAATGGCCAGCGCGGCGAGAGTCGCCGCGGGAAGGACCAAGGACCAAGGACCAAGAGCCGATGGGCGGACCGGCGGGCCGGTCAAGGCGAGGGCGGCGACGGGCAGGGCGGCGAGGACCGCGAAGACGGGCGTGGCGAGGGGATGGTCGAAGAGCAGGATGACGAGGCCGCAGGCGAGGGAGGCGGCAAGCGGGGCGAATTGCGGATCTCGTCGGAGGGATCGGAGCCGGAGGGCGAGGCCGAGCAGGAGCAGGGCCGCGGCGGCGAGGCCGGGCACGCCGAGGGTGGCGGCGAGTTGCATGGGCGTGTTGTGCAACTGGAGGTAGTTGTCGGGCTCGCCGGGCAGGGCGGCGCGGACGCGGGGAAACACGTGCGGCACGGCGCCGGGACCCCAGCCGGAGAGCGGGCGCTCGCGGGCGAGGGCGAGGCCGCCTTGGAGCATGGCGACACGTTCCTGGTTGCTGCCCCGGTTGGCCCGGCTTTGGCCTCCCGCCGCGAGGACTTCCCGGAGGCGGGGGCTGACGAGAAGCAGACCGGCGAAAATGACGAGGAGCGCGGCGAGGAAGACCAGCACGCGGCCGCGGCGCAGCAGGGCAATCCCGGCGGCGACAGCCAGGGCAACGGCGAGCGCTAGCAGCGAGCCGCGGCTGCCGGAACTGACGAGATGCACGGTGCAAAGCAGAGCGCCGCCGGCGAAGAGGAGGCGCTTCGGGCGGAAATCGGCGCGGCAGGCGAGGAAGGCCAGCCAGCAGGCGCCGAGGGCGAAGACGGAGCCGGTGGTGTTCGCGTGCCCGAAGGGCTGGTCGTTGCGGATCTGCGGAGCCCCCAGGTTGGGCGGGGCGGCATGCCAGAGCCAGGCGGTGACAAAAATGAGCGGAAAAAGCAGCGCGGCGGACAGGGCGTCGGCACGCGGCTGGCGCAGGAGCGGCAGCAGCGCGTAGGGCAGGGCGAGGGCGCCGAGGAAGGGAAGCAAGTGGGGCGCGAGCGTGGCGCGCAGCGGGGAAAACGCGGTGGCCGCGAGGCCGGCCAGGGCGAGGAGCGCGAAGGCGGCGTCGAGCAGGCCGCCGAGGCGGGAATCGGGCCGCCCGAGCGCGAGGCGCACGGAAGCGACCGCGGGGGGAAGCAGCCAGAAGAGCGCGGCGCCGGCGGCCCAGGGCCAGGTCTGGATGCGGGTGGAGGAGAAGGGAGGGAGGGTGAGAGCGAGCAGCAGGGCCAGCCCGAGGGCTGGAATGACCAAGGACAAATGACCAAGGACCAATGGAGCGAGGCCTCCGGCGCGTTCGAGGCGCTGGTCTGGCATGGTCGAGGGCTGGCGCGAAAGAATCACGGTTGCTCGAGGAGGCGGCGGAGGTAGGCGGCGTAGCGCGACTTGCCGTGCGCGGTGGCGGCGGCCTCGAGGCCGGTCCGGTCGAGCCAGCCCTGGCGGAAGGCGATTTCCTCGAGGCAGGCGATCTTCAGGCCCTGGCGTTGCTCGATGACGGAGACGAATTGGGCGGCGTCGAGGAGCGAGTCGTGCGTGCCGGTGTCGAGCCAGG
>CBINGR010000138.1:0-3998 GCA_966250295.1 uncultured Akkermansia sp. | reverse complement strand
CGCCTCGCCGACGGCACCCTCGGCCGCGCCGCCGTCCCCTCCGGCGCCTCCACCGGTGAACACGAGGCCCATGAGCTGCGCGACGCCGATGTCGCCGCGAAGTCCCTCCCCAAGGGCGTCAACGGCAAGACCCGCTTCCTCGGCAAGGGCGTCCTCGGCGCCGTCGGCAACGTCAAGACCGTCATCGCCCCCGTCCTCGTCGGCGCCGACGCCCTCGACCAGGTCGGGATCGACCAGCTCATGATCAAGCTCGACGGCACCAAAACCAAGTCGAAGCTCGGCGCCAACGCCATCCTCGGCGTCTCCCTCGCCACCGCCCACGCCGCCGCCAACAGCCTCGGCCAGCCCCTCTACAAATACATCGGCGGTCCCAATGCCAAGGTCCTCCCCGTTCCCATGATGAACATCATGAACGGCGGCGCACACTCGGATGCTCCCATCGATTTCCAGGAGTTCATGATCCGCCCGATCAACTTCGACACCTTCTCCGAGGCCCTCCGCGCCGGCGCCGAGGTGTTCCACAACCTCAAGAAGGTCCTCAAGGCCAAGGGCCTCGCCACCGCCGTCGGCGACGAGGGCGGCTTCGCCCCCAAGCTCGCCTCCACCACCGACGCCCTCGACGCCATCGCCGAGGCCGTGAAGGGCGCCGGCTACAAGCTCGGCAAGGACATCACCCTTGCCCTCGACGTCGCCTCCTCCGAGTTCTACGACAAGAAGACCGGCAAATACGTCTTCAAGAAGTCCTCCGGCCAGCAGTTCACCGGCGACGAGTTCGTGGCCTACTACAAGGAGCTCTGCGCCAAGTATCCGATCGACTCCATCGAGGACGGCTGCGCCGAGAACGACTGGACCACCTGGAAGAAGCTCACCGACGCCATCGGCGACAAGGTGCAACTCGTCGGCGACGATCTCTTCGTCACCAACACCGAGTTCCTCCGCAAGGGCATCCAGACCGGCACCGCCAACTCGATCCTCGTTAAGGTCAACCAGATCGGCTCCCTCACCGAGACCCTCGACGCCGTCGAGCTCGCCCACAAGAGCAACTACACCGCCGTCCTCTCCCACCGCTCCGGCGAGACCGAGGACGTCACCATCGCCGACATCGCCGTCGCCACCAACTGCGGCCAGATCAAGACCGGTTCCGCCTCCCGCACCGACCGCGTCGCGAAATACAACCAGCTCCTCCGCATCGAGGAAGAGCTCGGCTCCACCGCCATCTACGCCGGCCGCCTGTAATCGGAACCCGGATACAGCTACGCCGTCCGTCCGAGCCCGGCCGCGCCCCAGGCGCCGCCGGGCTTTTTGCGTCCGGATATTCGCGTTTCCCTCCCGCGTTTTTACATCGCCCCGCAGCCGCCTCCGCCGATTACATCGTCGGGTCCCCATGGAAGGTCCCGCCCAGCCCGCGCCCGCCAGCCCGCCCGCCCTCCCGCCGGTCGCCTCCGCCGCCTCTCTTCGTTTCGACACTCTGGTCCGCAGCCTGCTGCGCACCGCCGGCCGCACCGGCGAGGAAGCCCTCGCCGCCATCGTCGCCGAGTTGGGCTCGGTCCTCGGCGCCCGCCGGGCTCATGTGAGCGTGCCCTGTCCCGACCGCCCCGATCACTTTCAGAGCCTCGCGCTCTGGCCCCCCGAGCCCAACTTCACCTATCACACCGAAAACACCGCCACCGCCCACGTGTGGGAGCACGGCGAGGCCTGGGTATGGGACACCGCCGCCGACCTCTTTCCGTCCCAGCGTTCGGTCTACGTCCACTGGCGCACCACCAGCCTCCTCGGCCAGCGCCTCGACGATCCCGCCGGGCGGCCGCTCGGCGTCATGGTGGTGATGCTCGGCCCTGGCTTCGAGGACCGCGCCTTCGCCGAAACCCTGGTCCGTCTCTACGCGCTCCGCGCGGTCGGCGAACTCGAGCGCCGGCGCCACGAGGTCGAATCCCTCGCCGCCGAACGCCACCGTGCCGCCGCCCAGGCCGCCTTGCTCGCCCAGGAAGCCCAATTTCAGGACGTCTTCGAACATACCGACGATGCCGTCTTTTTCCTTCGCGTGGAACCCGAGGGCCGCTTCGCCATCGAGCGGGTCAATTCCCGTCTTTCCTCCGCGATCGGCCTGCCCATCGAATCCATCGTCGGCCGCACGCCCCAGGACATCTTCCCTCCCGATGTCGCGACCCGTTTTCTCGCCGACTACCGCGAGTGTGTCCGCGTCGCCGCGCCGCTCTCCGTCGAGCAGCACCTGGCCCTGCGCTCGGGCGCCCGCGTCTACCGGACTCACCTGATCCCCGTCCGCGACCATCGCGGGGCTATTTTCCGGCTCATCGGCTTCGCCGCCGACATCACCGACCTCCGCCAGCAGCAGAACCTTCTCGCCGAGACGGAGGCCGTCGCCCGCGTCGGCGGCTGGGATTACGATGCGACCACGCTCCGTCTGCTCTGGACCGCCGGCACCTACCGCATCTTCGAGAAGGATCCAGCCGCTTACCATCCCGACCTGGAAAAGACCGTCGACCTGCATATCCCGGACCACGCACCGGCCGTACGCCTCGCCCTTCAACGCGCCATCGCCACCGGTGCCGACTTCGATTTCACCGCCCAAGCCAGGCTCGAGTCAGGACGGATCATCACCGTCCGCACGCTCGGCCAGACCGCGACCGTGGATGGCCGCGTCGTGCGGGTTTTCGGCGCGGTCCAGGACATCACCGCACAGGAGGAGGCGGATCAGCTTCGGCTCCGACTCGAGGCCCAGCTTCGCCGCGCGCAAAAGATGGAGGCCATCGGCACTCTCGCCGGAGGGATCGCCCACGATTTCAACAACATCCTCGCGGGCATCATGGGCAACGTGCAACTCGCCGGCCTCGAACTGACGGCCGGTTCCCCCGCACAACGTTTTCTCGAGCAGTCCTATCAAGGCTGCACCCGAGCCCGCGACCTCGTACGCCGGATCCTCACCTTCAGCCGCCAGGCCGAGCAGCCCCGGTCCGTCGCCGCCCTTCGCCCGGTGGTGGAGGAGGCGATTCAACTGCTCCGTGCCTCGATTCCCGCCAACGTCGCCATCCAGACCTCTTTCGCCGACTGCGCCCTGTACGCCCTCGTCGACCCAGGCCAGATCCATCAGATCATCCTCAATCTCGGGGCCAACGCCGCCCACGCCATGCGCCCCTCCGGTGGCATCCTCGCCATCGAGCTGGCCTCCCTCTCCGAAGACGATCCCTGGGTCCGCCGCCATCCCCAGGTAAAACCGGCCCATCGCATCCGCCTCACCGTGCGCGACACCGGCTGCGGCATCCCGGCCGACCAGCTCGACCGGGTCTTTGAGCCCTTCTTCACCACCAAGGCCCCCGGCGAAGGCTCGGGCCTGGGACTGGCCATGGTCCACGGGATCGTCGAGAACCACGGCGGGGCCATCGTCGTGGAAAGCACCGTCGGGGTCGGCACCGCCTTCCATCTTTTTTTCCCCGGCCAGATCCGTCGCCAACCCTCCCCGCCCCCTTCCCCCCGCCCCGAAAGCAAATCCCCTTTCGGTTCCGGCCAGATGATCCTCGTGGTGGATGATGAGCCCACCATCACCGCCCTCGCCGAGCCCGTCCTGCTTCATCTCGGTTACCAGCCGCGGGTCTTCAGCGATTCCCACGCCGCGCTCGAAGCCTTTTCCGCCGAGCCCGCCGTCTTCGCGGCCGTCCTTACGGATCTCACCATGCCCGGGCTGGACGGCCTGGCCCTCGCCCGTGCCGTCCAGGCCCTCCGCCCCGGCCTGCCCATCATCCTCATGACCGGCCACCTGCGCCCCGGGGATCTCGACGTCATGCGCGCCAGCGGCATCGGCTTCCACCTGCCCAAACCTTTCTCGCTCCAATCTCTCGCCGTGAAATTGCATGAAGCGCTTCCCCGCCCGGCCCAATCTTGACCTTGGACATTTTGACATTCCCCGCTTCCCTCCCCTCCAAACCGCCCGAGATGCCCGCGCCCAAGCTCATCGTCACCGTCTGCACCGCCAACATTTGCCG
>CBINGR010000137.1:0-4060 GCA_966250295.1 uncultured Akkermansia sp. | reverse complement strand
AGCCTGGTTTCCCGACCACGGAGCACCGGTCTATTTCGAAGACAGCGCCTAAAGTGCCTGCTCCAAACCCCGCCGTCCTCGGCAGGGTTTTTCGTGTCCCTTTCCTGCCCTCTCGTGCCCCAAGACTTTGTCACCCATTTGGTGACATTGTCCCGCATCGAGGCAATTTCCCCGCCGAACCACGGACACACGATGTCACCCATTTGGTGACATTCTCGTGCGGGTGAAGAGACTTCGCTGCGCTCGGAATTTTTTCCGTTCTCCCTCTGCCCGGGCGGAACCTGTGCGAAAAAAACCGGGGCCTCGAAAGGCCCCGGCCATGTGAATCCCAGAGAGCAGAGCCTCGGCTACGCTTTCTAGGGCGAACCTCGGCGCGCCGTCACCCCCGCCGCTTTTCCGGTACTCAAATCACCTGCTCGCCGCCCTGCACGGGCGTAGTCGGCTTGTTCGCTTTCACCAGTTCCCCGCTCAGGTCTTTGTGGATAGCGGGGCCTTCGGCCTTCTTGGGCAGTTCGGAGTGAGCCGCCGTGGCGGTGGCCACTGCGATCGCCGCGGCCGCGGGCAGGACCTGGCGGAGCGTGGAGTTGCCATGCACCTCGGCTGCGAGCTCGGAGGCGGCGATCGAACGGTGGTGATCGGCATGCATGCCCTCGTCGAGGACCGACTGGGGAACGGACTTCAAACCCCAGATCAGGCCGGTATAAGAGAGCAGCTTGAGGCCATAGTAAGTAGGATCGATCTCCCACCAATAGAATCCGTTGCGGGTGGAGCTCTGGTAGCGATGGTGGTTGTTATGCCAGCCTTCGCCGAGACAGATGATCGCGAGGATGAAGCTGTTGCGCGAATCGTCCTCCGTCTTGAAGCGCCGCTTGCCCATGAGGTGGGCCATCGAATTGATGCAGGCGGTGCCATGGAAGAGCGCGGTGGTGCTGACGAAGAAGCCCCACACCAGCATCTGCCAGCCGTTGGTGCCGAGACCGGGGGCGTAGCGCTCGAGAAGAGCGCCGAGGCCGAACATCGAAAACGCGTAAAGGACCGGCACCACCATGTCGAAGCGGTTGAGCCACACGAGCTCGGGAAACTTCGCGAGATCCTTCACTTTCGAATAGTCGGTGGGAAAGTTGCGACGCGAGGTGATCCAACCGATGTGGGACCAAAGGAAGCCATGCACATGCGGCGAATGCGCGTCCTCTTCCTCGTCGGAGTGCTGGTGGTGATGGCGATGATGATACGCCCACCAAAGCGAGCCGCGCTGCACCGTCGTGCCGGCCCACAAGGCGAGGAAAAACTGTCCGACGCGCGAGGTGGAGTAAGTCTTGTGCGAGAAATAGCGGTGATGGATGCCCGTGACCGCGAACATGCGGACGAAATAAAGGAACACCGCGGCCCAGGCCGCGAAGGCGCTCACCCCGACCCACAAGATGCCGAGGCAGCCGAGGTGCAGGACCACGAAGGGCATGACGCGTACCCAGTCGACCTTATCTGGCTCGTTGCGCATCTTTTCCACGCCCTCCGGGCAGTAGTCGGAATCGATCCATTGCGTGAGGGCGGTTTTGATACGGATCCAACTGCCCGGACGGGAAGGCGGATGAGAGGCGGAGGCGGACTCGGGCATAATAATACGGATCATGAGCTTCCGGCGGGTGTTCCCGCCAAGCAAGCCGTGATTCAGCGTAGGGGTTGCCAGCCCGCTCCGCCCCGCCTCCACTGCGCCTGATGAACGTTCCCGCCTCGCCCGCCGCTCCGGCGCCCTCCGCGACCGCCTTTCCCCCCGTAAAGGGCCGCGAAATCTTCGGCTGGTGCTGCTTCGATTTCGCCAACTCCGCCTACACGACGGTCATTATCACGGTTATATACTCGGTCTATTTTTCCAACGTCGTCGCCGGGAAGAATCCCGCAGCCGCCGCCTGGTGGGGGCTCACCCTCGCTCTCGCCCAGCTCGCCGTTCTTCTCGTCTCCCCCCTGGTCGGCGCCATGGCGGACATCCGCGCCAACAAAAAGACCCTGCTCGCCACCACCGCCGGCCTCTGCTCCCTCTCCACCGCCGCACTCTGGTTCGTCGGTCCCGGCGAGGTCGGCCTGGCGCTCGGGCTCGTGGCCCTCGGCACCATGGCCTTCTACCTGAGCGAAAATATCTGCGCCGGTTTTCTGCCCGAGATCAGCACGCCGGAAACCGCCGGCCGAATCTCGGGCTATGGCTGGAGCTTCGGATACTTCGGCGGCTTGCTCAGCCTCGTGCTCGCGCTGGTGATGATCGACACTCTCAAGTGGCCTGTCCCGAACGTATTTCTCATGACCGGCGCCTTTTTCGCTCTGGCCGCGCTGCCGACCCTGGTCCTGCTCCGTGAACGCGCCGTGCCCCGCCCGCTCCCGCCGGGCGTTGGCCTGCTTGCCGCCAGTTGGGGTGCGAACCTCCGCTCGCTCCGCGGCCTGGGTCAGCACCGCACGCTGGGGATCTTTTTTATCTCCCTGTTCTTTTCCACCGCCGGCCTCACCGCCGTGGTCGCCTTCGCCTCGCTCTTTGCCGATCAGGCGCTCCACCTCACCCAGAAAGAAACCATCACCCTCTTCATCGTGCTTCAGCTTGCCGGCGTGGCCGGCGCGGGCGGTTTCGGTTTTCTCCAAGACAAGGCCGGGCCCAAACCCGCCCTCGCGCTCTCGCTCGTGCTCTGGATCGGCGTCTGTCTCGGCGCCTATTTCTGCACTTCCAAGCTCTGGTTCTACCTCATCGGCATCGGCGCCGGCATCGCCATGGGCGCGCTGCAATCCGGCGGGCGCGCCGTAGTCGCCCTTTTCACCCCGCCTGGGAAAAACGGCGAATTCTTCGGCTACTGGGGTTTTTTCAGCAAACTCGCCGGAGTCGTTGGCCAGCCGGTCTTCGGTCTGCTCGCGGCCTGGCTCGGCTTTCGCCCCGCGATCCTCGCCAACGCCGGTTTCTTCGTCCTTGGCCTGATCATCCTGTTGCCTCTCGCGCTGCGCCCTGCCGCCTCTTCGCCGGAAGCCTGAGCCTGGATCCGGCGGCGGCCCCGGCGAAAGATCGCGCAAGATGCCGAATCAGATGGCGATTGCAGCGCCCCCGAAGTCGCACCTGGAAGGTGCGTCGAGGGGGCGATGCGATTGGCAGATGATCAGCAGGTTGTGCGAGATGAGCTGCGGCTACCGCCGGTTCTAGGCTGACACACCCTCCGCCCGTCCGACACCCTACGCCGCCGCCTGGCCGAGCAAGAGACGATTCAACTCAACTATTTTCAAGGGCTTGGTCGCCATTCCATCCACCCGCAGGCGCCCATACTCTTCCCAGTCTTCAGGCGGCAGCTGCCCGGAAATCACATAGATCCGGCCAGCGTAGCTTCGGGCCCGCAATTCCCGCACCAAGGCCAGACCGTCCATCCCCGGCATCCGATGATCCGTAATCACGATGTCGAAATTCCCCGTGTCGAAACGGCGCAGGGCCGCCAGCCCATCCGCCTCGGTTACGACCTGATAGCCAAGAAAATACAGGGCCTCATCCATAAACGCCCGCATGGGCAGATCGTCTTCGGCGACCAAAACGCGTTTTTTCATTGGGGAAATGGGAGAGGGCCAGGGGTGGCGGACTGTTTTCGGGAGACCTCCGGAGACGTTGCGGGGATACATCCGCCTTATGGTTTCTTTGCATTCATAGGTGTCTTTACATACGAAACAGTCAATCTCCAAGCTTTCATCGCCTGCAAAGCCCCGACTGCCTGCATGCGTGGCCAAGCTCAGCGACCAAGTAAGCGTGCGCATCGACCCCGAGTGGCGCGAAACCCTTCGCGCCATCGAGGACAAACACCGCATTCCCCCGCCCGATTTCATCCGCGGACTGGTCGCCGCGGGCCTGGAGTTCTACCGCACGCATGGCTGGTTCGCCTTTCCCGTGAGCGTCCAGCCGGTGCGGGACTACGTGCAGGCGGTCGCCGACACGCAGAGCCTCTACGACGCCGCCGACGCCGCGGCCAAGCCGAAGAAGGCCCCGGCCAAGCAGCCCTAGGCGCTGTCTTCGAAATAATCCAGCGCTCTGCTGAAGCCCTGCGGGTGG
>CBINGR010000136.1:0-4395 GCA_966250295.1 uncultured Akkermansia sp. | reverse complement strand
CGGGGGCGGCGACGATGCAGGTGAACTCGAGCGCGCCGGCGGCCTCGAGGGCGGCGATGGTGCGGACGATGTTGGAGTTCTTCTGGCCGACCGCGACGTAGATGGAATAGACCGGGCGGAACTTCGGGTCGCCGCTGGCAAGGCCGACGCGGTTGATGTTCGCCTGGTTGATGATGGTGTCGATCGCGATGGTGGTCTTGCCGGTGCCACGGTCGCCGATGATGAGCTCGCGCTGGCCGCGGCCGATCGGGATCATCGAGTCGATGGCCATGATGCCGGTGAAAAGGGGCTGGTTGACCGACTTGCGGGCCATGATGCCGGGCGCGATCTTCTCGACGGGATAGAATTCGGTCGAGGCGATGGGGCCCTTGCCGTCCACGGGGTTGCCGAGGGCGTCGACCACGCGGCCGAGGAGGCCCTTGCCGACGGGAACGGAGAGAAGCTTGCCGGTGGTCTGCACCTCGTCGCCCTGCTTGAGCTTGGAAACGTCGCCGAGAACGACGCAGCCGACCTCGTCTTCGCCGAGGTTGAGCGCGATGCCGATGACGCCGCCCGGGAAGGCGACCATCTCATTGTACATCACCTCGGAGAGGCCAGAGACCTTGGCGACGCCGTCGGCGACGGTGGTGATGACGCCGGTGTTTTTGCGGACGGCCTTGGCGGAGAGCTTGGCGATCTGTTGTTCGATCTGGGCGAGGACGGTGCTCATTGTGAAAGGGAGAAGAGAGGTGAGGGAGTAAGTTGGAAGGATGCGGCGCTCGTTCAGGAGGCGGCGCCGAGAGCGGCGAGCTGGCCGGCGACGGAGGACTCGTAGATATCGTCACCGATGCGAACGCGAAGGCCGGCCAAAAGCGCCGGATTGGGCGTGGAGATCGAGGTGACGGGGCGGCCGTAGCGCTTGGCGAGCGAGGCGGCGATGGCAGAAAGGGCCTCGGGGGAAACGGGGCCGGCGTGCTCGACACGGGCTTCTCCCTTGGCGAGTTCGGCGGCGATCGCCTTGTGATAGGCCTGGAGCACGGCCTGAGGATGGGCGGGCGGGTTTTTCTCGAGGTATTCGAGAACGCCCGCGACCTGCTCGGCAGACACGCGGCCATCGACCAGGCTGAGCTGCACGAGCTGCTTGACGTAGGCGCGGATTTTGGCGGAGACGGCGGCCATGGGTTAAAAGGAAGTCGAGGAGACGAAAGGACGGAAAGTCAGGGAAACGGCGGACCGGAGGAGGCGCTCAGACCGAGGTCAGCTCGCGAGTGGCGGCCTGGTTGTAGGCACCGCGCTCGGCGTCGGTGAGCTGCTTGGCCAGGACGCGCTCAGTGGTGGCGACGACCAGGCGGGCGATCTCGGTGCGGGCGTCGGCGAGCATCTTCTTGTGCTCGAGCTCGATAGCTTGCTGGGCCTTGGCGATGAGCTGCTGGGCGCGCTCAGTGGCGGCAGCGGTCTCGCGGTCGGAGAGGTCCTTGGCGGCCTTGCGGGCCTCATCCACGATCTTGTTGGCCTCGACCTGGGCGGCCTTGAGCTGGGCCGCGGCCTGCACGTTGGCCTCGGCGAGCTTGGCGGCGGTGGCTTCGGCATTCTTCAGACCCGCCTCGATCTGGCGGTTGCGCTCGTCCATCGTGGCGAGCGTGGGCTTGATCGCGAAGCGGTAGAGGACGTAGGCGAGGATGGCAAAGCTGAGGAGCTGCATCCCCACGTTGACGCCGTCGATGCCGAATTTCTCGACGAGCTCGTGGACAAGCCCGCCTTCAGCCGGAGCAGCCCCATGGGCGTTTTCAACGGCGGCGTGAGCGGGAGTGGTGGCGGCCAGAAGGAAGGAGAACATGGCGGACAGACAACGGGCGGAATGGAAAAACTAGACGAAAGGAAAAGGGGAAAGAGGCCCCGCGCGGACTGGACCTGCGGGGCCGAAAACTGCGCTCGCGATCAACCGCGGGCGAGGAAGAGGGCGAGGAGGCCGAGACCTTCGGCGAGCGCCATACCGAGGATGGACTGGACGAGGATCTTGCCGGAAGCGGCGGGATTACGGCCAACGGCCTCAGCGGCCTTGGTGCCGATGAGACCGACGGCGATGGCGGCGGCGATGAGGCCGGCGGCGGAGGCGATGTTGCCAGTGATTTCAGCGATGATCATGGGAGTAGGTTTGTTGGTTGTAGACCCCGGCCGTGCACGCATGGGTGTCCGCGAAGGGACGCATGCTCCCGGTCGGGAAAGGGGTTTTGGCTTAGTGCGCAGCCTCCTTGGCGTGACCGTGCTCGTCTTCATGCTCGTGCCCATGGTCGTCGCCATGGTTGCAGATGAGCCCGATATACACGGCGCTCAGCAGCGTGAAGACGAGGCCTTGGACGAAGCCCACGAGCAGCTCGAGGAAATAGAAGGGAGGCAGGAAGTGCATCGCGTGGAGAAGATTCTCGCCGCCGAACACGTTGCCGAAGAGACGCATGGAGAGCGTCACCGGACGGATGAAGATCGAGACGACCTCGATGAGACCGACTACGAGGAACACCAACGACAGACCCCAATACATCGCGGGGTGGAGTTCGCTTTTATCGGCCTTGTTGCCGAAGAGGTCCTTGATGAGCAGGCCCGGACCGGCGTAGCGCATCACGATGATGAGCCAGGCGCCGAAGGAAACGATTGCGAGGGCGATGGTGCCGTTGAGCTCGGAAGTATGGGGGCGGATCAACGGAGTGGTGACGTGGAAATGACCATCCACCGCATGGCCCCAGCCGACGGTGCCGACAAAGGGCAGGAGCCCCGACCAGTTGTGCAGCACGATAAAGATAAAAAGGGTAACGAGGATCGGAAACGCCATCGGCATGGCTTTTTTTCCGACAATGGGCTCGTAAAGGTCGCGCAGGCCGGTGAGCGCGCTTTCCAGCACCGACTGGCCGCGGCCGGGAATGAGCTTCGGGGTACCGACGGCGAGGCGAACGACCACGATGATCGCGAGGGTGATCAGCCAGCTGGTGAAAATCGAGTTGGTGACCGGAAATCCGATGAAGTCCTTCAGCGAGGCGGCAGCCTCATGGCCGCCCTCAGCCGCATGCGCCGTCGCGGCGAACACCGCGAAAAGCGGCAGTGCGACGAGGGTTTTGAGGGCAGAGGCGGATACGCGGAGAGCCATGGAAAGAGGGGAAAAGAGCACGAACTAGGGAACCGCGCAGGCTTCCGTCAATCTTGGAAGTGGCAGATATCTCCCAAGCGGACGGGTCATTAGCGCCAAACCGGCGAGTGGGCCGGGGCGCTAATGTCCGCAGTTTCCGCCCCGTTCAACGGCGTAGCGCGGTGAAAGATTGCGGCGCGCCAGCAAGCGCCCGCTCCTCGAAAACCGACACATGTTCGAAGGGCCACGACACCTCGCCGGGCGCGGCCAGCCGCCATTGCGGGTGCACGCTCACCACATCTTTGGCATACACGAAATAATCCGGATGATCGGTGCGGAAGTGCAGCGCCGCGCCTGGCCCGGTGAGCGGCGCGAGGGTGTCGAGCAGACCCGGCTGCACCACACGGTGTTTCCAGTGACGGCGTTTCGGCCACGGATCGGAAAACAACACAAACACCCGCCGGAGGCGGGGAGCGGACGAAAGAGCGGCGAGCGCGGAGAGGAACAACGAGGCTTCGGCTTGCACGAAGGCGAGATTGCCCAGCTTCGCGCGCACCGCCTTGCGCTCGGCCCGGGCGATGCGGTCGGCCAAGAGGTCGAGCCCCACGCAAAACTCGTCCGGATGCGCCGCGGCGTAGGCATTCAGGTAGTGGCCGTGACCGCAGCCCAGTTCGAGCGTGAGCGGCGCGCCTGCGGGCAAGCGCGGAAAAAAGTCCTCGCGCAGGGCGGCGAGGCGTTGGTCGCGAATGGTGTCGTAGAGATCGAGCGGCACAGGGGGAAAGTGCTGAATGAGCAGTGACGAGTGAAGAGCCGAAGACCGTTCCCATCGCTCTTCACCCGGCACTCGTCGCTTTTTATCCCGGCGACCCACGCAAAGCCCCGCCCCCGGGTCAACGTGTTCCGGGTTGGACCTTCGCCCGCAGCGACGTTCCATTTCTTCCCCGTTCTCATGCCCGCCCCCCGTTCCGACACGACACCCGCGCCCGCCACTCATCTCCTTGGCCTCACCCGTCCGGAGCTGATCGCGCATGCGGTCGAATGGGGTTTTTCGCCGGTGCACGCCGCCTCCCTCTGGAATGCGGTCTACCTGCAGGGCCGGCGCGATCCGGCGGAGCTCGCGGCGGATGCCCATGACCGCATGCCGGCGCGCTTTCTCGACCGGGCCTTCGCGGAACTGGCCTTCGACCTGCCCCCGGTCGCCAAAGAGACGCGGTCCTCGGACGGCTTCACCCGCAAATACCTTCTCGCGCTGCGCGACGCCCACCGCATCGAGACCGTGCTCATGCGCTACAGCGGCC
>CBINGR010000135.1:0-4858 GCA_966250295.1 uncultured Akkermansia sp. | reverse complement strand
GCTATCGCAGGTGATGTACAGCTACGAATGCCTTAACGGCATTGCGCCTAGGGCGCGGCGGGTGGCGAGGGAAGAGAATCGGGAGTGAGGATGGTCGATGCGTCCACCCAGGCGGAGAGTCCGGGGGGCAGGGGCCGCCGCTCCCGCGTGCGGGAGTCGATGCAAACGTGTTCGGTGCGCGCGACGGCGGCGCGTTTTGGCGGGGAGGCGGAGTCGCCCCGGGCGAGTTTCCAAAGAACGAAGTCGAGGGCGAAGCTCTCGGACGAGAGCCGCGCGGGGGTGATCTCGACCCGGACCTTGTCGCCGCAGGCGAGGGGGCGGAGATAGGTGGCCTCGCTCTTGCCGATCGGGATGATGAGGCCGGTATCGGAGAAAAACGTGGCGAGGTTCACCCCGGCGGCGGCGAGCGCTTCCTCGTAAGCTTCGTGGCAAATGAAGAGGTAACGGGCGAAAAACACGATGCCCGCCGCATCGGTGTCGGGGAAGTGGATGGTGCGGACGTAGGCAAAGGAAAGGGCCATGGCCATAGCCATGGAATGACCAATGACCTCTAGCAACCGTCAGGTTGCTGGTCTGACATGTCCCATGACCGATGGCGGAGGAAGGCGTGGCTTGGCGGCCGGGTGTCTGCCTGTCGGCTATCCGGGCATCCGGTGCGGCGGAGGTTGACCCCGCGCGCGAGGCGGGTGCGTTGGGGGCATGACCAAGAACGAGATCGCGGAGGTGCTGGTGGAGATCGGGATGCTGCTGGAATTGCAGGGCGAGAACCCGTTCAAGACCCGCGCCTACCAGAACGGCGCGCGCGCCTTGGAGGCCCTGGAGGCGGATGAGTTCGCCGCCCGCATGGCGGCGGGCACGCTTGGGGAACTGAAAGGTTTCGGGGAGGCTTTGGTCGACAAAATCGGCAAGTTACATGCGACGGGCAGGCTGGAGTTCTACGACAAGCTCCGCGCGCAAGTGCCTGACGGGGTAATCGCCCTGCTGGAGGTGCCGAGCCTTGGGCCGAAGAAAATCAAGGCCCTGCGCGAACAGCTCGGCGTAGAGTCGCCCGAGGCCCTGGCGGAGGCTTGCCGCGCGGGGAAGGTGGCCGGGCTGGCGGGCTTCGGCGAGAAGACGCAGGCGAAGCTGCTGGAAGGACTGGCCAACCGGGAAGCCTATGGGAAACGCCATCGCTGGTGGGATGCCTGGGCCTTGGCGGAACCGATCGTGCAGGGCTTGCGGGCGCTCCCGCAGGTGGCGCGGGCGGAGGCAGCCGGGTCATTGCGGCGAAACCTGGAGACAGTGGGCGATCTCGATTTCATCGTGGCGGCCCGGACCGGTGGCGGTGGTGCAGCGGCACAGGCCACGGCGATCACGGATTGGTTCTGCGGGCAGGAAGGAGTGAGGGAGGTGACGGCGCGCGGCGAGACCAAGGCCAGCGTGCGCTTCGCGAGTGGCTTGCAGGCGGACCTGCGCATCGTCCCGGAAGAGCAGTTCGCCTTCGCGCTGCACCATTTTACGGGCTCCAAGGACCACAACGTGGCGATGCGGCAGCGGGCGCTGGCGCGGGGTTTGTCTTTGTCCGAATGGGGTCTGGTGCCGGACGCGGGTGAGGGCACGGCGAAGGAAAAAGCGGAGCGCGGGTTGAGCCTCAAGGCCGCGACCGAGGAGGAGCTGTTCGCGCACCTCGGCCTGGCTTTCGTGACGCCCGAACTGCGCGAGGGTTTGGGCGAAATCGAGGCGGCGGAGGCGGTGGCGGGCGGCACCCTATCCTGGCCACGCCTGATCGAGTCGCTGGACTTACGCGGGGCCTTTCACAACCACACGACCGAGTCGGACGGCAAGAACACGCTCGCCGAAATGGCCGCTGCGGCCGAGGCGCTCGGCTGGGATTATCTCGGCATCGCGGATCATTCGAAGGCTAGTTTCCAGGCCCACGGACTGGACGAGGCGCGGCTGGCCGCCCAAGTGCAGGCGATACGGGCTTTCAATGCCGGCGGGCGCTGCCGCACGCATGTGTTTGCCGGCGTGGAATGCGACATCCTGCCCGACGGGCGGCTCGATTACGACGACGCCGCCTTCGCCACGCTGGGGCTCGACTACGTCGTGGCGTCGGTCCACGGCTCCTTCGCCCAGAGCGAGGAGGAGATGACGCGCCGCATCGTGCGTGCGCTGGAGCACCCGTGCACGACTATCTTGGGCCACGCGACCGGCCGGCTGCTGCTGCGGCGCGAAGGTTACAAGGTAGACCTGGCACGCGTGATCGATGCAGCGTTGGCGAACCGAGTGGTAGTCGAACTGAACGCCCACCCCTCGCGCCTCGATCTTGATTGGCGGCTGTGGCGCCGCGCCGCGGAACGCGGCTTGATGTGCGCGATCAATCCCGATGCCCACGACACCGCCGGGCTGCGTCATGTAGAAGCGGGCGTGCGCGTCGCGCGCAAAGGCTGGCTGACAGCGGAAAACGTGCTCAACACCCGCGACTTGGCCGGCGTGCGACGGTGGTTCGCGGAGCGCCGATAAACCTTCCCCCCGGGGCCGAACCCCGGCCCGCACGGCGGTCGATCCGTTTTGTCACCAAATTGGTGACAAAGCCCATGCCGTCTCCCGGTCAAAAGGCTCCGTCGTCTACCAATTTGTCACCCTATGGGTTACATTGACCGAGTGGCAGCTCCCTCTCGAAAAGGCTAAAGCATGCGGTTTTGTCACCAAGCTGGTGACAAAATAGTCTGTGGCGGTCTCCGGGAGCTGGGCGAGATTGTCACCAGATTGGTGACAAAACCGGGACCCGCAGGGCGAGCTGGCGCGAATCAGCGGGGTTTTAAGGCGTGGAGCACCTGGAACTTTTGGCCCATTTGGCCGGGGTGAAGGAGGTGCATCAGCGCACGTTTGCGCGGACTGGAAGAACCGGGAGACCAGGCGGTTTCACGTGCGAGTTGTTCGCCAATCCAGTCCCCGGCGTGATGCACGAGGAAACTCTCCTGTGACTTCACTTCCGGGGCCCGGCAGCCGCCTGCGGCGAGTGCGGCGAGAAGCCAGTCCCAGCAGACATGAGCGGTAAGGTCCTGGTCGCCCGGACGGGCTAGGAGATCGGCGCTCTGGGCGTGCCGGTAGTAGGCGCGGACGGTGCCTTGGGGGACGGAATGGCCGAGCTCGGCGAAGGATTTGCCGTAGTCGAAAGCGACGAAGAGCCCGTGCCAGGGCTGGCGGGCGAGGCGTGCGGCGAGTTCGGCGGCGGCACGTGGAGCGTCGAAGACGTAGCCTTCGGGCGTGGTGGAGAAGGCGGGGAGAAACTCGCGCGCGTCGTCAGGTGCGGGCCCGAGGTCGGTTTCGCTGAGCCTCGCGGGGCCGTCCGCCTTGTCGCTCAACCGGACACCCAACTCGTGCCAGGCCCCGGCGCGGCGGACGAAGCGGCGGATCGGTTGCGCGTCGAAAAGCTCGTTGGAGAACACCACGCAGGGACCGGAAAACTCGAGCGTTTCGCCGACGCGCAACGTGCGGGTGGCCGCGAAGGGCTGAGCGGCGACGCCGGCGAGTACGCCGCCGGAGGGCTCGGCGCCGAGCTCGACGAAGACATGAGCGGTGGGGTCGAGATCGGCGGCGGCGAGCAAACCGGCGCAGGCGGCGGCGACGAGTTCGCCGAAGAGAGGCCCCAGGCTGGTGGCGGTGTAGAAGTCGGCGCCACGCTCGCGGCCGACGCGCAGACGGTCGCGGCGATAGTAGCCGAGCTTTTCGTCATAAAGCGCGAGCGCCATGAAGGCGTCGAAACGCAGCGTGCGGGAAGGGCCGGCGGCGCGGGCGAAAGCGGCGGCGAAGGCGGGATCGGGCGAGGTCGGCGGCGGAGGGGACGATGCCATGTTTACAAGCGAGGAGCGCATGGCCACGGTGCGCGCATGTTCAAACGGATAATCAGCATCGGCCTCGGCGTGATCGCTGGCTACCTCATGACGCTCGGCGTCGTGCAGGTGGTCCAGGCGTGGGGGCTGTGGCCGGACCGGGAGACCGACCGCGCGGCGGCTCAGGTGCGCGAGGTCATGCGCGTGCTCAACCAATACTACGTCGATGCGGACGAGGTAGCGGGGGCGAAACTGGGTGAGCGCGCGATCCGGAGCATGGTCGGCGGCCTCGATCCGTATTCGCAGTTTTTGAACCCGCACGCTTACCGCCAGCTCGAGGAGGAGATCGACAGCAAGTTCGGCGGCATCGGCGTGCAGGTGGAGGACGTGGGCGGAAAAATCACGGTCGTGGCGCCGATCGCGGGCACGCCCGGGGAGCGTGCGGGCATCCTGCGCGGCGACGTGCTGGTGAAGGTGGACGACCAGGACGTGCGGGGCCTCAAGTTGGACGAGTTCATCGGCCGCCTGCGCGGCAAGCCCGGCACCAGCGTCGCGGTGACGGTGGAGCGCGGCGAACCGGCACAGGAGGTTCTGTTCAAGCTGAAGCGGGAGATCATCAAGGTGGAGAGCGTGCGCGACACGGCCATGCTCGGCGACGGCATCGGTTACATCCGCGTGGCGCTCTTTGCGGACCGGACGGGAGAGGAGTTCAAGAAAGCCCTGGAGGAACTGCGCGGCCAGGACCTGAAAGCCCTGGTGATCGACCTGCGCAACAACCCCGGCGGCCTGCTGACCGCGGCAGTGCAGGTGGTGGAGCCGTTTTTTCCCAAAGGCGAACTCGTGGTTTACACCGAGGGCAGGAAGAAGAACGACCGTAACGAGTTGCGTTCGGAAGGGGCGAAGGAACCGCTTCGCCTTCCCATCGCCCTGCTGGTGAACGGCGGCAGCGCCAGCGCTTCGGAGATCGTGGCCGGCGCGCTGAAGGACACGGGGCGCGCGGTGCTGGTGGGGGAAAAAACCTTCGGCAAGGGCTCGGTGCAGAC
>CBINGR010000134.1:0-4892 GCA_966250295.1 uncultured Akkermansia sp. | reverse complement strand
CCCGCTATCGCAGGTGATGTACAGCTGCGAATGCCTTAACGGCATTGGCCCTAGGTCATAGAGCAGGACTTCGTAGCTGGCCTGGAAGAGGTCGGCCCAGCATTCGCGCAGGTGGGCGAAGAGCGCGTCTTTGTGCTCAAGCAGGTGGTCGTGACCTCGGTAGAGCGTATCATCCCGGGCGATACGCGCGTCCACTCCGAGCAGGTCCGGCAGCGCGGTGGTGTCGAACCAGTGACGGTGCAGACGCCACTCGGAGCCCGGCGAGATCAACCGGTAGAGTGTGAGCACGCGGAGGACTTTTTCCCAGTCGGTGCCTTCGCGGCTGACGCCGAGTCGGGGCGCGAAGAAGGTATCGAGGCGGAGGAGTTGCCAGAGGTGGTCGCCCAGCCAGCACGCGCCCCATTGGCGGGGACGGCGCAGGGCGAGGCGGTCGAGCCGCACTTGCAAGGCTTCGATTTGCGCGGAGGTCGCGGGCACCACCCGGTCGGCGGGGAAGAGCGCCATCTGGCGGGTCTGCCCGGTGCGCTCGTCAATCACGTCGAGGGTGCGTTGCCACGCCTCGCGCTGGCTGTCGTTGAGTTCACCGAGGTAGAGCACGTGGCGGTGCGCGACCTTGCCACCGCCGTAGCGACGGCTCTCCACGATGGACCAACTACGGTGGACCTTGCCGTCTTTGCGACGCTGGCGGCACTTCAGGAACATGCCCGCAGTTTATCGCAATCGCATGGTGCGCGGATAGGGGGCAGGTCGGGACTACACCCACTTCGAAAAAATCAGCCGCGATTTATCAGCGGGTTGCGCAGCTCGGCCCCCCGAAAAAAACCGTTTTCGGGGTCGAGTAGCGGAAGTCGGGCTAGCAGGAAGGGATGTCAACGGGAGGACCGGCATTGCGTATTGGGCGACGAGCCGAGGCTCGTCGTCGAAAGCGGCGTCATGCCAGTCATGCCGCCGCACTCCGAAACACGGGCATGCGGTAGCTCCCGCGCTTCCGTCGTTCTTTGCGCTCCTTTGCGGCGTCGCGTTAAGAATTTTCCGGCGCCGGGAATAAAAAAGGCCCGGCATGAGGCCGGGCCTGAAAGAGATTCTCGGTTTTCGTCGGCTCAGCCGCCGGAGAGCTGCTGAATGATCTTCACGAGCGGGAGGAAGAGCGCGATGACGATGGTGCCGACCACCACGGCCATGAAGACGATCATGATGGGCTCGATGATCGAGGTGATCGAGGTCACGGCGTTGTCCACCTCCTCGTCGTAGGTGTCGGCGATACGGGTCAACATCTCGGGCAGGGCGCCCGTTTCCTCGCCGACCTCCACCATCGAGGTGACCATGGTGGGGAAAATCTTGGTGGCTTCGAGAGGCTTGCCGACGCCTTCGCCCTCTTTCACGCGATCATGGACCTTGTTGAGCGCGGTGGCGACGTGCACGTTGCCCGAGGTGTCGCGGGTGATGATGAGGGCCTGCAGGATCGGCACGCCGGAGGAAAGCAGGGTGCCGAGGGTGCGGGTGAAGCGGCCGATGGCGGCCTTGAGGAAAAGCGGTCCGAAGGCGGGCGTGTGGATCTGCAACCAGTCGAGGGCGTTCTTGCCGCTCTTGGTCTTGGACACGGCCTTGAAGCCGAAGAAGATCGCCGCGACGATACCCAGGGTGGCGAAGATATTGTTTTTCATGAAGTTCGATACACCGATAACGCCTTGGGTGAGAATCGGCAGCGGCACGCCCTTGAGCAGGCCGGCAAAGATTTCCTCGAACTTCGGAATGACGAACACCATCAGCGCCGAGACGATGAGCACGGCGACGCACATGATGATCAAGGGATAGGTCATGGCGGCCTTGACCTTGCCTTTGATCTTCTCGGCTTTCTCCATGAACTTCGCCAGGCGATCGAGCACGGTGCCGAGTACGCCGCCGGCCTCGCCGGCCTTCACCATGTTGACGTAGAGGCGATCGAAGACCTTGGGATGCTGGAGAAGGCCGTCCGAGAAAGTGCCGCCGGCCTTGATGGCTTCCGCGATCTGCTCGAGCACCCACTTGAAGCCGAGGTTCTTTTCCTGACGCGCGAGGGTCTCGAGGGAACGCAGGATGGGCATGCCGGCGTTGACGAGGGTGGAAAGCTGGCGGGTGAAGACGGCGAGGTTTTTGGTGCTAATGACCTTGCCGATGCTCATGCCAGGGCCGGACTTCTTTTTCTTCTTCGGCTCGGCCTTGGGGACGAAGGCGGCGCCGGCCGCGCCGGCGGTGGTTTTGGCGACAGGCTTTGCCCCGATCTTGAGACCTGCGCCGGCGGCGGTGATCGAGGTGGGCAGCAAGCCCATCGCTTTCAGGTCGAGCGCGGCCTGCTCGGCGGTAGCGCTTTCGATGGAGCCCTTCTTGTCCTTGCCGGTGGAGGACTCGATGGCGACGTAAGAGAACTTAGACATGGGACGGGGATGATTTGTCGGATGAAGGGGCGGACGCGCGGACGAAGACGAGGAGGGCGAGGGGGGGAGTTCGATGGTGGGCATGCCGGATTAGACCGGGCGCCCCGGGATTCCTCACGCGCGGCTCATCAGGTGTACTTGACGACCTCCTCGATCGAGGTGGCGCCGTCGAAGATCGCGCGAAGGCCGTCGTCGCGCAGGGTGCGCATGCCCTGCTCGAGTGCCTTCTGTTTGATGACGAGGGTCGGGGCGCGCTGGACGACGAGGTCGCGGATGGCCTCGCTCATGCGGAGCCATTCGTAGATGCCCATGCGGCCCTTGTAGCCGGAGTTGTTGCAGATCGGACAACCTTTGCCGTAGAAAAACTCGCGGTTGCCGATATCGACGGGATCGATGCCAAGCTGCTGGAGGAGCGTGCCAGGCGGCTCGTAGGCGGTGCGGCAGCCGGAGCAGACGCGGCGGACCAGGCGTTGGGCGAGCACGGCCTCGAGCGAGGAAGAGATGAGGAAGGGCTCCACGCCCATGTCCACGAGACGAGTGACGGCGCCTGGGGCATCGTTGGTGTGCAGGGTGGAGAGCACCAAGTGACCGGTGAGCGAGGCTTGAATCGAAATCTGGGCGGTTTCCAAGTCGCGGATCTCGCCCACCATGATGATGTCGGGGTCCTGGCGGAGGAAGGAGCGGAGAGCGGCGGCGAAGGTGAGGCCGACGGTGTGGTTGACCGGCACCTGCATGATGCCCTCGATCTCGTATTCCACGGGGTCCTCGGCGGTGAGGAGCTTGACGTCGGGCGAATTCACGACGCGCAAGGCCGAGTAGAGCGTGGTGGTCTTGCCCGAGCCGGTGGGGCCGGTGACGATGAAGATGCCGTTGGGGCGGCGCACGATCTCGTTGATGCCCTCGAAAACGTCCTCAGGCATGCCGAGCTGGGTAATGTCGAGTTGCACCGCGCTCTGGTCGAGGACGCGGAGCACGACGGACTCGCCGAACTGGGTGGGCAGGGTGGAGACGCGCAGATCGACCGGGCGGCCGGCCAGTGTGAGCTTGATGCGGCCGTCCTGCGGGATGCGGCGCTCGGCGATATTGAGGTTGGCCAGCACCTTCACGCGGGACGTGATGGGCAACGAAAGATGCTTGGGCGGCGGCGACATCTCGTAGAGCGCGCCGTCGATGCGGTAACGGATCTTGAACTCGTGCTCGAAGGGCTCGAAGTGGATATCGGAGGCCTTGTCGCGGATGGCCTGGGCCAGCACGAGGTTCACGAAGCGGATGATCGGCCCCGCCTCGGCCATCTTTTCGAGGTCGATGGCATTGAGGTCCTCCGCATGGGCGGGGCCCTCATCGGAACCGATTTCGTTGAGGATCTCGTCGAGGGAGCTGTCGTCCTCGCCGTAGTGGTTTTTGAGCAGGGTCTCGATGCGCTCGGGGTCGGCGACGATGAGACGCACGTCCTTGCGCAGGGCGAAGGTGAGGTCGTCGATGATCTGGGCGTTGAACGGATCGACGGCGAGCAGGTCGATGCTCTGGGCGTCTGTACGCACCGGCACCACGCCATACATGCGGGCGTGGCTGGCGGGCAGGGCCTCCACGATGTCGCCCGAGATCGAGGCGGGGATCTCCTCCATGTGCTCGAAACCGAGGGTCTCGGCGATCTTGGTGAAGAAGACGCGACGGGGGACAAGCTTCTGGTCGACAATGATCGCGGCGATGGATTTGCCGGTGGCGCGATGCTCTTCCTGCAGTTCGCTGAGGGCTTTTTCATCGAGCAGCTTATGCTCGCGGCAAAGATCGAGAATGGCCTGCGTGTGGGCTTCGAACATGGGGCGAAAAGAAACGTCTGGAAGGGGCGGAACGGGTCGGTCAGACGGCCTTCAGAACCGCGCCGAGCTGGGTGAGTTTTTCGCGCATGCTGATGGGGTCCTGCGCCTTTTCCAAGGCCTCGTCGGGGGTGACGAGCTGGCGGTTGACGAGGCTGAGGAGGTGGGCGTCCATCGTGATCATGCCCAGGTTGCCGCCGGTCTGGATGTCGGAGGTGATGCGGAAGGTCTTGTTCTCGCGGATCATCGCCGAGATCGAGGTGGTGTTGATCATGATCTCGTAACCGGCGATGCGGCCGCCGCCGATCTTCTTGCAGAGGACCTGGGAAATCACCGCGACAAGCGACGAGGCGAGCTGGGTGCGGATCATCTCCTTCATGTTGGCCGGGAAGGCATCCACGATGCGGTCCACGGTCTTGGCCGCCGAGTTCGTGTGCAGGGTGCCGAAAACCAAGTGGCCGGTTTCGGCGGCGGTGATGGCCGCCTCGATGGTCTCGAGGTCGCGCATTTCACCGACGAGGATGATGTCGGGGTCCTGACGGAGGGCGCGCTTGATGGCTTCGGCGAAGTTGCCGACGTCGGCACCGATCTCGCGCTGGGTGACGATGCAGCGCTTGTGGTTGTGGTAATACTCGATCGGGTCCTCGATCGTGATGATGTG
>CBINGR010000133.1:0-4915 GCA_966250295.1 uncultured Akkermansia sp. | reverse complement strand
GGGCGTTGTTGAGAACGGCCTTGTCCTGGGAAGCGGTGCGGACCTTTTGGAACGCAGGAATCGCCATCGCGGCCAGAAGGCCGATGATGACGACGACGATCATGATTTCAACGAGGGTGAAGCCCTGGGTCTTGCGGGATTTCATAGGATTAACGGATTATGCTTATTATTTGCGCCTGCGAATTACAGGTTCCTGCTCAGTCAGACGTTTTAAGGGTGCAAACTCAAGGCGTTTTTCCTAGGCACAATACCCTGGGGACGCTGTCTTAGCCGCGCTCCCCGACAACCCTTCCGGCTCTTCGGCCGGGCTTCGGGCGGGCCGATTCGAACGACCAACCCGGCCCCCCGGGGCCGCGCCAACCGACGGGAACCGATGGGAAAGCTATACCCGCGCCGCCCCGGCGGACCTCACTTCGCCGGGCGCTTCGCCGCCGCTTTTTTCTTCGCGGGAGCCGGTGCCTCAGCTGCGGGCTTTTTGCCAGTTTTGGATGCGGTCGCCTTCTTCCCCGCGGCCTTCTTTCCAGGGGAACCTGCCGTCCGCCCTTTCGCCGTCTTCGGTTTCGCCGTTTTCTTCGGTGCCTCGGGTTTCGCCTCCAGCGTCTTCAGATTCACTTCGGGCGCGTCCTTCCAGAGTTTTTCCAAGCCGTAGTTCTCGCGCTGTTCCGCGGTGAAGAAATGCACCATGATCTGGTAGGCGTCCACGACCGTCCAGCCGCTGCCGAAGCCGCCCTGCTCCATGCCGGCGATCCGGGCCTTGGCTGCGTCGAGGACCTTTTCCGCCTCGATGCGCAGCGCGCGCAGGTGCGGCTCGCTGTTGCCGGTCGCCAGCACGAGGTAATCCGTGATGTCTGAAATCCCGCCGACTCGCAACACCTTCAGGTGCTCCGCCTTCTTGTCCTCCAGCGCGGCGATGAGGTTGCGCAGCAGCGCGAGGGTGGGGGCGTCGGAAGCGGTATCGGTGGCCATGTGGATTCAGTGGGCGCGATACAGGCCGTTTTCCCGGATGTATTCAATCACCTTGTCCGGCACCATGCCCGCCACGCTTTGCCCGCACACCAGCCGCCTCCGGATCGCCGTCGAGCTGAGGTCCCAGAGCCCCGCCGCCGGCTCCACCCGGTGCACCCGCAGCCCGGGGATCGCGGGGACGCCCGCCGCGTCCCACGCGAAACCAGGCCGCGCGTAGGCGGCCCACTCCGCCAGTCGTGCCAGCTCCGCGGGCTCCCGCCATGCCGCCAGCCGCGCCAACTGGTCCGCCCCGAGTATCCAGGTGAACTCGTCCCCCGGCCGTTCCGCCCGCAAGGCCCGCAGCGTGTCCACGGTGTAGCTCGTACCGCCGCGCCGTAGTTCTACCTCGCATACCTCCAGCCGGGAATCGTCCGCCCCCGCGGTCGCGCGCCGCAGCATCTCGAGCCGTTGGGCTCCGGTCGCCCTCACGGCGGCGTCGCGCAGCGGCGCCTGCGCCGCGGGCACGAGCAGCACGCGCCCGAGCCCCAGCGCATCCGCCACCGCGCGCGCCACCCCCAGGTGCCCCAGGTGCACCGGGTCGAAGCTGCCGCCAAGAACGCCGATTCGCATGCCCTGATCGGTGCCCTTCCCTTACGCCATCCACAAGCCCCGAGCGCCGCCGCCGTCGGCCGCGCATCGGTAAGATCCCCGATGCCACGTCTCTTCCCGGCCCCCCCTCCGCTCCGCTTGAGCCCGCGGTCTTCCCGCCCAAAAATCCCGGCATGCCCATGTCCAAACCGCGTTTGTCCACCGCGGCGCGCCCCCGAATCGCCATGATTTCCACCCATGGTTACGTGTCGGCCAGGCCTCCCCTCGGCGCGGCCGACACCGGCGGCCAGGTGGTCTACGTCCTCGAACTGGCCCGCAAGCTCGCACAGCTCGGCCACGACGTGGATGTCTGGACCCGCCGTTTCGAACGCCAGCCCGGGCAGGACCGCATCAGCGACCGAGTGCGCATCCTGCGCATGCCCTGCGGCGGCCCCGGCTTCATTCCCAAGGAGTACCTTCATGAACACCTCGGCGAATGGTGCGAACACGCGCTCCGCTTCATCCGGCGCCACCGCCTCCGCTATGAGTTCATCAACTCCCACTACTGGGACGCCGGCGTCGCCGGCCAGCGCCTGGCCGAAGCGCTCTCCATCCCGCACGTCCACACGCCGCATTCCCTCGGCATCTGGAAAAAGATCCAGATGGAGACCGACTACCCCGACCGCGCCGCCACCTTCGAAAAGGAGTTCAATTTCTCCGCGCGCATCCGGCACGAAACGGCGCTTTACCGCAGTTGCGACCTCGTCGTCGCCACCACCCCGCCCCAACTCGACATGCTCATCGCTGACTACGGGGCACCCGCCGACCGCGTACACATGATTCCCCCCGGCTATGACGACACTCGTTTCTTCCCGGTCAGCGAAGCCTCCCGCCAGCTCCTCCGCCGGCGCCTCGGTTTCACCCGCCCCACCATCCTCGCCCTCGGCCGCCTCGCGACCAACAAGGGCTACGATCTCCTGATCGAGGCCTTCGCCCTCGTCGCCCGGCGCGATCCCGAGATCGCCCTGCACCTCGCCGTGGGGGGCGCCCGCCTGGATGCATACGAGAAACGCCTGCTCGCCAGCCTGAGGGCCCTCGCCAAAAAACTCGGCCTCGCGCGCCGCGTGAAATTCGCCGGCTACATCGACGATTCCGAACTCGCCGACCACTACCGCGCCGCCGACCTCTTTGTCCTCAGCAGTCGCTATGAACCCTTCGGCATGACCGCCATCGAGGCCATGGCCTGCGGCACCCCCACCGTCGTCACCATTCACGGCGGGCTGTACCGCGCCGTCAGTTTCGGCCGCCACGCCCTTTACGGCGACCCCTTCGACCGCGAGGACCTCGGCATCACGATGTACAAGCCCTTTCGCCACCCCCGTCTTTGGAACCGGCTTTCCCGCATGGGCGCGCACAAGGCGCGCAGCCTCTTCACCTGGACCGGAATCGCCCAGCAGCTCATCGCCCTGGTCGAGGGACGCCCGGCCGCCGCCGTACTCGACGACACCGAATGGGAGGAACCCTGGAACGACGGGGACTGAAACCAGAACCACAGAAAACCAGCCCCGCCTCCGCCTCTCCGCCTTCTGTCCCTCCGCCCTCTGCCGCTCCGCCCTTCCGCCCGCCATGCCCATCCGCCTCTTCAGTACCGATCTCGACGGGACGCTCCTCGGCAACCCCGAGGGCGCGCGCCGTTTTCATGCAGCCTGGACCGCCCAACCCGCCGCCGGCCGGCCGCTCCTGGTCTACAACAGCGGCCGCCTCATCCCCGCCGTCCGCGCCCTCGTCGCCCGCGGCGAGCTCCCGCCGCCCGACCACTATATCGGCGGGGTGGGAACCGAAATCGCGCCCGGTTCCCCAGCAGATGCGCCGTCTCTCGCCGAATTTTCCGCCCACCTCGCCGCCGGTTGGGACCGCAGTCGCGCCGTCTCCGTCGTCTCCGCAATCCCCGGCATTCGCCCCCAGCCGGAAGAAGACCAACACCCGTTCAAATCCAGCTGGTTCCTCGATCGCGCTCCGTCCGCCCTCATCCAGGAAATCCGCGACCGCCTGGCCGCCGCCGGCGTCTCCGCCCAGGTCGTCTATTCCAGCGCCCGCGACCTCGACATCCTCCCCGCCGGCGCGACCAAGGGCGGGGCCCTTGCCTGGCTTTGCGCCCACCTGAAAATCGACCTCGCCGACGTCGCCGTCGCCGGCGATACCGGCAACGACGCCTCCATGCTCCTCCTCCCCGGCGTCAAGGGCATCATCGTGGAAAACGCCCTGCCCGAACTCTTCGAGGCCACGGTCGAGATCCCCGCCTACACCTCGCGCCTCACCATGGCCGACGGCGTGCTCGACGGGCTCCGCCACTATGGAGTGATCCTCGACGTCCCCGCCGCCGCCCAAAGCGAGATTCCCGCCGCCCGCATGGCCCCGGGCTTCCGCCTGCTCTTCACCGGCGCCCGCCTCGGCTCCCTCACGGGCGACGAAAAGGCCTTCCTCGTAAACGCCCACGGGCGCGCCCTCGACGCCCTGCGTAAGAACATCACCCCGCGCGGCTTCTCCGCCTGTTCCCTTACCGACAACACCGTGACCGGCACCGATGCCAACTACCGCTCCGTCTGGGCGCGCGACGGCGGTATCACGGTCATCAATACGCTTCACCTCGCCGACGCCGACATCCGCGCCGCCCAGCTCGCCACCCTGGAGACCCTCCTGGCCGCCATCTCCCCCTCGGGCCAGATTCCCGCCAACGTCCGCATCGACGACGGCGTCCCCGACTACTCCGGCGTGGGCAACATCTCCTCCATCGACAGCGGCCTCTGGGTCATCATCGCCGTTTTCAACTGGGTCGCAGAGACAGGAGACCTCGATTTCCTCCGCAGCCACGCCCCCGCCTTGCAACGCGCCATGGACTGGCTCTCCGCCCACGACAGCAACAATGACGCACTCCTCGAAATCCCCGAGGCCGGCGACTGGACCGATCTTTTCGGCCGTAGCTACAACGTGCTCTACGACGAGGTGCTGTGGTTCCGCGCCAACGTCTGCCACGGCCGCATGCTCGAGCTTCTCGGGGACTTCAGCCGCGCCGCCGACTACCTCCGCTGGTCGCAGAAGATCCGCGGCCGCGTGCTCGATGCCTTCTGGCCCAGCACGAGCGTCCAGGCCCCCGACCCGGGATCCGGCCACCGTTTCGCCGAGCGCCAGTTCGGTCTCGGCGACGCCCAATACCTTCTCGCCGAGATCACCCCCTTCTCCTTCAACTGGCGTTGCGACGTCCTGGGCAACGTCCTCGCCTTCCTCATGCATTTGCTCGACGTCGAGCGCGCCCGTACCGCCTTCCGTTTCATGTGGGGCGCCGGCGTCAACGATCCCTGGCCCGTCGCCAACCTCTACCCGG
>CBINGR010000132.1:0-4991 GCA_966250295.1 uncultured Akkermansia sp. | reverse complement strand
GCAACCCCATGGCCTACCTCCAGGTGGTCTCCACGCTCTGCAAGATTTTCAAGGACCCCGCCAACCGCGAAGCCCTGCTCAAGGCCGACACCCCCGAGGCCTTCGTCGAGGTCCTCCTCGCCGCCGAGGAACGCCTTTTCGCCCCGGCGTGATCTGGCCGGTTCCGGCCGTTCCCCATCGGCGCCGCCCCGGGGACCCAGCTCCGGTCCGCCTCGGCGCCGCGTCCCTACCTTTCGGCTTCCGCCCGCGTCCCCGCCGCGCCTAGCTTCGCGCGTCGCCCGCCGAACCGCCCAGCCGCATGATCCAATCCTTCATCCTCAGCGACGGTAAGATCGTCGGCCGCGACCTCGAACTCGAGGCCCTCCGCCTGGTGCATGGCGACAAGGGGCTCGTCCTTTGGGTCAACCTCTCCAACCCCACCCCGGAGGAAACGAAGGCCATCCTGGAAGGCGTCTTTCAGTTTCACCCCCTCGCCATCGAGGACTGCGTGGCCCCCTCCTCCCTTCCCAAGATCGAGGATTACGAAGACTACCTCTTCATCGTCATGCACGCGGTGGACTTCAATCGCACCGACAAGTTCACGACCACCGAGCTCAACCTTTTCCTGGGCCGCGAATTCCTCGTCACCTTCCAGCCTTCCCCGCTTAAATCCGTCGCCGCCGTCCTCGACCGCTGCGCCAAGGCCAACGGCGTCGTCGCGCGCGGCCCCGACCGCCTCGCCCACCTGATCCTCGATGCCTTGGTGGACAACTACAAACCCGTCACCGACCAATTCCGCGCCGACCTCGAGGAGATCGAAGAGGACGTCCTTTCCGGCGAAGCCAAGGACCTCACCGGTCGCCTCCTCGGCGTCCGCGCCGAGCTCAACGCACTTCGTGCCGCCATTCGCCCCCAGCGCGAGGTCGCCTCCCGCCTCGCCCACGGCGAATCCAAGATCATCCGCCCCGTGATGCTTCCCTACTTTCGTGACCTGCGCGACAACCTGGTGCGCATCGAGGAAACCGCCATTACCCATGCCGACCAGCTTCTGATCTCCTTCGACCTTCACCTCAGCCGCTCCGACTTCGAAGCCAACCGCGGCATCAAGGCCCTCACTGCCCTGACCGCGATCACCTTGCCCGCCACCTTGGTGAGCACCTGGTACGGCATGAATTTCGAGCACATGCCCGAGCTCACCCCAGCCTGGGCCTACCCCGTGGTCTGCGCCGCCACCCTGGTCCTCACTTACCTCACCTACCGCTGGTGCAGACAACGCGGACTCATCTGAAACCGCGCGGCGCCGCTTCAGAAATGACGAATGACCCATGTCCAATGCCGAATGAATCTTCCAGCCGCCAAGTCTCACCTCGCACATCCTGCCGCATGGGCGCGTTTCGGCATTCGTCATTAGTCATTCGTCATTCCGCTCCGCGGCCATGCTGACCACGCTCGTCTATCGCGATCACCGCTTCTCGGCGCAGAATCCGCCGCTGGAGTCGCTCGCCGCCCTGCGGGCCGAGCCGGGCGTAATGATCTGGATCGACCTCAGCGAGCCCACCCCGGAGGAGACCTTGGCCATCCTGGAAGGCCTCTTCGCCCTCCACCCGGTCGTCATCGAGGACTGCACCACCGACTCCCCCTTTCCGAAGCTCGACGCCTTCGACGACTACCTGCACGTCGTCATGCACGCGGTGGATTATTCCAAGACCGACAAGTTCACCACCACCGACCTCGACCTCATCCTCGGAAAGAATTTTCTCATCACTTTTCACCGCCAGCCTCTTCGCCTCGTGCAGCAGGTGCTCGAACGCTATGCCCGCGGCGGTCCCGGCTCCCTCCCGGTGCGCGGCCCGGACCGCTTCGCCCACACCTTGCTCGATCAACTGGTCGAAGCCTACAAACCCGCCGTCGAGGAACTCCGCCGCGAACTCGAATCCATCGAGGAAACCGTGCTCTCCGCCCCCGATCATCGCGAACTTTTCCCCCGCATCGCGGCTCTGCGCAAGGAACTCGCCCAGCTTCGCCAAATCGTGCGCCCCCAGCGTGCCGTCGCCGCCGAGCTCGCCGTCGGGAAACCTGGCTTTATCCGGCCTGCGATCCTGCCCTACCTTCGCGACCTCGCCGAGGATTTCGCCCGCATCGAAACCCAGGCCGCAGCCTGGGGCGAACAGCTCATCCTCAGCTTTCGCCTCTACCTCAAGCGGGCCACCACCCAGACCAATGAAGGCATAAAAATCCTTGCCGGCCTCACGGCCATCACCACCCCCTCCCTGCTCGTCGGCGGCTGGTATGGCATGAACTTCAAGAGCATGCCCGAACTCTCCCCGGTCTGGACTTATCCGGTTTCCACCCTCGCCACCCTCGGCGCCACCGGCGCCCTATATTTCTATCTCCGCCGCCGCCGCTGGCTGTGAACGACGAGCCTCGGCCCCGCGTGTCCCCAGCGCCGGGAAGGGCTTCAACACGAGCCCCCGCAGATACCCTTTGCAAGCTCTCCGCGCCCGCAGCGCCGAAAGCGGCTTTGTCACCAGTTTGGTGACAAAGCCGCTTTTTCGCCCCCCTACGAAAACTCACTCGTCCCGCCTGAATTGTCACCCAATGGGTGACAATTCAGGCGAGAATTCCGGAACGGCTTTCAGGACGCTGGCTGACGCCCCGTGGGGCGGCGCCGACAAGCCACCAGGCCGAGCGTACCGGTGCCCGCGAGAGCCGCGAAGGAGGAGGGCTCGGGGATAGCGGCGGCGTTGATCTCGAACACCGCGACCGAACCGTCGAAGTTACCCGGCTCGCCTTCGAAACCCGCAACGAGATAGTATCTCCCGCCCCAGACGACGAACTGGAGCGACTCCGGCGAGGTGTAATCCACGCCCGGAGCCTGGAAGGAAGAACCGGTGCTCAGGTTGTAGTAGTCCACGATTTCCACGTTCCCGAAGTCGGTAATGTCGAACAGGAAGATGCCGTTCTGGCGCTCCGCGCCCACGAACACGAAGTCGCGGTCTCCGATGCGGCCGAAGGCCATGGCTTCGGGCTCGGGGCCCTTGTCGTCGGAACGGTTGTCCACCGTGCCCTGCGTCTTGTTGATGTTGAAGAGCGCCGGGTCGTTCGCGAGCACGTAGGCCTCGATCATCGAACCGCTGTCGAAGACCAGCGCGCCGGTCTCGCTGTTCCAGATCGAGAAGCTTCGGGTGCCGAGCATGGTCGGCTCCTCGATGCCTGCGTCGGCGTCGAGATTGCCCATGTCCTTCAGTATGTTGAGACGGCCGATGCCGGTGACGTTGTTCAAGCTACCGGGGTAAGTCAGATCGCCGCCGCCGTTGTTTACGATATCCACCGCAGTACCGCCCGCGCTGGCACGGCCGATATCGCCGTCATCGGGCCGGGCGTCGCCTTCGTTGGCCGAAACGACGTAGGTGGTGCCGCCGCGGGTGAAATTCGCGAGCGTGTCGGGCATGGGCAGGCCCTTCACCGTCTGGCTGAGCGTCTGGCCGCTGCCAGCCTGGTCGGACGCGTCGATGGTCTGGGTGATGGTGCCGAGGGCGTGGATGGCGGTCACTTTGTTGGCGTTGACGCCGGTCAGATCGATAACGGCGATGGCGTTGCCTTCCTGGAGCGAAACGTAGGCCTTGTCGTTGGTTGCGGTCACATACTCCGGCTCGACGTCGAGGGCGTCCGGCGACTTGACCAGCGTCGTGTCGAGCCGGGCGTTGCGCACGCCGGCGAGCGTCACCCCGGCGGCGAGGCCGGTGGAGAAGTTCACATCGGTCACGGCCGCGCCAGTGAGCCCGGAGACCTGGGACGCGTCGGATACGCCGGCGAGGCTGACGATGCTGACCGAGCCCGGAGTCTGTGTGCCGGTGGTGGCGACGAACTCGGCCTCGTTGGCCACAAACAGCCGCGAGCCGTCGGGCGTGAAGCTCACCGAATCCGGGTGATAGCCCACATCGAGCGACTTGAGCACCGAACCCGTGCCGATGTCGAAAAGGACCACCTTGCCCACCGTGTTCAGCCGGTCGGTCGGGATCAGGCTGGCAACGCCGAAACCGCGCCCGAGCGGATCCGCGGCGACGCTGCTGAGGCTGAAGGTCGAGGAGCCATCGACGCCGAAGGTGGCGCTGAGATCGACCGTGCGGTAGTTGCTCAACTCGCCGCCGGAATTCATCGAATAGATGCCGACGCGGTGGTTGATGCCTTCCGAGACGGTGGTGAGGAGGCTGCCGCTGGCCGCGTCGAAGGAGACGATTTCGCCGCCGCCGACCGATTCGGCCCCGTCAAGGAACGTCAGATAATCGTGCGCCGCGAAGGCGGGCAGGGGCAAAAGCGCGCAGGAGGCGCCGAGGAGGAGGGTGTGCAGTTTGGTTCGCATGGAGGTGAAGACCCATGCAAAGCGGGGGCTCGGGGCGCGTGCTAGTCCGCTACTGTAAAACCTTGACGACGCCGTAACCGCGGCGTCACGCGGGCAGAAAAAAAGGCCGGCCCCCGCGGAGGCCGGCCTTTTTTGCGAGCCGCGGCCCATGCCGCGGCCTACTCCTTAGGCAGCTTCTCCGCCTCGGCCTCGAGGCGCGTCACCAACTCGTCCATCTGGTCGACCACCGCCTGCACGGTCTCGCGCTTGGAGAGGTCAACGCCGGCCTTGCGCAGTTGCTCCATCGGGTGGTCGTTGCCGCCGCTGCGCAGCAGGGTCAGGTAGCGTTCCACCGCGGCGGGACGTTCCGCCGCTGGGCCCTGGAACATGTCGCGAAACAGCTTCGCCGAGGACGCAAAGCAGGTTGCGTATTGATAAACGTAATACGGCGAGTTGTAGAAATGGGGAATGCGCGTCCAGGTGAGGCGGTATTTCTCGTCGATGGCCGCGGCATCGCCGTAGTAGGCCTCGAGCAGGCCGCCATAGATGCCGCCCAGCGTGTCGGCGGTGACGGGCTCGCCCGCCTCGATCTTCGCGTGCGCCTGGCGCTCGAAATCGGCGAAGAGCACCTGGGTGTAGAAGGTGCCGACGATCGAGTCGATGGCGTGCT
>CBINGR010000131.1:0-5236 GCA_966250295.1 uncultured Akkermansia sp. | reverse complement strand
AGGGCGTGAAGGTCTCCATGCCCCTCCAGGCCTATTTCCGCATCAACGCGGAGAATTTCGGCCAGTTCGAGCGCACGCTCATCATTGCCGACGAAGGTTCCGAGGTCACCTACATGGAGGGCTGCACCGCCCCGAAGTTCTCCACCTCCACGCTCCACAGCGCCGTGGTCGAGCTCGTCGCTCTCAAGGGCGCCAAGATCCAGTACATCACGGTCCAAAACTGGGCGCCCAACGTGTACAATCTGGTCACCAAGCGCGGACTCGCCATGGAGGACGCCGAGATCAAGTGGATCGACTGCAACATCGGCAGTCGCCTCACCATGAAATACCCCGCCGTCATCCTGAAGGGGCAGCGCGCCCGCGGCGAAGTCGTTTCCATCGCTCTCGCCAACGACGGCCAGCACCAGGATACCGGCGCCAAGATGATCCATGCCGCCGACGACACCTCTTCGCTCATCGTGTCGAAGTCGATCAGCGTCGGCCAAGGCCGCGCCACCTACCGCGGCGTCGTCCACATCCCGAAGGGCCTCAAGGGCTGCAAAAACAACACCGAGTGCGACGCGCTCCTCATCAATACGAACAGCCGCACCGATACCTACCCCGCCATCGTGGTGCGCGGCGACACCCATGCCGTGCAGCACGAGGCGTCCGTCTCGAAGGTTTCGGAAGACATGATCTTTTACATGCAGCAGCGCGGCCTCACCGAGGCGCAGGCGATGAGCCTGGCCGTCAACGGCTTCGTCAACGACCTCGTCCGCCAGTTCCCCATGGAATACTCGGTCGAGCTCAAACGCCTCATCGATCTCGAGATGGAAGGATCCGTCGGCTGAACGCCGACGGAAATGACCAATGTCCAGTGTCCGATGACCGATGGGTCGGCGGACAAAAGCATTGGTTCATTCCATTGGTCCTTGGTCATTGTACATTGGTCGTTCCGCGAATTTCAAAAACATGTCCGCTTCTTCGCTCTCCGCTTCGACATCCGAAGGTCTCAGCTCAGCCCGATTCGCCCAGCATCTCTCCCAGCGCGCCTACCTGCCGACCTGGTGGATCGAGGCCAAGAAGGCTGCGTGGAACCAGTTCAACGCCCTCCCGCTGCCCCGGCGCACCGACGAGACCTGGCGCTTTTCCGATCTGAAAGGCATTGATCTCGATGGCTTTAACCTGCCCGAGGATCCGGCCAGCCAGATCCCCAACCACTCCGTCTTTCCCCAGACCGCGGAGCTCGTGTACTCCAATCGCCAGGTCGTCGCCCGCAGCACCGTCCCCGCCGACCTCGCCTCCAAAGGGATCATCTTCTGCCCGCTCGACGAAGCCCTCCGCGACCACGGCGACCGCGTCCGCGAGTACTTCCAAAAGCATCCCGTCCAGCTCGGCTCGGAAAAATTCGTCGCGCTCAACACCGCCTTCACCGCCACCGGCGCCTTCCTCTACGTGCCCGCCGATGTCGAGGTCGCCCTGCCCTTCGTCGTGCAACACACGCTGACCGGGACGAACGTGGCCGCCTTCCCCCACACGATCGTCGTCCTCGGCCCCCGCGCCAAGGCGACGCTCGTCGAATTTTTCGTCTCCGGGGGCGCTGCCGCCGACCGCCAGCTCGTCTCGGGGGTGAACGACCTTCACGCCGCCGAGGGCGCGCAGCTCACCTACGTCGGCGCGCAGCGCTGGAGCCGCGAGACCCTCGCCTTCCAGGTCAACAGCATCGCCGCCGAACGCGATGCCCGCGTGCTCGCGCTCAACCTCCACCTCGGCGGCCGCCAGGCACGCCATGAGTCGCATTCCCGGCTCCTCGGTCCCGGCGCCCACTCCGAGATGCTCGCGCTCACCGTCGCCGACGGCGCCCAGGAATTCGACCAGCGCACGCTCCAGACCCACGTCGCGCCGAACACCACGTCGAACCTGCTTTACAAAAACGCGCTCCTCGACACCGCGAAGACCATCTTCTCCGGCCTCATCATCGTCGAGCCCGACGCACAGAAGACCGACGCCTATCAAAAGAACCGCAACCTGATGCTCTCCGACGAGGCCGAGGCGCACAGCCTGCCCGGCCTGGAGATCCAGGCCAACGACGTGAAGTGCAGCCACGGCAGCACCTCCGCCCGCATCGATGCCGACCAGGAGTTTTATCTCCAGGCCCGCGGCATCAAGCCGGCCGAGGCCCGTCGCCTGCTCGTCACGGCTTTTTTCGAGGAGGTCCTCGAAAAGCTCGAAAACGAGGAACTCCACGCCGCCCTCGGCACCCTCATCGCGGGCCAGTTCGCGCGTTGAGCCGCGCCCGGGTTTCGACCTCCAAGCCCCGGGGCTTTAAGCGCCGGGGCTTTTTCTCGCCCAACCGATCACCGTCCAGGCCGGCATCGACAGAAGCGACGCGCGCCCGCGAGACTTCCAGGCGTTCATGATTTCGCCCCGCCCCTTTTCCGCTTTCGTCCGCTCCTCCCGCGGAATCACCTGCACGGCTGCGCTGCTGCTGACGATCTTCGCCGGCCTGTGCCTTCAGGTCGCCCACCGTTCCTCCCCCACCTTCGACGAACCGGAGCAGCTGGCCATCGGCTACGCCTCGCTCACCGAAGGCATCCACAGCTATTCCGCCTACAACCTGCGTTTTTCTCAAATCTGGGAAGCGCTTCCTCTGCTGGCCTTCGACCCGCCGCCGCGTTTGCCCACCCGCGAGGAGCAAAAGCAGGGAGCTCAGCAAAACGTTTACTTCGGCCGGCTCTTCCTGTTTTCCGGCGGCCGGGATGCCCAGCAAATGATCTTCGCGTCACGCACGATGGTCGTGCTCCTGTCCGTGATCCTCGGCTGGGTCGTCTTCTCCTGCTCGCGCCGATTGCACGGCGGCCTCGCCGGGCTTCTTTCGCTCACGCTCTACGTTTGTTCTCCGCTGGTCATCGCCCACAGCTCGCTCGCCACCACCGAGATCGCCACCGCCCTGCTCCTCACGCTTTCCACCCTGGCCTGCTGGCGCGCGATCGAACGGCCCTCCCCCGGCCGGATAGCGCTCGCCGGCCTGGCAACAGGCGTCCTGCTGGCGACCAAGATCAGCGGCGTGCTCATCGTTCCGATCGTGGCTCTTTGTCTCCTTGTGCGGCTGTTCCCCGGCAAGGTTCCGACCGGATTCCCCGCCCCGCGCCCCCTTGCCATTGCCGGCGGCCTCGTCGCCGCGGCTTTCCTCGCTTGGCTTGTCGTCTGGGCAGTTTACGGCGGTCCTGGCTCCGCCCCGGCCCGAAATCCGGCGCCGTGGACGCCGCCCTCCGCCGTCGCGTCCAAATTCGCGACCGACCTCATCGCGCAGGCCCGCGAATGGCGCGTGCTTCCCGAATACTACCTTTTCGACCTGTTCGCCTTCACCCACACCGGAAGCATCCGGCGCGCTTATCTGCTGGGCGGATACTCCGTCCATGGCTGGTGGTATTTCTTCCCCGTCGCCTGGCTGGTCAAAAATCCCCTTCCGATGCTCTTCGCCCCCCTCGCCGCGGCCGCCGCCGCGTGGCGTCTTCGCAGGCGCCCGTCGACGGAAGGCGGCCCAGACTGGCGCGGGCTCGTGCCTTTCGGCGCGATCGCCCTCGTCTACGGATGCTCGGCCGTCTGCGGAAATCTCAACATCGGGGCGCGCCACCTTCTCCCGCTCTATCCCGCGGTGCTCGTGTTTGCCGGCTATGCCGCCCGACTCTCACTTCCCTCGGCGCGGCTCAGGTCCCTGCTGCTCGTCGCCCTGTTCGGCGGCTCCGCGGCGGAGATCGCCCTCGCGCATCCCCATCATCTCGGCTACTTCAACGCCATCGCCGGCGGCTCCCGCAACGGATACCGCGTACTCGTCGACAGCTCCAGCGACTGGGGCGAGGCTTTGCCCGACATCCGCCGCTGGCTCGACCAACGGCAGGCCCGTCTCGCACCGGGCACCGCGCCCCTTCCTGTCCACGTCTCCATCTTCGGAAACGCGGATTTTTCCTACTACGGCCTGGGGTCGGACCGGGTCGTCCAGCTGCCGCAATACTACGACAACCGGCCCATCAGCGTCTACTCCCTCTCCCCCGGCACCTATGTGATCAGTGCCACGATGCTTTCCGCGGTCTACAACGGCCCCTACATGGGCCCCTGGCGCGCGATCTACGAAAAGCATTACCAGGAGCGCCTGCATGACATGGCGGAACTGCAACCGATGCTCTACTCGCCCGAGACGCGCGACGCTTTCCTCGCTCGCAACGACGTCCCGGTCTGGATGAAACGGCTGAGCGATTTCGATTACCTGCGTTTCGGCCGGCTCTGCGCCTATCTCCGCCAGCGCGAGCCCGACGAGTGGATCACCCCCGGAATCTTGGTGTATGAGCTGACCGCAAGCGATCTGGAGACCGCGCTCTCCGGGCCTCCTCCGGAACTTCTTCGCGATGACATCATCAAGGGCGCCGATCGCCACCCGGCCGAGGAGCTGGATTTCGTCAAGTGAGCGCTTCGCCCGCCAAGGACTTCCCAACGATCGCGAGTTCCTGACTCAAGCCGCCGCAGGCAGCGTCGCCGAGCCGGGCCTCGCGCCAGACCCGCGTGGCCCCGATTCGGCCCGAGCCGTGCCATGGCTCTCTCGCCGGTTTGATTTTGTGTTTTTTCGTGTGTTTCGTGGGCAAACTCTTCGACTGAACCCACCATGTCCGCCTCCAAAGACCGCATCCTCTCCCGCGACGTCGTCGTCACTCAGATCCCGAGCGGCGACAAACACACCCTCTTCGCCGGCGCGAAGGTGTTCATCCACCAGGTCCTGGGTGGCACCTACACCGTGCAGGGCGACGCCGGGCTCTACCGCATCGACGGCAAGGATGCCGATGCCATCGGCGAGCAAACCACGGATCAGTCCGTCCAGGCCTCCACTCTCGCCGACGGTGCGCCCGATCCCGAGGCGCTCTGGGACCAGTTGCGCAAGGTATACGATCCCGAGATTCCGGTGAACATCGTCGACCTGGGCCTTGTCTATTCGCTCGATGTGACCAAGACCGAAACCGGCACCTACAAGGCCGATGTGGCCATGACCCTCACCGCCCCCGGCTGCGGCATGGGCCCCGCCATCGCCGAGGATGCCAAAGGCAAACTCCTCCTCGTCCCCGGCCTCAGCGAGGCTGACGTCCGCATCGTTTGGGAACCCACCTGGAACCAGTCGATGATCTCCGAGGAAGGAAAGATGAAGCTCGGCTTGATCTAGGCGCTGTCTTCGAAATAGACCGGTGCTCCGTGGTCGGGAAACCAGGCT
>CBINGR010000130.1:0-5403 GCA_966250295.1 uncultured Akkermansia sp. | reverse complement strand
GAGGCCTCGACGTCCACCTGGGTGAACTCCATCTGGCGGTCGGCGCGCAGGTCCTCGTCGCGGAAGCAACGGGCGATCTGGAAATAGCGCTCCACGCCCGCCACCATGAGGATCTGCTTGAACTGCTGGGGCGACTGGGAAAGCGCGTAGAACTGGCCGGCGTGGATGCGCGAGGGCACGAGGTATTCGCGAGCCCCCTCGGGGGTGGACTTGAAGAGGGCGGGCGTCTCCACCTCGATGAACTCCTGCGAGTCGAAGTAGTCGCGGATGGCCTTGGTGGCCTTGTGGCGCACCTGCAGGTTGTGGCGCATCTTGGGCCGGCGCAGGTCGAGGTAGCGATAGGTGAGGCGGAGGTCCTCGTTGACCTTGTCGCCGCCCGCGTCGCTCAGCGGGAAGGGAGGCGTGTCGGAAATGTTGTGAATGACCAGCGCGGTGGCGGAAACCTCGATGGCGCCGGTGGGTAGCGCGGCGTTGGTGGTGCCTTCGGGGCGGGCCACGACCTTGCCGGTGACGGCGATGACGGACTCGGGCTTCACCGTGGCCGCCTGGGCAGCCAGTTCCGCGTGGTCCTGCGGATCGAACTTCACCTGCGTGATGCCTTTGCGGTCGCGCAAGTCGATGAAGAGGATGCCGCCGTGGTCGCGGATGCTATCGACCCAACCGACGAGCGAGACGGTGGCGCCGAGATCGGCGGCGGTGAGCTGGGCGCAATGGTGCGTGTTCGTCATGGGCGTGAGGTGGGGAGCGGGAAAATTAGCCGGTCAGCAAAGCCACCCGCGGCATGCGTCGGCAACGAGAATTTGGCGAACCGCGTCCCCTGCCCTTCTCCGCTGCCTGCCGGGTGGAACCCGTAGCCGGCGGGCCGATCTGCCGGTTGGCGCAGGGCGCGAATAAGAAACCTCGCCCCGCTCGTCGCAATCCCTCCACTTTCGCCGCCGCCCATGATCGACGCCGTCAAACACCTCATCGACTTCATCCTTCATATCGACGTTCACCTGCGCGAGATCGTCACCGACTACGGCATATGGACCTATGGAGTGCTGGCGCTGATCATCTTCGCCGAGACCGGCCTGGTCGTGACCCCCTTCCTGCCTGGCGACTCGCTGCTCTTCGCCGCCGGCGCGCTCAGCGCCGTGGAGAACAGTCAGCTCAACGTGCACCTGATGACGCTGCTGCTATTCGTCTGCGCGGTGCTGGGCGACAGCGTGAACTATTGGCTGGGTTCACGCGTCGGCCCGGCCGTCTTCCGCCGCGAGGACTCGATTTTCCTGCGCAAGAAACACCTCGAGCGCGCCCACGCCTTTTTTCAAAAATACGGCGGTCGGGCCGTCATTCTCGCCCGCTTCGTGCCCATCGTCCGCACCTTCGTGCCCTTCGTCGCCGGCATCGGCAGCATGCGCTACCGGCAATTCATGGCCTACAACCTCATCGGCGGCTTCGTGTGGGTGTATCTTTTCAGCTACGCGGGCTATTTCTTCGGCGCCTTGGAATCGGTGCAGAAAAATTTCCATTACGTGATCCTGGCGATCATCTTCGTCTCCGTGCTGCCCATCGTGTTCGAGTTCGTCCGGGGCTGGCTGGAAAGCCGGAAACCGAAACAAGCGGCGACCGCCAAATAAGGCATCGAATCTTAACCACGGATCTCACGGATCGGCACGGATTGAATCCTCATCCGTGTATATCCGTGAAATCCGTGGTGAAAATCCGGAACGATCCGCGATTCACTTGTGGTCCCAGGGGAAACTCACCGCCACGCGCGGCTGTTTCCACACCTCGAAGACGTCGAACATCTTTCCCGGGTTGAGAATGCCCTTCGGGTCGAGCGCACGCTTCACCGCCCGCATCGCACCGATCTCCGCCTCCGAGTGCTGGAGCCGCAGGAAGGGCGTCTTGGCCAGCCCGATGCCATGCTCGCCCGAGATCGCGCCACCCAGCGCGACGACCTTTTTCATCAGCGCCAGCACCGCCTTCTCCGCCGCGCGGCACTCCTTCGGCACCGCTTTGTGATACATGATGTTCACGTGGAGGTTGCCGTCCGCCAGGTGCCCGAAGGTCGGTATCGCCAGCTTCGACGACGCGCGCAGCCCTTCCAGCCAGACGGCGAACTCCTCGTAGGCGGCGAGCGGGACGGTGATGTCCTCGTTCAGCTTCGCGTCGCCCATCTGGAACATCGCGCCGGAACATTTCCGCCGCACCGCCCAGAGCGCCTCGGCCTCCTCGCGGGTTTTCGCCGCGCGGTGGCCGGCCGCGTGCGCCGCCGCCCAGGCCAGCACCGCCTGCTTCGCGTCGGCCAGCTCCGCCTCCGAGCCCGCCAGCTCGATCAGGATCACCGGCCGGCCCGGCTGGCCCGGGAAAATCGTGGTCCTCATCGCCTGCTCCGCGCACTGCACGGAGTAACGGTCCAGGAACTCGCAAATCGCCGGCTGCACGCGCGCGGCGAAAAGGGCCCGCGACGCCTTGAAGGCGGACACCTCGTCCGCGAAACTCGTCAGCAGGGTCCAGCGCGCCGCCGGCGCCGGGATCAGCCGCAGCACCGCGTCCGTCACCACGCCGAGCATGCCTTCGCTGCCGATCCAGAGGTCGCGCAGGTTGAAACCCGCCGCGAACTTTCGCGTCGCCGTGCCCCACTCCACGAATTCGCCGGTGGGCAGGAAACCTTTGAGCGCCACCACAAAATCGCGGGTCACGCCGTATTTTCCGCCATGCATGCCGCCGGCGTTGCAGGCGATGTTGCCGCCAATGGTGGAGTATTCCTTCGAGGAGGGATCGGGCGGGTAAAACCAACCCGCCTTCGCCGCCGCCCCTTGCACGTCGGCGACCTTCGCGCCCGCCTGCACGTGCGCCAGGCCCGCCTCGGCGTCGATCCGGATCGCACCGAGCCCGAGCAAATCCAGCACCCAGCCGCCCTTCAGCGGCACGGCCGAGCCCATAAGCGTCGTGCCGCGGCCGCGAGGCGTCACGGGGATGCCGCGGGCGTTGGCCAGTTTCAGCACGGCCCCGACCTGCTCGCGCCGCGTCGGCCGGATCACCGCGGCCGGGCGCACCGCGATGCGGCTCGAGTCGTAGGACGCCGCCTCGAGCGAGGCGTCGTCGGTCAGCACGACCCGCGCACCGAGCTGGCGGCGCAGGACTTGGGTGGCGGTGGCAAGGGTGTCCTTCTTCGGCATGGGAGGGGCCACCCTTCCCCAGCCCGGCGCGCGAGGCAATCTCCGGCCGCGCCTGGCCCGCCGTCTACGTTCCCCAGCCCGCGCGCAGGAGCCGCACCTCGCGGTCGATCTCCTCCTGCGGCTTGTTGAGATCGCCCAGCAAGGCGCGCGTCAGCCCCGTGGCCGCCCCGGCCTCGTCGCAGCACACCACCGCGGCACCGGCCTCGCGCAGCGAATCGTGTTCCGCCAGGTAACGGGCCCGGGTCACGATCCGCACGTCTGAGTTCAGTTCCCGCACCGCCCGAATCACCCCCATCCGCACCTGCGGCTCGGGAACCGTGATGACCACGCTCTTCGCCTTGTCCACCCCCGCCTGCTCCAAGAGCTCGCGCCGCGTGGCGTCGCCATAAAGCGCTCGCCGGCCTTCGCGCGTGAGCTCCGCCACCGTGTCCACGTTCAATTCCAGGATCAGCGGTTTGCGGCCGGATTTTTCCAGCAGGTCCGTGACGGCGCGCCCCACCGGGCCGTAGCCGACGACCACCGTGTCGGGCAGATCGGCCTCGGTCGTCCGGCCCGCGTTGAGCTCCGCGCCATGCGCCGCCAGACGGGGCGCGAACCAACGCCGCCACGGCCCGCTGCGCTCGATCGCCGGCTCCAGCGCAAGCAGGCCCTTGAAGAGAAAAGGATTCACGCTGATCGACACGATCGCGCCAGCCACCAGCACCGCGTGGCCCTCGCCCGGCAGGAGTTTCAGCGACTTGGCCGTCTCCGACAGGATGAACGAAAACTCACCGATCTGCGCCAGGCCGCCCGCCACCGTCAGCGCCGTCCGCAGCGTGTGCCGGCAGAAGACCACGATCGCGAACGCGATCAGCGGCTTCGCGAGCAGGATCACCGCCAGGACGCCCAGCGTGAGCAGGGGTGCCGCGACGATGACCTTGTAATCGAAAAGCATGCCGACCGAGACAAAGAACAGCACCGCGAAGGCATCCCGCAGCGGCAGCATCTCCGCCCCCGCCTGGTGGCTGAACTTGGACTGGCCCACCAGCATGCCGGCGAGGAAGGCCCCGAGCGCCATCGAGGCGCCGAAAGCCGCGTAGGCCGCCGTCGCCACCGCGATCGCCATCACCAGCACCGCCAGCGTGAACAGCTCCGGCGAACGCAGCCGCGCCACCCGCAGCAGCAGCCAGGGCACCAGCCGCGAGCCCACCACCGCCACCACCGCACCGAGCGCCAGCAGCTTGGCCACCGCGACGCCCGCCGCCGTCAGCACGCCCGCGAACGAGGGACCATCCGCCTCCGCCACGCCCTTCGCCCCGCCGTTGCCCGCGGCCAGCGCAGGCAGTACCACGAGTACCAGCACAGTCAGGATGTCCTCCACGATCAGCCAGCCCACCGCCACGTGGCCGGAGGGCGTTTCCAAGCCGCGGTTATCCATCAGCACGCGCAGCAACACCACCGTGCTCGCCACCGCCGTGGCAATGCCCAGCACCGCGCCCTGCGCCCAGGTCCACCCGGTCAGATGCGCCACCGCCATGCAGGCCACCGTCGCCACCGCGCTCTGCCCGAGCGCGCCGGGGATCGCGATCGAGCGCACCGCCATCAGATCCTTCAGGTGGAAATGCAGGCCCACGCCGAACATCAGCAGGATGACGCCGATCTCCGCGAGTTGCCCGGCGATCGCCAGGTCCCCCACGAAACCCGGCGTGTGCGGTCCGGCCACGACCCCCGCCAACAGGTAGCCCACGATGGGCGAAAGGCCCAGCCGCTTGGCGGCGAGCCCAAAAAACAGCGCGGCCGTGAACCCGAACGCGATGGTGGTGATGAGGGAGATGTCGTGCATGGGGATCCGCTTCCTTTTGCCAGAGGATTTGAAGGACGAGAGGGGGCGTGAGCGGAGCCGCCCGAACAGCTCCATGCCCGGGCCGGAGATCGATCCGGGGCCAAACATCCACGCCACCCACTGCACGCCCCCGCCGCTGTCAACGCGCCGGAACGATTTTGCGCAGATAATTTCGCCGGGGCCGCCGCCACTTCGGCGTCGGCGGCCTGCAAACCTTCTCACACCTTCCCCGCTGGTCTCGGACTGTCTCCGGTTTCAGGTTTCTTCATTTTCTGTCGCTTCCGTCGTTCCGCCGCTCCGTCGCTCTTCTTCCTCTTTTTTCCCGCTCATGCCCGCCCCCCGAGTCCTCCTCACCACCACGTCCTTCCAAGACACGCCCGGCATCCATCACGAGATGCTCGCCGCCGCCGGCTT
>CBINGR010000129.1:0-5605 GCA_966250295.1 uncultured Akkermansia sp. | reverse complement strand
TCGGCTCGGCCAACATGGACATGCGCAGCCTCTTCGTGAACTTCGAGATCGGCGTCGTCCTGCATGGCGCGCGCGAAGCCCGGGCCCTGCGCATCTGGGCCGGCGAACTCCTGCGCGACTGCCGCCCCCTCGGCCTTCCCGAGCTCCGGCGGCGCCGTTTCCCCGCCAACCTCGCCGAGGACCTCAGCCGCCTGCTCACGCCGCTGTTGTAGTCGTGGTCGATGTAGACCCGGTCGCTGGCCGGGTGGATTGCGGAGAGCGAACCGGGAAAGCCCGGCCAGCGGCCGGACCTACACCGCGACCCCGCCTCAGCCCACGCGGAGGGCGGGCAGCGTCCAGATCTCCCGGGCGTATTCGTGGATGGTGCGGTCGCTGGAGAACTTGCCGACGCGGGCGGTGTTGAGGATGGCCATCTTGGCCCAGCGGCGGGTATCGCGGTAGGCGCTGTCCACCCGCTCGTGGGCCTGCACGTAGCTGCGGTAGTCGGCGAGCACCTTGTAAGGATCGCCGCCGCCGGTGAGGCTGTGGTGCAGCGGGCCGAAGGCCCCGTGCTCGCCGGGCGTGAAGTAGTCGCTGCCGAGCCAGTCGATGACGGCGCGCAGTTCCTCGTCGCGGTGGTAATAGTCCCAGGGGCTGTAACCCTTGGCGTCGAGCGCCTCGACCTCCGGCACGGTGAGGCCGAAGATGAAGATGTTGTCGTCGCCGACCTCCTCGCCGATCTCGACGTTCGCGCCGTCGAGCGTGCCGATGGTGAGCGCGCCGTTGAGGGCCAGCTTCATGTTGCCCGTGCCGGAGGCCTCCTTGCCGGCGGTGGAGATCTGCTCGGAGAGATCGGCCGCGGGGATGATCTTTTCGGCCAGCGACACGCGGTAGTTGGGCAGGAAGGCGACCTTCAGCTTGCCGCCGATGCGGGCGTCCTCGTTGATTCGCTTCCCGATGACGTTGATCGCCCGGATGATGTTCTTCGCGAGATCGTAGCCGGGGGCGGCCTTGGCCGCGAAGACGAACACGCGCGGAACGACATTGAGCGAGGGGTTCTGGAGCAGGCGGCGGTAGAGGGTGAGGATGTGGAGCAGGTTCAGGTGCTGGCGCTTGTACTCGTGGAGGCGCTTGATCTGCACGTCGAAGAGCGCGTCGGGCGAGACGCTGATGCCGCACTCGCGCTGGATGACGGCCGCGAGGGCGACCTTGTTTTCGCGCTTCACGGCCATAAAAGTCTTCTGGAACTCGGCGTTGCCGGAGAACAGCTCGAGGCCGCGCAACTGGTCGAGGTTGCGGGCCCAGTCGCCGTGGCCGAGGGTTTCCTTGAGGAGCGCGGCGAGCCGGGGGTTGCAGTCGAGCAGCCAGCGGCGGGGCGTGATGCCGTTGGTCTTGTTCTGGAATTTCCCCGGATAGAGCGCGTCGAAGTCGGGAAAGAGGTCCTTCTTGAGGAGCTGGGTGTGGAGGGCGGCGACGCCGTTGACGGCGTGCGAACCGACGACCGCGAGGTTCGCCATGCGGAAGGACTTCGCGCCTCCCTCGTCCACGAGCGAGCAAATGCGTTTCTTGTCGTTGTCGCCCGGCCAGCGCTGCTCGACCGTCTCCATGAGGCGGCGGTTGATCTCGTAGATGATCTGGGCGTGGCGCGGCAGCACGCGGGTGAAGAGCGGCACGCTCCACTTTTCCAGGGCCTCGGGGAGCAGCGTATGGTTGGTGTAGCCGAAGGTGCGGGTGACGATGTCCCAGGCTTTTTCCCAGGCGAGCTGCTGCTCGTCCACCAGAATGCGGGTGAGCTCGGCGACGGCGATGGCCGGATGGGTGTCGTTGAGCTGCACCGCGACCTTGTCGGCGAAATTGTCCCAGGTGTTGCCGGGGATGCGGAAGTGGCGGCGGATGAGATCGCGCAGCGAGCAACCGACGAAAAAGTACTGCTGGATGAGGCGCAGCTCCTTGCCGTTCTCGGTCTTGTCGTTCGGGTAGAGGACCTTCGAGACGGTCTCGCCGATGGCCTTCTCGCGCACGGCCTCGACGTAGCCGCCGGAGTTGAAGGCGCTGAGGTCGAACTCCTCGGTGGAGCGCGAGGCCCAGAGGCGGAGAAGGTTGACGGTCTTGGTGCCGTAGCCGGCGATCGGGATGTCGTAAGGCACCCCGAGAATCTTCTTCGTGTCCACCCAGCGGGGGCGGTAGCCGCCGCGGTCGTCGAAGACGTTTTCCACCCGGCCGTAGAGCTGCACCTCCTGGGTGTACTCGGCGCGCACGATCTCCCAAGGCGTGCCGAAGATCATCCAGTTGTCGGGATGCTCGATCTGGTGACCGTGGACGAACTCCTGCTTGAACAGGCCGAACTCGTAGTGGATGCCGTAGCCGATGGCCGGATAATCGAGCGTGGCGAGCGAATCGAGGAAACACGCCGCGAGACGGCCCAGGCCGCCGTTGCCGAGCCCCATGTCCACTTCGACCTCGCGCAGTTCGTCCAAATTGATGCCGAGTTCGGCCAGCGCGGCGCGGGCAGTATCCACGAGGCCGGTGTTCTGGAGGTTGTTCTCCGTCAGGCGGCCCATCAGATACTCGAGCGAGAGGTAGTAGAGGCGGCGGGCGTTCTGTTTGTTGTGCACCGCCTGGGTCGCGATGAGGCGGGCGAGGATCTGCTCGCGCACGGCGGCGGCGGTGGCGAGCCACCAGTCGCGGAGCGTGGCGGAGCCTTGGTCGCGGGCGAGCGTGTAGGTCAGGTTGCGCAGGATGGCCTGTTTCAGCTTTACGCTGTCGGTCGCGCTGCGGTGCTCGTGAGCCTCGCCGGACGAGGCGGCGGCCGGGGAAGAGGCCGGAGCGGGCGAAGTGGATTTCGTGGCGGCTTTGCGAGGCTTGGATGCGGGAGGCATGCGTGGAAGTGGGTTATGGACGCGAAGTTGACGACACCATGAAACGTGCCACGCGCGAAGCGAGGAGCACGTTCTTTTTCCGGCAAAATTATTGTTTCGGGCCGGTCTGGAGGCGAGGCCGTCCGCCCGGGCGAGAGGCCGGGATCGCGCTCAGAAAAGTTGAAATTTTCCGGTTTTCACTTTTTCAAGCGCGGAACCTTTTCCCTCTGAGTGGTTCCCACCACCCTTCTCCCCGTCATTCACCCTATGATCGAAGTCAAAGGTCTGGTTAAAACCTACGGCAACAAACGCGCCGTCGATGGCGTGAGTTTCACGGTCCGTCCGGGCGATATCCTCGGTTTCCTGGGGCCCAACGGCGCCGGGAAATCCACCACCATGAAAATGATCACGGGCTTCATCCGCCCGGACGCCGGTACCGCCACGGTGGACGGCATCGACGTCACGAAGGACCCTGTCGCCGTGAAATCCCGCCTCGGTTATCTGCCCGAGAGCGCCCCCGCCTACGGGGAAATGACCGTGATCGAGTTTCTCGGCTTCATCGCCGAGGTACGCGGTTTCCGCAAAGCCGCCGAACGCAACGAACGTGTCGAGCGGGCCATCGCCCGCACCCACCTCGACCCGGTCCGCGGCCAGGCCATCGAAACGCTTTCCAAGGGCTACAAGCAGCGCGTCGGCTTCGCCCAGGCCCTTCTCCACGAGCCTCCCTGCCTGGTGCTCGACGAGCCCACCGACGGCCTGGACCCGATTCAGAAAAACGAGGTCCGCTCCCTTATCCGCACCATGGCGAAGGAGCGCGCGGTCATCCTCTCGACGCACATCCTCGAGGAAGTCGACGCGATCTGCACCCGGATCGTTCTGCTCTCCCAGGGGCGCCTCGTGGTGGACGAGACCCCGGACCAGTTCCGCGCCCGCAAACCCGGCGCCCGCCTCGACGAAATCTTCCGCGACCTCACCCGCGGCGATCTCTGAGCGGCGCAGTCGAGCGCCGCAAAATCCCAGATCCCAAAAGCTCAAATCCCAAAGGACAGCCGCGCCGGCCGGAGCAGCTTGTTTCTCCGACCCTCATTCCCTCACTCCCTTACTCCCTCGGTCCGTCCCGCTCCCTCACTCCCTTCCTCCCCCTTCCCGCCATGTCCCAAATCGCTCCCGTCTTCAAACGCGAGTTCCTCGGCTACTTCCGCTCCCCGGTGGCCTACGTGTTCCTCATCGTCTTCCTCATGGCCTCCGTGGGCCTGGCTTTCTTCATCGGACGTTTCTTCAAGGACAACCAGGCCTCGCTCCAGAGCTTCTTCGTCTTCCTGCCCTGGCTCTACCTTTTCCTGATCCCCGCCGCCGGCATGCGCCTCTGGTCCGAGGAAAAACGCGGCGGCACGATCGAGCTGCTCTTCACCCTGCCGCTCACCACCCTGGATGCCGTGCTGGGCAAGTTTTTCGCCGCCTGGACCTTCCTCGCCCTCGGCCTTGCGCTCAGTTTCCCGCTGGTCATCACGGTCGGCTGGCTCGGCAATCCCGACTGGGGCGTGATTGCCGGCGGTTATCTCGGCAGCGCCCTCATGGCCGGCGCCTACCTCGCCATCTGCTCGCTCCTGTCCGCGCTCACCAAAAACCAGGTCATCGCCTTTGTCCTCGGGGTGATCGTCAACCTGGTTTTCGTTTTCCTCGGCTACAGCGTCTTCAATGAAGCGCTCTCCGGCTTTCTGCCCGTCACCGCCGTCGACCTCATCGCCAACTTCGGCTACATTCCGCACTTCGACGCCTTCTCCAAGGGCATCCTCGACCCGCGCGACTTCGCCTACTTCGGCTCCGTGATGGCCTTCGCCCTCACCCTCAACGTCGTCGCCCTCGAACGCTGAGCCCCTCGCCTTCGCGCCTTTTCGCGTCCTTCGCGGTTTAAAAAACTTCCCTTTCCATCATGAAACCCGGCCTCGCCAAAACCCTCGCCGTCGTTCTCCTCGCCGTCGTCCTCCTGCTGGTCAACTTCCTCGCCGGCCGCCTGCCCGTACGCGGCGACCTCACCGCCGGCCGCATCTATACCCTCTCGCCCGGCACCCGTTCCCTCCTCGGCAAGATCGAGGAGCCCATCGCGCTCCAGTTCTACGCCACCCGCGGCATCGAGGGCCTGCCCGTATCCTATAAAAACTACGCCGCGCGCGTGGAGGAAATGCTCCGCGCCTACGTCCGCGCCTCCGGCGGCAAGCTCACTCTCGAGACCGTCTCTCCCGCCGCCGACACCCCCGAGGAGGAAAAGGCCCAGGCTGCCGGTCTCCAGCCCCAACAGGTCCCCGGCACCGGCGAGCCCTTCTACCTGGGCCTGGTCGTGACCCAGGCCGACCAACAAAAAGCCCTCCCCGCCTTCAGCCCGGCCCGCGAAGAGCTGATCGAATACGACGTCTCGTCCCTCATCTACTCCGTCCAGCAGCTCACCAAGCCCAAGCTCGGCGTCCTCACCAAGCTCCCGCTCGAGGGCCAGCCCTTCAACATGATGATGCAGCAGCGCCCCACCCCCGGTCAGCTCATCCTCTCCGAGTGGAAACGTTCCTACGAGATCGTCACGGTCTCCCCCGACTTCACCACCCTGCCCGAGGGCCTCGCCGCCCTCGCCATCCTCCACCCCACCGGCCTGAAACCCGCCCAGGAATACGCCCTCGACCAGTTCATCCTCTCCGGCAAGCCCGTCCTGCTGGCCGTGGACCCCTCCTCCACCTGGTTCCGCCGCCAGGGCGGCCAGCAGGCCATGTTCGGCGGCG
>CBINGR010000128.1:0-5802 GCA_966250295.1 uncultured Akkermansia sp. | reverse complement strand
GGGTCGCACACCGTCATCATCGCGACCATCATCGCCTCGGTCGCGCCGCAGGTGACGACGAGGTCGCACTGGGGATCGACCGCGAGGCCGGTGAACCGCGTCAGCTTCGCCGCCAGCGCGTCGCGCAGTTCCGGCGAACCCCAGGTGACGGCATACTGGTGCCGGCCGGCGTCCATCGCCCTGCGCGCCGCCTCCACCAGCGCATCGGGCGGGTTTCCGTCCGGAAAGCCCTGAGCGAGGTTGATGGCGCCGTACTGCGCGGCCACCCGCGACATCTCGCGGATCAGCGATTCGGTGAAGACGGCGGTGCGGCGTGAAGTCTTGGGCATGGCTCTTGACCGAGCCTTTCAAACGGGGATGCCAGCCGCCGTCCATTCGTCATTCGACATTAGGCGCTGTCTTCGAAATAGACCGGTGCTCCGCGGTCGGGAAACCAGGCTCGGCCAAGGCGGCCTAGGTGGAGGCGGGCCGGAGGCCCGTGCCACCGAGGCCAACGCCGGCCGAGCCTGGTTTCCCGACCACCCGCAGGGCTTCAGCAGAGCGCTGGATTATTTCGAAGACAGCGCCTAGTCATTCGTCGTTCCGCGCCGGCACCCGGTGCGGCGCTACTGCGGAATCTTCAGTTCCATGCCGATTTTCAGCGCGGTCTCGCTCGGCAGCACGTCGCGGTTCGCCGCGTAGATGTCGCGCCAGCGCGAGCGGTTGCCGTAGTAGCGCAGCGAGATGCTCATCAGCGTGTCGCCCCGGTTCACCACGTGGCGGCGGTAGGTCGCTGCCGGCGGCGTGGCCGTGGCCGGCGCCGGCGTGCCCTGGCGCGCAGGCGTCGTAGGCGCCACGGGCACCGGGACCACGGCCACCGGCGCGGAGTACTCCACCGCCCCGCCGGCCGGCACATCCATGCCCGCTCCGGCCTGCGAAGGCTCCAGCGGCAGCGGAGAGGACGAAAAAGCGTTTTCCCCCGTGGCGTCGACGGGGGCCGCGCCCGGATTTTGCCGCGTCGTCTCGAGCACGGCCGCGCGCGCCGCGGCGAGTTGCTCCTTGAGCTGCAGGTTCTCGCGCTGGAGCCGGTCGATCGCATCCATCAGGTCCGTGCGGTCCACCTGGTTGTCCATCGGCTGTGCCGGCAAGGTGCGCGCGAACTCGCGAATGCAGGCCTCGATGCTTTGCAGGACGAGCCGGGACTGCTCGCTGTTCGGCCGCATCTCGCGGTAGCGCCGGTAGTGGTAGATCGCGGCGATCGGATCCTTGATGTGCTTCTGGTAGAGAATGCCGGCCTCGAGATGGGACTCCGCCGCTCCTCCGCGTTCATCGCGCCCGCGCTGGTCGATAACCTTCAGGAACTGCGCCAGCGCCTCCTGCTCGCGCCCCATGCGCAGCAGTTCCTTGCCGCGCCGGTAATCCGGATCGTCCACCTCGGCGGTGAAGGGCATGACCGACTGCGGCCCGCAGCCCGCGTGGAAAAGCGGGACGGCGGCGAGGAGGGAAATTAAAAGGACGGACGACAGACGACTGCGCATGGCGCGTGGCGGAAGGGACGGGCGGACGACGAAAAGGCAAAAGGGAGTTGAACGAAAAAACCGGGAGTCCAAGTCTCGCGACTCCCCCACGGACACAAATCCTAAATGGCCCTCGACTCCACCTTCGTCCTCCGCCGCGCCCGCCAGGCCCTTCGCATCGAAGAAGAAGCCATCGCCGCCACCCGGGAGGCCCTCGGACCTGACTTCGTGGCCGTGGCGCGCGCCTTCCACGAGGCCATCGTCGCCGGCCGCAAGCTCATCTTCACGGGGGTCGGCAAGTCCGCGCACATCGCGCAAAAGCTCGCCGGCACCTTCAACAGTACCGGCGCCCCGTCCTCCTTCCTCGACGCCACTCAGGCCCTGCACGGCGACCTCGGCATGGTTTCGGAGGGCGACGTCGCGCTCATCCTTTCCAACAGCGGCCAGACCGAGGAGGTGTTGAGACTCGTGCCCGTGCTGCGCCGTTTCGGCGTCCGGCTCGTCGCCTTCACCGCCAAGGCCGACTCGGACCTGGCCGCCGGCTGCGACCTGCGCCTGCTCTACACCGTCCCGAAGGAAGCCTGCCCGCTCGCCCTCGCGCCCACCGCCAGCACCACCGCCGCCCTCGCGCTCGGCGACGCCCTTGCGATGGTGCTGCTCGAAGCCCGCGGTCTCACCCGCGACGACTTCGCCCGTTTCCACCCTGCGGGCAACCTCGGTCGCGTGCTCCTCCTGAAGGTCGGCGACATCATGCGGAGCGGCGATCGCCTCCCGGTCGCCCCGGAGGACATCACTTTGCAAGACGCCATCCTGCGCATGACCAAGGCCCGCAGCGGCAGCATCGCTCTCGTCCACGCCCGCAACGGCAAGCTCACCGGCATCCTCACCGACGGCGACTTCCGCCGCAGCGCGCTCACGGGCCCCGATTTTTTGCAAAAACCGGTCGCCGTCTTCATGACTCGCACGCCCAAGACCATCTCAGCCGACGCCCTCGGCGTAGATGCCCTGCGCATGTTCGAGGCCCACAAGATCGACGACCTCATTGTCGTGGACGCCAAGGGTAAACCGGTCGGCCTGGTCGATGGCCAGGATCTGCCCAAGCTAAAGATCGTCTAAGCGAGCGGCGCGGAGCGGTGACGGGGCAGCTCTGCCTCTTGCGCGCCCGGTCACGCCGCGCGGGCTTGCGACGCTCCCCCTCCATTTTCCGCCCCTGCCCATTAGCTTTGCTGAGCCTCCCCTTTACATTTTGGCAAATCGTCGCCCGCTTCCGCTTTTTCGTCCCGGATTCGTCCTTTGCCGCTATCCTTCCCCGTTCTACCCTCCTTCTCATGGCCACGCCCGCCTTCCACTACTCCGATCCCTACCCCCTCGGTCCCGATACCACCGAGTACCGTCTGCTCTCCAAGGAGGGCGTGAGTACCGCGACCTTCGAAGGCAAAACCATCCTCAAGGTCAGCCCCGGAGCGCTCACCCACCTCGCCCGCGAAGCCTACCACGACGCCAACTTCTACCTGCGGGCAAAGCACCTCGAGCAGGTCGCCGCCATCCTCCGCGACCCCGAGGCCTCCGATAACGACCGCTACGTCGCCCTCACTCTCCTGCGCAATGCCGAGGTAGCCGCCCAGGGTATCCTGCCTCTCTGCCAGGACACCGGCACCGCCGCCATCCTTGGCTACAAAGGCCAGCAGGTCTGGACCGGTTGCAACGATGCCGAAGCCCTCTCCAAGGGCGTCTACGAGGCCTACACCAAGGAAAACCTCCGCTACTCCCAGAACGCCCCGCTCGACATGTGGCGCGAGGTGAATACCGGCACCAATCTCCCCGCCCAGATCGACCTCATGGCCAGCGAGGGCGACTATTATAAATTTCTCTTCGTCTCCAAGGGCGGCGGCTCCGCCAATAAGATGTTCCTCTTCCAGGAAACCCGCGCCGTTCTCACGCCCGCCGGCCTGGAGAAATTCGTCGCCGACAAGCTCGGCTACCTCGGCACCTCCGCCTGCCCGCCCTACCACCTCGCCTTCGTCATCGGCGGCACCTCCGCCGAATCGACGATGAAAACCCTCAAGCTTGCCTCCACCAAATACTACGACGCTCTTCCCACCACCGGCGACGAGCACGGCCGCGCCTTCCGCGATCTCGAGTGGGAGGAGAAAATCCTGAAGATCGCACGCAACACCGGCATCGGCGCCCAGTTCGGCGGCAAATACTTCGCCCTCGACGTGCGTGTCATCCGCCTGCCCCGCCACGGCGCTTCCCTCCCCATCGGCATGGGCGTCTCCTGCTCCGCCGACCGCAACGTGAAGGCCAAGATCACCCGGGACGGCATCTTCCTCGAAAAACTCGAGACCGACCCCGGCCGCTTCCTCCCGCCCGAGCTGCGCCAGATCAAGGACGACAAGTCCGTGCGCATCGACCTCAACCAGCCGATGGAGGCGATCCGCGCCGAGTTGTCCAAACACCCCGTCACCACCCGCGTGCTGCTCAACGGCCCGCTCGTCGTCGCCCGCGACATCGCCCACGCCAAGCTCAAGGAGCGCGTCGACGCCGGCCAGGGCCTGCCCGACTACTTCAAGAAGCACCCCGTCTACTATGCCGGCCCGGCCAAAACCCCCGCCGGCTACGCCTCCGGCAGTTTCGGCCCCACTACCGCCGGCCGCATGGACAGCTACGTCGACCTCTTCCAGTCGCTCGGCGGCAGCATGGTCATGCTCGCCAAAGGCAACCGTTCCAAGGCCGTTACCGACGCCTGCGCCAAACACCGGGGCTTTTACCTCGGCAGCATCGGCGGACCGGCCGCGATCCTCGCCAAGGAAAACATCAAGAAGGTGGAACTGCTCGAATACCCCGAGCTCGGCATGGAGGCGGTGTGGAAAATCGAGGTGGAAGACTTCCCGGCCTTCATCCTCGTGGACGACAAGGGCAACGACTTCTTCGCCCAAGGCTGCGGCGCCTGCCTCCCCGGTGGCGTCACCGCCGCGGCGAAGAAGTAGGACGCGCGTGGCGCGGACCTTCCTGTCTGCGCTCGTTTTCGTCCCGATCCCCGCGCCGGCCTCCCCGACCGGCGTCCTGCCGCCGAACTCCAAAACCGGCTCAGGCGCTCAGCAGCAGGTCGCCCTTCCCCGCGGGCGTGACCAGGATTTTGCCCGGGCTCTTGATCGTCGCCTGGATCTCGAGCAGGCGGAACAGTGCTTCCGCCACCAGGGGGTCGGCCCTCAGCTCCGACAGCACTTTGCCGATCACCAACGGGCGCACCGCCTGCGCTTCGCCGAGGCGCTGCGCGGCGCGCATCTCGGCCGAGGACTGAATCAGGGCCACTTCGTTGTCGCCGGCCTGCTTCATCGCGGCGGTCACCTGACGGAGACGGTTGACCACCTTGCGCTCGATCTCGCCGATCATGCCCCGGTCGCGGAAGGCCACTTTCCGGATGTAGGTCGAACCCATCGCGAAACCCCATTTCGCGGAGGTGGGCGTCACCTCCTCGCGCACCCGCGCCGAAAGCGCATCGCGGTTCTCCAGCAGCACATCGAGCTTGAGATTGGAAAGCTGCTTCACCACTGCGGTGGCCACGTTGGCCTTGAGCGAGCCGAGCGGGTCGGAGTTCTTGAAGAGGAAATTCTCCGGATCCTGCACATAGCCCTCGAACCAAATGCCCACGCCCATCGGCGCGCCTTCCTCGGAATTGACGAGCTGGTTGCGCAGGTAGGCTTGGAATATGCGCGTGCTGACCGGATAGGCCTTGCCGAAAAGCGGCAGCAGCAAGGCCCTCGGACCGAAGCGAAAGATAGGAAAATACAGCCCGGGCTCCGTCACTTGGCCGATGACTTTGCCGAAGAGCGTGTAGACGAGCACCGTGCGCTCCGGCAGCACCCGCCAGAGCTGGAACGTACGGCCGAAAAACAGCACGACCGGCACGGCCAGGAAGGTGAGCAGGCAGCCGGCGAGGATGGAGAGGAGAAATTGCATGGGAAAGGAAGGGAAAACACAGGTTGCGAAGCGGAGTTTAGTTCGTGGGCCGGCGGCGCTCAGCCCGCGACCACGGTCTGAGTGGCGCGTTCACGCAGCGGCAGGGCGGCGTTGCGCAGGTAGGCATCGAGCGCGTCCTTGCCCCCGCCGGCCTTCATCGCGGCGAGGGTGCGGCCGAGCTCGGCCAACGGGGCGGCTTCGGCGGCCGCGCGATTCTGCGCGATCTGCACCGCCTGTTCCGCCATCTTCAGCTTCTGGTCGGCGTCGGCCCGCGCCTGGCTGATCGAAGCCGCCACCTGGTTCTGCGTGGTGTTGATCGAGGCCAGCGCCTCGTCCACGTCGG
>CBINGR010000127.1:0-6005 GCA_966250295.1 uncultured Akkermansia sp. | reverse complement strand
TCGGCGAAGAGCACCTGGGTGTAGAAGGTGCCGACGATCGAGTCGATGGCGTGCTGGAGCAGCAGGAAACGCTTGCGCGCGTCCATGGTGCCGGCGAGCAGGTGCTCGAGCATCAGCCGTTCGTTTACCGTCGAGGCCACCTCGGCGACGAAGATCGTGTAGTCGCTGGTAACGAAGGGCTGCGTCTCGTACGACAGCACAGTGTGCATCGAATGGCCGAGCTCGTGCGCGAAGGTGAACAGCGCGTCCTGCGTGTCGTTGTAGTTCATCAGCATATACGGACCCACCCCGTACACGCCGGCGGAGTAGGCGCCGGAGCGCTTGCCGTCGTTTTCGTAGACGTCGACCCAGCCGCCCTCGAGCAGCTTCTTCATCTTCGCCTGGTAGTCCGCGCCGAGCGGCGCCACCGAGGCGAGCACGAGGTCGCGGGCGGGCCGGTAGGGCCAGACGGAGTCGTCTTGCAGCAACGGGATCTGGCCGTCGTAGAGGTGATAGGTTTCCAGCCCGAGGAGTTTTTTACGCAGTTTGAAATAGCGCCGCAGCGGCCCTGTCCCGGCCCGGACGGTATCCACCAGGGTCGTATAGACTTCGATCGGAATCGCATCGTCGTCGAGCGCGCGGGCGAGCGTGGTCGGGTAGTCGCGTGCTTGGGCGAGGAACCAGCCGCGCTCGAGGATGCCGCGGTAGATCGCGGCGTAGGTGTTCTTCGTCGTCTCGTAAGTACCGAGGTAGGCGTCGAAGGCCTTGGCGCGCTCGGCTTGGCTGGGGTTGGTGGCGAGGAGGTGCTGGTAGGCGCCGGGCGAGAGCTTCACCTCGCTGCCGTCGGCCAGCTTGATGGTCGGGAACTTGATGTCGGAAGTGCTGAGCTCGGAATAGACCGATTCGGGCGTCTCGTTGAAACGGGTGGCGAAGGAGAGGAGTTTCTCTCCCTTCTCGTCCAGCACGTGTTTCTGCTGGCGGTAGGCGTCGAGGATGGGGAAGCGGTAGATGCCGAGCGCAGGCGTCTGCTCGATCCACCCGCGCACCGTGTCCTCCGGTACGGTCAGCAGCTCGGGGGTGAACCACGACGTCGCGGTGCCGAACTCCGCGAACAGCGCCTGTACCCGCTGCATCCGTCCGTTCACCGCCTGGTCGCGGGTGTCCGTGTCGCGCTGGAGCTGCGGGTAACGATATACCCGGTATTGCAGCATGCCGATATCGTCGAAGAGCCGGTAGGCCTTGAGCAGCGCGTCCGGGCCGTCCTTGAGCGTACCCTTGAGGGCGGCGAAGGCGTCCATCTTCCCCTTGATCTCCGCCATGCCCGCCTCCCAGGCTTCCCAGGAAGGATAGATCGGCGAAAAGTCCCACTTGAATTCGGCCGCGATGGCCGCGCGGTCGCGGGTGGCGGGCTTCAGGTCGGGATCGGCGGGCGCGGGAACGGGGGTTTCGGCGGCGGACATGACTAGGGGAAGGGCGAACATCAGCGCGGCCAGGCGGTGTGCGGGGGAAGGATGGAAACGCATGTCCCACCGCTACGCAAAAGGGCGGCGGCGTCCAGCCCGGGCCGCCGCCTCGGATCAAAACGCCACCGGGGCGGCGCGCGCTCTTGCGCCCGCACCGGCGTGCCCAAGCGTCCCGCCATGCCCCTGCGCGGACTCATTTTCGACTTCGACGGACTCATCGTGGACACCGAGACGGCCACGCTCGACGCCTGGCGTCTCGTACATGGCGAGGACGGCCTGGCGGGCGATCCGCGCGTGCTGCGCTCCGTGGTCGGCCACGTGGACGTCGAGGTGGACCTCTGGACCGCGTATCCGTCGACCCACGACCGCGCCGCGCTCGAGGCGCGCTTTCTCCTTTACGCGCGCCGCCTCTGCGGCGAGGCCGCCGTGCTCCCCGGCGTGCTCGAGTTGCTCGACACGGCACGCGCCGCCGGACTCACCCTCGCCGTCGCGTCCAACTCCTCCCGCCGCCACGTTACGGGGCACCTGGCCGCCCGCGGCCTGCTCGACCGCTTCGCCGCCGTGGTCTGCCGCGACGACGTGTCGCGCGGAAAACCCGCGCCCGACGTCTACCTCGCCGCCCTCTCCCGCCTCGGCCTGGCGGCCACCGAAGCGGTCGCCTTCGAGGACTCCCTGCCCGGCCATGAAGCGGCGGCCGCCGCCGGCCTTCCGGTCGTCGTCGTGCCCAACCCCTCCACCGCCGGCGAAACCTTCGCCCGCGCCGCGCTCCGCCGCACTTCGCTCGCGGGCCTGGCGCTCGCGGAGCTCGCCGCGCTCGTCCTCAACCCAGTTCGAAGCTCGTGATGCCGTAGATCCGCTCCAGCGGCAGCTTAGGGGCCGGCCCGCGATACATCCGCGCCGTCTCGAATACCGGCTCCAAACCGTGCCGCCGCGCCAGCGCCACCGCCGCCCCATTCGGCTCCGGAGGATCGAGGAACAGGCGTTCGCCTGGCGCGAACGCGGCCAGGGCCGCAAACAGCGCTTCGGCCGTCGCCTCGTCGTCCGCGAACAGCGGACCGATCTTGCAGCCTTCGTGGCAACGCCGCACGACGCCGAAACCGCGGATCTTCCCCGCGCGCTCGAAGACCAGCGCCCGGCTTTCCGAGAGCGCCAGCCACGCCCGCAGAAACTCCGGCCGCGCACAGCCAAAATGCGCCGCATCATACTCCGCCAGCGCCGCGAACGGCACCTCGCCCGCCGGGCGCAACCCGGACGCCGGCCCCGCCGTCCCGGCGCGCACGATGCCGCCGTAGCGGAGATTTCGGTGCGCCAGGGCAAAACCCGACTTCGCGTAGTTCGCCTGCTGCGCCACCACCCCATCCAGGCCGGTCGTGCGGCCCTCCATCCGGGCCATCGCCCCGCGCCAGAGCATCATCCCGTAACCTTTTCCCCGGTGGGCAGGTGCGACGATGTAAAAGCCCAGGAACCCGAAATGCGCGCCGGTGCGCACCGCCGAGATCACGCCGACCGGCTTCCCGGCCAGTTCCGCGACGAGAAAACCCTCCGGATCCGCCAGGTGAAAGGCCGTGCCGTCGTACAGGCCGGGGTTCCAGCCCTCCGCCGCCGCCCAGCCGGTGGGCAGGCTCATCTCGGAGGCGGAAAGGGCGCGGATCGTCGGCAGGGGGTGGCTTGGTGTCATGCGGTGAAAATTGGGAAGCCGCGCACGGTCTGTCCGCCAAAAAACCAAACCCGCGCCTAGGCGGTGTCGTCGAAATAGATCAGGCCGGCGTGGGAGCAAAACCTGGCTCGGCCAAGGCGGCCGAGGTGGAGGTGGGCCGGAGGCCCATGCCACCGAGGACAACGCCGGCCCAGCCTGGTTTAGCTCTCACCCGCAGGGCCGGCGGTCTGAGGTATTTTGAAGACAGCGCCTAGCCCAGCGCGAAGCTGGTCACGCCATAGATCCGGTCCAGCGGCCGCTCCGGCGACGCGCCGCGGTACATCCGCACCGCTTCGACCACCGGCTCCATCCCGCGTCTCCGCGCCAGCGCCATGCCCGCGGCGTTCGGCTCCGGCACGTCGATCGACAACGACTCGCCCGGCGCAAAACCTTCCAACGCGTCGAACAACTCCTCGGCCACCGTGTCGTCGTCCGCGAACAGGGGGCCGATTCGCGCGCCCGTCAGGCAGCGCCGCACCACCCCCAGGCCCCGCACCTGCCCCTCCCGCACCCAGGCCAGCGCCCGGCTTTCCGGCAACGCCAGCCATGCGCCCAGGAAACCGCTCCGCCTCCTCCCGAAACACCGCCGGTCATACGCGGCCAGGGCCCCGAAATCCACCGTGGAGACCCCCACCACCCGGCGGGCCCAGGGCGCCGGTTTCGCCGCGGCCACGCCGCCGTAACACAGCGTGCGGTGCGCGAAGGCGAAGCCCGCCCGCGAGTAGTTGGCCTGCTGCTCCGTCACCGCGTCCAGCCCGATCACCCGGCCCTCGAGGCGCGCCAGCGCTGCCCGCCACAACCGGGCTCCGTATCCATTTCCCCGATACTCAGGGGGCACCACGAAAAAGCCGATGAAGCCCAGCCCGGGCGCCACCCGCGCGGCCGACACCACGCCCGACGGCCGCCCTTCCGCCTCCACCGTCAGCATGCAGCCCGGATCGGCCACCGCGAAAACCGACCAGTCGTGACGCCCCGGATTCCAGCCCTCCGCGGCCGCCCATCGGATGGGCAGGTGCATCTCGTTGTCATTCAGGGGTCGAATGATCGGTTCCAACGCGGACCGCATGCTCCAGACCGTGTCGCCCTACCCGGTGTTTGTCGCGCCTAAAAAAGCTCGCCTTGCCGTAATTCTTCGCGGCGGGCCGGGTCTAGCGTGCTGTGTTCGATCAACCAGCGCAGCGATCGCTCGCCCCAGCCGGGTAGCTCGCCCAGCCGGGCCAGCAAGAGGGCCCCCGCTAGTGCATCGTAAAGCGCCGCATGATAATGGCGGCGCTCCGGCGGGCATAGTTCCGCCGCCAGTGCATCGAGCCTTCCCTGCAGTCCTTCGGCGCCGATCAGCTCGCCGAGCCGTGCCGGCACCGCCATTCCCCGCGCCTGCGGATAGAGACGCCCCGTATCGATCCACGGCCCCCACTCCGCCGTGCCCGGGCCGTCCGGCCGGGAAAAATTCGCCGCCGCGCGGGCGTAGGGCCAGACCGCTTTCAACAGGGTGTTTTCCGCGTTGGCGAAATGCGCCGCCAGCGGCCCGCTTTCCCGGAGAGTGGCGAAGACCTCAAAGTCGTCCGCAAAGGCGGCCCGGTCCGCCACCGCCGCCGCGTCCAGCCCGTGCAGAGCCGTGTCCTCCGGCCGCACCCGCCCGGTCGCCCGGCAGGTTCTTCCCCGCGCCGCCGCGATCTGCCCGCCTTGCAGCGAAACCACGCCGTACTCGAGGATTCCCGAGGCGAGCGATCCCTCGAAATCGACGAAATGAATGAGTTGGTCTTTCCAAAAGCAGCCCACGGAACACACCGAACACACCGAAAGCCGCCAGACCGACTCAAAAATTTCCGTGTCTTTCCGCCGGTTCCGTGGGCAATAGCTCTCGTCCCCGTGCTCATGGACTTCGCCCCTTACCGCGCCTTCATCGCCGAGCTTGCCGCCGAAAGCGGCGACTTCATCCGCCCCTTTTTCGGCCGCGCCGACCTCGTCGTCGAGGCCAAGGGCGACACCTCCCCCGTCACCGCTGCCGATCAGGGCGCGGAACTGCTCCTGCGTCGCCGCATCGAGGAACGTTTTCCCGACCATGGCATCGTGGGCGAGGAGTTCGGAAACGTTCGGGAAAATGCCGAATTTGTCTGGGTCCTCGATCCCATCGACGGCACCAAGTCCTTCATCAGCGCCGTCCCGCTCTGGGGCACTCTCATCGCTCTGCTCCATCGCGGCCAGCCCGTGCTGGGCTGCATTCACCAGCCCATCCTCGGCCAGCTCATGCTAGGCGACGGCCTCGTCACCACCCTCAACGGTCGAGAAGTCCGGTGCAGGCCTGCCGCCCGCATCGAGGATGCCACCGTCCTCACCAGCGACCACCTCAACCTCGGCCGCTACCAGGACGGCCCCGCCTGCGACCGTTTCCTCGCCCGCGCCCGGCTGGTCCGCACCTGGGGCGATTGTTACGGTTACCTGCTCCTCGCCTCCGGCCACGCCGATCTCTGCCTCGACCCGATCATGAACCCGTGGGACATCGCGGCCCTGGTCCCCATCGTGCGCGGTGCTGGCGGCGTCATTTCCGACTGGCATGGAGGCCCTGCCTACCCGGCGGCCCACACCCTCGCCGCCGCCACGTCCGTGCTCCACGCCGCCGCGGTCGCGGCGCTCCGCCCCTCCGCGCCGGTCTAGGCGCTGTCTTCGAAATAATCCAGCGCTCTGCTGAAGCCCTGCGGGTGGTCGGGAAACCAGGCTGGGCCGGCGTTGTCCTCGGTGGCATGGGCCTCCGGCCCACCTCCACCTCGGCCGCCTTGGCCGAGCCTGGTTTCCCGACCACGGAGCACCGGTCTATTTCGAAGACAGCGCCTAAGCCCAATGCCGTTAAGGCAAAGGAAGGAGGGTAA
>CBINGR010000126.1:0-6226 GCA_966250295.1 uncultured Akkermansia sp. | reverse complement strand
CTCGCGCTGCGCGACGCCCACCGCATCGAGACCGTGCTCATGCGCTACAGCGGCCGCACCACCGCCTGCGTGAGTTCCCAGGTCGGCTGCGCCATGGGTTGCGTCTTTTGCGCCACCGGCCAGATGGGCTACACCCGCCACCTCACGGCGGCCGAGATCGTCGCTCAGGCGCTTCACGTGGATTCCGTGCTGCGCGAGACCGCTGCGGGCGAAAACGCTCCCGCAAGCGCGGTTCCCGCCCTGGCCGAGCCCTCCCACCCTTCGCCCCATCATCGCCACGAACGCCTGCGCAATATCGTCTTCATGGGCATGGGCGAACCCCTGCACAATTACGATGCCGTCATGCAGGCCATCGACATCCTGCGCGATCCCTGCGGCCTCGCCCTCGGCGCGCAGAAAATCTCCGTTTCCACCGTGGGCGTGGTCCCCGGCATCCGGCGTCTCGCCGAGGAGCGCCGGCCAATCCACCTCGCCGTCTCGCTTCACGGAGCCACCCAGGAAGAACGCGCCGCGCTGGTGCCCGCCGCGCGCAAGTGGAAACTCGACGAGCTCATGGACGCCTGCCGCGAGTACACCACGAAGCTCGGCCGGCGTATTTTTTTCGAGTGGACGCTCATCGAGGGCAAAAACGACGGCCCCGACCACGCGCACGCCGTCGGCGCCCTGCTGCGCGATATCCCCGCACAGGTGAACCTGATCCCGCTCAACCCGACCTTCGGCTACGACGGCCAGCCCACGCGTCCGGCCGGCGCTCGGCAATTTCAGGACGTGCTGGCCGGCTACGGCATCCCCTGCACGGTGCGCCAGCGGCGCGGCATCGACATCGCCGCCGGCTGCGGCCAGCTCGCCGTCGCGGAGTAGGCAGACGTCAAAACCGGCGTAATCCGGATTCAGGAGCCGTGCGGCGCCGGCAGCTCCGATGGCGCCACCCCGGCGCGCGTCTGCACCGTCGCCAGGACCTTGGGAACATAGAGCCGCGTCTCCGAGGGCAGATGCTCCGCGATGCCCGCGAAGTCCTTCGCCTCGCGCACCTTCAAGGTACGCGCCACCCGCCCTTCGCCCGCATTGTAAGCGGCCAGGGCCAGCGGCCAGTCCCCGAAGCGGGCGTACAGTTTTTTCAGATACGCCGCCGCCGCCCGCGCGCTGCTCTCGGGGTTCATGCGCTGGTCGACGGGCAGCAGGGACAAACCCAGTGCCCGGGCCGTCACCGGCATGAGCTGGAACAGGCCTTTCGCGCCCGCCGGGCTGAGGGCGCGCGGATTGAACGTGCTTTCGACCTCCGCCAGCCAGGCCAGCTCCCGCGGCACTCCTTCCGCGGCAAATGCCGCGGTCAGCACCGGCAAAAATTCGTCCGCGCGCGTGGGCCTCGCCCGCTTTTCCACCCTCGCAAGCCAGAGCTCGTAGAGCGGGATTCCCGACGATTTCGCCTTTGGCCGCGCAGGCCGCTCCGGTTTGGCCGGCGGGGGCGCCAGCGGTGGCGGTGGCGGCACGATCGCCGGAGTCTTCGCCGCCTCCTCCGCCGCGTCCATGTAGTCGAGTTGCTCACGCAGCCAGTCGGCGTAGTCGGCAAAGTCCGGCCAGGACCGCAGTGCTTCAAGCGCCGCCCGCGCCTCCGGGGCATAGGCCGCGAATCTTTCCAGGTCCTCCTGCCCTCCCGCCGTTTCCAACCGGGTGAAAAACGCCAGCAGCTCGTCGCGCCCGATCAGCTCGTATTCCGCCTTCACCGCTTCAGGCGCGTATTCGTTCCACAAGGATTCCGCCAGCGAGTGCAGCTCGGCGATCTGCCCGGGCGCCGATCCCGGGGCGAACTCGGGCGGCAACGCGGCCGCCGGAGTTTCGGCCGCCTCTCCATACATCGCGCCGGTCAGGCAGGCCAGCCCCGCCAATAAAATCGTCCCCGACCGGATCTTCGGCATGCGCATGATCGTCCAGGGAACACCGGCACCGCCTCTTGCACAAGCCGCGCAGCGCGCGCCCGGGGCATTCTCGACCGGGCAAGCGGAGCCGGTTGCGTTTCACTGGCCGTTGAGCTCGCGCTCAGCCCCACCGGCCGGACCGGAACCTGGTCAGCTTTCGGGGGCTCCCAGTTCGGCCAGCGAAACTCCCGTTCGCACCTCGATGGTCGCGAGAACCTTCGGCACATAGAGGCGCGTCTCCGCCGGAAGCTGGCTGGCGATGCCCGCGAAGTCCGTCGCGCCGCGCACCCGCAGCAACCTCGCCACGCGGGCCTCGCCGCCATTGTACGCAGCCAGGGCCAGCGGCCAGTCTCCGAAGCGGGCATGCAGTCTTTTCAGATATCGGGCTGCCGCGCGGGCGTTGGTCGCGGGATGCAAGCGTTGATCCCGCGGCCGCAAGGAAAGCCCCAACGACCGAGCGGTTTCGGGCATGAGCTGAAAAAGCCCCAGGGCGCCCACCGGATTGCGGGCCCGGGGATTAAAAGTGCTCTCCGCCTCCGCCAGCCAGACCAAGGCTTCGGGCAAGCCCTCCGCCGCGAAAGCCTCGCGGATCATCGGCAAATAGTCCGCAGCCCGTAGCGGGTAGGGGCAATCCTTCATTCGGGCCAGCCACGGCTCGTAAAGCGGGATCACCTCGGCCGTCTGTGCCGCCGTCGCGACCGGAGGCGGCACCGGCCGAAAAACGACGCTCGTTTCCTCCACCGCCACCTCCGCTTCCGCCACCACCTCCATCTCGTCTATCTGACCGCTCAGCCAATCCGCGTAGCCGGTCAGGGCAGGCTCTTGCGGCATCGCCGCAAGCGTCGCCCAAAGCTCGGAGGTATTGGCTGCCGATTTCTCAAGCTCCATCCCTTGAGTGGATTCCGTAAAACCCTTCAAGAGATCGAAAGGCTCTTCCGCTTCTGGAACCCGGTACTCCACCACCATTGCCACCTCGACCGTTTCACCACCGTCCGGCCCCAGCGGTTCCACACGCGTCGATGAAGAAAGGGGGGTGTTTTGCTGAGCCGGGGTAAACTGCCCAAGGGGTAAACCAAAAAGCAGCGAAACCACACAACTGATGGTCAGCGTCTTCATGATTTTTTAACATACTAACTTTTTACCGAATGCCAAGACGGTCTTTTTAGACCCGGCTTTCGCCATTGCTCCCTGCCCGACGCGCCTGTTTGCCTTTCCGTTTACGCCAAATGAACCGCGTCTATATCAAGACCTACGGTTGCCAGATGAACGAGCGCGACAGCGAGGCCGTCGCGGCGATGCTTCGCGGCCGCGGCTACCGCATCGTCCAGAATGAGGACGACTGCGACATCATGCTGCTAAACACCTGCTCCGTGCGCGACGCCGCCGAGCAAAAGGCCCTCGGCAAGGCGGGTTACGTCGTCCAGCGCAAGAAGCGCAATCCCGACTTCGTCCTCGGTATCCTCGGTTGTATGGCGCAGAATCGCGGCACCGAGATTCTGGAACGTCTGCCCGACGTCGACCTCGTCATCGGCACGCAGAAATTCCACCAGGTTCCCGGTTATCTGGACAACATCCGCGCCGCCAGGGAGGCCGGATTACCCATCGGTGCCAGCATCGTGGACATCGCCGAGGAAGAGGGTTCGCAGAACACGATCCGCGAACATCTCGAGCCCGAGGCAGGTTCCGAGACCGCTCCGCAGATCTCCGCTTTCGTCTCGATTCAGCAAGGCTGCAACATGGACTGCGCCTTTTGCATCGTCCCCAAGACCCGCGGCGACGAGCGTTCGCGCCCCATGGACGAGATCGTCGCCGAGTGCGCCGGCCTCGCCTCGCGTGGCGTGCGCGAGATCACCTTGCTCGGCCAGATCGTCACCTCTTACGGCCGGCGCGACTATGTCCACACCGACGGCGTTTCGCCCTTCGTCCAGCTGATCGAGAAGATCCACGCGATCGAGGGCATCGCGCGCATCCGCTTCACCTCGCCCCATCCGCGGGGGTTCAAGCAGGACCTGGTCGATGCCTATGCCCGCCTGCCGAAGCTCTGTCCCTATGTCCATCTGCCCCTGCAGAGCGGCAGCAACCGGATCTTGAAGGCGATGAACCGGCCTTATTCGCGCGAGCGCTACAAAGAGATCGTGGACGCCCTGCGCGCCTCGCGGCCGGGCATGTATTTTTCCACCGATGTCATTGTCGGCTTCCCGGGGGAAACCGAGGAGGACTTTCTCCAGACCAAGGAGCTCTTCGAGGCCTGCGATTACGACATGGCCTACATCTTCAAATACTCGATCCGGACCGGCACCCCCGCCGCCGTGCTCGGCGATCAGATCGCCGACGAGGTGAAGGAACGCCGCAATCAGGAGCTGCTCGAGGTCCTGAAGCGCAACTCCGAACGCCGCACCGCGACCCTTGTCGGAACGGTGGAGGAGGTCCTGGTCGAAGGGCCGGACAAGACCGGCCAGCGGTACACCGGCCGCACGCCCGGCAACCGCGTGTGCGTGTTCGACGCCAGCCCGCGCCTGGTCGGCCAGCTCGTCCCCCTGCGCATTACCCGCGCCAGCGTGAGCACCCTCTACGGCGAGCTGGTTTTGAACGAAGGCTGAGCCCAAAACCGCATCTGCTTCCGGGAACCCAAGCCCATCACACATCATCCATCATAAATCATACATCGTGATGTCCCTTTTCCTCGCCACCTTCCTCACCGGCCTCGTCCTGCTTGCCCTCGGCGGGACGCTCGCGGCCGACACCCCGGTCGTGCGCTCCGCGCTGAAATCCTTCCCGCGGTCCAGCACCGCCGCCTATGTGTTTTTCGGCGGCGCCGCCCTGTGGTTTCTTTCGCGCGTAGCGGTGCTGTCCGAGGCGGACTTCGGACAATACCGGACGCAGCTTTTCGTCGGCTTCGCCGTCGTCGCGGTACTCTCGTTCTTTTTCGTTGCCGAGTTCCTGGCCGTGCGCGGTCTCGCGGCCTTGATCCTGCTCGCTGCCGGTCCGCTCCTTATGGCCGGTTACGGCTCCTACGGCATCGCCTTGGTTTACAAGGTCGCCGTATACGTCGCGATCACAGCCGCCCTCGTCCTCGGCGCCCAGCCCTACCGCCTGCGCGATTTCATCGGCTGGTTGCAGGGCGTGCCGGGCCGCCCTCGCTGGCTCGGTTCCCTCTTCGCGGCCTGCGGCCTGGTGCTGGTCGGCATCGCCTTCACCTACTGAGTCCCAACGGCACATGTCCGCCCGCTCTTCCTCCGTTTCCGCTGAAACTGGCCCGGCCGTGACGATTGCTCCCGTCCTGCTGGTGCTCGCCGGTCCGGCCGGCTCCGGCAAAACGACTCTGTGCGAGCGCATGGTCGCCGAGGTGCCGGGCTTCACCCGGGTGATCACCAGCACCACCCGCGACCCGCGGCCCGGCGAGATCGACGGCGTGCATTACCATTTTTTCTCTCCCGCCGAGTTCGACGCCCGGGTCGCCGCCGGCGAGTTTCTTGAGTGGGCCTGGGTACACAAAAAGAACCGCTACGGCACGCTCGCCTCTTCCGTCCTGGCGCCGCTTGCGGCCGGCCGCAGCCTCGTGATGAACGTGGATGTACAGGGGGTGGAAAACTTCCGGCGCGCCGCAGCCCAAAATCCCGTGCTGGCCCGCCACTTCACCGACATCTTCATCGATGTGCCCATCCCCGAGCTGCGCGCCCGCCTCGGCGGGCGGGGCGAAAGCGAGGCTGAAATCGCCCACCGCATGCAGACGGCCGAGCTAGAGCTGCGCGAGAAGCATCGCTTTTCCCACGTCATCGTAAGCCGTGACCGCGAAGCGGATTTTGCCGCTTTGCTCGCGATTTATCGCGAGGCCTGCGCCCGGGTGGCCGTCGGCGGCTAACCGGCCGCGCCTGGCCGCAGGGGACTGGAAATCGCAGGCTCGCCCGCCGAGCCCTGCCCCGCCTAGCCTGTGTCCATGTTTGCGATTCTTGCCGCCACCGCCCCCAAGGCCACCGCCAAGCTTACCGTCATGGAAAAGCTCCAGGCCGTGCCCAAGGAGACTTGGATCAGCCTGCTTATCGCCTTCGCCGTCATCTTCATCATCGTCCGGGTCTGGAAAAGCCTTAAGGAGATCAACGACATCGTCCCCTGGATCGCCCTGTTCACCGTGGGAGGCGCGGTCGTGCTTTATTGGACCTACGAGCGCACCGAGCCGAAGGTGCTTTCCCCGATTTTCGACCAGCTGTCCAAGATCCTGCCCTCGAAAATCGAGTACAAGGACGCCAAGACCCCTTAGGCGCAATGCCGTTAAGGCATTCGTAGCTGTACATCACCTGCGATAGCGGGCA
>CBINGR010000125.1:0-6870 GCA_966250295.1 uncultured Akkermansia sp. | reverse complement strand
GGTCGCCCGCAAAAACGGCACCACTCTCGGCAACCTCTCCGCCACCCCCTGAGCGCGGGGGAGCTGGAGCTTCTGGTTTCCGATTCCGTCAAAGGCCCGGCCGCCGGCCGGGCTCGATGTTTTTGGCTGAGAGTTGTTCGTCTCCTTTGACCACGCACGCCGCTTCAGCCGGCGACCGAGCCACCATTCGAGGTCAAAAACTCATCCGATCCAGCGCATCCCCAGTTTCAGCCAAAAGGGCACCACGAACAGCCCCACCGCCGTTGTGCCGAGCACCACCTGCACGGCGGTGAGCGGGCGTCCGCCATAGTGTTTCGCGATCACGATGGGCAGGATGCCCGCCGGCATCGCCGCCTGGACCACGAGCACCTCCCGCAGCTCTCGCGGCAGAGGCAGCGAGATCGCCGCTCCCAACATCGCGAGCGGGATCAGACCCAAGCGCAACGCGCAAGCCAGCGGCGTGACCTTCGGGTCCACCAGCGTGCGCGGCGCGGCAAAATATTCCACCAGCGTAGCGCCGATCACCAGCAGCCCGAGCGGCACCGCGCAAGCGCCGATCATGTGGATCGAGGCGCGCGCCACCGCGGGCAGCCAGGAACCCCCGCCGCTGAGGTTGAGCGCCACGGCCAGCACCAGGGCACAGACCGGCGGGTTGAGCACGCGGCGCCAGCCCACTCGCAGCGAGACTCCCGCCAGCATCAGGATGCCCACGGTCCAGATCGCTGCCTCGCAGCCCACGTTGAACACGAACAACACGCCCAGCGTTTCCCTCCCGAAAAGTTTTTCGACCAGCGGAATCGCCATGTAGCCGTAGTTAAAAATCCCGACGCTGAACGCGAAAGTGCGCAACCCCGTGCCGACCGCGAAGCCCGCGCGTTTCGCCGCTGCGTAGGCGAGCAGAATGCCGCCCGCCATCGTGGCGAAACCGAGCAGGGGAGCCGCGAGCAAGTTGCCCGGCGCGCGAAGCGCCTGATTGCCCAGGGCATTGTCGAAGATCAGGCAGGGATAGAGCAGGTTCACCACGAGCTTCAGCAGGCTCTCGTCCGCCTCCGGTTTCAGCCAGGCGGCACGCCGCGCCGCCGCCCCCGCCGCGATCACGGCAAAGACGGGCAGGACGAGGGCGAGCAGGGACCAGTATCCGGGCAACATGGAAATCGCCCATCACGCCGCCGCCTCCGGGCGCTGTCAAAGCCGGGGCGGCGGCCTCGACCAAACCAGCGGGAATCGATCACAAAAAAGGACGCCCCCCCTCAAAAAACGCCTGCCGTCGCTTCGCGATCGCGCCCTCGCACGGCCCATCTCCGCTTCGCTCCGTCGAACCTGCGGTTCTCATCCCGGCCAAAGAGGACTTCGCTTCGCGAAGTGGTGGGCCCACAGGGATTCGAACCCTGAACCAAGGGATTATGAGTCCCCTGCTCTGACCATTGAGCTATAGGCCCGGAAACCGGTGGAAAATCCGACGCCCCCCGGCCCAGGTCCAGCCTCTTATTGCGCCGCCATCACGGCCACCCCTGCCGCCGCCAGTGGCAGGAGCACGCGAAACTCCGCGCCACCCCCGGGAGGATCGGCCTGCTCGATCATGCCGCCATGGCTGCGCACCACCCCCAGCGCGGTCGCCAGGCCCAGCCCCGAGCCCGTCTTGACCGGCTTGGTGGTGAAAAACGGAGAAAACAAATGCCGCCGCGCCTCCGCCGTCAGCCCTGGCCCCGTGTCACGCACGAAACACTCCGCATACAACCCGGCTTTCAAACCGCCCAGCCGCTCCGCCTCCGTCGCATCCAGCTCCCGCAGGCGCAGCCCCAGTGTCAGTACGCCTCCCTTCGGCCCGCCCGATCCGAGCATCGCGTCCAGCGCGTTGACCGCCAGATCCTGCAGGGTCCTCCGCAGTTGCGCGGCGTCGCCCAGCACCACCGCGTCCCGATCCGCCGGAAACTCACGCCGCACCTCCAGGCCGGGCCAGGCCTCGGCCTCGAGCTCCGCCGCCAGGGCCTCCAGCAGCGCCACCGGATCCATCGCCAGCCGCTCGCCGTCCAGCCCATGGGCGAAAGTCAGCACGCGGCTGACCACGTCCGCCCCCCGCCGGGCCGCGCCCGCGATCGAGTTCAACCGGGCATCCACACTCAGCCCGGGATGCGTTTCCCTCAGCAGCTCCGCTCCGAGCACGATCGGCGCGAACGCGTTGTTCAACTCGTGAGCTATCCCGCCCGAAAGCAGCGTCAGGCTCTCGAGGCGATCCTGCCGCGCCTGCCGCAGCTCCTCCCGCCGCCGCTCCGTGAGATCCCGCCCGACGCAAAACAAGAGCCACCGGCCGTCCACTTCCACGGCGCTCGCGCTGATCTCCACCTCGCGCAGCCGCCCCGCGACATCGCGGTGCAACGCCTCGAAGACCGCGCTGCGCCCCCGCAGGCCGGCGATTTTTTCCCGAAACTCCTCCGGTGACCACCGCGCATCCCAATCCGTGACCCTCAGCCCCGCCGGCCGCTTCTCCGGATCGTGGCCAAGCGAGCGGTAAAAGGCTCCATTCGCCTCCACCAGCCGCCCCTCGTCGTCCAGAACATGGATGTAGTCGGGTGCCGTCCCCATCAGCGTCGCATAACGCCGGGCCACGGCCTCGAGTTCGGTCTGCGCCCGCGCGAAACGCCGCTGCTGGAAACGCAACAGCCCGCAGATCCCTGCGGCGCTCAGGCCCACGAAAACGAGATTCCCCACCGCGTCGGACCAACCCTCGTCCCGCTCCAGATTCCGCGCCAACAACTCGGCCACCAGCAGCCAGAGCGCGCCCACGCCAAAATAAATCCATCCCGCCAGCGCGGCGTCGGGCGATCGAGGAGGCGATGGCGGCAACGGCTTCACTTACAATTGATTTACTACGGCCAGCCCTCGTTTCCGGCAACGGCCTTTCCGCTAGGTATTAGGCGGTAGCGTAAACCATTAGGCGACCCGCCGGCCTTGGCGCGTCTCTCGCGCGCTTGCCGCCACGCCCGGCCCCGCCTTGCCTCGCGGCACACCGATGTCGCCCGCCGATTCCTTCGCCGCCCTCGGCCGCTGGTTTTTCCGCGGCCTCGTCCGTTTTTATTATCCGCGCATCGAGATCGAAGGGGGCGAGCGTCTGCCGGCCTCCGGTCCGGTCCTCCTTATCGCCAATCACCCCAACTCGCTCATCGACCCCGTGCTCCTCGGCGTCGCCGCCCGCCGTCCGGTCCGCCTCCTCGCCAAGGCTCCGCTCTTTTCCGTCCCCCTGTTCGGCGCCGCCTTGCGGGCCACCGGCATGATCCCGGCCTATCGCGGGTCCGACGATCCCAAGGCAGTCCGGCGGAATCTTGATTCCCTCGCCGACGCCGCGCGCACCCTCGCCACCGAAGGCGGCGTGCTCGGCATTTTTCCCGAGGGCAAGACGCATGACGCCCTCCGGCTCGCCCAGGTGAAATCCGGCGCCGCCCGCCTCGCGCTCCAGGCCCTTGCCGCCGGCGCGAAGGACCTCCGCGTCGTCCCCGTCGCCCTCAACTACGAGCGGAAGGAAAAATTCCGGTCCGCGGTCTGGATCCGTGTCGGCGAGCCCGTGGACGTGGCCGCCTGGCTGGCCGCGCACGGCGGCGACGAGCACGCCGCCATGCGCGCGCTGACTCCCGAGCTGGACCGGCGCCTTCGTCGCGAACTCATCGATCTGGACGATCCCGAGATGGAGAAACTCTTAGACGACGTCGCATGGCTGCTTCCCCGCCGGCACAACCGCGCCGCCGCCGGCCTCGCCGCGCTACGCGAGCGCAAGCAGGTCGCGGATGCCCTCAACCATTTCCACCGGACCACGCCCGAACGTGCCCGCGCCGCCGCCCTGCGTGTCTCGACCCATGCCGACGCGCTCCGTGCCGTCGGCCTCACGTCCGGCGCCCGCCTCCTGCGCGAATCCGGTCCGGCCCTGGCGTTCCGCCTCGTGCGCGACGGCATCGGCGGCTGCTTCGGCGCCGCCTTCGCGCTTTGGGGCCTCGCGCTCCACCTGGCTCCCTTCGCGTTCTCGAGGCTCGTTGCCTCGCTGCTCGGCCGCGGCGACCGCGCCACCCTCGCCCTCTGGCGCCTTTTGTTCGGCTCGCTGCTCCTCCTCGGCTGGTATGGCGCGCTGGCCCTGGCCGCAGCCGCCTATTTCCAGCCCTGGGTCGTCATCCTGCTCTGCGCCCTCGCTCCCGCCTCCGGGCTCTTCGGCCTCCGCTGGCTCCGCCTCCAGCGCGGCCGCGCCCGTGCGTGGTGGGCCGAGCTTCGCCTCCTGATCGACCGCAGACGGGCCGCCGTCCTCCGCGCGGAACATGCCGCGATCGCGGAGCTGCTGAGCAACTACGCCTCCGAGTGGGCTGAACACCCGGATGCCCGCCCCACCCCCGCCGAAAGCGCCTCACCCCGCCGCCTGCGCCTCGTGCGTCCGCCGGCCTGGGTCACCGCCGCGCTCGCCGCCGTCGCCGCCGCGCTCCTCCTCGGCGCCGCCGCCTGGGTATGGCACGATCATCCGGTGGAGTGGCGCCGGACCGATTCGCCCGCCCTCCACGATCTTCCCCCGGAGCGCCTCGTCGCCGAGCTCGACCGCGACGAGCGCGCCCTCGCCGGCGTCATCGACGGCATCGGCGCCCTGGAAAAGAAATTCCGCGCCTTCGAAGCCGGGCTGCTCGCGGGCGAGCACAGCTACTACCGCCAGGCGGACGACGACGAGATCCGCCGCATGGTCGTGACTTTCCTCGCGCTCCGCGACGCCACCCTCCGCACCGCCTGGGCCTATGAGCGCCACGGCCAGCTCGATCCCGGCGTCGCGCGCGAGCGCGCCGCGCGCCTGCATGCCACCGCCCTGATCCTTTCCTACGACCTGGCCGCTCGCTTCGTCCGCGAGTTCGGCGACAAGCCCGCGGCCCGGCGCAAGATCAATGAAGCCGAGCCCCGCTGGAACCTGCCCGCCGGTACCTACGACACGTTGCGCGGCGCCCTCGCCATCCGCGAATACCGGCGTCTCCTGGAACGCGCCCTCGCCTTCGCCCCGGCTCCCGATGCGCCTCCCGCGCCGCCTGGGTTCGCCCCCGCCCTCTCCGCCGCCAGGGAACGCCTTGCCGACCACCCGCCAAGCTGGTTCGCGGCCAAACTCGCCGCCGGCGCCGACGAGTTGCACGACGCCGCCGGCGCCGGCTTCTACCGCGCCAGCTCCGGCGTCTCCACCCTCATTGGCGACACCCGCCTGCGCGCTCCGCGCGAGGGCAGGGCCCTTATTTCGTCCGGGCAGCTCGCCGAGCTCCATGGCCGGCTCCGCCCCGGCGACATCCTCATCGAACGCCGCAACTGGTATCTCTCCAATGCCTTTCTGCCCGGCTACTGGCCCCACGCTGCGCTCTACGTCGGCACCGCCGCGGAGCTGCGCTCGCTCGGCATCGCGGACGACCCGCGCATCGCCGGGAAACTCGCCGCTTTCGCCGCGCCCGACGAGCTCGGCCACGCCCATGCCGTCATCGAAGCCATGAGCGAAGGCGTCGTGTTCACCTCCGCCGAGCATTCGATCGGCGAGGCCGATGGCGTCGCCGTGCTCCGCCCGCGCGTGGACGACGCCGCCCGCCGCGAAATCATCGCCCGTGCCTTCGACCACTCGGGCAAGCCCTACGATTTCGACTTCGATTTTTTCAGCGCCGACAAGCTCGTCTGCACCGAGGTGGTTTACCGCGCGACCGACGGCTACGTGACGCTGCCCCTCGTCGAGGTTCTCGGCCGCCGCACCCTGCCGGCCCTCGAAATCGTGCGTTACGCACTCAGCCCGGCCGGCCGGGAACAGCTCGAATTCGTCGCCCTCCTCGATGGCGACGAGCGCCGGGGCGTGGCCGATTGGGCCGATGCCACCGTGCTCGCCGAGACCATCAACCGTCCGGCGCTCACGTGGCTGCAGCCCCGCCGGAGGACCGATTGAACCCGCGCCAGACCGTGCCGCACCTTGACGGCTTCGGCACCAGGACGGGCGCCTGCTCTGGCAGGATTTGGCCGCCATAGCGGGCAGGCTGCTTGCCGCGCCACCGGGTTCGCGTCCACGTTCGGCGCCATGTCGCCGCGCCTTCTCTCCGTTCTCGTCCTCGCCGGTTTTTCCGCCTCCGCCTTCGCCTCCGCGGCGCTTGGAGCCCGCGCCGCCGCGGAAGGCGCCCGCGACTGGTATCCAGCACTCGTCAAACCCACCTGGACGCCTCCGCCCTGGCTCTTCGCGCCGGTCTGGCTCCTGCTCCATGCTACAATGGCCTTCGCCGCCTGGCGGGTGTGGCGGCGGCCCGCCGGCATCGGGGAACGCGCCTCCATCCTGCGCGCCTGGTGGCTTCAGCTCGGGCTCAACGTCTCCTGGGCCTGGGCCTTTTTCCGGTTTCGTAATCCCGCCGCCGCCCTCCTCGTCGTCGGCGCGCTGCTCGTCACCATTGTCTGGATACAGCCGCGCCTCGCCCGCGCCGACCGTCCCGCAGCCCTGCTCTGGACGCCCTACGTGCTTTGGGTCGCTTTCACCTCCTGCCTGAACCTGACCATCTGGCACCTCAACTAGCGCCCCTTGGCGCCGTCCCGGGCCACCCCCGCCGATGGCTTGGCGATGAAGGGGGCCGGGCGCCAGGCCATCCAGCCCACCAGGCCCAGGCCGAGCCAGAGTGCGAGCGTGCCCACCACCTCGTGCATCTCGTGGTAGCGGCCGGGAAAGAACTGCGCGCTCAGCGAGATCACGAGAATACGCAGGACGTTGATCGCGAAGCCAAGCGCCAGCGCGGCCGGGACCAGGACCGCGATCGTCCACCAGCGCCGTCCCGCGATCCCGCCGGCCAGGATGGCGAGCAGCGCGCCCGAGGTGATGATGCCGAAGCCGTTGCACTCGGTCGCGACGAG
>CBINGR010000124.1:0-6907 GCA_966250295.1 uncultured Akkermansia sp. | reverse complement strand
AGCCTATGCCCGCTATCGCAGGTGATGTACAGCTGCGAATGCCTTAACGGCATTGCGCCTAAGCCATAGGGCCTATAGGCCCATCGGACCTAATAAGAGCGATCAAACAGAGCCCCTGCTTCGTTCTGGCGTTTCGCCAAATCCGTAAAATAAGTTGCCCGGTCGCCTACCCCTAAGCGACCGGGCATTTGCTTTCTTAGTTACCCCAAAACTCCTGTTTTTCACAGGAGAAGTGGAAAAGTTGATGGACTGAGTGATAGCCGGCTTGCAGGCTCCGTCAATAAAATCTCTCAAAATCTCTCAATCGAATTGGTATAATGTTTTCAGAAAATGAGTTGAAGCGTGTTTTGGAAAACGTGTCGGGAGGGGCTGTCCAAGCTCCGATGGCTTGGCTGCGGGTTTCCGGGCCGGACGCGGCGGTTTTTCTCCAGGGGCAGTGCACGCAGGAACTACGCGATTTGCGGCCGGGGCAAGCCATTTGGGCGCTTTGGCTCAGTTTGAAGGGCAAGGTCTTGGGCGAAACCCTGGTCTTGCGCGAGGGAGGTGGGGGCGACACGGAGGCCTGGTGGCTCTGGAGCGCCCATACGCCGGGCGAGGCGCTGCGAACGCGATTGGAGGAGTTCATCATCGCGGATGACGTAACGGTGGAGGACGCGGGCGCGGCGGGCGGCTGGGAACAAGCTACTTTGGCAGGCCCGGCGGGGGAACGGTTCTTGCGTGAGGCGCTGGGCGGGGCCGAGCCTCCGTCGGAAGGGGCCTGGGTGGCCCTGGCCGGTGGTTATGTGTTCGCCGGTCGCCGGAAGCAGCCAAGGATCTGGGATTGGTTGAGGCCGGCGGGAGCTGGGGCTTTGGCGGGTTTGGCCCTGTTGAGGCCGGAGGAGCTGGTGCGTGCGCGGATCGCGGCGGGGGTGCCGGCCATACCGGGCGAGTTCGGTCCGGGCGATCTGCCGCAGGAAGCGGGGCTCGAGACGGTGGCGGTTTCATTTACGAAGGGCTGCTACCTTGGGCAGGAGATCATGGCGCGTCTGCACGCGATGGGACAGGTGCGGCGGCGTCTGGTCCGTGCGGGCGGCGACGGGGCGGCTCCGGCGGCGGGAGCGGTCCTGCATCACGCGGCGGACGGAAAACGTGCGGGCGAGCTGAGGGCGGCGGTGGATGACGGCCGGGGCGGCTGGCTCGGTTTGGCGATGGTCAACCTGCTCGGGCTTGACCGTTCCCGGCCGCTCGAGCTGGACGCAGACGGGCCGGCCGGGGCTCGCCGGCCGGTGCATTTGTTGGATCTTTCTTCTCCATGAGCACGGGCGAACGCGAACAACTGCTGGCTTTCTGCGAGAAACTCGGCGCGGCCCCGAAGCAGGCGGCGACGATGGCCGATCAGCTGCTCAAACGCTGCGACCAGTTGGTCGCCGGGCGCGGATGGACGCGGGTAAGGGCGATGGAGCATTTGCTGACGGTGCTGGTAAAAGGGCGGGCGGGCGAGACGGTGCCAGGCTTCGAGGGCGGCAGGCCGCCGGGCCCCTCTGGAGGGACGAGTGATAAGTGACGAGTGACGAGCCCGGACGCCGGAGCTGCCTTTGGCTCATCGTTGGTCACTTTGAAATGCGCTCGCCAGCGTGCGTGCGGATGGCGAGCGTGCGCGATTTCCTCCGCCCGTTCCCGTCATGAGCAAAGCCTCCCTCACCGCCCAGTTTGAAAAAGTCTTCGGCCGCGCGCCGGAGATCGTCACCCGCGCGCCGGGCCGCATCGAATTCATCGGCAATCATACCGATTACAACGGCGGCACCGTGCTTGGCGCTTCGATCGACCGGGGAGTTACCGTGGCGCTGGCGCGGCGCGCGGACGGGAAGCGCAACTTCCACAGCAGCTACACCGGCAAGACCTCCACGCTGCCCGCCGGCGTGCCGGAGCGGCAGTCGGGCGAGGCCTCGTGGACCAACTACCCGCTGGGCGTGCTTGCAGCCCTGCCGCACTTCGGACTGAGCGCGCCGGAAGGCTTCGACTACCTGGCGGACAGCGATCTGCCGGCGGGGGCGGGACTTTCCTCCAGCGCAGCCATCGAACTGGCCTCGGCGCTGGCTTTCCTGGGCATTACGGGCCAGACGCCCGATCGCGAGACGGTGGTGAAGGTGGGCAAGCACGCGGAAAACCATTTCGTCGGCGTGCCCTGCGGTATCCTCGATCAGGGCGTGTCGGGCTTCGGCAAGGCTGGCCACCTGGTGTTCATCGACTGCGCGGGCCCGCGTTTCTCCACCGTGCCGATGCCGGCGGGCACGGGCTTCTGGATCTTCAACACCCACACCAAACACGCGTTGGTGGATGGGCTCTACGCGGCCCGCCATCGCGAGTGCATGGCGGCGGCGCAGGCCCTCGGGGCCGGGCTGCTGGTCGAGGTATCGGTGGAAAAACTCCGCGCGGCCGAGGCGAAGATCGAGCCGGTGGCCTTCAAGCGCGCCCGCCACGTGGTGGAAGAGATCGCGCGGGTGGACGAAACCGTGAAGGCGCTCGAGGCCGGCGACCTCCGTCGGGTCGGCGCCTTGCTCACCGCCTCACATCGCAGCTCGCAGCATCTTTTCGAGAACAGCACGGAGGAGCTGGATTTTCTCGTGGACACGCTGGTGGCCGCGCCCGGCGTGTTCGGCGCGCGCCTGACGGGCGGCGGCTTCGGCGGTGCGGTGATGGCGCTGGCCGACGGGGACTTCGGCGCTGCACAGGCCGAGGCGGTCGCGACGGCGTATGCCGCGAAATTCGGCGCCCGCCCCGACATCCTTCCGATGGGCACGGGGGACGGCGCGAAGGTTCTTTGAGGCCCGCCCGGGCCGAGCCTCGGCGGTGTGGGCCTTGGTTTTTCGTCTTATTTTGACGCTATCGGGTCTTATCGCGGCGTCTGGCGATTGATTCGGCGGGGGGCGCTTATTTCATCAAGCCCCACTAGCTCCCCCCTGAATCCATCAGGTGTATTTGGAGCACCCTCATGCGGCTGCCAGCCAGCCTCCATGGCCTACCCCGAAATCCCGACTACGCATATGTTAAAGATTACTTCCAAATCAGTGCTCCTCGCCGGCGCGGCCCTCGGTCTCGCCCTGCTTCCCGCCCGCGCCGCCACGATTGCCTACTATGATTTTTCGGACGGAGTGGATGGACAGGAGGTCAATCCCACCGGCAGCGGCAGCGCGACCGGCAGCATGACGGTGAACGGCGGTGGCGACGGTTCCAATGGAATGGTCGCCTGGAGCCTGGCCGCCTCGCCGAACTTCACGACCTCGGTGGTTCCGGCTACGCCTTACGCCAACACCACCGCGATGTCCTTCGGCGGTGGAAATGACCTCTACCAGCAAAACCCGGCCACCTCGACCCTGGCCTCGACGAACTTCACCAACATCACGATCGAGGCGTATGTGAATTTCAACAATATCAACGGTTGGCAGACCTTTGTCGGCCGGGATGACAACGGCAATCCCGGCAGCGGCACTACCGCCACCTCGCTGCTGTATCTCGCCAAGAGCGGAGCGAACGATGGCTTCCGGGTGGAGCTGATCAACGCTTCCAATGCCATCGTCCAGGTGAATAGCACCTTCGTTCCTACGGTTGGGACTTGGTATCACGTTGCCGCCGTGGGTGACGCTTCTGCGGGCACCCTCAGCCTTTACGTCGATGGCGTCTCGGTCGGCAGCACCACGGGCTACGATGGCCTGCTGGCCAATGTCGCCACCAGTTGGACCTTGGGCCGCGGTCAATATAACGGTAACCCGGCCGACTCCATCAACGGCTATCTGGACGAGATTCGCATCAGCGACGTCGCTCTCGCTCCTTCCCAGTTCTTGAACGCGATCCCCGAGCCTTCTACCTATGCGGCGCTTGCCGGTCTTGCGGGTCTGGCCCTGGCCGCCTGCCGTCGCCGGTCCCGCCGCTGAGCAGGCGGCGTCGTTTTCCCCCTGTCTGATGTGTGGAGTGCGCGCCTTCGCCGCGTTTTGCGGCGGAGGCATTTTTCTTTTGAGTGGGATCGCGCCCGCCGGGGCGCAGAGCAGCCCGCCTTCGTTCCGCAATGTCTCGGTCCACGATCCCTCGGTGATTCGAGCCGGAGCCTACCATTATGTTTTCGGCTCGCATCTCGCCTCGGCCCGCACGACCGACCTGATGGGTTGGACGCAGCTCACGACCAGCCCGACGGCGAGTAATCCGATCTTTCCCGATTCATCCACGCTTTTCGCCGAGGCCATTGCGTGGGCGGGCGGGAGCAATTTCTGGGCGCCCGATGTCCATCAGCTCCCCGACGGGCGTTTCTACTTCTATTATTGCACCTGCGCGGGAGATTCGCCGCGCAGCGCACTGGGGCTCGCGGTCTCGGATGCGATCACCGGCCCTTACGCCAACGTCGGCGTGTTTCTCAAAAGCGGCATGTGGGGACAAGTCAGCCCGGACGGCACGATTTACGACGCCACCCGCCATCCCAACACCGTCGATCCCTGTGTTTTTGCCGACACGGCAGGGCGGAAGTGGATGGTCTACGGCTCCTACTCCGGCGGGATTTTTATCCTACAGCTCGATCCCGCGACCGGTCTGCCGCTTGCAGGGCAGGGGTATGGCAAAAAACTCATCGGCGGAAACCACTCCCGCATCGAGGCGCCCTACATCCTCCATCATCCAGAGACGGGGTACTATTACCTGTTCCTCTCTTTTGGCGGACTATCCGCGGATGGCGGTTATCAGGTGCGGGTGGGGCGTTCACTCAATCCCGACGGACCCTTTCTCGACGTGGCGGGCAACAATCTGACAAACGTCGCCGGACCGACGGGATCCTTTTTCGACGACGCCGCGATCGCACCCTATGGGGCGAAACTCATCGGCAACTATCAGTTCATCCATGTTGATGGCGAACCGCGCAGCACCAGCCGGGGTTACCTGTCGCCGGGGCACAACTCGGCCGCTTACGATGCCGCCACCGGACGCACGTTTCTGATCTTTCACACGCGCTTCGTCGGGCGTGGCGAGCAGCATGAAGTGCGGGTGCACCAGCTCTATTTCAACGATCAGGGCTGGCCAGTCGTGGCACCTCACCGTTACGCTGGCGAGTCGCCGGCGGCCTTCGTCACCGGGCAGATCCCCGGGCGTTTCAAGCTCATCAACCATGGCAAGGACATCGCCAGCGAGGTGCATGCCTCGGAGCTCATCACGCTCGCGGCCGACGGTTCGGTATCGGGCGCGGCGACCGGCACCTGGACGCTTTCGGGCGACCGCTTCGCCACGCTGACGCTCGACGGCGTCGTCCACCGCGGCGTGTTTTCCCGGCAGTGGGACGACGACAATCAGGTCTGGGTGCTGGCCTTTTCGGCGCTTTCCGGCAGCGGAGTCTCCGTGTGGGGCAGCAAGGTGGCCGCGCCCAACACGGCGCCGACGCTGGCCAACCCGGGCACGCTCACCGTCGCCCATGGCGACACTCTCCGTTTTACGGTCGCTGCTTCGGATCCCGATTTCGGCCAGGCGCTGACCTATTCCCTGGTGGCGGGGCCCTTTGGCGCGGCCATCGGTGGGACGACGGGCGAACTCGTCTGGACGCCCCTGCTGGCGCACGTGGGCGAAACTCACTCCGTGACCGTGCGGGTGGCGGACAACGGCGCCGATCCGCGCCAAGTGGAGACGACCTTTTCCGTCGAGGTGAGCCCGACCACGCTGGTGCGGCGCCTCGCCCTTGATTTTAACACCGCGGGCACGGCAGGTTTGCGTGACGGGGCCGGGGTGTTCACCGGCTTCACCGCCCGGTTGCTGGGCACGGGAATGAACGTCCCGACGAATGACCCCCTGCTCGCCCTTTCGGCCTCGGGCGGCTCGCTGGCACTGACGACGACGCAGGCCGATTACAACGGCTCGGCCGGACTGGGGATCAACCGAAGCGTGGGCCTCGCGCTTTCCTCGCTCGGATTCACCGGAGCGCAGGACTTTGCCGTGACCGCGGTTTTTCGCCCGCTGCCGACCCTGGGCTTTGTCGATCAGATCGGTCTCTTCGTCGGCGCGGACGGGGCTACGCTGACCCGTGCGGGAGCGATTCTTTTTGGCAGCTCGCCGGAGCGGTATGCAGTGCACACCCAGGGCAGTTCGGACTTTGCCGGACATTTCGGCGGCACCTCGCTCGTGGCGGGCGACGGGATGACGGTGACGATCCAGCGTGAAGGCGGAGTGTGGCGCTATCTGGTGGATGGCGTGGAATGGAACCCGCTGGTCGGCGGGGTGAAAAACGATCCAGCCTTCCTCGGCAGCTTCACCGACCTGACGGCGGGGGTTTTTGCGATCACTCCCTTCAATACCCAGGCGAAGACGGTGCAACTGGAGTCATTCACGGCCCTGGTGGATTCGGGCGAGCCTCCGCCGACTGCTTTACAGACGTGGCGATTGACGTATTTCGGGACGATCACTCCTTCGGGAAACGCGTCCGACGAGGCGGATCCGGATGCGGACGGGCTGGTGAACCTCCTCGAATACGCCTTGGGTTCCTCGCCCCTGTCCGACACGTCCGCGCTCCGGCCCTCGGCGCACCCCGCGACAGTCGGGGGCGGTTCGCATCTTACGCTCGAGTTCACGCGTATTGCCGATCCGGCATTGACCTATGGAGTGGAAGCGGCGGACGCGGCGGGCGGGCCCTACGCCACGATATGGACCAGCACGGGCACCGCGAATAAGGCAGGGACGCTGACGGTGACCGACCCGGTGGCGCTTGGCACGGGCGGAGCGGCGACGAGGTTCTTGCGCTTGAGGGTGACGCGCTGAAAGACCCCGGGCAGTCTTGCGTCACGGTAAAAGCAAGAGCCCAGAAAAAAGCCCCGCGCCGGAGAGGGCGCGGGGCGAGGAATACAGGGGGGGCTGGGTTTTTCCCGGCTGGCTCAGAACCAGAAGGTGGGGGTGCCGGACTTGATCC
>CBINGR010000123.1:0-7042 GCA_966250295.1 uncultured Akkermansia sp. | reverse complement strand
CCGGCCCCATCTCCCTCCATAAAATCTCCCCTCCTCCCTTCTCTTCCTTCCCGGCGGGCCATGCTCGAATAAAGACCGGAGAAGTGGAAGAGGCGTCGACGCGGTGAGCGTCAGTTGCCCAGTTTTCCCCCGCGTATCGTCGCCAGTTAACCGGTCAAAACTCATAGTTTGCCCGCCGGGTTCTACGCCAAGAGGCGACCGACGAGATCGCCGAGTTGGGGTTGCCTGTTTCACCAATCTCACCTCGGCCCACGTCACAGTCTCAAGAATCTGCGAGCGAATGGCTTGGCCGCGGCGCCGGACATTCGTCGAATTCGGCTACGGAGAGCAGGCGGAGTGAGGACCTGATAGTCATATTCTGCGGAAATGTTTGAAAGATCGGAATTTCCCTGCCCTCGCGCGCGAGAAAAATGACTGGCCAAGGAACCGGCCTGTCTCGCCGACCCGACCCTGCGTGCCACCTTTTCAGCCAGTCGGAGCTGGACTCAGGCGGCGACCGGAGGCTCGACCCACTTGCCGTGTTCTTTGATTAGCGCGACGAGGCGGTCGTCGGCCTCGGCCTGCGGGATGTTGTACTGCACGCACTGCTTGCCCACGTAGAGGTTGATCTTGGCCGGGGCGCCGCCGACGTAGCCGAAATCGGCGTCGGCCATTTCGCCCGGCCCGTTCACGATGCAGCCCATGATCGCGATCTTCACGCCCTTGAGGTGACCGGTGCGGGCGCGGATGCGCTGCGTGGTGGTCTGCAGGTCAAAGAGCGTGCGTCCACAACTCGGGCAGGCGACAAATTCGGTCTTGGTGCTGCGGGTGCCGGCGCCTTGCAGGACATTGTAGGACAATTTCAAAGCGCGCACTGGGTCGGTCTCGGTCTCGATGCTGACGAGGTCGCCGAGGCCATCGCAGAGCAAAGCACCCGAAAGCACGGACGCATCGAGCAGCCGGGAGAGAAAATCCGGGGCGGGCGCGATTTGGGTCGCCGAAGTGTTGCGGATCCACAGCGGGGCGCGGCTGCCGAGGACGCGGAGAGCCTCGGCCAAAGCCCGGTAGCGGCCGATGGGGTGGTGGCCGACTTCGTCGGGGAGGGAATCGTCCAAGGTGAAAAGCAAGCCCTCGTGGCCCAGTTGGCGAAGGGTGGCGCCGAGCGGCGAAGCCGATGCGGTCAGAACTTCCGCCGTCGTCGCGATGGCGAGGGCGTGGCCTTTCGCTCGGGTGAGCTTGGCGAAGCCGGCTAGCGTCTCGGGTTCGTCGGACGCGGCGGTGAAGGCGCGCACGAGCACGACGGAGGCGTTTGCATTTAAACCGGCGAGATCGGCGGGAGTGAGTGTCGGGGCAAGCTCCAGGAAGGGCACCGCGCCAGGAGGAAAGGCAGCGGACTTGAGCGCAGCGAGGTCGGTCGGGGAGCCGATCGGGACGAGCAGGCCTTCGAGGGGAGTGTCGGCGAGACGGCCGATGGTGAATTTTTGAGCGGCCTCGGAAAGAGCCGCGACGGAGGCGACGCGGGTGATGACCCGCGGTGGCAGTTCAGGGCCGAGCGCGAAGGCCGGAGAGAGTTCCAGCGCGGCGATGGAACGTTTGGTGTAAGCGAAGGGATCGATTGTGTCGGCCGGGGCCGCGCTCGCTGCAGTCTTTTCCCCGGGACTCGGGATTTGAGCTTTGGGATCTCTCCATAACGACATGGCTTTCCTCGCGAGAGCCCGCGCCACGGGAATTTCGTAGACACTATCCTCGGTCAGCGAGACGCGGAGGGTGTCGCCAAGGCCGTCGGCGAGAAGGGAGCCGATGCCGATGGCGGACTTGATGCGGCCATCCTCGCCATCGCCGGCCTCGGTGACGCCGAGGTGGAGGGGGTAGTCCATGCCTTCCTGATCCATTCGCGCGACGAGCAGGCGGTAGGCCTGGATCATCACCTTCGGATTGGAGGCCTTCATGGAAAGAATGATGTCGTCGAAGCCGTGGCCGCGGCAGATGCGGAGAAACTCGAGCGCGCTCTCGACCATGCCGAGCGGCGTGTCCCCGTAACGGTTCATGATGCGATCGCTGAGCGAACCGTGATTGGTGCCGATGCGCAGCACGCGGCCCAGGATCTTGCAGCGCAGGATGAGCGGCGACACCGCCTCGCGGATGCGTTCCAGCTCGGCATCGTAGTCGGAATCCGAATACTCACGAACCGCGAACTTTTTCTTGTCGGCGTAATTTCCCGGGTTGATGCGGACCTTTTCGACATGCTCCACTGCCTCCATCGCGGCGGCGGGCAGGAAATGAATGTCGGCCACGAGCGGCACGTGGCCGAAGCCGGCGGCGGAGAGCTGTTCGCGGATGGGGCGGAGGCAGCGCGCGGCCTGCACGTTGGGCGCGGTGACGCGGACGATCTCGCAGCCGACTTCGGCGAGTGCAATGGCCTGGCGCACGGTGGCGGCGACGTCCTGCGTGTCGCTGGTGGTCATCGATTGGACGCGGAGCGGGTTGTCCCGACCCACGCCGACCGAACCGACGCGGATCTCCCGGCTGCGGCGGCGGATGGTTTGGAAGCGGGACTGGGTGTAGGGCAGGCTCATGGCTCGGGCGTGAAGAAACAGGTCTAGAGCCGGCCGCCGTGCCCAGCAAGTCCGTCGGCTACGCCCTGCGCGAGCTTGCCCGAAGGGCATGGCCCGACCTAGGACCCTGCGCCATGGCCAATGTCGGAACACAGGCGATCGGGATCATGGCGGTGGCGGCAGGAGCGGTCGTGCTCTTCGCGCCGCTCGGCATCGTGTTGGTCGTGGCGGGGAAAAGCGGGCGGACGCGCGTGCTCGCCCGGGCTTTCGGCGGAAGCCTGCTGGTCGCGCTGCTTTGGCTGGCCGTGGCCGCTGGCCTGCGTGAAACGCTGTCGGCGCAGGTGGCGGGCTGGTGGTTGTTGAGCGCTCCGTGGGCCTCAGCGTTGGGGGCGGTGGCAGGCTGGCGGCGTTCGCTGCGGGTCCGGCCCCCGAGTTCCCGGGCTTCGGAGCCCATTTGAGCGCTTTACGTTAATCGTCGGCGACTTTTTGATTTCACCTTCGCAGGTGCACGGCCGTCGCCAGCACCTTTCCTATCATCACTCTATGAAGTTTCCCAAGTGGCTTTCTGGCGTCTTTTTGTCTTTTTGTCTCATTCCCTTTGCGTCAGCGGTTGAGGGCGCCGGTTCGGCGACCGATAACGCCTGGCTTTTCACCTCCTTTCGGGGCAGCGGCGACGGCCTTCACCTCGCTTACAGTCGGGACGGCTTGGACTGGACCGATCTCGACCGCATATTTCTCAAACCCGAGGTCGGCTCCAAGTTGATGCGCGATCCGCACATCCTGCGGGATCCTGACGGACTCTACCGCCTGGTCTGGACTTCCGGCTGGAAGGACACCGGCATCGGCTATGCGACCTCCCGCGACCTCGTGCACTGGTCGGCGCAGAAATATCTGCCCCTCATGAGCGCAGTTTCCGGTACACAGACTTGTTGGGCGCCCGAGCTCTATCGTCTCGCCGACACCGGCGACTATCTCGTTATCTGGTCCTCCGCGGTGTTGCATTCCGGCGAGGCCAAGCCCAGGCATCGGGCCTACTACACGCTTACCAAAGACTTCGAGACTTTTACCGACCCGAAGGTTCTCTTTGATCCCGGCTTCGACAACATCGATTCCACGCTGATCTTCACAGATGGGAAATACCATCTCGTCTTCAAGGAAACCGATGATTCGCAAAAGGGCGTCTGGGGCGCGATCCACGTCGCCGCCGCCAATCATCCGCTGGGGCCCTACAACCTCCTGCCGGAGGCCGTCGTGACCAAGGAAAAGGCCGAAGGACCGGCTCTCGTCGCCGTAGGCGACCGCGTTTTGGTTTATTTCGATTACTACAGCAACCACCGCTACGGCGTGCGCGAAACTCGCGACTGGAAGACTTGGAAGGACGTCACCAAGACCGCCTCGGTCGTCGACGGCCAGCGTCACGGTTCGATTTTCGCCGCCCCGGCCGCCTTGGTGGAAAATCTTCGCCGCGAATCCGCCGCCATCGCGCCGGCGCCGGCCCTGCCCGGTTTCACCGCCGATCCCGCGATCCGCGTCTTCGGCGACACCTACTACATTTACCCGACCTCCGACCGGCCTTACTGGAATACCACCGAGTTTGCCGTCTGGTCCTCGAAGAACCTCGTCGATTGGAAAAAGGAGGGCGTCTTTCTCGATCTCACCAAGGACATAAGCTGGTCCGACAACAAGGCCTGGGCGCCCGACTGCATCGAGCGCGACGGCAAATACTACTTCTACTTCTGCGCCGACCATAACATTGGCGTAGCCGTCGGCGACAGCCCGGTCGGGCCTTTCCGCGACGCGCTTGGTCATCCGCTGATCGAGGACGCCAAGATCAAGACCTTCAGCATCGATCCCCACGCATTCATCGACGACGATGGCCAGGCCTACCTTTATTTCGGCAACGGCATCCCCACCGTTTATAAGCTTAACCGCGACATGATCTCTTTCGATGGGCCGCCCACCGAGATTACGCTCAAGGAATTCCGAGAGGGCATCGTGGTCTTCAAGCGCGGCGACAAATACTATTTCATGTGGTCGATCGACGATGCACGCAGCCCCGACTACCGCGTCGGCTGGGGCGTGGCGGATTCGCCCTTCGGCCCGGTCGTCTCGCCGGAGAAAAACTTCATCGTGCTCCGGAAGAACGGTCCCGTGAAAGGGACCGCGCACCACAGCGTGGTCAAGGTCCCCGGCACCGATCGTTGGTATGTCGCCTACCATCGCCACGCGGTTCCCGGTGGCGGCGGCTACAAGCGCGAGACCTGTCTCGTACGCATGCAGTTCAACGAAGACGGAGCGATTCTCCCCATGGATCCCTTGACGCCCGCATTTCTTCCCGGCGATGTCGGCGAGCCTCTCGTCGGCGGGCGCGGTCGTCCCTGAGCCGCGTTATTCGCAAACTTTTCTTCCTCCATGTCGAATCCTCCGTCTTCTCCCGCCCCGGAATCGGCCGCGTCCAAGCGGCCCGCCCGCGGCAGCCTCGCCCAGGAAATGGGTCTGGCGCTGGTTGTGCTGCTGCTCGGCGCGATCCTCGGTATCTACGGGTGGCACGACGCCGCGGCCGGGCGGCCCAACACCTTTCTCAATCCCGACAACCTGGTGGACGGCATCGCCACCCCGATGTCCTACTACGCCATCATGGCGGTGGGGCTGACCATCGTCATCATCACCGGCGGCATCGACATCTCCGTCGGTTCCGTGATGGCCCTCTCCGCGCTCGGTGGCGCGGCGGCTCTTCAAACCCTCCCCGCCGATGCGTCCGCCTGGCAGGTATTGCCGCTCGCCGTTCTCGTCCCCGTGGGCATCGGCCTGGTCTGCGGCCTGATCAACGGCGCGCTGGTGGTCGGCCTCAACCTTCATCCCTTCATCGTCACGCTCGGCACCATGAGCATCTTCCGCGGTCTGGCCAACGTGCTGCCCGCGGAAAAGACCCTTCCCGCCGCCGGCAAGCGCCTTCCGGCGGCCTTTACCACGGACTTCATGCGCCTCGAGTTTTTCGGCCAGCAGCTCATGCCGCTCGTCATTATGCTCCTCTGCGTGGCCTTCGGCTGGTTCTACCTGCGCTACATGATCGCGGGCCGCGAGACCTACGCGATCGGCGGCAACGAGGAAGCCGCGCGTTTCAGCGGCCTGCGCGTCAACCGCATCAAGCTGCGTACCTACGCCCTTGCCGGCGCCGCGGCCGGCATCGCCGGCATGGTTTCGCTCGGCCGCTTCGGGACCGCCTCCACCAGCACCGGTACGGGCTACGAGCTCACCGTCATCGCCTCTGCCGTCGTCGGCGGGGCCAGCCTCATCGGCGGGCGCGGCACCGCGCTCGGCGCGCTCCTCGGCACGCTGATCATCGCCCTCATCGAGAACGGAATCATCATCCTCCGAATGGCGCAGGAATACCGGCTCGTCATCATCGGCCTGGCCATCGTGGTCGCCGTCTCGCTCGACCGCCTCAGCCTTTACCTCCGTGCCCGCCGCGCGGCCCGGTGATCTTTCCTCTTCTTAATCCTTCCGTTTCCATCCGTTTCCTTTCTCCCATGAAAACACCCCGCCTCCTCGGTTCCCTCGCGCTCGTCGCCACCGCGCTGCTTGCGTTCACTGCCTGCTCGAAAAAAGCCGAAACGCCCGCTGCGGGCGGCGCCGCTCCCGCCGAGCGCACCGTCCTTATCGGCTTTATCGGCAAGAGCCAGACCAACGACGTCTTCCAGGCTGCCCACGCCGGCGCCCGCGATGCCGCCCGCGAGCTTGGCGCGAAATACGGCGTGAAGATCGAGGTCGAGATCCGCACTCCCAACGACGAGGACGCCACCAAGCAGGCCGAGGCCATTGAGGCGCTCACCCGCCGCGGCGCCGACGGCATCTCCGTTTCCTGCTCCGAGGCCAACACGGTCACCCCCTCCATCGACAAGGCCGTGGACAGGGGCATCGCCGTGATGTGCTTCGATTCCGACGCGCCGGCCAGCAAGCGTTTCGCCTACTACGGCACCGATGACGCCTCCTGCGGCGCCCGCATCGTCGACGAGCTTGCCCGCGTGATGGGCGAGAAAGGCACCATCGCCATTCTCGGCGGCAACCAGAGCGCTCCCAATCTCCAGAAGCGCGTCGCCGGCGCTCGCGAGGCCCTCGCCAAGTACCCCAACATGAAGCTCAACGACCCGGCGGCCTTCTACCACGTCGAGACCCCGGAAAAGTCCGCCGAGGCCGTCGCCTCCGCCCAGAACGCCAATCCCGGCATCCAGGGCTGGGCCTTCATCGGCGGCTGGCCCCTCTTCACGGCCGACGCCCTCAAGTGGGCCCCCGGCTCCGTCAAGGTCGTCTCCTGCGACGCGCTTCCCGCCCAGCTGAACTACCTCCGCTCCGGCCATGTCGACACCCTCTACGCCCAGGATTGCTATGGCTGGGGCTACAAGTCCGTCGAGATTCTCCTCGAGAAGATCATCAACAAGAAAGAGCCCGCCAACCCGATCGTCATCGACCCGCTCACCCAGGTGACCAAGGAAAACGTCGAGGCCTTC
>CBINGR010000122.1:0-7087 GCA_966250295.1 uncultured Akkermansia sp. | reverse complement strand
CGCCTCCGACGGCGCCGGCAACGGCTTCAACTACGAGGACGGCACCTTCAGCCCCGACGAGGTCCGCGGCCGCATCGACGCCATCAACCTCTCCGGCGGCCTCTACAGCTTCGACCCCAGGACCCAGTTCAAGGGCCGGAGGCAGCGCAAGCTCGAGGCCAGGCCCGCCCCCGCCGTTTTCGGCGAGGCCCCCGCCGGCCAGGATTGGCGCGGCGCCCAGACCACCATCCAGCGCTGGGACACCGACCCGGTCGAAAACAACCTCGGCGAGGACCGCACTCTCCGCACCGTTTTCACCCACGACCACTTCGGCCCCTCCACCCACCAGCAGGTCGGCCTCTACGGCGGCCTCCTCGTCGAGCCCGAGGGCTCCAAGTGGTACGATCCCATTTCCGGCGGGCTGCTCTACGATACGAAGACGCGCCAGGATGGCGGCCCCACCAGTTGGCAGGCGAACATCGTCACCGCCAACCCCGCCGACAGCTACCGCGAATTCGCGCTTGAGTTCGGCGACTTCCAGCTCGCCTACACCGCGGCCAGCCCCTCCAAACCGGGCAAGCCGACCGCGCCGCTCTTCACCGCCGTTTTCCCCACGCTCAAACCCGGCCGCGTGCCGGCCGACGTGCGAGCCCTTTTCTCCAGTAACGGCGTCACGCTCTCGCCAGACGCGAAACTCGCCTACGACGAGAAGAAGAGCGAATGGCTGCTCACCAGTTCCACCGCCCCTGGCGTAGACGACGATTACCGGCTCCTGCCTCCCCCCGCCGCCTCTTCGCCCGCGGCCGGCACGCTCCAGGCTTTCCCGGTGAACCCGCCGCATAGCTGGTCCTCGCCCGCCTATGCCATCAACCCGCCCCCGCCCGATACCAACAACGCCAACAGCGGCGCCCCCTACCCCACCCTCATCAGCGCTTTCGGCGGCGTGCCCCCCGGCACTTTCTCGCTCAACTACCGCGCCGAACCCATCCCGCCCCGCACCTGGGATCCCGTGGCCGGCAAACCCGCCGCGGGCCAGGCCGGCGATCTCGCCTACGCCTATGCGTCGATCGTCCGCGCCGACCCTGCGCTGAACATCCAGCCCACGCCCGGCACGCCCATCAACCCGGCCGACCCGCAGGGCTTCAAGTTCCCGGCCAATCTCGCGCCCACCCTTAACGCTCCCACCACCGCTCAGGTCGTGGATAATGCGCTGGTTCAACCGACCGACCCCTACACCCCGGTTCTTCGTGCCTACGCCGGCGACAGGATCCAGGTCCGCACGCTCGTCGGCGCCCACCACAACGCCCACTTCTTCAGCATGGACGGCGTGAAGTGGCTCTACGAACCCGGGTCGTCCAACACCGGCTTCCGCAACAACCAGCCGATGGGCATCTCCGAGCACTACGAAATGCTCTTCGACCTCCCGGCCGCGACCGCCGCCACGCCCAAGCCCTTCGCCGACTACCTCTACAGCCCGAGCGCCGGCTCCGACGGCATCACGACGGGGGTCTGGGGCCTCATGCGAGCCTATGAGCAAAAAGTCGATCAGCTCGTCCCGCTTCCCAACAACATCCCCCCTGCCCAGCCCGCCGTCGCCGCGATCCAGCCTCCCCCCGGCGCGAAGATCCGCCGCTTCCACGTCGTCGCCACCACCGCGCAGCAGGCGCTCGGCGGCCCGCTCGTGCTGAACAGCCGCACGGCCGTGGTGCCTCCGGCCACGACGGCATCCAACATCAACCTGCCCGACGCCTTGCTCTACGTGCGCGCCGAGGATCTCACCTCGCCCGATGCCATGGGCAAGCTCAAGCCCGGCGTGCCGGTCGAACCGCTCGTCCTCCGTGCCGCCGCCGGCGAATGGATCGAGCTCACGCTGACGAATGCCTTCGATCCCCAGCAGGCGGCCTTCACCAGCCAGGGCGATGCGCTCACGCCCTTCGGCGCCGCGCCCCTTCCCACGATCACGATGGCTGCCTCGACTCTCGTCGGCCTCAATCCTCAGGTGGTCGGTTACGACATCACCCAGGCCAACGGCGTGAACGTCGGCTTCAATCCCACGGTCACCGTCGCCCCTGGCCAGACCTCCGCCCCCATCTACTGGTACGCCGGCACCCTCGCCTGGGAAAACGGGGCGCTCAAAACCACCCCGGTCGAGCTCGGCGGCATCTGCCTCAACCCCGCCGACCCGCTGGTCCAGCATACCCTCGGGCTCGTCGGCGGCCTCGTGATCGAGCCCGCCGGCTCGACCTGGGTCGAGGACGAGAACATGCGCGCAGCCGCCACCGTCACCAAGGCCGACGGCGGTACTTTCCGCGATTTCGTCGCGATCTTCTCCGACGACCTGCCCCTCCAGCCGGGCGTGACCACCCGGGCGATCAACTACCGGACCGAACCCATGTCCTACTATCGTTTCTCCGGACAGGTGGGCCAGACCACCGACGTGACCCAGGCCACCGCCAACTCGCTCGTCGGAGCCGATCCGCAGACGCCGATCTACACCGCCGTCGCCGGCTCCGAAGTCCGTTTCCGTATGCTCCACCCCGCCAGCGGCCAGGGCATCGACGGCGAAACGCTCACCATCGACGGCCATGTCTTCCAGGAGGAGCCCTACGCCGCGGACAGCCACGTCATCGCCGACAATCCGCTCTCCCAATACTTCGGCACTCGCGGCGGCCACGGCGCGCGCAATCGCTTCGAGGTGGTACTCCCGAGCGCAGGCGGCGAGCACAAGACGCCCGGCGACTACCTCTACCGCTCCCTCGTCACCTTGCTCGGCGGCGGCGATTTTGCGGCCGGCACCTGGGGCATCTTCCGCGTCTCGCCCGCGCCGGGCGCCGCTCCGGTGAAGTCCGCCCTCACCGTCACCCCGCCAATGGTCACGGCCAAGCCCGCCGCGCCCGCGCCGGCCGACTCCCCGGTGGCCCGCCGTTACCTGAACCGCGGCAAGTCCCTGCCCACCCGCGGCGACAAACCCTCCTCCGCTCCGGCGCCCGCCAAGCCGTGACGGTTTCTTCCCGGCTCCCCGGCCTCCGCCGGGTCGTTATCCTCGCGGCGGCGCTCCTCTGCGCCGCCGCGTTCGCCGCGCCTTCGCCGCCCGCCGGCCGCTTCGAACACGAGGGCGTCGCGGTCGAGTTCACCCTCCTGCCGGCCTCCGGTGCAGGGGAATCCGCCGCGCCGCCCCAAGCCGGCGACTTCGCCCGCGCCCGTTTTTCCATTACCGACACCACCACCGGCCAGCCCCTCCGCAAACTGCGCCCCGCAGCCTGGCTCAGCCGCCGCTCTCAGCAACCGGACGCCCGCCCGCAAACCTGCGCCGAGAAGGTGCGCGAGCTTCTCGGCGGCAGCATTTTTTCCAAAGCTGACCTCGATCTGAACACCTTCCAGGTTCTCGCCCTTAACGACGACGCCACCCTCACCGTCGTCGATCCGCTCTTCGGCTTCGGCGGCACCAAGTTGCTCGCCATGATCTCCCTGCCCGGCCCCGGCGCCGACTGGGCGCTCGCTCCGGACAACTCGCGGCTTTTTGTCTCCATCCCCTCCACCTCCCAGATCGCGGTCATCGATCCGTCTGCCTGGAAGATGTCCGCCCTGCTCGATACGGGCTCTCCGCCCAGCCGCGTCGCCTTCCAACCCGACGGCCACTTTGCCTGGGTCGCCACCGCCACCGGTGCCGTCGTCATCGACGTCGCCCGCGCCACTCTCGTCCGCCGCCTCCCCCAGGAAGGCGGCGTGCGGGAGATCGTTTTTTCGGACGACAGCCGCACCGCCTTCCTCACCGGCGCCGCCATCCCCGCGGTGAATCTTGTCGACGTTCGCACGCTCGAAAAAACCCGGCAAATCGCCCTCGACGGCGTGCCCGCCGGCGCAGCCTGGTCGCAGGCCGGCCAGGCCCTCTACCTCGCCGATCCGGCCGCCGGAGCCCTGGTGGTCATCGACCCGGCGAGTCCGAACCCCGTCGTTGCCCGCATCGCCGCGGAACCCGGCCTCGGCGAGGTGAAGTTCGCGCCCGGCGAGCGCCTCGGCCTGGTCGCGGTACCTTCGCGGGATCTCGTGCTGGTGTTCGACGCCGCGACCAACCGGCTCGTCCAGCGCGCCGCGATTTCCCATGCCCCCGAGCAGTTCGCGTTCTCCGGCGAGCTGGCCTTCGTTCGCCGACGCGGGACCGCCAATGTCGGCATGATCCCGCTGAAGGAGCTCGGCCGCGAGGGTCGCGCCCTGCCGGTCGCGGAATTCACCGGCGGCGAAGCTCCCTTCGGCGAGCGCAGCAGCCCCGCCGACAGCATCGTGCCCGCCTCCGGCGAAAGTGCGGTCGTCGTCGCCAATCCCGCCGACAAGGCGATCTACTACTATATGCCGGGCATGGCCGCACCCATGGGCAACTTCGGCAACTACGACCGCCAGCCCCGCGCCGTCCTGGTCGTGGACCGCAGCCTGCGCGAGGTCGCTCCGGGCATCTACGAAAGCGCGGTCCGGCTCCCCGCCGCCGGCGACTACGACGCGGTTTTTTTCCTCGACGCGCCCCGCATCGCCCAGTGCCTCGCCCTCCATCTCGACGAGCCCCCCTCGGCTTCCCCCGCCCGCCGCGCGCCGCCGCGCTTCGAACCGCTCGGTACGGCAAAACTCGTCGCCGGCTCGCCCGCCCGCCTGGCCTTCCGGCTTTCGCCCGCGGGAGAGGTTCCCGCCGATCTCACCGTCCTCGCCATGCTCGCCCCGGGCGCCTGGCATTCCCGCCTCGCCGTCACCCGACCCGGCGACGGCAGCTTCTCCTGCGACTTCACCCCGCCCGAGGCCGGGCTCTACTACTTCTACGCCGCCTCGCCTTCGCTCGGCTTGGAGCGCACCGCCGCCCCGGTTCTTGTGCAGGAGGCCGCCGCCCCCTGATTCTCGCCCCGCCATGCTCCGCCTGTTCGTCCTTCTTCTCCTCCTGCTCCCCGCCGCCCGGGCCGCCGTGACCACGATTCCCGACGTCGCGCTTCGCGATCAGAACGGACGCGCGGTGAACTTCCACCACGACCTCGTGCAGGGCCGCGTCGTCGCGGTGAATTTCATCTTCACGAGTTGCACCACCATCTGCCCCCAACTCGGCGCCGCTTCGGCCGCGCTCGCCCGGAAGCTGGCCGCCGACGGCCAGACCGATTTCCGCGTCCTTTCGATCAGCATCGATCCCGAAACCGACACGCCCGAGCGCCTGCGCGCCTGGAGTGAAAACTTCGGCCCCGCGCCCGGCTGGAGCCTCCTCACCGGCCCACGCCGCGAAATCGAGACCCTGCTCAAGGCCCTGCAGGCCTACACTCCCGACATCAACCTCCACTCCTCCACCTTCCTCCTCGGGAACGAAACGACCGGCGCGTGGAAACGCGTGAGCGGCTCCGCCCCGGCCGCAACCCTCGCCGACACCCTGCGCGCGCTCGCCGAGGATAAAACTCCCGCCGCGGCTTCTTCGCCCGCGCCGCCTCCGGAGGCGGCGCCCGGACCCGCCCCCGAACCGTCCGCCGCCGCCGGCCGCTATTTTCCCGACGTGCCGCTGATCGACCAGAACGGCAAGACCCTGCGTTTCTACACCGATCTCCTCAAGGGTCACATCGTGGTGATCAACACCATCTTCGCCGACTGTGGCGGCGTCTGCCCGATCCTCACCGAACGTTTCGCCGAGGTGCAGGCCAAGCTGGGCGACCGCGTCGGCCGCGACGTCACGCTCATCTCCATCACCGTAGATCCGGTCAACGACACGCCGGAAAAACTCTCGGGCTACGCCAAACACGTCGGCGCCAAACCCGGCTGGCATTTTCTCACCGGCGACAAGGCCAATATCGATACCGTGCTGAAACGCCTCGGCCAATACGTCGATACCCGCGAAGCGCACTCCAACATCCTCATCATCGGCAACGAACCGACTGGGCTTTGGAAGAAGGCCTTCGGCCTGGCTCCGCCCGAGCAGGTGCTCGAGATCGTCGAAAGCGTGGTCGCCGACCGCGGCTGAAATCCGCCGTCGTTCGCGCATGTCGCCCCGGCCTCCGCTGCTTCTCCTGGGAATCTTTTGCGGCCTGGCCCGCCTGCTCGCGGACCCCGCGCCTCCGCCTTCCGCCGAGCGCGGACGCCAGCTCTACGAACGAGGCACCGGCACCGAAGGCCGGCGGGTTCCCGCCTTCGCCGGCGCGGACGGCGTTCCCCTGCCGAAGGCCTTCGCCGCCTGCCTGAACTGCCATGGCCCCGACGGCCGCGGCCGCACCGAGGGCGGCCTCACCGTGCCGCCGATCGCCTGGGATCAGTTGGACACACCCTACGGCGCCACCCGGGCCGACGGCCGCCGCCGCGCTGCCTACGACGAGGCCAGCTTCCACCAGGCGCTTACCCGTGGCCTCGATTCTTCCGGCCAGGCGCTGGCCACGGCCATGCCTCGTTATTCGCTCACGCCGCAGGAATCCGCCGATCTCGCCGCCTACCTCCGACAAATCGGCCAACGTGCTGTCCCGGGCGTAAACGACGACACGATTCTGCTCGGCTGGCACGCCCCCGCCGGCATGTCCGCGATCGTGGCGGGCAAGGTGCTCGAAGCCTGGGCCGCCGAGGTAAACGCCGCCGGTGGCGTCTTCCGCCGCCTGGTGAAACCGCTCGCGCTTGGCGAAGACACGCCCCCGGTCTTCGCCGCCATCACCGCCGGAGAGGGCAAAGCCGACCTCGCCGTCCCCCTTGCCCTCGCACGGAACGAAGTCCCCGTGCTCGTCGCCGGCCATGCCCCCGGTGCCACGCCCCCGCAGGAGCGCTGGCTCTTTGCGCTGTTTCCGGCCGGCCCGAAGCGAGAACCGGTCGGAGGCGAGATGTCCCCACAGGCCGTGGAGGACTATCTGGCCTTCGTTCGCCGCCATCACCTGCCCGCGGAGGAACGCGATCTCCAACTCGTCCTCCTGGGCTCCGCGCGTCTGCTGCTGGAAGGGCTGAAAAACACCGGCCGCGACCTCGACCGCGACCGGTTCTTGGCCGCGCTGGAATCCCTCTCCGACGTCGAAACCGGTTTCACGCCTCCCGCCACGTTCACGCGCCGCAGCCATGTCGCCACCTCCCGCGGCTACGCGAAGCCGGAGCGCCTCGGTGGTGCGGAGTGATTCGCTTC
>CBINGR010000121.1:0-7388 GCA_966250295.1 uncultured Akkermansia sp. | reverse complement strand
TGAGGTCGATCACGGTCAGCTCGTTTACGGTCGCTCCCATGCTGGGCACGGGAATGTCGATGAGGAAGGTGGCCATGCGCTTCGTAAAAGCGCGCAGCGTGACGCAGCCCGCGCGTTGGTCAACCGCCTGCGATGTCCGTTTGTGAAGACAGGCCCTGGCAAAAAGCCCCGCTCCCCGGCAACCCTCCTTCACCCAGTTCCCAGGTCCCGCCATCCAGGCCCCACACGCGTTTTTCCCTGGCTGAGCGCCAGCCGCTCCACACTCGATCGCATTGGTCGGGTAGCGCCACGACCGAGGGCATGGAAATTTCCGCGCACTCCCGCGGACAGGTCCACGCCCGCCCCCCGCTCCAAGCCTCGGCCATCGCCGGTAAATCGAGAAGAGACACCGCCTCATCCGAACGTATTCCCCCGGTGGAGCGCGTCGACCCCAACGCGCTTTCCGGCGGGCTCGACCGGAGCAGTGCGTTGGGATCAAGGCGCTCCACCTCCGCCCGAGGCGCGCCGCGCACCAACAGCGGCACCCGGATGCTTTCCTCGTGCGGCCAGCCTTTGCGGAACAAGCCGTGCGCCCCGTGCATGTCGCCATGCACCGAGGTGAAGACCACGATGGTCTCCGTCGTGACCCCCGCCAGCAGCCGCCCGATCGCCGCGTCCGTCGCCGCGATGTGCGCATAGTAACCCGCCAGTTCACGCCGCGCGCGAACCTCGGTCCCGCCGCCGCGGGGCACGTTCGGGGCCAGCATGATCTCCTCCGGCCGCGGCCGCACGATCTCCGTCGGTGTCGGCGCCGCATACGGTGGATGCGGCGCCTCCAGGCTCACCATCGTAAAACGCGGCGCTTCCGCGGGCCGCGCCAGCCAGGCCAGCGCCTCGTCCCCCAGCACTTCGCTTTGATAACCGCTCACCTGTCCGGGGGCCATGCCGCCGCCGCGCCTGTCCCCCTGCAACCAGGGATCGTTCAGTTGAAACCCGCCCTCGAAGCCCACCCAATGCCCAAAGCCGCCTCGCGCTTCCGGCGGCACGAGGATCTTCGCCGCCGCTTCGCCCACCAGCGGCATGGCGCGGTCGCGCTCGCCCACGCCCCACTTGCCGAAAAATGCCGTCGCATAGCCTCGTTTGCCGAGCCGTCGCGCGATGGTGTCTGCTTCGCGCGGCAAGGCATCCCAGTAGTCCCGCAGGCCGTTTTCCGGTGAAGGCCGGCCGGTCAGGAGTGCGGCCCGCGCGAAAGGGCCGAAGGGGTGCGGCGTCACGGCTTCCGCGTAGTTTACCGTCGCGGGAGCGGCCGCCAGCGCATCGAGCGCGGGCGTGCGCGCATTGGGGTCGCCCGCGTAGCCGCAGGCTTGCGCACGCCACTGCGTGGCCACGATCCAGAGGATATCGGGAGCGAGACGCGGACGGCTCATTTCACGCCAGCGGGCAGTTGCTGGTAGCGTCGGGCGACGGCGTCGAGGACCGGGCCGGTCGGCGTGGCCTTGAGATCGTCGCCCAGCGCGAGCGAGCGCTGCGGGAGAAAGTTGCTGACCAAAACGCAGGTGTCGGCCGTGACCATGATGCCGAGGAGTTCGCCCGTCTTGCTCAGCACCAGGTCGCCGCGCGAAGGAGAAAAATCACCAAAGATTCTTCGCACCAGACGGTTATCCACCTTAACGTAGCCCGGATTCCGCGGATCGAGCTTGAAGGGTAGCTCCCCGTAGCCGGCCCCTCCCGCGCTAATGAGCACGGCCTCGGGGAATTTGAAGGGATCCAGCGCGAGCAGATAGGGCTCGCCGCCGAGGCGGCCGGCCTCCGCAGCGCTGAGCGGGACCGCAGCCACGCGTGGATCGAGAGAGGTGAACTCCAGCTTCGCCGGCTGCACCGCGCCCTGCTCCCGGCTGAGCACGAGCGCCAGGCGCTCCCAATCAGGCTGGTTGGCGTCGCGCCAGTCGAACGGAGTGTCGTCCACGTGGAGCAGGGCTACAGTGTCCTTGCCATCGTTCACGAGCACCGTCCGGGTGTCGCGATTACGCGTCACCGGGCCAAGGAAAGTGGAGCGCGAGGCGACGAACTGCGCGCGTATCCGGCGGGCGAGGAAATCGTTGAATAAGGTGTTGGCGTTGATCGGGCGCGCCTCGCGGATTTCCTTGGTCAGGGCTCCGGTCTGCTCCGCGATCTGGCCCACGCCGGCGGCCAGCTCGGTTGTGGTCGCCTGCACGCGCTGGCGCTCGGCACGCTCCGCCTCGACGGCCGCGCGCAGAGTCTCGGTCTGCTCCTGGAGAATTTGCTTTTCCCGCTGCGCCACGCCGACGGAAACGGCCAGTTCCTCCGCGCGGGCGCGGGCGGCGGCCTCGGCGGAGGCGACGCGCGCCAGTTCCTCTTCGCGCCGCTTCGCCTCGGCTTCACGCGCCGCCAGGTCGCGCGCGAGTTGGTCGCTGCGCGCGCGCTCCGCGTCGGCGGCGGCGCGGGTGGTCGCGAGATTCTTGTCGAGTTCCGCGGCCGTCTGCTCGGTCCGGGCCAGATTTTCCGCCAGTTGCGTGCTCTTCGTTTCCGCCTCGGCGCGCGCGGCCTCGGTCTGGGCAAGGTTGCGCGCGATCTCGTCGCGCCGCGCCTGCTCGTCCTCGAGGGAAAGTCTCATGACCTCCACCATGTCCTGCTCCGGCGTGGCCGCTCCCGCGCCGGGCACGACGGACGAGGCCGCCGGCGCTTTGCCGGCGGCGGGCGCCGGCTTGGCGTCTTCCCAGCGGGTGAGCGCAAGCAAGGTCAGCAGCAGGAAGTCGCAGAGGATGAGGAGGAGGGTACGGTTCATCGCGGCGGAGCCTCAGCGTGCCCTGATCGGATCGCCGGCGGAGATGGCCTCCTGCGCGGCGAGAATGAGCTGGGTCTTGAACGGCCGCACGTGGCGGATCTTCACCAACGCGACGCAGGTGATGCCGAGCAGGTTCGAGGAATAGGCGGCGAGGAGGTTGGGTTCCACCAAGCCGAGCACCTGCAGCACCAGCGCGGTGGCGGTGCCGCCGATGCCGAGATAGAGCCCGCCGTCGAACAGATTTTCCTCGTTCTCCATCAGGCGGAGCTTCACGAGGGGTGCGAGCGGTTGCCCGGCGATTTCGCGGATCTTGGCGAGGCAGACCAGATACATCGCGATCTGGAGCGCGCCGAAAAGCGCGATGGCGAGGATTGAATGAATGTCCATGGCGAAAGAGGGCACTACGGTTTTGAGCGATTCGGGATCGGCCAGATTCGCCAGCACGGGCATGGCCAGCGTGAGGCCTTCGATGCGGGCGGGAGCGACGCGGCCGAGGTAAGGCTCGGTGACGACCACAAAAACCCCGGTCGCCACGAGCGCGAGCACGCCGCTGCGAAGATGAAAGACCTCGTCGCGCGCCGAGCCGCCTCCGGGCAGGCCCCGGTCCAGCGCGCGCAGGACCAGGTAAGCCCCCGCCGCACAAAGCGCGAAACGTAGCGCCAGCGCCCAGGCCGGATGAATGAGCGCGAAACCTACCAGCGGCCCGGGTGCGGGCGCGCCCTGGCGGTTTACCGGCACGCCACGCTCCAGCAAGAGGCGCACCGCGCCCTGCCCCGAAGCGAGCGCGAGCCGCAGGTCCGCGTCGGCGTCGCCCACGTGCTCCCGGCGAAAACGCACCAGGCGCTCCGCCGAACCGTCGGTCACGATCGCGGCCAGGGAGAGCGAAAACGGCTCGCCGCCGGAGCGGGCCAGGCGGCCGAGCTCCGCCCAAGTCTCGCGCGTCTCCACCAGGCCGGCGATCTCGGTGAGCTGGCGCCAGTCCAAACGGCGCCCCAGCGCGAGCAGATCGATAAACATCGGCTCCAGCCCGCCCAACTCCCCCCGGCCGAGCGCCGCGCGCGCCTCCTCGCGCCAGATTCGCGCGAAAGCCGACGACAGATGCTCCCCCTGCTGCAGCAGCGCCGCGAGTAGCACGAGGGCTTCGTAAGTTTGCCCGCCGGGGCGCGTCGCGGGCACGAAACGCCCCGTGTCCTTCAACTGCCCCAGCGCGAGTGTGTCGCGCACCGCCGCGAGACGCGAGTTGCCCAGGAAAGTCCGCAAAGCGGCACGCGATTCCGCGGTCACGAAAAACCGCAGCACCGGCGCGCTCTCGCCTTTCGCGGCCGCGGCCCGGGCGGCGGGCTGACGGGCGAGCGGCAGCAAAAACGGATCCTCGCCGCCCCAGGGCATCAACGTCGGCTCGCGCTGCGCGAAGTTCCGCAGCGCCGTCTCCATGTCCGTAATCGCGCCGAGCGCGCTCGCCTCTCGCGTCGAGGCCCGGGCCCCCTCGATCAGCAGCTCGGCCGGGCCGGGCTGGGCGGCGTCGAGCCGCGCCTCCACCAAATCGGCCAGCGAGGGCGTGCCCGCGCCGGCGCGCACGAGCAAGGCGGGAGCGAGCGAACGCAGATGCACCGGCACCGCCCAGGCCGCGAACAGCAACACCGCGCCGAGCCCGAGTCCGGACCAGAGGCGGACGCGCGCGGCGCGGTTTTCGGTTGGGGCGGTGGCGATCATCGCGCGGGGCACTATTGGTTTGCGGGGAAAGGTGGCAAACCCACGCTGCCCCCTTCTCGACGACTTTACGTTCCTCCATCGACCCATGACGCTTGCGATTGTTCACTACAATGCCCCGGTCCTCCGCCAGAAGGGCGCGCCCGTGACGACCTTTGACGCGGACCTGCTGAAGCTCGCCGCCGACATGATCGACACCATGCACGACGCGCGCGGCATAGGCCTCGCCGCCCAGCAGATCGGCCGTGCGATTCAGCTTTGCGTCATCGACCTGCGCGAAACCGACCGGGCCTTTACCTGGGAACTCGACGGTGCCCAGACGCCGCTCGAACTCATCATGCCGATGGTCATCGCCAACCCCAAGGTGGAAGTCCTGCCCTCCGCCCGGACTTTCTACGAGGAGGGCTGCCTGTCTTTCCCCGGTATCCGGGGCGAAATCGCCCGGCCCGATCTCGTCCGTGTCACCTTTCAGGACGCACAAGGCTCTCCGCACACGCTCGTCTGCAACGGGCTTTTCGGACGCTGCATCCAACACGAGGTCGATCACCTGAACGGCACCCTGTTCATCGACCGCATGGAAAAAGCCGCCCGCCGCCCCCTCGAACGGGCCATCGCCGCGCTCGCCGCCCAGACCAAGGCCGAGACGGGAAAACCGCAGCCGCCCACCGCCTGAACCTCATTCGTGCGGCTGGGCGACTGTTTGCAGGCCGCGCCCGTTCAGGCAGCCTGTCCGCCAGTCCTAGCGTCGGATATCCACCCCTCTTTTCCATGAGCCAAAAATCCGACGGCATGAACTACGCCCCGCAGGGCAAACCCCGCCCGGTGGTGAAGCCCGGCGAATTCATCTTCGCCGCTGCGCACCTCGACCACGGACACATCTACGGCCAGTGCAACGGGCTCGTCGAGGCGGGCGCGCAGCTCAGGTGGGTCTATGACGCCGACCCGGCCAAGGTCGCCGCTTTTCAGCAGTGCTACCCTGGCGTGCAAGCCGCCCGCTCGCTCGACGAGATCCTGAATGACCCGGCGGTCCAGCTCGTCGCCGCCGCCGCCATCCCCAACCTGCGCGGCGCGCTCGGCTGCCGCGTCATGGAAGCCGGCAAGGACTACTTCACGGACAAAACTCCCTTCACCACGCTCGACCAGCTCGATCAGGCCAAGGCCGTCGTGGCCCGCACCGGTCGCAAGTACGCAGTCTATTTCAGCGAACGCCTTCACGTGGAGTCCGCCATGTACGCCACCGATCTCGTTCGCCAGGGTGCCATCGGTCGCGTGCTCCAAGTCATCGGCCTCGGCCCGCACCGCCTCGGTCCCGACCGTCCGGACTGGTTCTTCAGGAAAGAACAGTACGGCGGCATTCTCTGCGACATCGGCAGCCACCAGTTCGAGCAGTTCCTCACCTTCACGGGCGCGACCGACGCCACCGTCGTCCACGCCGCGGTGGCCAACTACGGCAACCCGACCACGCCCGAACTCGAGGACTTCGGCGAGGCCAACCTCGTCGGCGACAACGGCACGACCAACTACGTCCGCGTCGACTGGTTTACGCCCCCCGGCCTGAGTACCTGGGGCGATGGCCGCATGACCATCCTCGGCACCAAGGGCTACATCGAGCTGCGCAAATACGTGGACATCGGCCGAGAGCGGACAGGCGACCACGTCTTTCTCGTCGATGAAAAGGGCGAGCATCACCTCAACGTCGCCGGCCAGGTGGGTTTCCGCTTCTTCGGCGAGCTGATCCTCGACTGCTTGAACCGCACCGAGAAAGCCATGACGCAGCGCCACGCCTTCAAGGCCGCCGAGCTCTGCCTCCGCGCCCAGGCAGCGGCCCGCCGGCTGACCTGAGACGATCCGCGGAGCCGCTTCCCGCGCCGCTTGCCTCGATCCGGGGCCGGCGCGAGCGTTCGTTCATGAGCATCAGTACCCGCACTGGCGATGATGGCAGCACCAGCCTGCTCTATGGCCGGCGTGTGACAAAGGATCATCCGCAGGTCGAGGCGGTCGGGGCCTGCGACGAGCTCAATGTCGCGTTGGGCCTCGCGCGCGCGGCCGGCGCCTCCGAGCGCGTGATCTTGCCCCTGCAAAAGGACCTCGTCGCCCTTATGGGGGAACTGGCCTGCGCGGAGGAGGACATGCCCCGCTACCTCGTTTCGAATTTCTCGAAACTCGACGAATCCGCGCTCGCCCGCGTCGATACGGCCGCCGGAGCGCTGGAGACGCGCGGCCTGCGGTTCGACGGCTGGGCTACGCCCGGTGCCACGCCGCTGGCAGCGGCGTTCGATCAGGCACGCGTCACGGCGCGTCGCGCCGAACGCCGGGTCGCCGGCCTGCCTGCAGCGTGTGGACGCAAACCGCGCCCGCTCCTCTTATCCTACCTCAACCGCGTGTCCGACCTGCTCTGGCTGCTCGCGCGCGAGGCCGAACAGGCGACCCTTTGACCGGCCTGGGGCCGGGGAGCGCCGCCCCTTCAGGCACAAAAAAACCGCTCCTTGCGGGAGCGGTTTTGAGAGAGAAAAGACGAAACGGAGAAAATCGCTTAGCGCTTGGAGAACTGGAAGCGCTTGCGGGCGCCAGGCTGGCCGGGCTTCTTGCGTTCCTTCTCGCGCGGATCGCGCTTGAGGTGACCGGCCTTCTTGAGGGCCGCGCGGAGCTCCGGGTTAAAACGCTGGAGGGCACGGGCGATGCCATGAGCCACCGCACCGGCCTGGCCGGCGACGCCGCCGCCATCGACGTTGGCGGTCACATCGATCTTGTCCTTCAGCTCGACGGTGAGGAGGGGAACGTAGGCTTGCTTGGCGAAATTCTCGTGGGAGAAATAGTCGTCGAAGGTGCGGCCGTTGGCGGTCAGCTTGCCGGTGCCTTCGGTGATACGGACGCGGGCGACGGCGGTCTTGCG
>CBINGR010000120.1:0-7562 GCA_966250295.1 uncultured Akkermansia sp. | reverse complement strand
CCCTTCTACCGCTGCCTCCTCAACCAGTGCGGCTCCGACCAGGAGATCACCTACATCGTGAACTACGGCGAGGCCCAGACCGAGGCGTATCGCTTCAACCTCCTCAACGCCTACACCGTCGTTTTCACGACCGGCGGCGCCCCCTCCACCTCGATCGACACCTCGTGGTTCGCCAACATGGGCCTTTCCGGCTACCTCGCCCCCTCCGGCCGCGGCCGGGTCACGGGCGTCGGCATCAACGGGCGCGACACGAACTACGCCTACACCGTCGGCTTCGCCAACTCCACCGCCCAATACTGGACCGCCGCGGCCGCATCCAACGGTTACTTCAACTGCACCGGCATGCGCCCCGGCACCTACACCATGACGGTGTACAAGAACGAACTCGCCGTCGACACCCGCAGCGTGACGGTCACCGCCGGCGGCACGCTGGCGATGAACTCCTTCACCGTCACCGGCGACCCCAGCTCCGTCACCCCCATCTGGCGCATCGGCAACTGGGATGGCTCCCCCGCCGAGTTCCGTAATGGCGCTTCCATTACGACCATGCATCCCTCCGACGTCCGGCTCTCGTCCTGGTCGCCCGGCACCTTCGTCGTCGGCACGAGCAGCAACTCCAACTTCCCCTGCTATCAGTGGAAGGACGTGAACGGCAGCCAGGCCGTCCAGTTCACCCTCACCGCCGCCCAGGCCGCCGCCGCCCGCACCGTGCGCATCGGCCTCACCTGCGCCTATTCCGGCGCCCGTCCGAAGATCACCGTCAACTCCTGGACCTCGTCCAACCCCTCCGCCTCCAGCCAGCCTTCCACCCGCACCCTCACCGTCGGCACCTACCGCGGCAACAACGTCACCTATACCTTCAGCGTCCCCTCCAGCGCGCTGATCGTCGGCACCAACACCCTCACGATCGTTCCCATCTCCGGCACCGCGGGCACCGGCTACCTCAGCCCCGGCTACAGCGTCGATTGCGTGGACTTCTACTGAGCCTCGCGCGAAGCCGGCCCGGGCCGGCTTCACGCCGGCCGGAAAACGAGCATGAGCGACGTCACCCTGCTGCTGGAGGCCGTCGGCGGCGGGGAAAGCTCCTCCTCCGAGGACCTGCTGCCCCTGGTCTACGACGAACTCCGCCACCTCGCCTCGCTCCGGCTGGCGCGCGAAGATCCCGGCCAGACCCTGCAGCCGACCGCGCTGGTCCACGAAGCCTGGCTGCGGCTGTCGGGCGAGGGCGGCCGGCGCTGGAACGACCGCGCCCACTTTTTCCGCGTCGCCGCCCTCGCCATGCGGCGTATCCTCGTCGATCGCGCCCGCCAGCGTTCCAGCCTCCGGGCCGGCGGCGGGCTCGAACGCCTGGGTCTCGACGACCTCGCTCTCACGGCCTCCAGTCCGGAGGACCGTATCGTCCTGGTGCACGAAACGCTCGATCTGCTGGAACGCCAGGATCCCGAGAGCGCGCGGATCGTGACGCTTAAATTCTTCGGTGGCTTCACCAACCGGGAGATCGCCGAGACGCTCGACGTCACCGAACGCACCGTGGAACGCCAGTGGGCCTATGCCCGCGCTTGTCTGCTCCAATTGATGCGCCGGGACGGCATCCCGCGCCTCCGCCCGGACGCCCCATGATTTCCGAACGCGCACGCCCCCCGCCCAGGGAGCTCGAGAAGGCCCTGTTCGATGCCGCCCTCGGCCTGGCCGATCCGGAACTCCGCCGGCGCTTCCTCGCCCAAGCCTGCCACGGTGATCCAGCCCTCGCGGCGCGCCTCGAACAGCTCCTGGCCGCCGACGCCCTGGCCGGACGCTTCTTCGACCTCAATCCCCACCAGGCCCGGCCTCCGGAAACCGCCGCCCGGCGACTGCCTCCGGCGACGGCCGAGCCGCTTGCCGAGGCCGGGATGTGCATCGGCCGCTACCGGCTCCTCCGGCGCCTCGGCGAGGGCGGCTGCGGCATCGTCTACCTCGCCGAGCAACAGGAACCCGTAAGGCGGCGCGTGGCCCTCAAGATTATCCGCCTCGGCATGGACACCGAACGCGTGATCGCCCGCTTCGAAATGGAACGGCAGGCCCTCGCGCTGATGAACCACCCCCACGTCGCGCAGGTGCTCGACGCGGGCGCCACGGATAGCGGCCGGCCCTACTTCGTCATGGAATGGGTGCCCGGCGTCCGCATCACCGAGCACTGCGACCGGCATCGCCTCGACACCTCCGCGCGCCTCGAGCTGTTCCTCCAGGTCTGCCTCGCCATCCAGCACGCCCACCAGAAGGGCATCCTGCATCGCGACATCAAACCCTCGAACATCCTGGTCGACCCGCAGGACCATGGCCCCGTGCCCAAGGTGATCGATTTCGGCATCGCCAAGGCCATCGAGGGACACCCCGCCGGCGACGCCACGTTCACGGTGTGCGAACCCTTCATCGGCACCCCCGCCTACATGAGCCCCGAGCAGGCGGAGGCCGGCCGGCCCGATGTCGACACCCGGAGCGATATCTACGGCCTTGGCGCCTTGCTCCACGAACTGCTGACTGGCCGGCCGCCCTTCGACCGGGAACGGCTCCTCGCAAACGGCCTCGAGGGCATGCGGCGCATCCTGCGCGAAGAAGAGCCGCCCGCCCCCTCCGCCTTGCTTCGCTCGCTTCCCGCCGCCGAGCTCGCCGCGATCGCCGCCTGCCGGCAGAGCGAGCCTGCGCGGCTGCTCGGCGCGCTCCGTGGCGAGTTGGATTGGATCGTGCTCAAGACCCTCGAAAAAGATCCCCGCCGACGCTACGCCACCGTCAACGACCTCGCCGCCGACCTCCGCCGGTGTCTTCGCGACGAACCCGTCGAGGCCCGTCCCTGCAGCCGCCTCTATCGGCTGCGCAAACTCGTGCGGCGAAACCGCCTCGTCTTCGCCGCCGCGGCCGCCGTGACCGTCGCCTTGGTCGCCGGCCTCGGCACCTCCACCTGGCTCTGGCTCCGCGAGCGCGAGATCCTGCGCCGGCAGACCGTCCTCCTGGATGAAGGCAGGGAGGCGGAGAAGTTGACCCAGGCCGTGTTTTTCGCCCGCGAGGGAAAATTCGAGGACGCCGACCGCCTCCTCCGCGAAATCAAGCTCCCTCTCGCCCGGCCCACCTTCGACGGCATGGTCGCGTTTCGCATGGTGGGCGAATGGATGGCGATCCAGCGCCGCTGGCGGGAGTGCGCGGACCGCTACGCCGTCCTCAACCAGATCAACCGCTTCGATTACATCCGCCAGTCCACCCTCGACTATCAGTCCTATGGCGTGGCCCTCCTCGAGGCCGGCGATCCGGAGACTTTTTTCCGCTTCGAGCGGGAACTCGCCGCCGGCTTCACCACTCTCCGCATCCGGGAGGAAGGCGAGATGAACAGCCGCATCTTGAAGCTTTGCCTCCTGCTGCCGCCCGACCCCGCGTTGTGGCGCCAGTTGCAGCCTTACGCCGAAAAAACCGAAGCCTGGTTCGCTACTCTCGACGACCGGACCGCCCGTTTCGTCACCGCCTGGGCTGCCGTGCCGCTCAGCCTCTGGCACTACCGCCAGGGCGACTACCCGGCGACCGTCCGTTACGTCGAACAATGCCTCAACGGAGGCCGGCGCGCCGCCGCGCTCGACGCGACGCTCCAGGTGATCCTTTCCCTGGTCGCCAGCCAGACCAGCCATCCCGACGAAGCCCGTGCCCGTCTCGAGGAAGCGCGCAAGGCCATCGAGGCCAGGTTCAAGGGACCCGGCAACGGCATGGACGGCTACTGGTTCGACTGGGCCTTCGCCCACCTCCTGCTGCGCGAGGCCGACGCGCTGGCCGCCGCGCGTCCAACCCCGTGGGCTGAGAGAGGCCGGAGTCGCACGGTTTCCCGGTTTCGGCGGAAAAAGACCCTGGGCAAAAAAAGCCTGTCGGGTTTCGCGCCACCGCTCCGCTTTTCTCTCTGAAGGCCCCGGCTCCCGCTCCCCTGCGGTCCCCTTCCCCAAAACAAATGAAATCCCTGAATCGTTCCCTACCCCTCCTGGCGGCTCTCGCCGCCCTGTTCGCCCTCCCCGGGGCGCTCTCCGCCGCCGTTGGTGAAGTCTCCCTCTCCGGCTCCACCTGGACCGGCAAGGTCGACGGCGTCACCAAATACACCGGCACCAACATGGCCGCCGCCGGCAACGCCTGCGTCGCGGCCATGAGCAGCGGCACCGTCCGCATCTACAACGGCGGCAACTCCAACGGCACCATCAATCTCAAATCCAACGTCTATGCCGACGCCTGGGGCAACTCCATCAGCGGCGTCAGCGGCGCCGCCAACGGCATCATCCGCGCCCGTAACTCCTCCAGCACCGGCGTGAAGAATATCAACTGCGGCGGAGGCCAGTGGTTCGGCATGTATTTCCAGACCAGCGCCGGCCAGACCTTCAGCGGCATCTCCGGCGGCGCCGGCATCCTCATGCGCATCGACAACTGCGCCGGCGGCGGCGGCTCCAGCTTCTCGGCCGGCAGCCCCAACTGCACCGCCTCGGGAGGCCATGGCGTCGAGACCTACGGCATCACCGGCACCAGCTTCGGCACCATCACCGCCACCGACCGCTCCGGCGGCTGCGGCATCATGTTCAACCCCTCCAAGACCGCCACCGGCAGCACCATCAACGGCACCCGCTGCAACTACTCCGGCGGCTACGCCGCCTTTCGCGCCGGCACCAGCACCGGTCTCACCATCAGCAAGGTGAACGCGACCTCCTGCGGCCGCGGTATCTTCACCCTCGTCAACGCCGGCGACATCGCGGTCGGCAGTCTGGCCGCCAACGGCTGCCGCGACATCGGCGTCTGGCTCGAATCTTCCTACAACACCCGTATCCAGTCCGGCTACGTGAAGGGCGGCCCCTGCTGGGCCATCACCGGCAACTCGCCCAACTCCTACGTCGCCGTCTCCTGCCAGTGAGCCGTTGAACCGGCCTCCCTCCGGCTCCTTCGCCGCCGCGTCCTCCCAGGACGCGGCGTTTTTTTTGTCCACGCCTCCGTGCGTGCGATTCGCATCCACAGAGTGAATACGCGCACGGCCTCGCGCCCCGGTCATGAGCAAAATTTCTGATCATAAGAATATCGTAAACGCCCATGGGGACTCCAGGCTGGCGAACGTGGCGCCGCCGGCTCTGCCGACGGCGCCCCCCTTCTTCACCCCGCTTTCACGCGAGCTCCCAACTCGTCCCCCCACTTCTGCCGGAATCCCCTGTCGCCGAGGATTTCGGCGCCGGTCGTCCTCCGGATGGCTCCGTCTTCCCGGAGTCCCACGCGACACGCCGGATCAGCCCGACGACATCCCGCAAGCCAAAACCCCCCATGATACCCATGCCCCGCCCGCTCCAACTCCTCGCGGCCCTTGCCGCCCTGGTTTCGTCCTCCGCAGTCCTGTCCGCCGCCATCGCCGAAGTCACCCTCTCCGGCTCCACCTGGACCGGCAAGGTGGATGGTGTTACCAAGTACACCGGCACCAGCATGTCCGCTGCGGTGTATGCCTGCTCGTCCGTCATGGGCGGCGGCACTATCCAGGTTAAAAATTCCGGCAGCACCGGCGAGATGCGCATCTTCGCCGGCCAGAAGGTCGATGGCTGGGGCTGCACCTTCACCGGTTCCGGCTCCGGCGGCATCGTCAAGGCCCAGAACGTCAGCAACGTCGGCGCCATCAACATGAAGATGGCTGGCACCCCCTGGTTCGGCACCTACTTCAGCACCTGCAACGGCCAGACCTTCAGCGGCATCTCCGGCGGCGCCGGCATCCTCATGCGCATCGACAACTGCAAGGGCGGCCCCGGCTACAGCTTCAACGGCGGCAGCCCCACCGGCACCGCTTCCGGCGGCCACGCGGTCGAGACCTACGGCATCACCACCGCCACCATGAGCACCGTCACCGCCACGGACCGTTCCGATGGTTGCGGCCTGCTGTTCAACCAGACCACCACCGGCCGCGTCACCACCGTGAACGCGACCCGTTGTTGCTATGGCGGCGGCTACGCCGGCCTGCGCTATGCCAACACCAACAACGACTGCTACGCCAGCGGCACCACGACCTCCAACAGCTGCGGACGCGGCTTTTTCAGCCTCACCGGCAGCCACGACAGCGCCGTCGCCAAGCTCAACGCCAGCTCCTGCAGCGATATCGGCGTCTGGATCCAAGACTGCGTGAATGTGCGCGTCGTCTCAGGCTCCGTCACCGGCTCCGCCTGCAAAGCCGTCTCCGGCTCCGGCTCCTACGCCAACGTCACCTGCAACTGAGCTCTTCCGGAGCGGCCCTCGTCACGACGCCGCTCCGTTTCCGGCCTCCGCGATACTCAGGCCCCGGGATCGCGGAGGCTCTTTCCTCTCCAGCCACAACCCCTCCTGAAGGGCTTTCGCAAAGCCCCACGCACCCCGTCAGTGCCAGCTCATACAACCCGCGCCGCAATCCGGCGCGGGTTCTTTTTTTTTCGGGGAAACCTCCATCCCAAGCACCTGCCTCCAAGAAACTTACCCGCGCTCCGCCTTTCGAAAATCCAACTCTTTTCGGCCCTCGCCGACGAAACCGGAGATCGCAATGCATTATAAATAAGCCGCTTGCTCACCCCGGGCAGGCGTTCCGATGCATGAATTCCTTTTCTGACTGTAAGAAACGGAGGCTCTTTCAAAATGAAAATTCCACGGACAGTTAGAATCACCCCTCAGATTTTCCCCTAAATCTGCTTTTTCGTCCCCGGGCGTTTTTCGTCCCGGTCACACCGCCAGGCCTAGCTTTCCCGACACAGCTCCCTCCCTTTACCCCATTCCGTTCTGGCAGGGCCTTTCCCCTCCCGCCCGCCGCGTTCACCCCGTTTTCAGCCTGCGCCGCGCAGTCCCTTTTCGGACACCTTCCGAACCGGAGCTTACGCGCCGCCTGGGTTTCCCTTGCCTCTTCCTTGGAAGATCCTGCCAGACCCGTTCTTTTTCCCCTCCAACATGGTCCTGCGATTTTGCCGCGGATGCCATGCCTCCTGTTTCGGAAGGCGGCGCGCCGCTCCGTCTTCCGTTAAATGCCCGGGCCGACTTCCCTTACCCCGGAGTTCGCCCTCGGACTTTCGTCCGGGCATTTTTTACCCCAAGCGGCAACCCCATACACACAGATGAAATCCACACCCCGTCCGTTCCAGCTCCTCGCGGCTCTCGCCGCCTTGGTCTCGTCGTCCCTCAGCCTGTCCGCCGCCACCGCCACGGTCACCCTCTCCGGCTCCACCTGGACCGGCAAGGTGGATGGCGTTACCAAGTACACCGGCACCAGCATGTCCGCTGCGGTGTATGCCTGCTCGTCCGTCATGGGCGGCGGCACTATCCAGGTTAAAAATTCCGGCAGCACCGGCGAGATGCGCATCTTCGCCGGCCAGAAGGTCGATGGCTGGGGCTGCACCTTCACCGGTTCCGGCTCCGGCGGCATCGTCAAGGCCCAGAACGTCAGCAACGTCGGCGCCATCAACATGAAGATGGCTGGCACCCCCTGGTTCGGCACCTACTTCAGCACCTGCAACGGCCAGACCTTCAGCGGCATCTCCGGCGGCGCCGGCATCCTCATGCGCATCGACAACTGCAAGGGCGGC
>CBINGR010000119.1:0-7678 GCA_966250295.1 uncultured Akkermansia sp. | reverse complement strand
AGGTGGGTGTTGAGCGCGGCGCTGTCCCAGTAAGGCACGCCGTCGAGGGCGGAGTAGCCGTCGATGTAGTAGTCGGAGGTCGCGCGGGCGGTCTCGAGGAAAAGGTCGGTTACGGCGCGGCGGCCGCCGACGGCGTCGAGGTCGGAGCCCTTCACGGTGTCGAGGAACTCGAGTTGTTCGGCGAAGCCGCAGATGATCCAGGCGGCGCCGCGGGTCCAGGTGGTGAAGGGCGAGTAGCCCTGCTGCGAGCTGGGGCAGCGGAACTGGCCGTCGTTGCGGTTGAAGACGGATTCGTGGGCGACGCGGCCGCGGACGTCGTAGCTGTCGCGGCCCTGGCCGAAGAACACGTTGAAGCGCGCGGTGGTGGCGGCGTGGGTGACGGCGCGGTGGAGCAGGTTGATGGGCTTGTCGCCCTCGCCCATGAGCACGTGGCCGAGCTGGTGCGCGACGACGAGCGAGCGCATGGAGCGGATGGTGTCGGCGAAGAGCGACTGCGGGCCGTTGAAGGAGTAGACGTAGCCGGAGGGCGCTACGCCGGGGCTGCCTTCGATGGGGGACCAGGGCGCGGTGGCGTTGGTGGTCGCGAAGCGGGCGGCCTGCACGGCGCCGGAGACCTTGAGCGCGACCTCGGTGTAATTGATTTCGTCCTGGGTACCGGCGGCGCGGCCCTCGAGGAGGAGGCGGCGGAGGTTGCCGTAGGTGGAGACGTTGTTGAAGCCGTGGTCGTGCACGCCCACATGGCTGACGTGCGAGGCCATGTATTTGAGCGTCTTCTCGCGGCCCAGCTTCAGATAGCGCTCGTCGCCGGTGGCGTCGTACTGGAGAAACGACATGCCGAACTGGAAACCCTGCGTCCACTCGGTCCAACCCCGGGAGGTGTATTTGCCTTTGACGGTGAAGACGGGCGTGCCCTGCGCGGGATCCCAGGACTTGTCGATGAGGTCGATCTTTTGGCCGGCGAGCTCGAAGAGGCGGGTGAGCTTCGGCTGGAGCTTGGCCGGAGTGAGGGAGGCGTTGATCTTCATGTGGCGGAAGGAAAGGAAGTGGGCGAGAAGGGAGCGAGGGAGTAAGGGAATGAGGGAGGAAGGGCGGCAAGCGGGCAACGCGGGCGCGGGCGGGGCCGTGCTAGCGAGGGTCGGCGGGATGCTAGGGGCGGCGCCGCGGGGAGCGGGGCGCGGACGCGGTCCGCAAGGAGTCTGGCAAACGGCGGGAATTCGGTTTCAGGTGCCGCGCTATGCAACTCACCCTCGTCGTCCTTGCCGCCGGAATGGGCTCCCGCTACGGCGGACTGAAGCAGGTGGATCCCATGGGGCCGGCCGGCGAGACCGTGCTGGATTATTCGGTGCACGACGCGCTGCGCGCCGGTTTCGACCGCGTGCTTTTCGTCATCCGCCGCGACTTCGAGGCGGAGTTTCGCGCCGCGGTGGGTTCGCGTTTCGCGGGCCGCGTGCGGGTGGATTACGTTTTCCAGTCGCTTGATGCGCTGCCGGAAGGCTACTGCCTGCCCGCCGGCCGGGTGAAGCCCTGGGGCACCGGCCATGCGGTATGGTGCGCACGGGAGGCACTGGCCGGGCCCTTCGCGGTGATCAACGCCGACGATTTTTACGGCGCAGGTTCCTTCGGGCGGCTGGCCGCTTTCCTGCGTGCGGCGGCGGCGGCGGAAAAAACGCCGCCCGAGTTCGCGATGGTGGGTTTCCGCCTGGCGAACACCCTTTCGGAACACGGCGCGGTGTCGCGCGGAGTCTGCAAGGTGGGGCCGGACGGGGTGCTGGCGGGCATCGAGGAACACACCGGCATCCTCGCCTCCGAGGTGGGGACGGGGCCGGGGTGCAAGTACGCGCCCGACGCGATCGTCTCGATGAACTGCTGGGGCTTCACGCCCGCGTTTCTGCCGCGGCTCGACGCCGGCTGGCGGGCCTTCCTGGCCGCGAACGGCGCGAGCGAGAAGGCCGAATTCTACCTGCCCTTCGCGGTCAACGACCTGCTCCGCGCGGGCGAGGCGCGCGTGCGGGTACTGCCGACCGACGACCAGTGGTTCGGGGTAACCTACCGCGAGGACAAGCCCCGCGTGCAGGCCGCGATCGCCGCGCTGGTGGCGGCCGGCGCTTACCCCTCGCCGCTCGGGGCGGGTTGAGTTCTGTAGCTACGTTCGAACCGGCTCAGCTCTCCAGATAATCCAGATCCTTGCCGTAGGTTTCCTCGAGGCCGCGCAGGGCCCAGAGGGCCACGGCGAGGCTGAGTGCGCCGACGACAGCGGCGGCCGGGAGGGCGCCGAGGCCGGGCTTGAGGTGTTGAAAGAGGAAGGTGATCGGAATCAGCGAGGCCCGGACGAAGTTCGGCACGGTCGTCGCCACGGTGGCGCGCAAGTTGGTGCCGAAATGCTCGGCTGCGATGGTGGCGAAGACCGCCCAGTACCCGATGCCCACGCCCAGCGCGAAGCACACGGTGTAGAACCAAGCGGGGCTCGTGCCGCGCGAGAGAAGGTAGGTCCCGGTCGCGGCGGCGGTGAGCAGCACGAAGGCGAAGACGATCTTTTTCCGCGTACCGAACCACTGGCTGAGGAAGCCGCTGGCGAAGTCGCCCAGCGTGAGTCCGAGGTAGACGCAGGAGACCGCCCGGCCGGCGGTGACCTCGCCCGTGAGTTGAAGCGCGCGGCCCAGTTCGGGCGCGAGCGTGGCGAGCACGCCCACCACGAACCAGCTCGGCACGCCGATCAGGATGCAGCGGAAAAAACGCAGGAAGCGCGGTCCGTCGCGGAACAAGGCCAGGAAGTCGCCGCGTTTCACCTTGTGCCGCACGCCTGCGTCCCGCTCCTCGTGCTTCAGGGTCTTGAACAGGCCGCTCTCCACGATGCCCACCCGCAAGGCGAGCAGCGCCAGGCCCATGCCGCCGCCGATGTAAAACGCGATCCGCCAGGAGGCCACGTCCTCCGGGAAGAAGCCCCAGGTGCCGACCGTTCGCGCCACCCATTCGCCGAAGACCGCGCCGAGCACGCCCACGCCCGCGACCACCGCGGTGCCGTAGCCGCGCTTCGCTCTCGGCAACACTTCCGAGACGAGCGTGATGCAGCCGCCCAACTCGCCGGCCAGGCCGAAGCCCGCCACGAAACGCCAGAAGGTGTAGGCCTCGATCGAGTGCACCATGCCGTTGGCGATGTTCGCGAGGGAGTAGAGCAAGATGGACGAGAAGAGCAGGGCCACCCGCCCGACCCGGTCGCCGAGGATGCCGAAGGCGATGCCGCCGAGCAGCATGCCGATCATCTGGACCCGGAGCAACGAGAGGCCGTGGCTGACCAGCTGCTCGCCGTCGAAGCCCAGGTCCCGGAGGCTCGCGACACGCACGATGCTGAAGAGCGTGAGGTCGTAGATATCGACGAAGTAGCCCAGCGCGCCGACGATCACGGCGGGGTGCAGGACGGCGCGAAGCGTGGATACCTCGCCTGCCGGGGCGGGGCGCGGGGCGGGGGAAGAAGCGGCGGCGGACGAGGACATGGGGAGGGCGGCGGTTTTTGGCGCGACGGTGGGAAGCGGACGGGCGATGGCCACGAAAAATAATTCCTGGGCACGTAGCCGCGGGGAGCGCCCGCGAGCCGGATCGAAACGGATCGCTGGCGCCTCCCGCCACCCATAAGAAAAGAACGACGGGGCACGGCGCCCCCCTACACACTTGCACCCCGGTTCCATGCGATGGAAGAGTGGCCGCCGCATGCCCGCCGCCCCGGAAAAACCCTTCATCTTCATCTGCGGCGCCGACGATTTTCTCGTCGGCCGGCTGGGCCGCGCCCGCCACGACGCGCTGGCGGCGGAGATCACGGACGAGTTCTCGCGGGAAACCATCGCCGGCTTCGCCAACAACACGGACGAGGTCGAGGCGGCCATCGCGCGTTTCCGCGAGAGCGTTCAGACCGTCTCGATGTTCGGCGGGCGCCGGCTGGTGTGGTTCAAGGACGTGAATTTCCTGGCCGATTCGCGCACCGGCAACACCGAGTCGGTGAAGGCCGCGGTCGAGCACCTGCAGGAGCTCCTCGCGGCGGTGAACCCGGCGGAGGTCGCCGTGCTCGTCACCGCCGCGCCGGTGGACCGGCGGAAGAGCTTCTACAAGTGGTGCGAGAAGACGGCCGACTTCACCTTCGTCGGCGCGGCGAATGCCGAGGATGCGGCCGAGGCGCTGGCCCTGACCGCGCTGGGCGAGGCGAAGGCCCTCGGAGTGACGATCGAACGCGATGCGCTTTCGCTCCTGCTTGCGCGCAGCGGAGCCAACACGCGTTTCCTCGTGAGCGAGGTCAACAAGCTCGCCGCGCATGCCGATTCGGGGAAGACCATAACCGAAGCGGACGTGGAGGAGCTCACGCCGAACCTGGCCGAGGGGGATTTTTTCGAGGCGACGGAGCTGTTCTTCCGCGGGGACCTGCGCGCCACGCTGGCGGCCTTCGACCGGCATTTTTTCGCGGGCGAGAGCGCGCGGCCGCTGCTCAGCTCGATGCAGAACCGCAACCGCCTGCTCATTCAGCTCCGGGCGCTGGCGCCGCAGGGCGGACGGGCGCCGGACAAGGGCGCCATCGAGCGCGCGGCGTCGGTTTTCGGGAAACACTTCACCGGCGCGGGCGAAAAGAATGCGGCGAATCTCTTCAGCCAGAACGCCTGGTATGTGGGCAAGCTGGCCGCCGGCGCCAAGGCCTGGCCGCTCAAGCACCACATCGACATCCAGCTCGCGCTCGCGGAGGCCTTCGAAGCCATCCTGAGGCGGCCCAAGGAAGAGGCGGCCGTGATGCGCGAACTGGCGGTGAAGTGTCTGGCCTGAGAGACGATTTCAGCCCGCCCTTCTGCTCAGGGCGCCGACTCGAGTTCCCGCCAAAACGCGAAACGGCGGTCTTCTGCGATCGTGGCGGTGAACGATTCCGGGATGCGACCGTTGAGCCTGACCGGCACCTGGAGGCGGACCAGGGGGCCGTGCCAGGCCGGCCGGTCCGCGGGTTCGGCGTAAAAATCGGCCAGGTAGACCCATTCCTCCGGTCCCCCCGGGAGCGACAGGCGCTGCAGGGTGAGGCGGTCCAACATCCAGTCGTTGGTGGAGTCCGGCAGCCGCATGGTCCGCATGAATTTCCTTGCGACCCGGATGGCGGCGCCCGGAGCCAAAGGAGGCTCGTCGGCCACGGTCTTGTCCCAACGATCCGATTCGTCCGGGTGAAATTCGAAGGCCGGCCCCGGCGTCCCGGCGGAGAACGCGGGCACTCTCAGGAAACCCGCCAGGCCCCCGATGGCTGCGAGGGCCATGAGGGCGACCAGAAGAAGGTAGTGTGAGGTCTTCATAACCATATTGGGCACCGTTCGCGGTCGTTTCTTACGAAAATTGAGGAAAATCCGGCTGAAACGCGCCGGACGACGGCCAAAGGAGCGAACGTGAGTGGGTGCATGCGGAGGTATTACCCAAAACGGGCTTCGATGTTACGTGCCGGGCGCGCAAAGAGGAAAAAGAGCGCGGCAGGCGGCGTGGCTTCGTTTCGGGGCGCTTGCGGGAAGCGCGTCTCCGGCGGAGAATGCGGCCCCGCCCGCCTCCCCCGTGCCCGACCTTCGAGAGATGACGTGTCCCGTCTGCGATCTGGCCCATGCCCCTCCCGCGGGCCCGAGGCCGGGGACCTTGTGCTGTGTGCGTTGCGGGCATCCGCTGGTGGTCCCGCGCGGGGGGGCCGGAGTGGCCCTGCCTTGGGCGCTGGCCGCGACCGCCCTGCTGGCGCCTCTCGTCTGGGCGCCCTTGATGCGGGTCACCAAATTCGGCCTGGAGCGGCGGCTTCGCCTCGGCGAGTTGGGCGGGGCCATCCGGGAGCAGGGCCTGGTAACGCTGGGCTGGTTCGTGGACCTGTGCGTAGTGGCGGCGCCGGCCTTGCTGCTGGGCGCGATCGCGACGCTGTCTCTGGCGACGATGACGCGGCGGAGTTTTCCCGGCTGGCGCCTCGCGTTGCGGGTGGTCGCGTGGTCCCGGCGCTGGGCGATGCTGGAGGTGCTGTTGCTCGCGTTTCTGGTCTCGGCCCTGAAGATCGGCCGGCTGGCCCGCCCTGATTTCGAGCCCGGGTTTTTCGCGCTGGCCTTGGGCACGGTGGCTTTGCTGGTGGCGCAGCAGGCCTTCGACCCGGACGGCACGGCGGCGGCGCTGGACACCGCCGGGGAGGAGACTACGCGGGCGGCGCCGGCGGAGGCGGTTCCGTCTCTGCAGCCGGCGGGGGCGATGCTGATCGCGGCGGCGGCGATGCTGGTGCCGGCGAACCTGCTGCCGATCATGGAGGTGTCGCTGGGCGCGCGCATTTCGGACACCACGATATTCGGCGGCATCCAGTCCCTGGCCCGCGATGGGATGTGGGGCATCGCGGCGGTCGTGTTCGTGGCGAGTTTTCTCGTACCGCTCGCGAAGCTGGGCGGCTTGTCCTGGCTCCTCTTCAAGGCCCGAGATGCAAAAGGCACGGCGGCCTGCGTGCGCCTGCATGGCTGGCTGGATTTCATCGGACGCTGGTCGATGCTCGATATCCTGCTCATCGGGGTGCTGTGCGGCTTGGTCCAGTTCGGCGCGCTTTCGCAGGTGCGTCCGCGGCCCGGGGCGCCCGCGTTCGCCGCGGCGGTCGTGTTGACGACCTTAGCGGTGGAGCGTTTCCCGCTGCGCCGGCTGTTTCACGCCCCGCGGGACGGCGCCTGAGCTGACGATTTTCACCATGGAAACCAAGCTGCCGGAAGCCCGCTCCGCCCCCCGTCGCGGAGGCTTTGTGTGGATCGTGCCCGTGATCGCCCTGTTCGTGGGCGGATACCTTGTGTATCGCGAACTGCTCCGCGACGGCCCGCGCATCACCATCACCTTCGAGGATGCGGCGGGCATTTCGGTCGAGCGCACCAAGCTGCTCTTCAAGGGCATCGCGATGGGCGAGGTGACGGACATCCGACTGCAGCCCGACCGGGACGGGGTGGAGGTTGACGTGGATCTGGCCCCGAGCGCGAAATCGCTCGCGCGGGCGGGCTCCCGCTTTTGGATCCGCCGGCCGGAGATCAGCTTCCAGGGGGTGCGGGGGCTGGACACTCTCCTCAGCGGGGCGAGCCTGGCGGTCGAGCCGGGGGAGGGGGCCGAAACCACCCGCTTCGTCGGGCTGGAGCGGGCGCCGGTGGAGAACAGCCTGGGCGCCACCGAATTTGTCCTGCGCGCCCCCCACCGCCGCAGCTTGGATGTCGGCACGCCGGTGGCTTACCGCGGCGTGACGGTCGGGCGGGTCAGCGAGATCCGGCTCGCGCCGGACGCGCGCGCCGTGTTGGTGCGCGTGCAGGTGTACGGGCCCTACGACCGCCTCGTACGCACGAACTCGGTTTTCTGGAACGCGAGCGGCATCGAGATGGATCTGGGGCTTTTCAGCGGTCTGAAGCTGCGCGACGGAAGCGTCGAAAGCCTGCTGCGGGGTTCGATCGCCTTTGCGACCCCCGAGGCCTCCGCGCCGGCCGCCGCGGAGTCGGCGGAGTTCCCCCTTGCCGACCGGGTGGATGAGGACTGGCTGAAATGGGCCCCGGCCTTTTCGCTGGAGGAAAGCCCGGCCCTGGCGGAACCGGCTGAGCCCGAGCCCCCACCCGAGGCGGTCGGGGAAGTGCGGCGCCGGCACTAGGCGCTGTCTTCGAAATAATCCAGCGCTCTGCTGAAGCCCTGCGGGTGG
>CBINGR010000118.1:0-8186 GCA_966250295.1 uncultured Akkermansia sp. | reverse complement strand
GAGCCTGGTTTCCCGACCACGGAGCACCGGTCTATTTCGAAGACAGCGCCTAGGTGACGCGAAGGCAGAATTTTTAACCACGGAGAGTACGGAGGATACCGAGAGGAGGAGAACGCAAAGGAGAGAGGTCGGGAACCGGGCGCGAAGCCGATTTCCTTTAGGATTTACGCACAGCGGCTGCCGCGCGCGTCGTTCACACCAGCAGCTTCTGCACGACGCTCCAGACCTCTTTCTCGATGTCGGCCTCGGGCTGGGTGCCGTCGATGACGTGAAAGCGCTGGGGCATGCTGCGGGCGAGGAGGAGGTAGCCTTCGCGGACCTTGCCGAAGAACTCGGCGTTTTCGCGCTCCATGCGGTCGGGCAGATCGGAGGCGCGCAGGCGGATGCGGGCGAGGCTCACCTCGGTGGGGACGTCGAGGATCAGGGTCAGGTCGGGCATGACGTTGCCGACTGCGAACTGGTTGATCTGCTGCACGGGATCGTTGGCGAGGTTGCGGGCGATACCCTGGTAAACCGTGGAGCTGTCGAGAAAGCGGTCGGAGAGGACGATGTTGCCCTGCACGAGGGCGGGCGCGATGACCTCGCGAACGAGCTGGGCGCGGGCCGCGGCGAAGAGGAAAAGCTCGGTCTCGGGGCACATCTCGTCGCCCTTCGAATTGTGGACGATGATATTGCGAATTTGCTCGCCGATCTCGGTGCCGCCGGGCTCGCGGGTGGTGATGACCTCGCGACCCAGGAGCTGGAGGTGCTTGGCGAGGAGGGCGATCTGGGTGGATTTGCCGCTGCCTTCGGAACCTTCGAAGGAGACGAGTTTACCGGCGGATTTGTGCTTCAGTGGCATGGCGCGGGGGACGATGCGGGGCTCAGGCCCAGTTGGCGAGGAAGGTTTCGAGGTCGTCGAGGCTCGGGCTGAGTCCGGTGCGGACGTAGTGGCCGCTGGTGCAGACGCCGAGGGCGAGGCAGCTTTCGGGATCGAGGCCGAGGAGCTGGCCCTGGCTGAAGCCGCCGTTGAAGTGATCGCCCGCGCCGGTGGTGATGAGGGGCTTGTCGCAGTAGGGCCCTGGGACCCAGGCGGTGCCGGCGGCGGTGGCGCAGGCGGCGGATTCGCGCGGGTGGATAACGACGGTGGCGACGCCGAGATTCTCGCGGATGGCAGCGCTCGAGGCGCGGAGGGAGGCCTCGTCCTTGTCCGGGACAGGCAGACCAAGAACTTCGGCAACCTGCTGGGCTTCCTTGAGATTGAGTCCGAGGGTGACCTGGCCGAAAGCGCCGAAGTGGGCGATGAGGCGGAGGACGGCGAGCAGGTCCTCGCGGGTGCGTTTTTCCGGGTCGGCGAGGTCGAAGAAAAAGGTGCGGGGCGGAGCGCCGGCGGGGCGGGGGGGCAGGGCGGGGAGCACGTGCTTCACCAATTCGAAGAAGATGCCGGACATGTTGGGAATCATGGTCCAGTTGACCAGGGCCACGAGATCTGCGGAGGCGAGGGCGGCGCGGAACTTGTCGGCCCCCATGACCTCGTCGATTTTCGGCAGCGTGATGCTGTCGAGGCTGCGGAGCTGGCCCAGCATGAGTTTGCCGTCCTGGAACTCGACCGCGATGGTGGTGGCGGGATCGCAGAGGGAAACGACCTCGGCGCGGGCGGCGAAGGCTTGGAAAACGGGGTGGAGGACGGGCCGTCCGAGCGAGCCGACGTAGGTAATGCGCGTGCCGCCGGCGAGGAGGGCGGCGGCCATGATGGGGCCGTTGCCGCCGAGTTTGTCCATCAACGGGTAAAACTCGAGGTTGGTGCTCTTGCCGGCGGCGCCGGCCACGCGCGCGGCGAATTCCGGGATGCTGGCGATGGGGGTGAAGGCCTCCCCCTGGCCGGTGCGCTGGGCGACAGGGGTGACGATGGTGTCCACGAAGCCGTCTAGGCCCACGAGGGCGTGCCGGGCGGGGGCTTGGGCGCGATGGGTGCGGAGGGCGGCGAGGGCGCGGGTCTTGAAGGAGGACATGGAGCGCGAGGACAAAGAAGGGAGGAGCGGCAAAGCGGTTGAGAAAGCCGGCCGCGCGGGGGTGCGGCAATCGGAAACCGGGCGCGGAGGATGCCGGCTCTGCGAGAGATGGAGAACTTCGAGGCGGACCTCCGCGAATCCCCGGGGATTTGTTCCGGCACAAACTTGGCGGACGCGGACGGATTCCCGTTGAAGGGAGGGGCGCGAGGCGGCTTCGTAACGCGCAATTTTCCCTTCCATCCGGACTATGTTCGCCGCCACGCCCGCAGTCGCCTCCGTCAATCTCATCCACGTGTTCAGTACAACCGATCTCGTCGGTCAGGTGCTCACGATCGGGCTCGCGCTGTTCAGTATCGTGGCCTGGACGGTGATGTTCGGGAAGTTCTCGGAGCTGAAGCGCCTGCGCGCGGCGAACATGGCTTTCGAGCAGCGGTTGCGCGACGAGCGCACGCTGCTGGACCTGCCGGAGACCTTCCGCTCGCGGCGCTCGATCCCCTACGCCGACGTCTACGCGGACGCGGTCGAGGCCTACTGGCGGGCCGCCTCGATCCTGAAGGAGAAGGGCATCGATTCGGGCCGGGCGCGCCTGGAGCACGCGGAGAACGGCATCCAGCGCGCGATCGCGCGCCAGACCCTGCGTTACGAGGGCAGCATGATCTTCCTCGCCTCGATCGTCTCGGGCGCGCCCTTTCTCGGCCTCTTCGGCACGGTGTGGGGCGTGATGGAGGTGTTCTCGGCGGTCTCGATGCAGGCCCAGGCCAACCTGCAGACCCTCGCGCCCGGCGTGTCGGCCGCGCTCATGACGACCATCGCCGGCCTGGTGGTGGCGATTCCCTCGGTGTTCGGCTATAACGTGCTCCTGACCAAGACCCGCCAGCTCGCGACCGAGCTGGAAAACTTCGCCTCGGCGCTGGCCGACCGACTGGAGCTCGAGTCGAAGTGAGCCCCGCGCCGCGACCCCTGTAACCGAAAATCGGATACGAAGCCATGGCCCGCACTTTCAGACGCAACCGGCAGATGCACGCGCTCTCCGAGCTAAACGTGACCAACCTGCTCGACCTGGCCTTCGTGCTGCTGATCATTTTCATGATCGCCACGCCTCTCATCAACCAGGAGCAGAAGATCGAGGTGAACCTTCCGGTGGAGTCGCAGAGCGAGCAGACGCGGCCGGACGAGGACACGAAGTTCGTGACCGTGACGGTAAAGGCAGATGGAAGCTACCTGATCGGGAACGACGCCAACCGCGCCGTGGTCGCCCGCGACCTGCCGGCCCGCCTGCGGGCGCTGAAAAACCCGGGTGGACCGAAGGATCAGCCGGTGATCGAAATCCGGGCCGACGCGAACGCATCCATGCAGAAGATGATCACGCTGATGGACGAGCTGAAGAAAGCGAAGCTGGGCCGGGTGAGCTTCGCAACGCAGGTGCCAGACTGAGCTGGCAAAGCGACGCGAGGCCGCCATGTTTTTCCCGTCTTCTCACCCCGTGCATTCCGCCGAGTCAGCCCCCGCCGCGACCCTGCCGGTGAATCCCGTCGGCTACGGGCCGAGCAGCGCCGCCGACCCGGGCGAGGGCCGGCGTTATGGCGGCGCGTTCTGGGTCTCGGCGGGCCTGCATGGCCTGGCGGTCGCGGTGCTGGTGGTGCTGGCGGTATCCGCGCGCGACCAAGCCAGGGAGCGCCCGGCGGTGTTCGAACTGGTGGCGGGCGAGGGGGACGACTTCATGGCCACCGAGGCACCGGCCGGTAGCGAGGCAGGGCGGGCGGCGACGGGCGAGATCGAGTTCACCGCGCCCGACTCCGTTCCGAACTGGACTCCCCCGCCGCCCGCGGCGGATGTTTCGCCGGTCGATGTGCCCACGCCGGTCGAGCCGGTTGCGTCCAAGCCCGAGCCGGTGAAGACGCCGCCCGTGGCGGACACGCCGGTGCCGAATTTCAAGCAGGCGGTGAAGGACAAGCTCCGCCAGGAGAAGCGCAAGGTGGACCGCGAGATCAAGAAGCAGCGCGCGGCCGAGGAGGCAGCGGCCAAGGCGGCCGCCGCGGCGGAGGCGAAGCGCAAGGCAGCAGCCACCAGCTACGAGCAGTTTCAGAAGCAGAACGCCGGCAAGAGCACGACGAAACCCTCCGGCGCGACGGCGGGCGCCGCCAGTCCGGGCAAGCGCATCGACGCGGGCAGCATCAAGCGGGGGGTGACCGGCGGCACCGGCGCGGGCTCCACCGGCGCTGGCGGCACGGCGCTGGCCCGCGCCGAGGCGAACGCGATGGAGGCCTATTTCAGCATGCTGATCCAGCGTCTGCGCGACAGCCACGAGAAGCCCGGCGGGCTGAGCGACCTGCTCAACGCGGAGGTGCAGTTCACGGTGGCGGCCAACGGCGTCATTTCGGGCGTCCGCATCGTGCGTTCCTCGGGCAACGCGGAATTCGACCAGTCGGTTCTGGAAGCCTTCGGCCGGGTGAGGATGCCGGCCCGGCCGGATAAGAACACGGATGTACAGAGGCTGACCTTCCGCATCAAGGAAGCGTGAGAGCCGGCGCGGTACGGCGGATATTCCCGATTTCTTCCGCTCATGTCGTCGCCTCCCTCTCGAATTTCCAGTCCTGGTTTTGCCTCCGGCCCTGCCTCGGTGGAAAGCCGGGAAAAGGGGCGGTTTCCGGGCGGAGCCTTCGGAGCCTCGGTGCTGTGGCACGGCCTGCTCGTCGGGTTGGTGGCGTTGATCTGGATGGAGAAGGATGTCGCGGAGGTTCCGTCCCGGCAGATTTTCGACGTGTTTCCGGATACCTATGGCGGTGGGACGAGCGCAGGCACGGCGAATCCCGGCGGAAGCGAAAGCACGCCAGCACGCCATGCGACGGGGCGCCTGTTTGTCGCGCCGCCGTCGGTGCAGAGCTGGACCCCGCCCCCGGTGCGGAACTGGACGGACGCGGCCGCACCGGCGGCCAATCATCGAGCCAGGCCCGCGAGAACCGAAGCATCCCGTCCAGCCGGCCACCACACGACTTACGGGGAGTATCTCCAGGAAAACGGTCAGGCGATGTCGCGGAATGCTTCCTTCGCCACGCCACGGCCCGACGAAGGCCCCAGCAGAGGGCCGCGAGTCGTGATCGCCGGGCCTGGACCGGGCGCCGGGAACGACCGGTCTGCGTCCGTAACCGTGCCCGCGGGCGACGAGATGGCGCGCTACTTTGCGGGCTTGTTGCGGCAACTGGGCGAAAGGCACGTGAAACCGGACGGTTTGAGCGATCTACTCAACGCGGGGGTGAGTTTCACGGTGGCGGCGGACGGAAGCATTTCAGACCTGCGCATCGTGCGTTCCTCGGGCAACGCGGAGTTCGATCGGTCGGTGCGGGAAGCCTTCGCGCGAGTGAAACTGCCAGGGCGGCCCGACGGAAAAACGGACGGCCGGACGCTGACTTTTCGGATGCAGGAGGGCTGAGCCGCGGCCTGGGATAGGACTTTAACCTGGTAGAATAAAGGTGTTTGGGTGTTTTTAGCTTTCGTGCGTTTTTGGGGCTTTACAGGTGGGGGGGCGTTTGTCTCTCTCCGCCTTCCTCTTTGTCAGTCATGCTCAGGTGGTGGAATTGGTAGACACACACGTTTGAGGGGCGTGTGCCGTGAGGCGTGCAGGTTCGAGTCCTGTCCTGAGCACCATTTTTCCAAAAGTAAAAAGCCTCCGCGGTCGAAAGACCCGGGGGCTTTTTCGTGTGCAGTCACGAGACTGCCGAGGCCTCCGGGTCCTGAAGTCTTAACCACGGATCACACGGATGGGCGCGGATGAGTGCGGATAGCGGAAGATGGTGGACTGAGCTTGGCTTATCCGGTCGGCGGGTGCTCCAAGGAGGACAGGCAGGGTTTTTATCTGCGCGATCTGCGTAATCTGCGGTCAATCTGTCATCGCGGCAGCAGCCGGCCGCCGCAGATCACGCGCTCCACGGGGTTTTCGCCGACCTCGTAGGCGAGGAGGCGTTCGTCCTGGTGGCGAAGCAGGATCAGATCGGCGCGGCGGCCCGGCTCGATGACGCCCCGGTCGCCCAAGCCGAGCACGGCGGCCGCGTTTACTGTGGAGGCCGTGATCGCCTCCGCGACCGACAGCCCGCAATAACGGATGGCGAGGGCGATGACGAAGGGCATCGAGCAGGCCGGCGCGTCCGGGCCGTGGTCGCTAGCCAGGGCAAGCAGCCCGCCGCTATCGACGAAGGCGCCGGCGCGGGCATAACGGGAGCGGATGTGGAAGCTGGCGCCGGGCAGCATGACTGCGAAGGTGTCGCTGGCGGCGAGCGCCTGGAGATCCGCGCGGGAGGCATTTTCCAAGTGGTCCGCGCTGCGGGCGTGGAGCTGGAGCGCCTCGGGGATCATGCCGGTGGGAGCGTGCTGGTCGGCGCTCACGCGGATGGGCAGGTTGTGTTTGCGGGCGCGGTCGAGCAGGCGGACGCAGGCCTCGGCCGGCCAGGCGTCGGCGCCGCAGCGGGCATCGACGGCGAGGCCGGGAAACTCGTGCCAGACCTCGGGCAGGACTTCGCGCACGATGAGTTTGGTGTGCGTAGCGGGATCGTTTTCCAACGCGTGGCCGAGCAGAGCGGTGGCGACGAGGGTGCCGGGCCATTCGGAAGCGGCACGCTGGATGGCGCCGAGCATCTTGCGTTCGGCGTCGGAGTTGAGGCCGAGACCGCTTTTGACCTCCGCGGTGATGGTGCCGGCGCGGAGCATGGCGTCGAGGCGCACGCGTAGGCCGGCGGCGAGCTGTTTGCGGGTGGCGGCGCGCACCGCCGCCACGAGGGCGGGCAGGCCGCCACCGTTTTTCCTGATCTCGTCGGGCGTGGAGCCGGCCAGCTCGCGTTCCCAGTCGTCGAGACGCTCACCGCCGGCCCAGCAGGCGTGGGTGTGGCAGTCGACGAAGCCGGGCATCAGCACGCGGCCTTCTGCATCGATGACCTCGGTTTCAGGCGGAATCGGCAGTTCGGGGCCGACCGCCGCGATCTTGTCGCCCTGCACCCAGACGTCGGCTCGCGGCAGGATGCCGAGGTCACGCAACGCCGCGCCGCGCCGCGGGCGGACGCCACCGCCGGGAAGCGCGGGGGCGGAGGGCTGGGCGAGGGTGAGGACGCGGGCGCGGCGGATGAGCAGGCTCATGGGGCGGATTGGTTTGAGAAAGGCGTGCGCCGCAGGCAAGCGGCGGAGCGCGCGGCAGGCGGAAGAGGATTTTGCCCGCGGGCCTGGCCCGGGGTGGCGCGCCGGGGTGTCACTTTTGGCGCCAGGCCGAGGGGGTGAGGCCGGTCTGCTTGCGGAACCAGCGGGCGAAGTAGTTGGGGTCGTCGAAGCCGGCCTTGGCGGCGGCGACGGCGATACCGGTGTTCTCGCGCAGAGCGGCCTGGGCGGCGGTGAGGCGTTCCTGGTCGCGGAGACCGCGCAGGCTCAGGCCATGCTCGCGTTTGAGACGGCGGCTGAGCGCATCGCGTACATAGCCGGTCTCGCGGGCGATCTCGCTGAAGGGTTTTGCGCCGCGCAGGCTTTCGCGCACGCGGGAGACGAGCGGCGAAGGAGCGGCGAGCGGCGGAATTTCCTCGGCGCGGGGGGGCTCGAGCAGGCGGGCGACGACCGAGAGCACGGCGGGGTAGTCGGAGAGGGCGAGCCGGCCCTTGGTGGGCACGCGGGCGAGGAGAGAATGCAGCTCGTTGAGCGCTTGTTGGGGCAGGTGGCGGTGGAGCACGCGCGTGCCGGGCCGGCTTTCGTATTCGAGCACGAGACAAAGCGGGCGGCTGTTGCCCGCCATCGCGAAGCCGTGGTCGACGCCGGGCGGAATGATGAAGAGGTCGCCGGCGCGCGCATCCACCCGTTTGTCGCGCAGCACCTGCACGCCTTCGCCGGCGAGATACAGGATGAGCTGGTAGAAAGCGTGGTGATGCAGGGCGACCTCGGCCTCGCGGTGGCGGTTGAGCTGCAGTTTGCGCAGCACGAAGCCGAGGGCGTGAATCTCGATTTTTTGGACCAGCAAAGGACTCCAGGCGAGCATGGGCGGGGGAAAAGGTGGCTTGGCGGCTGCGTGCTATCAGGTGTCGGGATTGTTCTAACCGCAAGCTCGCGCGTTCGAGTATCCTGACGCTTCGGGATTTTTCCGCTCCCCGCCCGCACCCGCATTTTTTTCTCCAATGACCACGCACAAAGTCGGCATCATCATGAACGGCGTCACCGGACGCATGGGCA
>CBINGR010000117.1:0-8263 GCA_966250295.1 uncultured Akkermansia sp. | reverse complement strand
GACCACCCGCAGGGCTTCAGCAGAGCGCTGGATTATTTCGAAGACAGCGCCTAATGCCTGATCATGTACACTTTTTCTGCATGGCCGGCCCGCAGGCAAAATCGCTTTCGAGCTTCATGCGCCTTTGGAAAGAGTGGACTGCCAAACACATTCTTTCCGCACTCGGTCGTCCGGCACCGCTCTGGCAACACCGGTTTTTCGACCATGTGTTGCGCACCCGCGAAAGCTACGGGGAAAAGTGGACCTACGTGGCGCAGAATCCGGTACGCGCCGGCCTGAGCGCGACACCGGATGCCTGGCCTTACGCCGGCCATATCCATTTCGATTCTCCGCTATAAATGTAGGTCTGGCCGCTGGCCGGGCGTTTTCCCTGAAGCCCGACCAGCGCTCGGGCCTACATTGCTCACGGCAGCGGCCGGAGGCCCTCGCTGCGGACCGTCCACGAACCGTCCTTCGGAAAACCGGGTGCGTCCTTCGTGGGCGCGTCGTCCCAGCCGGCTGCCATCATCGCCACCGCCGCGAGCAAGGCGCCGTTGGCCGGCAGATAGACCGGAAGGTCGCCGCGTTGGGGGCAATGGCCGCTGGCCGTGTAGGCGTTGTTCGGGCCCTTGGTGAAAAGGAGGATGTCCACCGCATCGCGCGGGCGGCCGAGGCGCGCGGCGGTCATGGCGATCATGGGGTAGTCCCAACCCCAGATTTTCGCCTCCCAATCCCAGGACGCGAGCGTGGCGTCGAGCGTGCGGTGCATGACGGCCGGATCCACGCCGTCGCCCGGAAGCTGGCCGAGGGCCATGAGAAAGGACGGATGATCGTGGCGGCTGGCGGGATTATCCCAGGTATCGGGCACGGATTCGAGGGCGACGTATCTGCCGTCCTTGATCGGAAGCGGGGCCAGGTGCGCGATGCAGTGGTCCCACTTCGGTTCGCGGCCGAGGCCGAGACGCTCGCGCCACTGCTGGGCGATCTTCAGGCCGCGTATCCAATAACTCAATTCGTAGGCCGGATTCATGCTCGTGGCCTGGTCGTGGATTTCCTGCGCGATCCAGAGCGGCGGGCCGAGGTCGTAACGCTGGCTGGTCTCGTCCCAGTGGAGCATCGAGGCGAGGCAGGCGGCGGACTCGAGCACGAGCTCGCGGTAGCGGGCGAGGATTTCGGGCGCGGGCGCGTTGCGATAGACCAACTCGGCGAGGTGAACGGGGTGGGGCTGGTTCCAGACGATGAGCGGGTTGCCGCCCGGGCTTTCGCGGCCGTCGGGGCCGATCATCTTGGGCCAGCGCGCGCCCTCGAGGCCGCGGCTTTTCGCGAGCTCGCGGGCGATGGGCAGGGCGCGGACATACCAGTCCAGGTTTTTGGCGAGCAGCGCCTCGCGTCCCCAAAGGGCGAAGTGGGCGGCGTGCCACCAGATCATCTCGGTGTGATGCTTGCCGTACCAGGAACTATGGGTGAGCCCGCTCTCCTGGGGCGGGAAATCGCCCGCGCACTGGAGGGCGGTGAGGTATTGGGAAAGCACGACGCGGCGCTCGAGCTCGGCGGCGCGGGGATCGGTGCTGCCAGAGAGGTCGATTGCGCCGCCCGCTTGCCAAAATTGTGGCCAGTGCGCGGCGGACGAGGCGAAAACTTCGCCCGCCAGAGCGCGTGGCGAGGCCAGGGCGGGTGCGGTCTGGCTTAGCGTGAGGGTGAATTCCATGACGCCGTCGCGGGTGGGGTCGGGGCGGAAACGAAAGGCGTGGGGGCCCTCCTCCGTGAACGTCAGGTGCCGCGGGGAATGGAGGCACAGGTGATAGACGGCGTCGTCGCGCCGGTGTTCGAGGAGGAGTTGGTGGCCGTCGCGGACGAGCTCCCGGGTCGTGTGCGACTCGGGCTCGGAGAAGTCGAGGGCGGGGTTGTTTTTGGTGCGCAGGTCATGGCCGCGCGGCAGGGCCAGTCGGACGGCGAGCATGCCCTCGGCGAGGAGCGGGGACTCGATGCGCACGGCGAGCACATCCCGGGCGGGATCGACGGCGGTCACGACGCGCACGGCCCGGCCGTCGAGCCTGAATGCGCTCGTCAGCGTGCCGGTCCAGAGGTCGAGGGTCTGGTCGATGTCGTGGATGTCTGCCGCGGCGATGGGAGGGCCGTCCGTGCGCACGAAGGCGAGCTGGGGGAGGGGTTGGTCGTGCGGGTTTTCCCGCAGCCAGCGTCCGGCGGGGCCGCCGGAGTTGGTGGGGAACAGGAACGTTTCGCCGCGGACGGTGAAAGGCCGGTTGGCGTCGGCGAGGGTGTAGCCTTCGGGATTGGGATTCGTGTGCCAGGCCCAGCGGGCCAAGGTTTCGAGCGGGATGCCCTTGCGCTGGTGGTCCGTATAGAGGGTTTGCAACCCGGTGACATCGGCGGTGAAGGCGAAGCGGCCGTTGCCGAGCGAGAGCGGCGCCCAAGGATCGAGGCGCGTGAGGTGCGGATTATGGCGCGTGACCAGGGCGTGGCGGTCGATGAGGGCGGGGGCGGGGGTGGCCGGCATCGGTGCGGGAGTGGGTTCGGCTGAACAGCTTAGGCAGACACCCAGTCCGAGACGGGACAGAATGCGGGGGAAATAACGAGAGGCGGGCGGCATGGGGTGGAGGATTTCGAGCCTGGCACGCCTGTCGCGGGAGACGAGCGAGTGTGGATTCAGACCGTCTTCCGGTCTGCGGCCGGTGACGGCGTCGGCATGAAAAACCCGCCGGCTCCCGAGGAGCGCGACGGGCTTGAAAACCGAGGCGGCGATGCGGCCCTTATCCCTTACTCCCTCACTCCCTCCGTTCCCCTCAGAGCCTGGCGTAGGGCAGCGGATATTTTGCGGTGAGGCCGGCGACCAGGCCGCGGGCTTTTTCCAGTGCGGCGGCTTCGCCGGGGGTGCCGATGGCCTTGAGCACGGTGTCGATGGCCTGGGCGATTACGGGCATGTCGGCTTCGCTCAGGCCGCGGGTGGTGACGGCGGGCGTGCCGAGGCGAATGCCGGAGGCCTGGAAGGGCGAACGCGTCTCGAAGGGGACGGTGTTCTTGTTGCAGGTGATGTGGGCCAGATCGAGGGTCTCCTGGGCTTTTTTGGCGGTGAGCTCGGGCAGATTATGGCGGAGATCGATCAGGAAGAGGTGGTTGTCGGAGCCGCCGGAGACGAGCTTGTAGCCCAGACCGGTGAAGGCGGCGGCGAGGGCCTGGCTGTTTTTCACGATCTGCCGTGCGTAGGTCTTGAACTCGGGCTTGGCGCACTCCGCGAAACACACGGCCTTGGCGGCGATGACGTGCATGAGCGGGCCGCCCTGGCCGCCGGGGAACATGGCGGAATCGATGGCCTTGGCGTGCGCGGCCTTGCAGAGGATGAGGCCGCCGCGGGGACCCCGAAGGGTTTTGTGCGTGGTGGTGGTGACGAAGTCGGCGTGCGGCAGGGGGGAGGGATGCACGCCCGCCGCGACCAAGCCGGCGATGTGGGCGATGTCGGCGAAGAGGAAGGCGCCGACCGAACGGGCGATCTCGCCCATGCGGGCGAAGTCGATGACGCGCGAGTAGGCGGAGGCGCCGACCGTGATCATGGCCGGCTTCTCGCGGAGCGCGATGGCGGCGAGCTCGTCGTAGTCGATCAAGCCGGTGTCCTCGCGCACGCCGTATTGAACGAACGAATACTGCTTGCCCGAGAAGTTGGCGGGATTGCCGTGGGTGAGGTGGCCGCCGTGGCTGAGGTTCATGCCGAGGATCTTCGCGCCGAGCGGCAGCACGGCGGTGTAGACGGCGAAATTGGCCTGCGAGCCGGAGTGGGGCTGCACGTTGGCGTGCTCGGCGCCGAAGAGGGCCTTGGCCCGGTCGATCGCGAGTTGCTCGACCTTGTCCACGTGCTCGCAGCCGCCGTACCAGCGTTTGCCGGGGTAGCCCTCGGCGTACTTGTTGGTGAGGACGCTGCCCTGGGCCTCCATGACGGCCGGGTAGGTGAAGTTTTCCGAGGCGATGAGCTCGATGTGGCTCTCCTGGCGGGAGCGCTCGGCCGCGATGGCGGCGTGGATCTCGGGATCGAGGGATTGGAGGGAGGCGGCGTTCAACATGGCGGGAAAGAGTTCGCGGGCGGAAAGGAAAGACGGTCTGCGCCCGTGGGGCCCGAGGTCAAGTGAGGGCTCGGCGACGCGGAGCCTGTCCGGCCAGGGCAGGACGCGATGATCGAAACGCTTTTGCGCGTCCGCGAGGGGCTTGCCCGGCGAAGTCGGCATCTCCCAAGTCACTGCAAATGGAGCACTACCGACAGAGGGGTATAAAATGCGCATGATCGTGGGTATTTAATTGACTGGAACGCTACGATCATGCGCTATTCGGCGTAGTTAATTTTTCTCGCATTTACGTAAGGTTCATCTCTCGCGCCGACCTTTCGGACGAGCTGAAGAAACCTTCTTAGTAGATTGGTATTAGGTAACTTGCGACGGATACATCTACGTTCCCGTTTCCGGAATCCTCACTCCCTTTTCCTCACTTCCCCTCTGCTCCGCTCCCGCTTCCTCGCCATGATCTCTTCTCGCATGTTCCGCCGGTTCGTCCTGCCGAGCCTGGCGCTGGTTTCGTTACCGGTCTTTGCCGCTGCCGAATCGCTCGATGGCGTGCCGGTGGAAATACTGGCCAGGCGCCAGGTCGTCCTGGCTGGCCGCACCTTGGTTTATCTCCGCATCCGGCCGCCGGCGTTGCCTGCCGTAGCCCAGACGCCGGCTCCGGTGGTGCCGAGCGAAGAGGAACGGGAGGCGGAGGCCCGGCGCGATGCCAAGGTCCAGGTGAGCCTGGGTTTAGCGGCCCGGGTGTACGCAGGCACGCCGATAGTCACGGAGCTTTTCTGGACCGGCACCGATGGTCGCGTTTTCCGCGCCTTCAGCAACGTGGATTTTTCGCACCTGACGCAGTTCGTCCAATGGGAGACCGCGACGACGATCTACGATTGGATGCCCTGCGTTTCTGACGGCGATCCCGCCGCCCTGCCGGAGGGTGTACGCTCTGCCCTCGCCGCGGCCGGTTCCGGGGCGACTTACCTTTTCGAAGGCGGCGAAGCGGAGGCGCAGGCCGAGGCCGGCGCGCTCGAGGGTCTCGATTACCTGCTTGCCTATTACCAGATGCACGAGGCCGCGCTGGTCGCCGCCACCGCTCTTCGCGAGGCGGAGGCAGCCGAGCAGGCCCGACGGGCCGCCCTCGCCGCCACTCAGCCGAGGACCGAGACGGTCTTCTTCTGGAAGATCGAAAACCCCGAGAGCCTGTAGCCAAGGCGTCCCGTTGTCCGCTTCGCCGGTTCTTTCGCCCGTTTCGCACCCCCTTTCCCGCTTCCGCTTCTCTCCATGTTTCGCCTTCGCACCTTCGCGCCCTCGCGCCTTCTTCTGCCGCTTTTTGCCACTCTCGTCCCCTTCGGTCTCCCGGCCCAGACCGGTACCGATCCCAACGAAGGACTTCGTATGATCAAAGGGTCCACGCCCGGCACAATGGAGATGCGGTGGTTCGGCCAGCCGAGTTATACCTATTTTATCCAGCACTGCCCGGCCTTGGAGGACGGCGTGTGGTCTTATCTGCCCGTGGTCGAGGCCGGCGCCTCCTTCGAAGTGATGAGCTACGGTTTTTCGGAGCCGCCGCCCGACGGACGTTCCTTTTTCCGTTTGTTATGCCGGCCGGGCTACAGCGAGCACCCGAAGACGGAGGATTTCGATCAGGATCAGGTGTCCAATATGGATGAGCTGCAGCTCGGCCTGGATCCCTTGAATGCCTCCCTCGATAGCGATAACGATGGCCTGCCGGACGATTATGAAAAGGCCTATTTCGGGAGCCTGGCCCAAGACGGCGCCGACGACTACGACGGCGACGGCCTGAACAACGGCGCCGAATGGGCCGTCGGGCGGCATCCGAACACATCCATTTATTATGGCACGCAGTTATATAAACCCGCCGGAGAAAGTGCATCGGGCGATGTGATTTATATGACGGATTTCAACGAGGAGAACTCGCTTTCGGTGACGTATACCGATGCCACGAGGACGCGGGTGGCCAACCTGTCTTTTCATCCTAATGTGATTTGGTACCAGATCGCGCAACCGGAGAATTTCCCGGGCGGAACGGTTCCCGTATCCGCCACCTACACAATGGCGTCGGATACGGCGGATGCTCATACCCTGGTCTTCAGCTCCCGCACAGTGAGCCATAGTGGAGTCACTTATACAGGCCGTGATTTACTGCGAAAAATCGATGGGATGCCGTATTCTCGGAAATTGATCGAGGGAGGCGCGGTTCAGCGGGTCGCCAGCTACCTGGCGGTTACCAGCCTGCCGCTTGAGGCGATCTGCCCGACCAGTTTTCCGGCGATTGTTCGTGATTTTCCCTACTTGGATGAGGAGAACTTTCCGGATTTTGGAACCAACCGGACCGAAGGCGACGCGACTGGGTTCGTTTATCCCCAATTGGGCTTGGACGGGCTGCCGATTTCCACTCTCACAGATACGGACCCCTTTCGCAAGATCCGCAGTGCCGAGAGCTTCGCGAAATGGTACCGTAAGCCCGATGCGGCATCGATCAATCTGGTTCTCGCGCAAGACACGGATTTCGACGAGGGATTTTTCTATGGGTTTCGGATGGATGCCTACTTCCCCTTCACCTCCATATTGAAGGACTTCGGAGGTGATTTTAGTAAACAATGTTTCACCACCGAAGTACGTGCGAAGTTGACCTATGATATTTCAGCCACGAGCGCGAATCCAACCCGTCTTCACTTTTCTTCGGACGATGATTGCTGGGTATTTATAAACGGCCGGCTGGTTTTTGACTGGGCCGGTCTCTCCGGCGGGGAAGGAGATATGCTGTTGCGGGATGCCGATCATGGGCTGACCGGAGAAACGGGGGTTTGCGATCTGGCAATTTTTCACGCGGAACGTTTGGTGAATAATGGACGATTGAAGTTTATGTCGTCCACCGCGTTGGCTCCGATTTACGCCTATCAGGTTCTTGCGGATACCCGTGGGGGTTCCCCGCAGCAGTTTAACTTGGAACCGGGCGCACCGGCCGGAATGACGATCGATGCCACCACGGGCAAGCTGATGTGGGATTATTCCGGTCTCCCCGTGGGCACGTATTCCGCCACCATCCGGGTAACCGACGGCAATCAGAATGAGGATCAGCAGACGATCACGGTGTTGCTTGGTGAAAAGCCAGTGTTTACTCTGCAGCCGGACTCCCAGGGCGACGCTTACGGGAGAGTGGATGTTCTCTTGGGCGGAGACGTCGAGCTGAGCGCGGAGGTCCGTGCCACGCCAATGGCCACTTACCAGTGGTATTTCTACGACACCCTCATTCCGGGCGAAACGTCCACGACACTGAGGCTCGAGGATATCGATTACGGGGATTCCGGCTTCTACCACCTTCGGGCCACCAATATTTTTGGGGTGACCAAGTCAAAACAGGTCCATGTGCGTGTTTACGAATGAACCGGACAACGATTCCCATGAAAACTCTTCTATTCGCTTTCTGCTTTCTTGTATCGCTGCCCTTGGCGAGAGCCCAGATCAGCATTGTCGATTCGGGGGCCACGGGCAATCAGATGAATTTGGGTGGGGACTATACTCAGTCCTTCGATACCTTGGCCAATACGACCACGGCCCCCGTGCCTTGGAACGATAATTCAACGCTTCCCGGGTGGTATGCCTATCGAAACAGCACAGGGGAAGTCCACGCATATAATCCGAGTCAGAGTCTCCAAGAGTTTGGCAGTTTCGGCATTCTTGGAGAGACGGATCGTGCACTGGGCAGCGGTTTGGGCTCAGTCTCTGGCGATGCGCTCCATTTCGGTGTTCAGTTTGTGAATAATTCATCTGCGGTGATTACGGGAGCCGATGTTTCTTTTGATGGAGAACAATGGTATTTTGGAACCCGATTTGGGCAGAATATTGAATCGTTGGAATTCAGTTATCAGATTTTTGATGCTGGCCAAGGTAGTCTGTCCGCCCCGTCGGGTTGGACCGCGGTTAATGAACTGCTGTTTGTATCACCGATCAATGGCGGAGAGCCCGTCCGCCGGGCATTGAATGGCAATTTGGCGGAAAACCGCGAGGCGGGAATCACCGGTTCCTTTACAGAGCTAACACTTGCGCCCAATCAGGAATTGTGGATTCGCTGGACGGCAAGCAACAACCCCTATATCAGCGACGATTCTCTAGCGGTCGACAATCTCACGGTGCGTTTTAGCACGGTTCCGGAACCGGCCGCCTGCGCCGCGCTTATCGGCGGTATTGTCTTTTTCGGTGCGCTC
>CBINGR010000116.1:0-8455 GCA_966250295.1 uncultured Akkermansia sp. | reverse complement strand
CCCGCTATCGCAGGTGATGTACAGCTACGAATGCCTTAACGGCATTGCGCCTAGACCCCGACGATTCCCCGCAAACCAATTCCTGCGTCTTCCCTGCCCCGCTTACCCGATAATCCCCGATGGAGAGTTTGCACCGCTTCGGCCCGCGCACACGGTTTTCTCATGCCGTCACGCCGCCTTTGTTTCCTTCTGATCGCCCCGATCGCGCTCGCGGGGCTGAGCGCCTGCAGTTCCTTCCAATCCCGCGCCAGGGAAAAAGCCGCGGTCTTCGCCTCGCTCGACGCCGCCACCCAGGCTCGCCTCGAAGCCCACGAAATCCGAGTCGGCGACACCATGGACATGGTCTACATCGCGCTCGGCAAACCCTCGGAAAAAACAGAGAGAACCACCGCTGCCGGCCGCTCGGGCCTCTGGACCTACAGCGCCTACTGGCAGGAGTACCAGGGCACCCGGCTCGTCGGCTACCGCCGCGATGTAGCCTACAATCCCTCCACCAAAAGCTACTCCGTTTTCTACACTCCCGACTACCAGCCTGTTTACACCCCGCGGGTCGAAGACCGCATCCGCATCACCTTCGAAGGCGGCCGCGTGACCGTCGTCGAGCAGGCCCAGCCGGACGCCACTCCGGCCAACAGCGCGGTGAGGTAGCCGCCCCCGTGAAGCGCGGAGCCTCGGCCCCGCTTTTGGCGGGGCCCCTCTACCGGCTCACTCGCGCGTGAAGCAAGTCGCGGATGCGGCCGAAGAACACGGCGTCGTCGAAGGGTTTGACTACGATCGCGTCCACCCCCGCGGACGCCAGGTCCTCGGAAGGCACGTTGCCGTCGAAACCCGTGATGAGTATCAGCGGCAATTCTGACCGCTCGCGGCGGATTTCACGGCATAGCTCGAGCCCGTTCATACCCGGCATGGTGAAGTCGGTCACCACCAGGTCGAAACGCTCCGGCGCCGCGCGGAAGGCTTCGAGCGCGGCGGCGGCCTGGCCGTGCGCGACGACCTGATAGCCGTTGTGCCGGAGCAAGCTCCCCAGGGTCTCGAGGACCGCGGGTATATCGTCCACCAAAAGGATCGTCTCGCCCAGGCCGCGCGGGGGCCTCGCGGCCGGCGCCCGGGAAAGGGGTGTGGCGCCGGTCCGCGCCGGCAGCAGCACCTCCACCAGGGTCCCGGCCCCCGGCTGGCTTTCGATGCGGATCACGCCGTCGTGCTCCTGCACGATGCCATGCACCACCGCCAGCCCCAGCCCGGTGCCATGGCCGGGCATTTTGGTGGTGAAGAAAGGCTCGAAGGCCCGGCGCCGAACTCCCTCCGTCATGCCGGCGCCGTTGTCCCGCACCGAAAGGCGGACGTAACGGCCCACCCGCAACGCGGGGTCGAGCTGCGCGGCGCTTTCGTCGACCTCCAGGGCATCCAGGCGGATCACGATGCGCCCGTCCGCCCGCCCGCGCAGGGCATGCTCGGCGTTGGTGCACAAGTTCATCAGGACTTGGTGCATCTGGGTGGGATCGGCCAGGACCGTCGGCGTGCGCGGCATGATCTCGCAACGCATTTCGACGTCCGCGGGCAGCGCGGAAGCCAGCAGGTTCCGCGTCTCCTTCACGATGGGTTTGAGGTCGATGACGCTGAACTCGTTCGGCTGGCGGCGGCTGAAGGCGAGGATCTGCTGCACGAGCAGCTTGGCCCGGCTGGCGGCCTCGAGAATGAGGGTCAGGTGCTTGCGCACCGCGGACGGGGCTTCGTCCGCCTCCACGCCGAGCTGCGCGCAGGGGATGATGACGGTCAGGATGTTGTTGAAATCGTGCGCGATGCCGCCGGCGAGCGTGCCGATGGCCTGCATTTTCTGCGCCTCGCGCAATTGCTGCTCGAGCCGGGCCCGGTGCCCCTCGGCCGCAGCCTGCTCGACCAGGGCCTGGCGCAGGGAGGCATTGGTGGTGGAGAGCTCGACGGTGCGTTCGGCCACGCGTCTCTCCAATTGGTCGCGGGCGACACGGAGCGCCGCCTCGGCCTGGTGGCGCTCGTCGATCTCGCGCAGCAACGCGGCGTTACTCCGGCGGATCGCCCGGCTGCGGGCGATGCCGAGCCAAAGCAACCAGGCGATCAGCAGGGCCAGCCCGGTCAGGACATAGGGAAACCATGCCCGCTCTTGCAGCGGCACGGGCGGCACCTGGAAGCCGAGCCGGGCCGGGCTGGGGTCGATCTCGCCGTCCGCATCGCGGGCGCGCACTTCCACGGTATGGGGACCCGGCGAGAGAAGGCCCACGGGCAGAGTGCGTTCTCCCCCCTCTCCAAACGCCGACCAGGTGCCGCCGTCGAAACGCCAGCTGAAACGCCAGGCCTCCGCCGGCCCGGGGGCCTGGTGGCGGCCGATCCCGCCAAAACGCACGGGCAGCCCGTTGCCTCGCACCTCCGTCAGCTGCGAGACGATCGTCGTCTCGGGGGCCTGCCGGACCGGCTGGTAGTGCAGGACGCCATCCGAAGTATTGAGCCAAAGTTCGCCGGTGGAGGTCTCGATCAAGGTCTGCACCGGCACATCCTCCGGTAGCGGCAGGTAGTCGAAGTCCAGGACGCCCGGCGCGGCCTGGCGATAGATCCCGCCACGCGTGGCGATGCTCAGCCGCCGCCGGTCCTGCGAAAATGCCGCGTGGTCGAATTCGCCGGGGACAATCCGCCACCGGCCGTCGCGGAAACGGGCGACGCCCGGGGCGCCGACCTTGCCGCCGTTGAACAGGAGAAAAGCCTCGGATCCGCTGGTCAGCGCCTGCGTGAAGGCACCGGCGTTGAGCGCCCCCGCCCGGCTCCAGCCCTCGCCCGCCGCGGTGTCGCGCTGATAGACGTGATCGTAGCCCGAAATGAACTCGACCGTGCCCACGCGATAAAATTGCGGATAGGGGATCGGAGGCGGCACGGCCCCGAGATCGATCCACTCGAGAGTGTCGCCGGCGACCCGGGCGATTTCGTACTGGGTGGTGCGCGGGTTCAGGAACACGACGTCGATGCCGCCGCGGGGGTCAGGATGGACGGAAACGATGCGTTGGTTCTGCAGCCGCGGGGAACCGAACGTTCGCCAGCGCCCGCCGGCATCGCGGTGGGCGAAGCGCGTATGGCCGGCGGCATCCTGCCCCCAGACCCAGAGGGCTTGGTCGAAATCGGTCGCCGCCTGCAGAGAGCCGATTTCCAGCTCCACCGGCTCCGGCACGGGGTGAAGCACGTCGCGGATCTGCACCAGGGTCCCGTCCGGGGCGCGGCCCAGCACCGCGCCATCGCGCTCCACGCCGACAAAATCCGCCAGCGCTTCGAGGCGGTGCAGGACGCCGCCTTTCGCCCACCAGACTTCGCCGGCGCCGGCAAACCACACCCGGTCGAGCGCATCCACCGTCTGCGGCGGCGGCAGACGGGCGAAATGGCTCCAGGCCGCGCGCTTCGGCGCCCAACGCAGAATCGTCCCTTCGCCCACGCACCAGATCGCCCCGTCCGGCGCCTCGCGCAGGTGATAAAAACGGGCCACGCGCGGACCGGGGATGCGGGCCGAGACGGGGACAAAATCCGCGCCGTTCCAGCGCGCCATCCACAGCGTGCCCCGCTGGCGGTCGCGCACCAGCCCCAGCACCTCTCCCTCCCGGGTCCCGCCGACCAGCAATGTCTTCGCGGCGAGCGGATGCCAGCGCCCCTGATCGAGCGTGAGCAGGTTCTGCTCGCCCTGCGCGAAAAGCCGCCCGTCGCCGGCCTCCGCCAGATGCAGCACCATGGCCTCCTGATCGTGGCCGGCCTCCTCCGGCGGCAGCCAGCGCCCAGCCTCGCCGCGCCACACCCAACCGCGCGGGGTAAGCGCGAACTGCCGGCCCGCCCGGTCTCGGTGGTAACCGATGATATAGTTCATGGGCAGGCCATCCGCCTGGGTGAAAACGCGCCAGTGTCCGTCCGGCGTCCGCGAGGCCAGTCCGCCGGGCCCGATCGAGGTGTCCGGCCATTGGTCGCAGCAGAACCACAGGGTCCCGTCCGGGTCCTCCACGATCTGGCGGACGTTGTCGTTGGGCAGCCCGCCCCCGCCGCCACGGGGGTCGAAACTGCGATGCACCGGGTCGAAGACGCCGGCGCCTGCGTCGGTCCCCACCCACAGCTCGCCGGCCTGCGTCATCAGCACGGCGCGGACAAACCGGCTCGGCAGCCCATCGTCGGGCCCGAAGCTAGTCCAATGATAGCCGTCGTAGCGCCACAGCCCGTTGCTGGCGGCGAGCCAGGCCGTGCCGTCCCGGGCGAAGGCAAGGTCGAACACGCGCTGGCGCAACAGCCCGGCCGGCGCGGCGTAGGACTGCCACTGCCAGGGACGGTCGGTCGAGGCGGTCCCGATCCGGTCCTCGGCCCGCAAGCGGGCCCCGACGGCAAGGACCAGCCCCGCGCCGAGCAAGCGCATCATCCGGAGCACTCCCGGCACGCCGCGGCCCGATCCTGGGCGCGCAGGACAACGCGGGCAGAAACCGACAAGGCGAAAACAAAGGGAGGCGACGGCCAGAATCGTCACGGGGTCAGCGACGCGGCTTAATATTGACCGCGGCAAAGCCCGCACAATGCCGGATTGCGAGCCGGCCCTCCCGGAATTTGCCTACAGGCTCCCCAATGGCCGCAAAAGGCGCAGAGACCGCAGGAAAGGCAGCGCCTCAGTCGTCGGACGCGACAAGGTCCAGTTTCTTCACGCTGCCATCGAGAAAGAGGCGGTTGCGGGAAGAGCCATGCGTGGGCGTGGCCGATATGAAGGAAAGCTGGTTGCTGCGGTCGCCGGCGGTCTTCAGGCTGCGGTCGCCATCCTGCATCACCCAGATTGTGGACAGGGACGTGGACTGGTTCGGCAACTGCAGTTTCTTTTCGATCGTGGTCAGGTTGAACGAAGAAGGACGCTTGGTGTTGCCGTTGTAGCCGAAGACCGTGTTCCGTCCGCTGGCGTCGTTGAAGGTCTGGCGGTCGTTGATGATGTAGCTGACGCCGTTCTGCGCGTTATCCGCGTTGGCCGGCCCGTAGGCCTTGTTCCTGAAATCCGAGTTGAACTTCGATTCCAACGCGGGGCAGATGAGCGGCTCGTAGGTGCTGACGGTGGCCGGGTTCACGCCGGTGGTGCGCATGGGGATGGACGTATAGTAGGGCCAGAGGTGATACGCCAGCTGGATGCCGGTGAAATCGACGATGCGGGGCGCGGTTACCCCGGATGCCGTCAGCGCGCGGAGGTCGGGCAACTGCCCCTTGTTGTCGCCGGCGTAGAGGGTGATATGCTGCCCGATCTGCCGGAGGTTGGAGACGCAGCGCGCCGACTGCGCGGTGTTGCGAACCTTGCCCACGGTGGGGATGATGATCGCCGCGAGGATGCCGATGATCGCGATTACCGTCAGAAGCTCGATGAGCGTGAAGGCGCTCCGGGCGGCGGAACGGCCGCCCGGGGAACAGGCCGAAGAAAAAAACGTACAGTTCATGGGGGTGGCGGCGTCGAAAACCGCGGCGGGGGCGGAGGGCCGTGGCGGCGGAAACGGGGGGCCTGGAACCCCGAAGCCAACATCGGCGGACAAATCGCGACAACGTTCCCTCAGGTTTATGGTAAACTGCCTGCGACCGCCCCCGGGCTTGCAGGTCCCTCCGACGCTTCCCGAAAATCCGAGGCGATGAAACCCCAAACGCGCAAGACACCCGGGGGAAGGTGGCAACTCGCGTCGTTGCTCGCGCTGGCGGCCGCGCCGTTGTACGGTGCGGCGGAAGGCCCGGCCGCGGAGCCCCTGCGCGTGATGACCTTCAACATCCGCTACGCGGAGCCGGCCGACGGGACCAACCGCTGGGAAAACCGGCGGGCCGCAGTGGCCGCCCTGATCGACGCCGAGTGCGATCTGGCGGGCCTGCAGGAAGTGCTCGCCGGCCAGCTGGCGGCGCTGCGGAGTGCGCTGCCGGACTTCGATGTGGTCTCCCGCGGCCGCGAACGGAACGCGCGCGAGGGCGAGGCCTGCCCGGTGTTTTACCGGCGCGCGCGCCTGGAGTGCGTGGCCTCGGGCACGTTCTGGCTGTCCGGCACCCCGGCGGTGGCCGGCTCCCGGGACTGGGGCAACGGCCTGCCCCGCATCTGCACCTGGGCCGAACTGCGGGACCGGCGCGGTGGCGGGAGGCTGCGGGTATACAATCTGCACCTCGACAACGCGGCGGCCGAGGCGCGCCGGCGCGGCCTGGCGCTGGTGCGCGGGCAGGCGGAGGCGGCGGGGGGCCCCGCGATCGTCCTGGGCGACTGCAACGAGGCCCCGGGGGCGCCGGCGGTCGCTGCGATGGAACGCGCGGCGGGCTGGCGGGACGCCTGGCGGCAGCGCGGCCAGGGCGAGGGAGGCACGTTCAACGGCTGGCGCCCCTCCGGACCGTATCCAAGGATAGACTACATCTTTTACCGCGGGGAGGAGCTGCGCGCGGAGGCCTGCCGGGTGGCGGCGGCCCGCACGGCCGGAGGCGGCTGGACCAGCGACCACTTCCCGGTGCTCGCCAGCTTCGGCTGGCTGGCCGCCCCCCGAGGGCAGGTCGTCGCTCAGGAAGACGGCAGCGAGAAATAAAAGGTCGCGCCCTTCCCCGGCTCGCCGACGGCGCGCACGTCGCCGCCGTGCTTAACGACGATGCGCCGTACCGTCGCCAGGCCGATGCCCGAGCCGCCGAACTGTTCCTGGGCGTGCAGGCGCTGGAAGGGATTGAACAGGCGCTTCGCATTCGCCTGGTCGAAGCCGGCGCCGTTGTCGCGGACGAAAAATTCGCGTCCGGCCTCGCCGTCGGCGAAACCGAACTCGATGCGCGGGGCCGCCGTCCGGGAAGTGAATTTCCACGCGTTGCCGAGCAGGTTCTCCAGCACGACGCGCATCAGCCCGGGGTCGGCCGGGGCGGTGCCGCCGCGGCGGATCTCGACCGCCACCTGCCGCGCGGAATCCGCGGCCGCGAGCCGCGCGAGGATCTCCCCGGCCACCGCCGAGAGGTCGACCCTCGTCTTCTCGACCACGGCGGAAGGCAGCCGGGAGAGTTTCAGGAGGTCCCGAATCATGCCGGTCATGCGCCCGACGGACTCCTGGATACGGTCGAGGTGCTCCCGGCCCTCCGGCGGCAGGAAATGCCCGTAGTCGGCCGCCAGCAGGCTCGAGTAGCCGAGGATGGCGCTGAGCGGGGCCTGCAAGTCGTGAGAAACCGAATACGCGAAGCAGTCCAGTTCGCGGTTCGCCAGCTCGAGCTCCCGGGTGCGGCTGCGCACCCGCCGCTCCAAGGCGGCGCCGAGCTCCACGTTCTCCATCGCGACGCTCGCGCTGTTGGCCAGGACCTGCAGAAGCCGGAGCTCCTCCGCGGTCGCCCGGTGCGGCCTCGCCCAGTAGTTGCCGATCGCCCCGATCGGGTCGTCTTCGCGGATCGGCACCACCGCCAGGCTTTTCACGAAAGTGGGCCGGTAGGCCTCCGCCGGCACTCGGGGATCGTCGAAAACGTCTTCGACGACCGCAGGCTGGCGGTGCGTCATCACCCAGCCGCTCACGCAGGCCGACAAGGGAAAACGCCGCCCCTTCCACAGGGGGGCGATCGCATCCTCGTCCGCGTAGTAGCAATTTTCCTCCTCCCGCAGCACGAAAGTCGCCCCGTCCGCGCCCGTCAGCCGGCGAGCCGCCCGGCGCACGACCCGCATGATCGCGCCAAGATCCCGTGCCAAAGAAAGTTCCTGGATGGCCGCGACCAGTTGGTCCGAGACATCCGTATCGCATGACAGGGATGAGTTCACTGGGGGATGCTATCCCGATTTTTCCAAAAATCCACTGGGCATAAATAGGGAAATGCCCTCAGGGCCATTATTTACAGTGACCATGTCAGTTTTTTTATATCATTCTTCAGGCAAGCTTCCACGACGGGAACGTCTCCCGCTCAGGACGCGTTTCCGCCGTCGCCCCCCCAAGAAGATGGAGACTCCGCCCCAGCCACCACCCCCGGAAGACGAGACTCTCGGCAGCGCCCGCAAGCCCCTCCGCATTCTGCACTTGGAAGACAACCCCCATGACCGCGAGTTCGTACACCGCGTGATGGAGAAGGCCGGCCTGCATTGCGAGTTCGTCTATGCCGACCGCGCGAACGAGTTTCACGACGCGCTCGAGCGGCAGACCATCGATCTCATCCTCTCCGATTTCACCCTTCCCGGCTACGACGGGGCGGAAGCCCTGGCGCTGGCGCGGGAAAAACGTCCCGAGGTGCCCTATATCTTCGTCTCCGGAACCATCGGCGAGGAACGCGCGGTGGAGAGCCTCAAGAGCGGCGCGGTCGACTACATCCTGAAAAGCAACCTCTCGCGCCTCCCTTCCGCCATCCGCGCCGCGATGCGCGAGGTACGGGAACGGCGGCTCCGCCGGCAGGCCGAACAGGCCCTCCGGGCCAGCGAGGAACGTTTCCGGGAGATGGCGGGCAGCATCCGCGACGTGTTCTGGATCGCCCC
>CBINGR010000115.1:0-8869 GCA_966250295.1 uncultured Akkermansia sp. | reverse complement strand
TTACCCTCCTTCCTTTGCCTTAACGGCATTGGGCTTAGGCGCTGTCTTCGAAATAATCCAGCGCTCTGCTGAAGCCCTGCGGGTGGTCGGGAAATCAGGCTGGGCCGGCGTTGTCCTCGGTGGCACGGGCCTCCGGCCCGCCTCCACCTCGGCCGCCTTGGCCGAGCCAGGTTTCCCTACCACGGAGCACCGGTCTATTTCGAAGACAGCGCCTAAGTGAAAAGACCACGCTGACGATCCCGGGAGGCGAGGCGATGATGCGAAACGATCTCGCATCGTAATCCGCGACGAATCGATTCTGGCCTGGCCCTGATTTGGGCGGGGATTGGGAGGATGAGGGGAAGTGAGGGTAGGATGGGGCGCGGGGGGGACCGTTCTTCAGCGCGCGTCGCGAATTACCTTCGGGCACGCATCCAAACCGGCGCGCCCGGCGAGTGCGCCCTACCGTGCGACTGCGGCCCTTCGTCTCATGCCCTTCGCCGGTTCAGGGCGTGGCGGGGGTTGCGCCCTGCTGGTGCAGGCGAATGCGCTCGGTGGTGGGGCCGGCCCCGTTCAGGCCGGGGATGGTGGCGAAGCCCTCGGCGGTGACGGTGCCGTTGGCAAGCGTCGTGTTATCGACGTTCGTCGGCACGAGGAAAAGCCCCTCGATCGCTACGGTTCGGGGCACTCCGTTGTCCGTGAGCAGGAGTGTGCCGGAGAAGAGGCCGGTTTTTTCGACAAACTTCAGGGTCAGCTTGGATGCGTCGGGCAGGCTGGCGTCGGTGAATTTGAAGGTTTTGAAATCGACGACGAGGTCGGTGGGCAGGCCGCGGGGGTTGGGTGCGGCGTTGGCGAGGATGGGACCGGAAAAGGCAACGCCGATGGTGACGGGGCCGTTGTTGGCCGCGAATTTCAGGCCGAGGTTGGTGCCGTTGAAAAACAGCCAGGGCTGCCCCTTCAGGGTGAAGCCGAGGGGGCCGAAGCCGGCCGTGTAGACCGCCGGTTTGGCGATGCCGGCCGGGCGCTGCCAGAAGCTGTCTTCGCCGCTGCCGGCCGCGAGCGCGTAGCGGTTGAAGTTCACGTTGTTGCCGTTTTTCACGCTGGTGGCGGCGAGCTTGAAATCGGAGCTCACGAAAGCGCCGTTGACCGCGCCGTAGGGGCGGGCGAAGAGGCGGTAGCTGGCATCGGTGCCGGCGGATATCGAGGCGGTGACGGGTGCGCCGTCGGGGAGCTTGCCCTTGAGGCTGAGCTTTCCGTCGGGCGTAATGGGGGCGCGGGCAAAACCGCTGCCGGCCGGGATGGGCGGGGTGGTGCTTTCGTCGAGCCGGGCGGGCGCCGTGAAGGCGAAGTTATAGGCGCCGGTGTTGGCCCAGGGCGCGACGTTGGTCTTGGAATAGGCGGCGAGATGCACTCCGGCGGTGGTGGCGGCGATCTCGACCGGCGCGGCGCCGGGGGTCTCGCGGGTCTTGAGCTTCACGGAAAATTTGCCGTCGGCGGCGATGCTCAGGTCGGTGAGGAGATAGACGCGGCCCTTGGGCGCGCCGGGGCGGGGAATCACGAGATCGGAGGCGAGCGAAAGCACGCCGGCGGTGGAACGCACGACCGCGCCCTTGAAGGCAAGCGGGGCCTTTTCGACCGAGGTGGCGAGGGTCCCGGTAAGGGCGCCGGTGGAGGAGATGGTCAGCGCGAGCTTGGCCGCGGGCGGCTGGTCGGTGGCCGAGAGGAGGGCCTCGAAACCGCCGGCGTTGTTGCCGGAGAGGCCCAGCACCTGCAGGTAATAAACGCGCGTAGCGGTGACGGTGCCGTCTTCACGGACGGTGACCGTGACCTTGTAAACGCCGGGCTTCGCGGTGGCGATGCCGGTGACGTGGCCACCGGAGGAAAGCACGAGGCCCTTGGGCAGGCCGGAGGCGGTGAAGGCGCGGCCTTCGCCCGCGGCGAGGCCGGGGAGCGCGATGTCCTCGCCGGTGACCAAGCTGGCGCGGCCCGCGAGGACCCGGAGTGCGGCGGGGGTGGAGGCGGCGGAGCCGAGGACGTTGGAGACGACGCAGCGGTACTGGTCGTCATTGAGGGCGAGGGCCGCCTGGCGGGCGGCGTCGTCCGCCCCGGCGAGCGAGATGGTGAGGACGGCGGAGGTGGCGCCGGTGTAGCGGGTGGGTGCCTCGGTGGTGGAGTTGGCCACGTTTTCCCAGGCGGAGCCGCCGGCGGGCTTGCGCTGCCACTGGTAGCTGCGGGGCGTGTTGCTGGCGGCGGGCAGGGCGACGACGGAGATCGTGGCGTTGGCGCCCAGGATACTGGTCACGAGCTGGGGCGGCTGGGCGGAGAAACCGAGCGGAAGCGTGGTGACGCGCAGGGTGGTGGGTTTGCCCTCGAGGGTGCCGAGGGAGTTGTTGATAACGCAACGGAACTGGCTGCGGTCCAGGTCGCGGGCGGCGAGGGCGTCGGAGCCGGTGCCGGTGAGGGCGATCTTCAGGGTGGCGGTGGCGACGCCGGTGTAAGGCGTGACGGCGCCGGTCGCGGAATTGACGAGATCGGTCCACGAGATGGCGCCGGGGGCCTTGCGCTGCCACTTGTAAGTGACGGCTGGGAAGGTACCGGAGGTGGCCGGGGCAGTCAGCGTGACCGTGGTGCCTAGCGCGGCGGTGGTGGTGGCGGCGAGCTTGGTCGAGAAGGCGAGCTCGGTGGTGACGCGAAGCGTGGTGGGACCGCTGGTAACGCTGCGGGTGGTGGCGCCGGCGGTCTGAGTGAGGACGTAGCGGAACTGATCGCGATCCAGGGCCAGGGCAGTGTTGGAGGCGGCGCCTGCCGGGTCGTCGAGCTTGATGACGAGGGTGGTGGAGTCCGCGCCGGTGAAAAGGTCGGTGGAACTGGCAGGATCGATGTCGATCCAGTCGCCGCCCGGCTCGCGACGCTGCCATTGCACGGTGGGAAGGGGCCAGCCGGTGACGGAGGCGGTGAGGGTGGCGGTGCCGCCGAGGGCGAAGGAAGAAGTCGCCGGCAATTGCTTGAGGATGATCGGGGGGCCGGCGCGCACGAGCGTCAGCGGAGACTCCACGAAGGCGCCGCCACCCTCCGCGGCGCGCACGGTGAGGATGGCGCGACCGCCGAGCTTGCCGGGCTTCACGGAAAGGATGCCGTTGGCGATGGTGGCGGTGGCGACGGCGGGATTGTCGCTGCTCACGGTGTAGGAGAGGACCGAGGCGCCGGAACCGGAGGCGGGAGGCTGGAGCGGCACGATGCGGACGCTGTCCACCGCGACCAGATTGGAGAAGAAGAGCTGTGTCTGCCCGGGTTGGACGTCGCGCAGCGGCAACTCGTCGAAGGAACCCCCGAGGGAGTAGATCGGCAGCTCGGCAATGGCGTCGGCGACGTCCATGCCCTTGCCGAGTACACGGGCAAAGACGGTGAAACCGCCGTTGTTGTCGGTTCCCAGGGTCTCGCTGTTGTCGTCGAGATTGATGAACCATTCGGAAGTGGCGGAGTTGGGATCGCCTCCGAGTTTGGCCATGGCGATGGTGCCGCGCGTGTTGGCGTATTTGAACTCGTTGGCGATGGAGGCTTTTTTGGTAAGGGCGGAGAGGTTCGCGTCGATGCGGTAGCCGCCGCCCTGGATGACGAACTCGCCGAGATACTGGCCCAGGATGTCCCGGTTCTCGGCGGCGCGGTGGATGAAGGTGCCGTCGTAGGTCTTCAGCTTGTCGGCGTCGGACGTGGCATCGGTGGCGAGGTAGCTCTTGAAATTGGCGACCGTGACGTGCGGATCGGTGTCGGACGCGCCGTCGTCCGTGCCGTCGGCGAGGAATTCGGCGTTGATGATGCCGAGGGAGGTCTTGAACTGAACCAGCTCGCGTCCTCCGCCGAGCAGGCCGGGGATGGTAAAATAAGGACGCAGATCCACCGTAAAAGCCGCGGGCGCGAGGGCGAGGTCGCGATCGTTCTCCGCGAGCGACTTGCCCCCGACCAGCGCGGGTGCCAGGCCGGTGGTCCCGAGCTCCAGGCCGACGTCCTGCTCGGCGAGGAGTCGCGAGGGCGCAAGCGTGGCGCAGGCGGCCAGGGCCAGGAGACGGAAGGGACGGAGGGCGGCGCCGAGGCGGGCGGGAAAATGCATTGCGGAAAGGAAGGGGAAAGGAGCTACGGTGAGGGTCGGGGAAGCGTCCTACCACGCCAAAAACCGGCGCTGAGGAAAATCACCCAGCAGCGGGTTACGAAGGAAACAATCGCCCGGCGGCTGGAGATCGCGCGCGTCGCGGAAGCTTACTTTTTCGCAACGCGAAGGGCGGCGAGGTCGGGATCGGCGCGGGCCGTCTCGCGCCAGCTTTTGTCACGGGCGTAGATGGCCGCGAGCAGGCGACGGGCCTCGTCGAGATCGCCCAGGAGGCAGGCATAGCAGGCGAGGTTATAATGCACGAGCAGGCTGGGCCGGGCGATGAGGCGCGAGCCGGCGAGGAGGGTTTCCTGGGCTTCCCCGATGCGCTCCAGCTCCCGCAGGGCGTAGGCCCAGGCGACCCAGGGGCGTTCCAAGGCGGAATCATGCCCGATCAGCTCCGGAGCGAGGGCGATAACCTCGCCCCATGCGGACTGAGCCATCGCGATCTCGATGCGGACGGAGAGCGCGGGGGCGGTGGCGAGGAACTCGGGGGAAAGCGAGCTTAGCTCAGTCCGGGCCTCGGCGGGCAGGCCGAGCTCAAGATAGCCGAACGCATAGGCGAGGTGTTTTTCCGGGGGGATCACGGCGGTGCGGAAAAATTGTCCGCGAAACCCGACGGGGGGCACGGAAAAAAACGCCGCTTCGGGCGACGGCGCTCAGACCAAGGACGCGCCTTCGTGGGCCAGCAGCCAGCGTTTGCGTTCGAGGCCGCCGGCGTAGCCGGTGAGAGAGCCGTCGGAGCCGATCACGCGGTGGCAGGGCACGACGATGGAAATTGGGTTGGCGCCGTTGGCGGAGCCTACCGCCCGGGCTACGCTGCCGGTCTCGGCGGCGAGGCGTGCGTAGCTCCAGGTGGAGCCATAGGGAATGCGCATGAGCGCCTGCCAGACCCGGCGTTGGAACGGCGTGCCGATGCGCGGGGCGACGGCGAGGTCGAACCCGCGTCGGGAACCCGAGAAATACCCGTCCAACTGGACGCGGGCGGCGGCGGTGCGGGTTTCGTCTGTCACCAGCCGGTTGTCGGCGGCGAGGCCGAGGCCGGCGAGCCGGGACAGGTCCTCCTGGCCAGGGAAAGCGACGGCGACGAGCGCGCCTGCCTCGTCCACCGCGAACGCGAGCTCGCCGACGGGTGTCTGGAGGATGGAGTGGTAAAGGGCGGTCACGGCGAAAGGGCGGGATCTCAAAGCTGCCAAAGGTGAGCGGTGGCGAGGCTGCGGTGGGGGGAGAAGGGAAGCATGAGCCGGCGGGTGGCATCGGCATCGGGACGGAGGTCGAGGGCGAAGAGTTTCTGCAGGCCGCTGGTCACGCCGGTGTCGCCATAGGGCACGCAGTCAGCGAAGCCGAACCCGCGCATCATCACGTAGTTCACGGTCCAGGGGCCGAGGCCGCGTATCTCGCGCAGCACCCGCTCGGCGCGGGTGGCGGAACCCTCCGCGAGCCGGGAAAGATCGAGCGTGCCGTCCGCGACGAGGCGGGCGATCGAGAGCAAGTAGCCGGTTTTTTGCCGTGAAAACTGGCGCTCGAGGAGCGCCTCGGCGGGCAGGGCGGCGAGCGCGGCGGGGGAGGGCGGGGCGAAGAGCCCGCGGCCGACCGGGGTGCCGGTCTGTTCGAAGAGAGCGCGGCGGAGGCGGAACGCGAAGGGCAGATTTATCTGCTGGCCGAGGATAGCCCACACGAGCGCGTCCCAGGGATCGAGGCTTTGGACGAGGCGCAGGGACTCGCGGCCGGCGACGAGGCGGGAGAGGCCGAGCTTCCGGGCGAGCCGCGCGAAACCATCGGCGTCCTGCGCGAGGCCGAGAAGCGCGGCAACGCGTGCCGCGGCGGCCGGACGCAGCGCGGCGGGGAGCTCCGGCGGGAGCGTGACGGCGACGGCGCCGGACGTGGAAAAATCGAGGCGGAACAACGTGGGGATGCCTCCGAGGCGGGCGGCGGCATGGAAAACCGCACCCTCGAGGCGCTCGGCGGGCGAGGCCGGATCGCGGCCGAGCGCCGCAAGTACGCGCCCGAGGGGGTAGCCGGCCGGAAGCGCCAGGGTGAATTCCGGCGCGAGCGGCAGGGCGCGCACCGCGGCGGGCGTAAGGCCGGTGTGGATACGAAACGCGTCGTGAAATGCGCTGAGCGATCCGTAGCCCGAGGCGAAGGCCACGTCAGCCGGGGGCGCGTCGGTCGAGAGCAGTTTTTCCCGGGCGGCCGCGAGACGGGCGGCGGCGATCAGTCCGGCGGGCGTGGCGTGGAAATGCTGGCGGAAAAGCTCGAACGCGCGGGTGGACCCGTAGCCGGTGCGGCGGACCAGCGCCGCCGCGTCGGGGAAGCGGGCCGGATCGGCGCGGAGCTCGGCGACCACGGACTCGATGGTCTCCAGAACCGGATCGGCGCCGCGGGCATAGTCGTCGGGATGGCACTTCAGGCAGGCGCGCAGGCCGGCGGCGCGCGCGGCTTCGCAGGTGGGGAAAAAGCGCACGTTTTCGGACTTGGGTTTGCGAGCGCGGCAGGAGGGCAGGCAGTAGATGCCGGTGGTGAGGACCCCGGTGAAGAAACGCCCGTCGTAGGTCGGATCGCTGGCCAGGAGGCGGCCATAGAGGGTTTGGTGCGAGAGGCGCATCGGGCGGACAATAATCCAGGACGCCGCGCTCGTCCACCGGGTGCTTCCGCTGCAATTTTAGCCACGGTCCAGGGGCGGGAGGCGCCGGGCCGGGCGCTGCGGGACGACAACAAGCTTGCGCCGAGTCGCGGCTCCGGCGTGCGTGGCGGGACCCAACCTCCTTTCGCATGTCCGCCGCCCTCTCTCTCGTCGCCCTGCTTCACGGTCCCGATCAGCCCGGTCTCGTCGCGCGCGTCTCGGGCTGGATCTTCGAGCGCGGAGGCAACATCCTGCACGCCGACCAGCACCGCGACATGGAGGCGGGGGTGTTTTTCCAGCGCGTCGAGTGGATCGTGCCGGAAGGCACGGATGCGGCGGGCGCGGCGGAGGAATTCGCGGCCTTCGCCCGCAGCCTCGGCATGGCGGCGAGGGTGGCGCGGAGCGACCGCCGCCCGCGTGTGGCGCTGTTCGTCTCCAAGTTCGACCACTGTTTCCACGATCTCATCCTGCGCTGGAAGAGCGGGGAGTACGCGGCGGATTTCGTCGCCGTGGTGTCCAACCATCCCGACCTGGCCGAGACGACGCGGGCTTATGGCCTGCCTTATCACCATGTGCCGGTGAGCGCGGCGACCAAGTCCGAGGCCGAGGCCCGGCAGCTCGGGCTGTTGCGGGAACTGAAAGTCGACCTCGTGGTGATGGCCCGCTACATGCAGGTCCTGTCCGGAGAGTTTCTGAACGCCAGCCCCGCGCCGGTGATCAACATCCACCACTCGTTTCTGCCGGCCTTCGCGGGCGGGCGGCCCTACCACCAGGCCTACGAGCGCGGCGTGAAGCTCATCGGCGCCACCGCGCACTACGCGACGGCCGTGCTCGATGACGGGCCCATCATTCAGCAGGACGTCGCGCGAGTCACCCACCGGCACGACGTGAGCGATTTGATCCGCCTGGGGCGGGACTTGGAGCGCATGGTCCTCGCCCGGGCGGTGCGGGCCCAGTTGGAGCACCGGGTGCTGGTTTACGGCAAACGTACGGTGGTGTTCGACTGAGAGTCGCGGATTAGTCGTTGTTAATTAATGGGTTGAAACTAATTAAATCCCGGCTTTACGGCCGGCTGAGCGGGTGTTTGGGTGAGCGTCCCAATTTTCCCCCTTCGCATGGCCGCATCCGCATCCAAGTCCCCCGCTGGCGACGACCGCAATCTGGTCACCATCGACGAAAACTATCTGGCTCCGACCTTTGAGGACCGGTTGCAGCTGTTTTGGGAGAAACATTCAAAAACGATCGTCGCTCTGGTGGCACTGGTCGCGGTGGCGCTGGTCGCACGCTGGGCTTTCGGCTGGTTTGCCGAGCGCCGCGAGCAGGCGATCCGGGCGGATTACGCCGCCGCTTCGACCTCTGCCCAGTTACAGGCTTTTATCGCTGCGAATCCCAAGGCTCCCCTGGCCGGCGCGGCATCGCTCCGCATCGCGGACGAGGCCTATGCTGCCGGCAACTATGCTGCCGCCCGCGAGGCCTACGCCGCGGCGGTTCCGCTGCTCGGACAGGACCCCCTTGCGGCGCGCGCCCGTCTCGGCGCCGCCATCGCCCCGCTCCAGGCCGGGGACACGGCGGCCGCCAAGACTGCCCTCGAGGCCCTTGCGAACGACACGTCCTTTGCCCGCGCCTTGCGCGCCGAGGCCGCCTATCATCTGGCGGTGATCGCCCGCGACGCCGGCCAGCCGGCCGAAGCCACCCGTTGGACCGAGCTTGTGCTCTCCGTCGAATCCGAGGGCATGTGGGCCCAGCGCGCGTTGCAACTGCGCTCGAGCCTCCCGGCCGCTCCGGTCGCCGCGGCTCCCGAGACCGCTCCTACCGCACCGGCAGCCAATCCGGCGCCCGCCGACGCGGCGGTCTCCTTTCCCGCCGCAAAGTGATGCATGCGAAACCCGCTTCCGCCTGAACACTCTTTTTCCTTCACCCTTTCTCCCATTGGTTCTGGGGGACACCCGACGAGCCCGCCGATGCCCCAAACGGCGGGTTTCGTTTTGTCCGGATTTCGCACTTTCTTCGTGCGCGAAACGTTGACTCGGTCGCTCCGGAGCCCCTCCCTCCCCGTCCGCACAGCAGATTCGGGGTGTAGCTTAGCCTGGTAGAGCGCCTGGTTTGGGACCAGGAGGTCGTAG
>CBINGR010000114.1:0-9130 GCA_966250295.1 uncultured Akkermansia sp. | reverse complement strand
ACCGTCGCCGGCCCCACCATGGACCTCGGCATCGTGCGCGACGTGTTTTCCCAGGCCGCCGCCGCCGCCGGGATCCTCGGCGCCGATCCCGCCTTCCGCGAGCAGGTCCTCGCCGCCCGGGCGAGGCTGGCTCCGTATCAGATCGGCAAATACGGCCAGCTCCAGGAATGGCTCGAGGACCGCGACAAGGCGAAGGACGCCCACCGGCACTCCTCCCATCTCTACCCGCTCTTCCCTTCCGCGCAGATCACGCCCGAGACGCCGGAGCTCTTCGCCGCCGCGAAAAAGTCGCTCGAGGGCCGCGGCCTGCTCAGCACCGGCTGGGGCATGGCCTGGAAGGTCAACCTCTGGGCCCGCGCCCTCGACGGCGACCAGGCCCACCGGCTCCTCGTCCTCCTCCTCACCCCGCCCAAGGGCGGCTCGCAGGGCGGCGGGGCCTACCCGAATCTCTTCGATGCGCATCCGCCCTTTCAAATCGACGGCAACTTCGGCGCCACCGCCGGCATCGCCGAACTGCTGCTCCAGTCGCATCGCGAGGGTTTTATCGATCTTCTGCCCGCCCTCCCCGCGGCCTGGTCCGAGGGCTCGGTCCGGGGCCTGCGCGCCCGCGGCGGCTTCGAGGTCGATCTCGCGTGGCGCGACGGCAAGCTCAGCTCCGCCACCGTGCGATCCCTCCTCGGCCGTCCCGTCCGTCTCCGTTGCGCCGGCGCCGTGCACGCCCTCGCTCTGGCCCGTGGCGAAAGCTTCACCTGGCACCCCTGACCTTCCCCGCCCCTCCTTTCTTCCTTTTCACGATGCCCCGCTCCGCCTTCTCCCGCCTGTTCTGCGCCGCCCTGGTCCTCGGCCTCGCCGTCGTCCCGACCCGTGCCGCGCTCACCCAAGCCGTCACGCCCGCCGCACCGGCCGCGCCGTCCATCCCTGCCATCCGCGTCAGCCTGGCCGATTTCGGCGCCGTCCCCGACGGCGAGACGCTCAACACCGCCGCCTTCGCCCGCGCCATCGCCGCCCTCGCCGACAAGGGCGGCGGCACCATCGTCGTCCCGCCCGGCCTCTGGTTGACCGGCCCCGTCGAGTTGCGTAGCCGCATCCGCCTCCACCTCGAGGCCGGTTCGCTCATCCAGTTTTCCCGCGATCACACGCTCTACCCGGTCCGCGTCTTCGATGCCCGCGGCGAAAAGATGATCCACACGACCTCGCCCCTCTCCGGCGAAAAACTGGAGGACATCGCCATCACCGGCGCGGGCGTGATCGACGGCGGCGGAGACGCCTGGCGCCTGGTCAAGAAAGCCAAGGTCACAGAGGCGTTCTGGAAGGCCCTCGTCGCCTCCGGCGGCGTGCTCAACGCCAAGCAGAACGAGTGGTGGCCCAGCCAGGCCGCCCTCGAGGGCGCCGCCGCGGTCGACGCGCTCGAAGGTTCCGGCTCGCTCGATCCCGCCGCCTACGAACCTTACCGCCAGTTCCTGAGGCCCCGCCTGCTCCGCCTGCTCGACTGCCGCCGCGTGCTCATCGAGGGCGTCACCTTCCGCAACGCGCCCAACTGGACCCTCCATCCCTGGCTCTGCGAGGACCTTATCTTGCGCGACGTAAAAATCCTCAACGACCGCTGGGCCCAAAACAGCGATGCCATGGACCTCGAGTCCTGCCGTCGTGTCGTCGTGCGCGACTGCCTCATCGACACCGGCGACGACGGCCTCTGCATCAAGTCCGGCATCAACGAATCCGGCCGCCGCATCGGCGTCCCCACCGAAGACGTGCTGATCGAGGACTGCGTGGTCTACGAGGGCCACGGCGGCTTCACCATCGGCAGCGAGATGTCCGGCGGCGTGCGCAACGTGCTCGTGCAAAACTGCACCTTCATCGGCACCGACCTCGGCCTGCGCTTCAAGACCGCCCGCGGCCGCGGCGGCGTGGTGGAAAACATCCACATCCGCGGCATCCGCATGACCGGCATCGTGGGCAGCGCCATCGACTTCAATTTCTTCTACTTCAGCGAAGGCCAGGCCGCCGCCCCCGTGCCGCCCGTCACCGAGGGCACGCCGGTCTTCCGCAACATCCTCTTCGAGGACATCGTCTCGCGCGGCTCCGAGGCCGCCTTCACCTTGCGCGGTCTGCCCGAGATGCCGCTGCGCGACATCACCTTCCGCGACGTGTCGCTCTCCGCCGCCCGCGGCGCGGACCTCGCCTACGCCGAGGGCATCGTCTTCGAGCGGGTGCGGATCCGTCCCGCCGCCGGCGACGCCGTCAAGACCACCGAGGTGAAGAACTCGAAACTCGAGCTCCTTCCCTGAGCCCGCGCTCCCCTTTGCCCGCCGCGCCTCCCAGGGCATCTGCCTCGCGCTGTGGCTCTCTGCCCGTTCTCAAACCTTTCATCGCTTCCATGACCCCGCGTTTCCTTTCCCCGCTCCTGCCACTCTTCGCCCTGCTTTTCCTCCCTGGCTGCTTGTCCCGCCCCGGCCCCGAATACACCGCGGGGAATCGGGCCAAGGAAGCTCCCGCGCCCTCCGCCGAGATACCCGCCCAGGCGCCGGCGCCCGCCCCCGCCAAGCCCGTTCACATCGTGCTGGTGGGCGACTCCACCGTGACCGACAACGCCGGCTGGGGCCTCGGCTTCAAACAGTTCCTCGCCGACGGCGTCCGGCTGACCAACACCGCCCGCGGCGGCCGCAGCTCCATGAGCTTCATCGCCGAGGGCTCCTGGGAAAAGGCCCTCGCGCTCAAGGGCGATTACTACCTCATCCAATTCGGCCACAACGACGAGCCCGGCAAACCCGGCCGCTCCACCACCGAGGCGGAATACCGCGGCTACATGGAGCGCTACGTGGACGAAACCCGCGCCGCCGGCGCCACGCCCGTCCTCGTCACCTCGCTCGTCCGTCGCCAGTTCAAGACCAAGGACAACCCCCACCAGATCACCTCCAGCCTGCAAAGCCGCGCCGAGATCGTCCGCGTCATCGCGCGCGAGAAAAACGTTCCGCTGGTCGAGCTCCACGATCGCAGCCTGGCGCTTTGCGAGAAACTCGGCCGCGAGGGCTGCCTCGTGTTCAGCCCAAAAAAGGACAATGGCCAATACGACGGCACCCACCTCAACGCCGAAGGCTACGTTCTCTTCGGCCGGCTCGTGGCCGAGGAGCTGCACCGCGCCGTACCCGCCCTGGCCCCGCTCCTCCTCGCGGAACCGCGCGAGGCCAGGCCCGTGGCCGGCGAAGAGCGTTACGACGCCGTCGTCGCCTTCGACGGCTCCGGCACCCACACCACCGTGCAGGCCGCCATCGACGCCGCCCCCGCCGGCGCCGTTCACCCTTTCCGCATCCTGGTGAAACCCGGCACCTACCAGGAGCACGTCGTCATTCCCGCCGAAAAACGCTACCTTCACCTCCTCGGTGAAGCGGGCGAGGCCGCCGCCACCGTCATCACGATGGATACCAACGTAAAAACGCCTGCCCCCGGCGGCCCCGAGGGTAAGTTCCTGAGCGCGCTGGAAAGCGCAACCGTGCTCGTCCAAGCCGCCGATTTCACCGCCGAGAACCTCACCTTCGAAAACACCACCACGCGGGAGCAAAAAGTGCAGGCGCTGGCCTTCTACGTCACCGGCGACCGCGCCACCCTGCGCCGCTGCCGTTTTCTGGGTTGGCAGGATACGCTGCGCGCCGACTCGCCCAAGGGCGGCGGAAGCGCCCGCCAGTATTTCGCCGGCTGCGAGATCACCGGCCACGTCGATTTCATTTACGCCGCCGGCACTGCCGTCTTCGACCGCTGCCGCATCCATTGTCGGGCCGACGGCTACATCACCGCCGCCAGCACGCCCGAGACTGCGCCCTACGGCTACGTTTTCCTCGACTGCACCGTCACCACCGCGCCCGAGGTCGTGAAAGGCGTCTACCTCGGCCGCCCTTGGCGCCCCCACGCCGCGACCGCCTTCCTGCGCTGCGATCTGCAGGGCAAGATCCGCCCCGAAGGCTGGCACAACTGGGGCAAGGTCGAAAACGAAGCCACCGCGCGCTACGCCGAGTATAAAAACACCGGCCCCGGCGCCGATCTTTCCAAACGCGTTCCCTGGGCCCGCCAGCTCAGCGACGCCGAGGCCGCCGGGTACACCGTCTCCAATATCCTCGGTGGCACCGACGGCTGGGCGCCTTCGTTCTGATCCGTTCATTAACCGCGAAGGCCCGCCAAGGGGCGCGAAGACGGCAACGACGTTGATCGCCGCCAAAGGTAGGCGGGACTGCTGGGCCCCCTTTGGCGGCGAGCTTCGGCTCGCCGTCCTCCGGCCCTTATGCGCCTTCCGGGCCTTTTGTGGCCATTCTCAAGCCGTCGGCTCACCTGTATCCGCAACGGCTATATTCTATTGTTAGAGCGCGCCGCTCCTTCACACGGAGAGCGACCTTTGGTCCATTTTGGGCTGCCAGCGACACCCCACTGCGGTTCCCCCCGCAGCGATCGCTGGAGACATGCCCCTTGCCCCCGCACTTACCCCTTTTGACCGGCATGACGCCGGCCAAAATACCAACCCCCAAAATCAGGATAAGTCAGATATGAACCCCCATACGTTCCTAGCCTCCGCGCTTCGGCGCTTCCGCCCGCAGGGTCTCCTTCTTGCCGGCCTCCTCATCGCCGGCCTGCAACCGGCAAATGCCGGACAAGGCACCAACAACGGCTATTTCTGGTCTCTCTATCGCGAGGGCGGCTCGGGCAGCATCACCTTCGGTTCCGGCGGCAACTTCGCCATCAGCTATAGCAACGTCACCGATATCGTCGGCGGCAAGGGCTGGAATCCCGGTTCCGCCCGGACCGTCGGCTATAACATCGGCGCCCTGAGCGGCAGCTATAATTTTGTCGGCGTCTACGGCTGGACGACCAACCCGCTCATCGAATACTACGTGGCCGAAAAAGGCTCCGTGACCGGGGGAACCTCCTTCGGCACCATGAGCAGCGACGGCCACACCTACAGCTGCTACAAGCAGCAGCGGGTCAACGCTCCCTCGATCCAGGGCACGGCCACCTTCTGGCAGTACAAAGACACCTGGGGCGGCGCGCCCACCGCGGCCAACCGCTCGGTGAACATGGCAAACCATATCACCAACTGGAGAAACCGCGGCGGTCAGGGCTTCGGCAGCTACAACTATATGATCTTCGCCTTGGAGGCCTGGGGCGGCAAGAGCGGCTATATCAACGCCACGGTCTGGTGATCCCCCAGCTCCGGAACGGTAGGCCCGGCCGATGGCCGGGCTCTCCGATCCGATACCCGCGGTTGCCCGGAGCCAGCCCATCTCGTCACCGGATCCCGTCCACGGTGACTTACCCCTCAGGCCGCGCTCAAATCCCAAGCGCGGCCTGTTTGGCTGCCCAAAATTCCATCGAGAGCCATGAAACTATTCGTGCTTCCACTACTCGCGGCCCTGGCCGCCGGCAACGTTCGCGCGGGAAACGCGCCCGGCGGTCTCGTCCTGATCGAGGGCGGAGCGCTCAAAAACTCGAAATCCAATTATTATCGGCTTGGCCCCACCAAAAGCGCCGGCGGCGCAGGGGGCCCGATAGGAAGTTTTTATTTGGGTAAATACGAAGTTTCCCAAATGGAATGGAGCGAGGTCATGGGCGACAATCCGTCCAAGTTCAAAGGCGAAAATCTGCCGGTGGACTCCGTAAGCTGGTATGACTGCATCGAGTATTGCAACAAGCGGAGCCTCAAGGAGGGCCTGCAGCCTTATTATACTTTGGATCGGGATAAAAAAGACCCCGGCAACGGCAACGAAATCGATGACCTGAAATGGGTCGTCACGATCAACGAGGGGGCGAACGGCTATCGTCTGCCCACGGAGGAGGAATGGGAATATGCCGCTGGCGGAGCGCAGTTGAGCGCGAGTCATCTCTACAGCGGCAGCGATGACATAGGCCGGGTGGCTTGGTATTGGACCAACTCGGGCGATAAGCCCCTCAGCGGCTTCTGGTCCTGGCCAACGATAGAGGCGAACCACAATCAGACCAAACCGATCGGCCGCAAGGAACCCAACGAGCTGGGGCTGTACGATATGTCGGGCAATGTCCGGGAATGGTGCTGGAATTGGTATTCCGAGTTTCCGGCCACGGGCGCCGGCCCGAAGCGCAGTGCGGGCGGCAGGGTTTGGAAAGGTGGAGGCTGGATGGGCGGCGACTTCTGCTGTGCAATTTCCTTTCGAGCCGGCTTCGAGGCCAGTGGCCGGGGCCCGGACCAAGGACTGCGGGTATGCCGCGACAATAAGAGCTCTTCGGAATAGTATTTAACGCATAAATCATTAAGATCTTTGCGTTTTCGCCTCGAAAACCTGAATAGAGACCTCTCCGGTCAAATCCTTTTTTGCGTCCGCTGCGCCTTTTTTTCGGCCAGCCACTCTTTGCGCCGATAGTCCGATACTGCTCTCCGATGTCACTACCGTTTAAAATTTCGCTTGGCGCCAATATAACTCTGTCGGTCCTTGTTGCGTTACTAGCCTGGCAAAATCGCTTCGCAGCCACGCTCCGCTCCGCCACACCGGTGCAACCCGCGGCTCGTCCGAGCCCGAGGCCCGAGGCTCTCGCAGCCACTGCACAAGCCGCCGAACATCCACCGGAAGCTGCCCGTTCCAAACTGACTCCGGCCGTCTTTGCGCAATTCGAACGACTGGGGATTTCGCGTGACATCGTGATCGACGCGCTGCTCACGGATTTTGATAATCGATCCACCCGCCGACTCGTCGAACTGCAAAAGAAATACGCCCCCAGGCTGGTGCCCGATCGGGAGATGCTCGAATTCTCCCGCCAAAACGAAGCGGCACGGCTCCGTGAATTGAAGGATGCGCTGGGCGAGGAAGGCTATCTGACGTGGGACAAGGCGCAAACGCTTCGTGAGTTGAACTCCGCCCGGCCCCCCGGTGACGAATTGCCCATGAGCGCCGAAGAAGCGGAGCAGGCCTATCGACTACAGAAGGATTTCGACGAAAAAAATCGAGAGCTGATGGAAGCGATGCAGGATGGAGTTGGAGACCAGGCCGACATCGGCCAACTGCAGGCCGAAGCCCAGGAAAGTCTGGACCAGGGTCTCGAGAAACTCCTCGGTCCGGAACGGCTCGCTCAATTGCGGGGCAAGCTCGACTCCACCACCGAGGTGTACCGGACCTTCGGTGACCTGAACCCGAGCGCCGCGCAGGCACAAGCGGTCGTACAGGTCGAAGCCGAGTATCGCGACCGAGAAACCGCCCTCGCGCAGGGGACGGGTGGAGACCCGGCACAAGCCGCAAAACTATCCACCGACCTGAAGGCGCTAAGCGATGCGCGGGAGGCCAATCTCCGCCGTATCTTTGGCGCCGAGGCTTACGAGAACCTCCAACGGCAAAACGATCCCACTTATAAAACGCTCAGGCAATATGCCGGGACCTGGAAACTAAAGACCGAGGAACTCGAATCCGTCTATGACGCCCTCCACGCCTTCGACCGCCAGGCGGAACGTCTGCGCACCGCGGCCCAAATGAGCGAAATGGCCGGACAACCGGTGAATTGGCAGGCAATCGAAACCGAAATTGACCAAACCCGCCAACACACCGAGACCAGCCTGCGCACCCTGATCGGCGAAGAACGGCTCTCCCGCCTTAAACAAACCGGCCTGCTGCCGACCCGCTGAGCGACGCGGCCTGCCGGACAACCCCGGGGCACAACAAGCTTCCTTTTCAATTTTTCTCAGCCCACGCCCTTTGAGCGGGAGTAGTGTATGATCGACCGTCAAATAACGACTTGCGTAAGCGACTGCTTTGTGTAGGCGTTGGGAACATTCAGTCGCGGACTTCGCTTTCCGAAGTCGGTTCAGGAGAAACTTTTTTTCCGCCATGAAACGATATGTGTCTTGGATGTCTTTTGCGCTGCTCTGCGCTTATCAGCCCGCTTTGGGGGCTTTGGTTATCGTCGACCTGTCTGCGGTGCCGGCTTATCAAAACCAATCAACACCCCCGCCCGCCCCACCCTCCGGAGGAGTGAATGTGTCCTCACTGGCTGTCTCGATACCCAACATTCCGGCCGGCAGCAGCACCTATTCGCTGGACCTGACGGTCAGCGATGCGCTCGGCTCGAGCGGATTGGTCGAAAAAGTGGTGCGGCTGGATTCGCGACTGAACGATGTCGAACTCATCTTCAGCGAAGGTCCGCCCGAACACGCCACGGCCCTGGCTCCGGGGGCGATCGTGGATGCCAGTTCCAATTGGTACACCACCAGTGACAAGACCATGCTGCTTACCCGCCACCTGGTGATCCTCGGCAGCCCCACCGACCAAGGCCAATGGATAGACGGCCAGGAACATTTCGCGGGGTTCCGTTTTGTGGACGGCGGCTCCTATTATTATGGTTTTGTCGGCCTGACGGTCGCCACCTTCGATTCCACCCCGACTCTGAGCATCTCAGGCTACGCCTACGAAACCGCGCCGAACCAAGGTGTGACGGTAGCCGCCATCCCCGAACCGGCCACCGCCGCTACGCTATTCGGCTTCTGCGGCTGCCTCCTTGCCGCCATCCGGCGCCGCCGCCGTAGTATATAATAACCACAAAGCCACGCCGGGGGCGGTGAAAAATAATTGGAGAGCGATCATATCCGCCTAATGCCGCGTCGCGCACAGGCGGAACCAAGGGCCCAGAGGCTCGGCGGCGGGATGGCGTGACCTGTGCTGCGCCGGCCTTGGGCGTCATACGCAAACTCCAGCTTCTGTTTCAGGCCGGGAAAGGCCGTAACGATGCTGACCTTGGTTTCCATCGCGATCAGCCGATTCTCGGCGTCCCACGTGTAAATCCAACGCCCATCGTCGGTCAAGTTGCCGTCATCGTCATAGTCGAAGCTTTCCGGGGTCTGCGGCAGGAAGAGCGGGCGCTGCTCGGTGCCGGTCTGCACGGGCGGGCCGCTGCGCGTGCCGGTGATCGTGGCGGTGTCGCTCACGGCCGCGGAGGTGTTCGTGTAACTCAGTTCCCGATAAAAATCTTTGCCGGTGCGCGTGGCGCTCTGCGGGGTGCCTTGCGTGATCGTGATCGTGAGAGGCGGCGCGTCCAAGCTCGTTACGAGCCTGCATCTTTGCAGGCGCTGGGGGGCGTTTCCGGGGACGGAAAAATCAACAAACAACGGCACGACCCCTTTGGCTTGGCC
>CBINGR010000113.1:0-9190 GCA_966250295.1 uncultured Akkermansia sp. | reverse complement strand
GAGACGAATTGGGCGGCGTCGAGGAGCGAGTCGTGCGTGCCGGTGTCGAGCCAGGCGGTGCCGCGGCCGAGCACCTCGACGTGGAGGTCGTCGCGTTCGAGGTAGAGACGGTTGAGATCGGTGATCTCGAGCTCGCCGCGGGCGGAGGGGCGGAGGGTGCGGGCGAGGGCGGGGGCGCCGGCGTCGTAGAAGTAGAGTCCGGGGATGGCGTAGTTAGATTTTGGCGACGCAGGTTTTTCCTCGAGGGAAAGGGCGCGGCCCTCGGGCGAGAACTCGACGACGCCGTAGGCGCGGGGCTCGGCCACGTGGTAGGCGAAGATGGTGGCGCCGGAGGGACGGCTGTTCGCTTCGCGGAGGGAGGCGGAAAGGTCGTGGCCGTAGAAGAGGTTGTCGCCGAGGACGAGGGCGGAAGGCTCGGCGCCGGTGAGAAAGCCGGTATCGGCCGCGATGGTGAGGGCCTGGGCGAGGCCTTCGGGGCGGGGTTGAGAGGCGTAGGCGAGGCGGAGCCCGAAGCGGGAGCCGTCGCCGAGGAGGCGCCCGAAGAGGGGCAGGTCGTGCGGGGTGGTGATGACGAGGATCTCGCGGATGCCGGCCATCATGAGGATGGAGAGCGGGTAGTAGACCATCGGCTTGTCGTAGACCGGCATGAGCTGCTTCGAGACCGCGATGGTGAGGGGGAAGAGGCGGGTGCCGGAGCCGCCGGCGAGAAGGATGCCTTTGCGATGCATGGGGTGGTTGAAGGGAGGAATTTTTAACCGCGAAGGGCGCGAAGGGGCGCGAAGACGAAACAGAGAAGAGGACGGATCATGGGCGGCTGAGGACGATGCGTTCCCATTCGAGGCGGCCGGGGGAACCGAAGTTGACGAGGAGACCAAGCTGGAGGCCGGTGACTTTGAGGTAATTCAGGACTTGGGCGCGGTGCTCGTCGGTGAGGACTTTGACAGCTTTGAGTTCGACGACGATCTGATCGTAGCAAAGGAGGTCGGGCGTATAGGTGTGACGCAGTTGGACCCCACGGTAGTGGATGCGGAAATTACGTTGGGCGTCGAATGGGATGCCCTGATGGGGCAGTTCGATCTCCAGGCAGTCCTGGTAAACGGGCTCCGCGTAGCCGTTGCCTTTGTCGGAATGAACCGCGAGGCAGGCGCCAATAATGCGATAGACTTCGTTTTTGAAGAGGATCCGGTCAGGCATGACGAAGTTTGAACCGCGAAGGACGCGAAGAGGCGCGAAGAAAATCAAGTTATCGGTTTGGCTTCGCGGCCCTTTGCGTACTTCGCGGTTATATTTTTCCGAGCCTCTCCAATCGATGGGAACCGTCGAGGATGGTCTGCCACCAGGCTTGGTTTTCGAGATACCAGGCGACGGTCTTGCGGAAGCCGGAGACGTGGTCCTGGCGGGGGCGCCAGCCGAGTTCGCGGCGGATCTTCGACGCGTCGATCGCGTAGCGGAGGTCGTGGCCGGGGCGGTCCGCGACGAACGCGATTTGCTCCGCGTAGGGCCGGCCGTCGGCGCGGGGGCGGAGCTCGTCGAGCAGCGCGCAGAGCAGGCGGACGAGGTCGAGGTTCCGGCGCTCGTTGTCGCCGCCGACGTTGTAGGTCTCGCCCGGACGGCCACCGGAGACGACTGCGAGCAGGGCTTCCGCGTGGTCGCCGACGTAGAGCCAGTCGCGGATGTTTTCACCCTGGCCATAGACCGGGATGGGGTCGCCGCGGAGGGCCTTGAGGATGACGACGGGGATGAGCTTTTCGGGAAACTGGAAGGGACCGTAGTTGTTGGAACAGTTCGTGACCAGGACGGGCAGGCCGTAGGTATCGCGCCAGGCTCGCGCGAAGTGGTCGCTCGCGGCCTTGCTGGCGGAGTAGGGCGAGTGCGGGTCGTAGGGGGTGGTCTCGGTGAAGGCGGGCGCGGAGGGAGAGAGAGAGCCGAAAACCTCGTCGGTGGAGACATGAAGGAAGCGAAAACGGTCCCGGGCGGCGCCGCTCAGGCGCTCGTGGTGGGCGCGGGCGGCCTGGAGGAGAGTGAAGGTGCCGAGGACGTTGGTGCGGAGGAAGGCGGCGGGGCCGTCGATGGACCGGTCCACGTGGCTCTCGGCGGCGAGGTGCAGGACCCAGTCGGGGGAAAATTCGGCGAAGTGCGCGGCGAGAGCGGGGGCGTCGCAGATATCGGCCCGGGCGAAGCGGTAGCGGGGATGGTTTTCGAGATCCGAGAGAGAGCGGGGGTTGCCGGCGTAGGTGAGGGCGTCGAGGTTGAGGACTTCATGCGGCGTGGCCGCGAGGAGATGGCGGACGAGGTTGGAGCCGATGAAGCCGCAGCCGCCGGTGACGAGAATGCGCATGGAAGGGCGAAGAGTTTTTAACCGCGAAGGGGCGCGAAGAGATGGAAGGATCAGGCGGCGGGCTGCCAGTTTTGGAGCGCCGCGCGGACGGCGTCGTGGACGGGGGCGAGGACGATGCCGGCGGCGGCGAGCTTGGCGGAATCGAGGACGCAGTTGGAGCGGGGGGTGGCGGCGGCGGTGCGCATGAACTCGGCCTCGTCGGCGAAGTAGTCGTAGTGCTTGTCGCATACGCCGGTCGAGGCGAGGAGGGCGGTGATCTCGCGGGTGGTGATGGAGCCGGGGTTGGTGAAATTGTAGAGCCCGGGCGCGGGGCGCAGCCGGGCGAAGTCCAGGGCGGCGGGGACGAATTCGGAGAGGTGGGTGAGGGAGTTGCGGGCGTCGAGGAGGCGTGCGTAGCGGATGAGCTTGGTGAGGTAGTTGCGAGGGTTGTCGATGTGGTCGAAGGGGATGCGGATGCGCCATTGATAAACGTCCGGGTAGCCGGCGAGCACCTCCTCGCCGAGGGCCTTGGTGCCGCTGTAGAAGGAACAGGGGCTGGCGCGGAAGGAGAAGTTGGGCGGATCGAGCTCGGTGAAGCCGGAGCCGTCGGGGCGGGACCCCTGGTAGATGCAGCCCGAGGAGAGGTGGCCCCAGGGGATGCGGGCGGAGGCGCAGGCCTCGGCGATGCGGGCGGGGAGGACGGCGTTGCCGAAGAGGCACTCGGCTTTCTGGTGTTCGCAGGCGTCCACGTTGGGTTTGCCGGTGAAGCCGGAGGCGTTGACGAGGAAGGTCACGCGGTCGGCGTGGAGGGCGGCGAGGAGGCGGGCAGGGTCGGAGTAGTCGAGCTCGGCGCGGCGGATCGCGCGATGGGGGATCGCGTGCCGCGAGAGATGACGTTGGAAAGCCTGGCCGATGTAGCCGGTGCCGCCGAGGAGATAGATCATGGCTGGGGTGCGGAAAGGATAGGGGCGGGAAGGGCGGGCTTTGCAGCCCAAAACGCGCGCAGGGGACGGCGTGCGCAATAATCCCCGGCGCGGAGGGACGGGAGTGGCGGGCGGCTTGACCGGGGGCCGGGGGGGGCCGCAGGGTGCGGGGATGGAATCGACGGACCTCACGACGGCGGCGGACAAGGCACGGCACAGGCGCCGGCGCCTGCTGATGCTGGTCGTGGGCGGCCTCGGCGCGGTGGCCGCGGCGGCGGTGGCCGCGGCGCAGCCGCCGGAGACCTGGATGCGGGTCCTGGAAGCGGCGAGCGGGGCGATGACCTGGGTGCGGGGTCTGGGCGCGGGATGGTTTTTCGCGGCCTTCGCTCTGCTGCCCGCGGTCGGCTTCCCGGTGTCCGCCTTCGCGTTTTCGGCCGGACCCCTCTTCGGGCCGGTGCTGGGCCTGCCGGCGGTGCTGGCGCTGGCGGGGCTGAGCATGGCGGTGAGCATGACCATCTCCTATGGGCTGGCCCGCTACGTGTTGCGGCCCTGGGTGACGCGCCTGCTCGGCTACATGGGCTACGCGGTGCCGGTGGTGCCGCCGGAGAAGCGCCGGATGCTCACGGTGCTGGTGCGGATCACGCCGGGGCCTCCCTATGTGTTCCAGAGCTTCCTGCTCGGGCTGGCAGAGGTGCCGTTCGGGCTCTACCTGACGATCTCCTGGCTGATCTCGACCGCCAACGTGTCGCTGGCGATCGTCTTCGGCGACGCGCTGGCGCAGGGGCGGGGCAAGGTCGCCCTGCTGGCATTGCTGGGCGTGGGGGTGGTGGTGGCGGCGGTGAAAATCGTGCAACGGCGGCTGGCCAAACGCGCGAGCCTCGCGATCGCTCCGGGAGGAGGGGGGACGTGAGCGGCGCAGCGTTCGACCTGGGGCCGGAGAGCGGGGCGCGGGTCGAGAGCGTGACGCAGTTCACGCGCCGGGTGAAGGCCTTGCTGGAGGGCGGATTGCGTCCCGGCTGGGTGCGCGGGGAGATCTCGAACCTGCGGCTGCAGGCGAGTGGCCACGTTTATTTTTCCCTGAAGGACTTCGGCGCGCAGGTGCGGGCGGTGCTGTTCCGGGGCGATGCGGCGCGGCAGACGGTGAAGCTGCGCGAGGGCGTGCAGGTGGTGGTCTTCGGGGAGACCTCGGTCTATGAGGCGCGCGGCGAGTATCAACTGATCGTGCGCGCCGTAGTGGACGACGGGGTGGGGCGCCTGCAGCGGGACTTCGAGGCCCTGAAGGCCCGGCTGGCGGCGGAGGGGCTCTTCGCCCGGGAACGGAAGCGGCCCCTGCCGCGGTTGCCGCGAACGGTGGGCTTCGTGACTTCGCCCACGGGGGCGGCGGTGCAGGATTTCCTGCGCATCCTCGCGCGGCGCGGCTGGCGGGGGCAGGTGGTGGTGCTGCCGGCGAAGGTCCAGGGGGAGGGGGCCGCCGCGGAGTGCGCGGCCATGGTGGCGTATGCGGGTTCGCTCCTCCGCGGCGGAATGACCGATGACCAATGTCAAACGACCAATGACGAAGGCAGGGCTTTGTTTTTTGATCTGCTGGTCGTGGGCCGGGGAGGCGGGTCGCTGGAGGATTTGTGGGCCTTCAACGAAGAAGTGCTGGTGCGCGCGGTGGTGGGGTCGCGGGTGCCGGTGATCTCGGCGGTGGGGCACGAGATCGATTTCACCTTGTGCGACTTTGCCGCGGACGCGCGGGCGGAGACACCGAGCGCGGCGGCGGAGTTGATTTCGAGCGGTTTTGTTGCGGAGACGGAACGGCTGGCCCGGCTGGCGAAGGCTCTGGGTGCCGGGGTCGAGGGGGAGCTGGACGCGGCGCGCGAGCGGCTGGCGGGCGCGGGGGCGAGGCTGCGGCTGCTGTCTCCCGCGGCGCAGGTGGAGCGTGGGTGGCTGCGGCTGGACGACCTGCAAAACCGGCTGAGCGCGGCGGCGACCGGGGCGGTGCGCGCGCGGTGTCACGAGGCGGCGCTGTTGGCGGGGCGGCTGGCGGCGGCTTCGCCGCAAACGCGGGTGGAGCGGGAGTCGCAGCGGCTGCTCGGGCTGTGGAAACGCCTGCAGGCGGCCAGCCCGGCGTCGGTGTTGAACCGGGGCTTCGCGATCGTTCGCGATGCGGAGGGGCAGCCGGTTTCGCGGGTGGCGGGCCTGCGGGCGGGGGAGCGGATCCAGATCGAGCTGGCCGACGGGCGCGGCGACGCGCGTGTGGAGTAGGGGCTCAAATATACAGGTAGGGACGGACCGCCGGGCCGTCCGTGTGGCGTTTCGGCGGGCCCAGCGGTCCCGCCCTACCAGCTAAATGCCCGGGTGTCGGCCGGGCCGGCATGGGGCGGGGGCCCGGTGCGAGCCGGAGGGGTCCCCCTGTGGCGGGCGGCGGCCAAAAGGAGATAAACTCGGCGGGATCCGGGCCTTCGTCGGAAATGGAAAACGATCTGAATATTCTGATGCGCCTGCTGGCGGCGGTGGTCCTGTGCGGGATCCTGGGCTGGGAGCGCGAGGCGAACCGGAAGCAAGCGGGCCTCCGCACGCACATCCTGGTGGGCGTCGGTTCGGCTTTGTTCGTGGCGCTGGCGGAAGCGGTGGTGGAGCACTTCGGGCGCTATGCGCACCTGCAGTTTGACCCCACCCGCGTGCTCGAGGCGGTGGTGGCGGGCATCAGTTTCCTGGGTGCGGGCACGATCTTCGTCTCCAAGGCGCAAGGCGAGCGGGTGCAAGGACTGACCACGGCGGCGGCGATCTGGACGACGGCGGGCATCGGAATCGCGGTGGGCGTGGAGCGCTATGCCCTGGCGGCGGGCGTAACCGCCCTGATTTTCTGCGTGTTGTCCGTGCTCGGGCGGCTCGAACGGCGAGGAGCCCTGCCCGGCGTGGAGCCGGCCCTGCCGGGGGAAAACGGCAAAACCGAGACGGAATGACCCCGTTTCCGCGGCGGGGCATGGTCCTGTGCCCTTTTACCGGGCATTCAGCTCGAGCGTGACCCGGCCCCCGCTCTTGTAGCGGATCGTGTAGACGCTGCCCGCGTCGGACTTTTTCAGGACGTTCAGTTCCGAGATCCCCTCCAGCGGGGACGGGTCCAGGCCGGCCAGCGCGAAGGCCTGCCGCAGCTCGGTCTCTTGAGCTGGCCAGCGAGCGTATACGACCCGGTAGAAGATGGCAGCCCGGACGATGTCCGGAGTCGAGGCGAGCGGCGCGAAGTGCGCCCTGCGCTGCTCGGGGGTGAACTGCACGCAGCCGGCGAAGGGCAGCGAAAACAGCAGTGCCAACAAAGGGAGGCGGATTTTCATCCGGTTATGTTTCGGAAGCCGGCTGAAGGCCGGCGGTCCCAGGGAACCTTACTGCCGGAGCAAGGGTGTGGCGCGCTGGCAAAGCTGGAGGGCGAGGCCCCAGGGATCGCGCAGCATGACGATGTGCGAGCCGTCGGGCTGGCGGACTTCCTCGACGGGTGTGGCCCCGGCGGCGATCAGGCGCGCGGCGTCGGCCGCCGCATCGGCGCTCCGGAACGCGACGTGAAGGATCAGGTGGTGTTGCGCCGGGTAGTCGGGGATCTGGTCGGGCGGGTTGCGATAGACCTCGAGGATGCCGCCGCCTTCGTCGGCGAGGAAATGGGTCTGGTGCGCGTGTGGCAGATGGCGGACGACACGCAGGCCCAGGTGGGCACCGTACCATGCGGCGAAGGCGACGGGGTCGGGGACGTTGAGGGCGAGGTGCTCGATGGTCATGGGGTGACGAGCCAAGGCCTGCGGCGGAAGCGCGGCGATTTATTTTGGTCGCACGAAACCCGCGTCGGGCGCGGCGAATTTATAGGTGAGCGGCTTGCCGGAATCCATTTCGTAGCGAGAGCGGAGCAGGAAGCCGCCGCCGGGGGTGGCCTCGTAGCTGAAGGGGCTTCCGTCCGCGTTCCACGGGTCGACGGGGCCTGCGTCTGGCGAGGCCGCGCCCAGCTCGGCGAGGCGGTGGTGGATGGCGGCCTGGAGCATGGTCGGGGAGGTGGCGGAACCATTGAAGGTGCGGCCCACCCTGTCCAGGGAGGGAAGGATCAGCTTGATCAGGGGATCGTCGGATCCCGGACGGGCGGGCGGATTCGCGGGGACCATGGGCGAGTCGGCGGCGGCGAGCTGGGCGTCAAAGAGCCGTTGGTAGGTGTCGAGCAACTCGTCCGCATAGCCGTCGGCGCCGCCCGGATGTCGGCGGGCGCTCTCCACGATGGTGTTCAGCAGCTTTTGGCCCTCCTCCGTGTCGGTCATGCCGGTGCTGGCATTGAACATCCTGCGCAGCCGCGCGGCGGCGGCGGCGTGTCCGTGGCCGCGGTCGCGTTCGACGATGCGTTTGCTCTCGAGGTGGATGACGGCCTCGCAGGAGCCGCGTCGGATGACGGCCTCGTGTTTTTCGAAGTCCAGGCTCGCCAGTTCGATGCCGTCGGTGCTTTTGCCCTCGGCGATGGTGAAGGTGGTGCCGGTGGCGGTGTTTTCGAGGGAGATGCGGCGTTCGCCGTCACCGAGGTCAGCGAGCCCGCTGAGGCGGAGATGGCGGGTAAAACCTGCGTCGGGGTCCTCGTTCTGGGCGGCCGGGTTTGCCCCGGTCTCCGTGTCTTCGGCGAGGATGGCCGCGAGGCCAGGGCGCAGGAAGTCGTTCACGATCGGCACGAAAAACAGCTCCCGCTCGCCGGCGAAGGCCCGGGCGTTGTCCGGCTGCGGTTGGAGCGCGGACCAGGCGGCGGAGAGTGTTTGCAGGTCCGCGGCAGAATATTCGGACAGCCGGCGGCCGGCGGCGGCGAAGGCGATGTTTTCGATCGCGACTCCGACCACCTGTTCGATGAGGCTGGCGCCGCCACGCTGCTGGCGCCCCTGCTGGGCCGTGGCGGCGTAGATGGCGATGGCCTCTTCCGGCGGCAGCGTGTCGCCGGTTTTGACCGCGATTCTGGCCAAGTCGCGGGCCAGGCCGACCCCGGGGATGAGCATGCTGACGGGATTGTCTGGATCCGCCGGATCGCGGAGGACGGGCCAATCTTCGGCGTGGGTGGGTGGGTGGGCGGAGAGCGAAACCAGATCGGCGGCGAATTCACGGGCGAGCGCCTGTTGTTCGGTCGTGAGCGAGGGAGCGGGCTCATTTTTGCCCTGGTTGCCATTGCTCCATGCTTTCAAGGCATCGCGATCGGCGGCAGGCAGGGTGTGCAGCCGCAGCAGCACGGCACGGTAGGGGTTGGTTTCGGGCAGCCCCTCCAGGTACGCGAGGGTGTTGTCGCGCGGGGCGGCGACAGCCGCAGATGCGGCGAGGCTGTCTCCGGCCGGGGCGGCGCGGGCACCGGGGGCAAGCAGGAGCGCGATAAGGAGGAACGCTTGAACGCGGGGCATGGGGAGGGGAAGAGGAGTGGCGATCGGGGGGAGACTTGAGGGCAGGACTGTCCGGGCAGCCTTTTGACCGGGCAGGCCGCAAAACCTCACGCGATCCGCGGCGCTGCGGCGGGATCGGACAGGACGGGCTTCAGTTTACTGGGAGCGCTGGCTTCCGGCCGCTTTTCGGACCAAACGGCCGGCAAGACGCCGGCGTCCCGAGCCTGGGAGATTCGCCTCCGCCTGGTCGCGTCACGCCCTCGGAAACTTCACCCACTTCGCGCCGAGCTTCGAGCTCTTCACCACGGTCTCGATGAAGGCCATGCCCTCGACGCCGTCGTCGATGGTGGGAAAATCCAGGTCCTTGGGCAGCGCTTTGCCGGCGACCTCGGCGCGGATGGCGCGGAAGGCCTCGCGGTAGAGGTTGCCGAAGGCTTCGAGGTAACCCTCGGGGTGGCCGGCGGGGGTGCGGGCGGCACCGCAGGCGGCTGCGCTGGTGAGGTAGCCGTTGCCGCGGCCCCAGATCTCCGTGGGCTTGTCGGGGTATTTGACGAGGAGCTGGTTCGGGTGCTCCTGCCGCCACT
>CBINGR010000112.1:0-9586 GCA_966250295.1 uncultured Akkermansia sp. | reverse complement strand
TCTCGAAACTGAGCTTGCCGGCCTCGATCTTGGAGAAGTCGAGGATGTCGTTGATGATCGCCATCAGGTTGTCGGCGCTGGTGCGGATGGTGTCGGCGTATTCGCGCTGAGTGGGCTGGAGATCGGACTCGAGGAGCAGGCCGGTCATGCCGAGCACCCCGTTCATCGGGGTGCGGATCTCGTGGCTCATGTTGGCGAGGAATTCGCTCTTGGCGTGGTTGGCCACCTCGGCGGCCTCCTTGGCGGCGCGGAGTTCGCGGGTACGTTCCTCGACGAGTTTTTCCAGGTCGGCCATCTGGCAGCGCGCCTGCTGGGCCAGGTGCCATTTTTCAGTGAGCGCGGTGGCGAGCTGGAGGGCTTCCACGTTGTCGAAGGGTTTTTTGAGGATCAGCAGCTTGTCGGAGTGGCCGAGGCGGCGGATCATGTCGTCCCAGGAATAGTCGGAGTAGGCGGTGCAGATGACGATCTGCACGTCCGGATCGATTTTCCAAATGGCCTCGGTGGTTTCGATGCCGTCCAGCCCGGGGGGCATACGGACGTCCATGAACGCCATGGCGTAGGGCCGGTTTTCCGCGAGCGCCTTGCCGACCATGTCCACGGCCTCCTGCCCCTGATAGGCGGAATGTACCTCGAAGTGGATCGCGCGGCGCCCGTCGCCGGGCTCGCCGAAAAGGGCGGCTTCCATGGAGTCCGCCTCCTCGGCCTGCGCGGGGGCGGCGAGGATCTTGCGGAAATCGCCGTGGATCGAGCGATTGTCGTCCACGACAAGGATCCGGAGATTTTTTTCGAGGTGCAGCGGATTCATGGCGACTGGAGTTCTGGAGTGAAGGGGAGAGAAAGGATGAAGGTGGCGCCTTTTCCGGGACCCTCGCTGCGAACCGTGAGCGCGCCGCCGAGTTCCCTGGCGGCGAGGGCGCCGCTGTGGAGGCCGAAGCCGTGGCCGTGTTTGCGGGTGGTGAAGCCGTGGGCGAAGATGCGGGTGAGGTTTTCGGCGGGGATGCCGACGCCGTTGTCGATCACGGCAATCTCCACCCCGCGTTCGTCGGTGGTGATGCGGAGGATGATGAGCTTGTCGGTGCGGCCGGACTCGTCGCAAGCGTATTTCGCGTTGCGAATGAGGTTTACGAGGATCTGGAGGACCTTGTTTTTCTCGGTGGTGATGACGGGGCGGACGGCGTAGTCGCGGACGATGTCCACCTCGTGGCGGGCGAGGGAGCCGGCGTTCATGCGCAAGGCATCCTCGACGAGATCCGGCACCGAGATGATTTCGGTGACGCCGGAGGTCTTCGCGTAGCTTTGCTGCATGGCCACGATGTCCTTCACGTGGTCGATGTTTTTTTGCAGGCCGGCGAGCTCGCCCACGATGGTTTTCTGCTCGGTGGCGAGAGATTCGGCGAGGGTCGCGAGGTAGGAGGGGATCATGCGGCCCTTGGCATCCTCGGTGAGGTAGGGGCCGAGTTCGGAACGGTGTTGGGAGAGCAGGTCGGAGACTTTGCTTACGTTCGGCACCTTGGAGCGGCGGACGAGGTCGGCCACGAGAGTGGCGGAGACGTTGATGCTGTTGAGCACGTTTCCGACATTGTGCAGCACGCTGGTCGCCACTTCTGCCATGCCCGCCTGCCGGGATTGCTCCAGCAGTTGTTTATGGATTTTAGCGATCTCGGTCTGCATGCGACTGCGCTCTTCGATCTCCTGGCGGAGCGTGTGGTTGGTTTTGGCTAGTTCCGCGGTACGGTTTTGCACCTCGGTTTCCAGCAAATCACGGGACTTCTGCAACGTTTGCTGCTTGTGCGTCAGGTGCCTGACACGCCACAGATACATGCCCGCGAGAGCCCCCAAGGCAAGCACGCCACACAGTAAATAGAACCAGATGGTCTCGGTAAAAAGCGGTTGTACCTCCAGGGTCAGCGAGTCTCCGTTTTCGTTCCACAGGCCGTCGGCATTGGCGGCGGTCACGCGGAACGTATAGCGGCCCGGCCGGAGCTTGGGGTAAAAGGCCATGCGCCGGTCGCCGGCATCCAGCCAGTCCCGGTCGTAGCCGACCAGTTGGTAGCGGAATTTCGTCTTCTGCGGGGCGATGAAGGTGAGCGCGTCATAGTAGAATTCCAGGCCGTTTCTTCCTTCGCCCGGCGGCACGACCGCGCGGTCCAGGCCGATGTCCCGCCGGTTCGCGCTGACGCGCGAGATGTGGACAGGTGGGGGCGCGCGATTGATGGGGATGTGCGCGGGATCGACCATCACGACGCCGCGCGGACCGGGAAACCAGATGCGTCCGTCGAAGGTTTTGCAGCCGACGCGCTCCTGGCCGTTTTTGTCCACGACTTTGACGGACTCGGTGCCATCGAAAACCGTGCACTTCACCCGCGGGATTTTGCCGTCGGCAAAATCGTTCAGGTCCCGCCGTCTCGCCCGGAAGATGCCGCGCCCGGAGTCGATCCAGAGATTGCCGAGGTCGTCTGGCACCGCGGCATAGATGTTGTCGTCGAACAGGCCGTCCTTCCGGCTGATGAGGTGGATGCGGTTGTCCTTGAGCCGGGCGAGGCCCGACAGCAGGCCGGCCCAGACCACGCCGTCGCTATCCTCGCAGATCCACATGATTCCGGGGTCGGAAAGCCCTTCCGCCGTGGCCCACTGGCGGTATTCGTCTCCTTTGACCTGGAAAATGCCATTGACGGAAGCGACCCAAATGGAGCCGTCGCGGCCCGGGGCAAGATTGAGGATCCACCCGAAGAGGGGTTTGTCGGGACGCTTGAACTCATAGGGCCGGAAATGACCGGGCCCTGCCCGGTAGAGCTCCCCGCCGACCGACACCACGACGCCTTCGGCGTCTTCCGCCATGCCCACGACCATGGAAGGGGCTTCGTAAACGGTGGCAATTTTTCCGCCGGAGAAAACCACCAGCCGGCGATGTCCGCAGACGATATAGACCTCGCCGGTGCTCGCTTCGAATACACGTTTGGCGAAGGGATTGGGCAGGCCGGGGAGGGTCCAGTAACTTTTGGTCCGCGGATCGAAATGCGCCACGCCGCCGCTGCTGGCGATCCACACGCCGGTCCGGGACGGGCCCACCCCAAAAGCGTCTTGGACGGTGGGGTCTTCGGCGGCGGGCTGGATGGGAAACTTGATGTCGGAAATCTGGCTGATGCCTTCACGCGTGCCGATCCAGAGGCTGCCTTCGTGATCCTCGGCGAGGGCCTGCACGTAGTCGGCTTCCGTCGCATCCCGTGTGCTGGGCAGGGTGTCGTAGATCCCCTGCCGATGGCGAATGAGCCCATGCCCGCTCGTGCCGACCCAGAGTACGCCCTGACGATCCACCAGCAGCGCGCGGATTTCCATGCCGAAGACGGGTATTTCCTGCCGCTGGAGCTTCGCGTCGTAGCAACGCAGGCCTTCCTGCGCGCCGATCCAAATTTTCCCATCCCGGTCTTCGGCGAGGCAACGCACGGTGACCTTGTCCAGTTCCGGGTCGGGGATCTTGGTGAACTGGCCGTTTCGCCAGAAATACACGCCCTGGTTGTAGGTCCCGAACCAGATCCGATCCCGTCCCTCGTGGACATAGGACATGTTCATCGACAGGTTCGTGGCCGGGTCCACGTTCAGGAGCGACTCCCACCCGCGGGCGGGATCCAGCCGGGCGGCCTCGCCTTGGATGCCGAGCCAGAGCGTGCCGTCTCGGCTTTCCGCGAGGGAGCGGACGTTCTGCTTTCTCGTTTCGGGATATTTATCGCCGTAGAACGCAAAGGCGCGGCTGTCGTAGAAGCCGAACGAGCTGTTTTCCAACCCTACCCACAGCCCGCCGGAACGGGAAGGGGACAGGCAGGCGACCACGCTGTTTCGCATCGAGGCGGAAGAGCGGATGTCGTGCAGTTGAAACTCGACACCGTCGAAACGCACCAGGCCGGCCGAGGAGCCGAACCAGAGATAACCGTCCTTGTCCTGGGCAATCGCGGTGATGCCGCCGACCGGCAGACCATTTCGCCGGCTCCAGGTCTGGTAGTTGTACTGCCGGAGGCCGGTGTCCGGATTGAGGGCGAAGGCGGGACCGGCCAGGCAGGAGAACAGGAGGGCCAAAAACAGGAGGCCAGCCGGGCACCTGGGCCGGGGCGGGGGCGGATTCGGATGAGGGCGGAAAGGCGGCGGGATCGTCACGAGGGGGAGCTGTCCGATTTGTAGGGGAGCCGGAGCGAGAAAGTGGCGCCGCGGCCGGGGCCCTCGCTGTGGACGGCCAGGGAACCGCCGAGTTCCCTGGCGGCAAGAGCGCCGCTGTGGAGGCCGAAGCCGTGGCCGTGTTTGCGGGTGGTGAAGCCGTGGGCGAAAATACGGGTGAGGTTTTCGACGGGGACGCCCACGCCATTGTCGGTCACGGAGATTGTGACGCCGTCCTCGTCGGTGACGGTGCGGAGCGTGATGAACTTGTCGGTGCGGCCGGACTCGTCACAGGCGTATTTGGCGTTGCGGATCAGGTTCACCAGGATCTGGAGGACCTTGTGCTTGTCGGTGGTGATGACGGGGCGGCTGGCGTAGTCGCGGACGATCTCGACGTCGTGGCGGGCGAGGGAGCCGGCGTTCATGCGCAGGGCGTCCTCCACCAGGTCTGGCACCGAGACCGTTTCCATCACGCCGGAGGTTTTCGCGTAGCTCTGCTGCATGGCTACCACGTCCTTGATGTGGTCGATGTTATTGCGCAGGGCGCCGAGTTCCGCGAGGACGGCCTTCTGTTCCTTGCCGAGGGAATCGGCGAGGGAATCGAGATAGGCGGGGACCATGCGACCCTTGGGGTCCTCGGCAAAAAAGCGGCCGAGGTCGTCGCGGTGTTGGTGGAGGAGATCGCGGAGCTTGATGACGTTCGAGACCTTGGAGCGGCGGATGTGGTCGGCGGCGAGGGTGGCGGAGACGTTCACGCTGTTGAGCACGTTGCCCACATTGTGGAGCACGCTGGTCGCCACCTCGGCCATGCCCGCCTGGCGGGATGTATCCATCAGGCGCCGATGGGTGTCCTCCAGGTCTCGTTGGGCCTGCTCCTTGAAGGCGATTTCCGCGTTCAAACCTGCATTGGCCTCCTCGAGTTCGCGGGTGCGGTCCGCCACCCGGCGTTCCAGTTCCTGGCGGGCGTGGTCGAGATTCGTTTCGGCGCGCTGGCGCTCGAGGATTTCCGCCTCCAGTTTCGCCGTCCGGCCCGCCAGATCCTGCTCGATGCGGTTGAGGAAAAGGTAGAACAGGCCAGCCAGCACCGTGCCCACGAGCACGCATACCCAGACGATAAAGCGGATCGATTCGCGCTCCTGCGCCTGGGCCTCGGTCACGTCCTGCACGACGATCAGCTCGCCCAGTCTTTTGCCGGCGACGTCGGCCAGCGGGAGGAAAACGAGCTGCAGGCGCCGGTTTTCCCAGGTGGCGAACTCGTTGGCGCCCGGGGTCACGCCCTGAAGCCCCGAAAGATACATCCGCACCGGCCCGGGCATGGTGGTGAAGGTCATGTTGGTCACCACCACGGAGGGAAACTCGTCCCAGGAACCCACGAGGCCGTAGGTTTTCAGCGCACGCTGCCACTGTTCGCGGTCGAGAAACTGCTTGTAGACCGCGGCGACAAAATCGACCTGCAGCAGGTCTTTGACCTTGTCGACGGTGTCTTCGAACTCGACCCCCAGCTCGACGTAGCCCAGCAGCTCCCCGCCCTGCCGCCAGGGGGCGACGACGCGCAGGACAAATTTGCCGACCGGACCGCGTTCCAGCCCCAAGGCGAGCTTACCGGTGCGTTCCGCCTCGCGCAGGGTGAAGCGATTGATCCGGTCGCCGTTTTCGGCCGGCCGGTGCACGCGCAGCCAGTTCACCCGGTCGGTCCCATGAAAGTAGAAATGGGTGATCTGATGTTCACGCTTGAGCGCCTCGAACAGCGGCTGGACACGTTCGAGCACCTGGTCGCGAGCGCGGGCGCGAAACAGCTCCCCGAGCCGTCCGTCTTGGAGGACGGCCTCGAGCGTGGTTGTCATCACCGCGATCTTGTGCGCCTGCTCGACCTGGAGGAGGTTTTGCACCTGGGCGGCGGAGCGGCCGATGGTGCGGGACGACTGCTGCGACTGCGTGCGGTGGAGCGCAAAGACGAAGGCGCCGAGCATCGTTCCCAGCGCCAGGAGCAGGGGAATGAGGATGCGGAACTTGATCCGTTCGGATCCGGGCCGATGGGCGGCGCTGGCGGCGGGGGTCATGACACGTTCTCCGGATGGAGCGGCAGGCGAAGGATGAAGGTGGCGCCCTTGCCCAGGCCATCGCTGCGAACCGTGAGGGAGCCGCCGAGTTCTTTGGCGGCGAGAGCACCGCTGTGGAGGCCGAAACCGTGGCCGTGTTTGCGAGTGGTGAACCCGTGCGCGAAGATACGGGTGAGGTTTTCGGCGGGAATGCCCACGCCGTTGTCGGTGATGGAGATGTCCACGCCGGTTTCGTCCGCGGCGGCGCGGATGTGGATGCGTTTTTCCGGGGCGCTGGAATCGTCGCAGGCGTGGGTGGCGTTGCGGATGAGGTTCACGAGAATCTGCAACACCTTGTGCTTTTCGGTGGTGATCGCGAGGCGGGTGGCGTAATCGCGGACGACCTTCACGTCGTGCCGGACGAGCGAGCCGGCGTTCATGCGGAAGGCATCCTCGACCAGATCGGGCACGGCGATCGTCTCCGCGACGCCGGAGGTTTTCGCGTAACTCTGCTGCATGGCCACGATATCCTTGATGTGGTCGATGTTCTTGCGGAGCGTATCGAGCTCCGCGAGGACGGCCGTCTGCTCCTTGGCGAGCGAGTCCGCGAGGGAATCGAGGTAGGCGGGGATCATGCGGCCCTTGGGATCCTCGGTGAAAAAGCGGCCGAGATCGTCGCGGTGCTGGTGGAACAGGTCGCGGATCCTCGCGACGTTCGAGCCCTTGGAGCGGCGCACGTGGTCGGCCACCAGGGTGGCGGAGACGTTCACGCTGTTGAGCACGTTGCCCACGTTGTGGAGCACGCTGGTCGCCACCTCGGCCATGCCCGCCTGGCGGGAAATATCCAGCAACTGACGATGGGCCTTTTCCAGCTCCTCCGCGGCGCGCCGGCGGGCGGTGATGTCGCGGAAGCTGGCCACCATGCCGGTGGTACGGCCGTCCACCTGCCGGGCTCGCACATAGCGCTCGAAGGTCCGGCCGTCCTTCAGTTCCAAAACGTCGCAGGCCTCTTCCGGAGGGGCGGAGAGCAGCTCGTTGATTCGCTGCACGAAGGCCTCTTCGTCCCGGACCTGGGAGCGGACGTAGGCGGTGAGGCCCAGGGCGTCGCGTTCCCGCAGCAACTCGGGCGTCAGGCCCCACATGTTCGCGAAGAGGGCGTTATAGGTCACCACTTCGCCGGTGGACTTGATGGCCACGATGCCGTCGGCGGTGGATTCGAGCGTCGTCTGCAACACCGAGAGCGAGTTGGCCAGCTCGGCCTCCGCGCGTTCGCGCTGGGCATTCTCCAGTTGCAGGGCGGCGGTGCGCTCGCTGACGCGGCGCTCGAGGCCGCGGTTGGCCGCCCGCAGCGCCCAGAGGGCATAGCCGACCATGCCTGCCAGCAGGAAAACCAGGCCGTAGAGCAGGTTCTGGAGGCGTCCGGTGCGCCGGATGGCGCCGGCCAGGTCCCTTTCGTAGAGACGGGAAAGCCGCTCGAGGCTTGTGGCGGTGGGCAGCGACAGGAGACGGCGGGTAAGGGCGTCGAGCTCGTTTTTGCCGTCCAGGAGGGTCCGCGCATGCCGCGCCAGGCTGGAAACGAAGGCCGCCTCGCTGTCGCCGGGGTGGCCGGCGGCCCAATCGCGCAAGGCATCGGGCGCGACGAGATCCTCGGCGGACAAGGGATCGGAGCTCGAGACGTGGGTGAGCAGCACGCGGGTCAGTCGCTGGACAATCGCGGCCAGCTCCGCCTCCGCTCCGGCGGGGTCCGCGAGCCGTCCGGTGAGCTCTTCCACCGCGACGGGGAAATAGCGGCGCGAGTTCGAAACCACGGCGTTCAGCGATTTGAAACGTTCGAACAAATGCCGCCTTTCCTGGAAGAGCGCGGTCAGTTCGGTGGAGACTCGGGCGAGTTCGTCGCGGCTGGCGGGGGGGACGAAACGGGGGACGGCGTGCAGGTCCTCCACGAGCCGGTCCATCTCCAACTGGTAGGTTTGGAAGCTGTCGTAATTCTCCAGGAGAGCGAAACGGGTGCGCAGCAGGTCCTCGTTGAAGCTGGAGTCGAGGTGCTTGAGCCGCCACAGGCCGGCCTGGAAGCGCTCGTGCTCGCGGTCGCTGTAGCCCTTTTGCGCCAGGTAGAAGACGGCCAGCGCGGCGAGCAGGAGCAGGGCGGTAAAGGCGGCGCGTTTCATAGTGACTTGCCCTCGAATTCGCCGGTCAGCGTGTGGAGAAATTTGACGATGTCCGCCAGGTCCTGGGGCGGCAGCGGCCGGCCCAACTGGTATTTGGCCATGACGGCGACGGCTTCCTCGAGGGTCTCGGCGGAGCCGTCGTGGAAATAGGGGGCGGTCACGGCCACGTTGCGCAGGCTGGGGACCTTGAAGACGTGGCGGTCGGCCTCCTGGTGGGTCACGTTGAAGCGGCCGAGGTCGGCCGGGGTGATGTTGCCGCGGTCGGCGAAGTAATCGCCGATGATGCCCATGCGCTGGAAGAGATTCGCCCCGATGTTCACCCCCTGGTGGCAGCTGATGCAGCCGTAGCTCTTGAACTTGAGGTAGCCGGCCTTCTCGTCGGCGTTGAGCGCGGTGGCGTCGCCCTCCAGGTGGCGGTCGAAGCGGGACTGGGTTGTCAGCAGGGTGCGTTCGAACTCGGCGATGGCGTTCTTCACGTTTTCACGTTGCAGGCCGTCCGGATAAAGCGCCTTGAAGGCCGCGGCGTAGGCGGGGTCGCCCCGGAGTTTTCCGAGGACCTGGTCCCAGGTGGAGCCCATTTCGAAAGCGGACTGCACCGGGCCATCCACCTGTTCCTCCAAGGTCTTGGCGCGCCCGTTCCAGAACTGGGCGAAATTCAGGCCGCTGTTGAACACGGTGGGGGCGCTGACCTCGCCTTCCGCGCCGTGGATGCCCAGGGAGCGGCGGCGGTGGTCCGTGCCGGCGCGATCCAGCGGGTGGCAGGTGGCGCAAGACACGGTGTCGTCGGTTGAGAGCCGGGTGTCGTGGAAAAGCTTTTTGCCGAGCGCGGCTTTGGCCGGGTCCGGGGCGGGGTTGGCCTGACGCGGAATCGGCTGGATGGGCTCCTCGTCGGCGGGAGAGCGGACCGCCGCCGTCACCGCGGGCGCGGGCGGAGCGGGGGGCGGGCGCCGTTCGCAAGCGGCGACTCCGGCCAGCAGGGCGAGCCCGGCGGCGGCCGCCAGGCGGCGGAGCACGCTTTTTTCTCCCTCGCGCGCGCGGACGGCGGCGGGGCGGTCGCCGCCCGGGGAGGAGGACGGCGTACCTTTGCGGTAGGACGACTTCATGAGACGGACTCTGGGCTGAAAGGCAGGCGAAGCGTGAAGGTGGCGCCCTTGCCGGGGCCCTCGCTGCGCACGGTCAGGGAGCCGCCGATCTCCCTGGCGGCGAGGGCGCCGCTGTGGAGGCCGAAGCCGT
>CBINGR010000111.1:0-9697 GCA_966250295.1 uncultured Akkermansia sp. | reverse complement strand
AGGGAGCCGCCGATCTCCCTGGCGGCGAGGGCGCCGCTGTGGAGGCCGAAGCCGTGGCCGTGTTTGCGGGTGGTGAAGCCGTGGGCGAAGATGCGGGTGAGGTTCTCGGCGGGGATGCCCACGCCGTTGTCGATCACGGAAATGCTGACCCCGCGTTCCTCGGTGGTGGTGCGGAGGATGATGAGCTTGTCGGTGCGGCCGGACTCGTCGCAGGCATATTTGGCGTTGCGGATCAGGTTCACCAGGATCTGGAGGACCTTGTTTTTCTCGGTGGTGATGACCGGGCGGCCGGCGTAGTCGCGGGCGACATCCACGTCGTGGCGGGCGAGGGAGCCGGCGTTCATGCGCAGCGCATCCTCGACGAGGTCCGGCACCGAAACGGTTTCGGTGACGCCGGAGGTCTTCGCGTAGCTCTGCTGCATGGCCACGATGTCCTTTATGTGGTCGATGTTCTTATGGAGGCTTTCGAGCTCCGTGATGATGGCCTTCTGCTCCGCGGCGAGGGACTCGGCGAGGGTGGCGAGGTAGGAGGGGATCATGCGACCCTTGGCGTCCTCGACGAGGTAGGGGCCGAGTTCGGAACGGTGCTGGGCGAGCAGGTCGGAGATCTTGCCGACGTTGGGCGCCTTGGAGCGACGGACGAGGTCGGTCACGAGAGTGGCGGAGACGTTTACGCTGTTGAGGACGTTGCCCACGTTGTGCAGCACGCCGGTGGCGACCTCGGCCATGCCGGCCTGGTGGGAGGTCTGGATGAGCTGCTTGTGCATATCCTCCAACTCGGCCTGGGCGCGTTTGCGCTCGGTGATGTCGACCAGAGTGGTCAGCTCCTGTATCTCGTCGCTGCCTGGATCGCGCACCAGGCGCAGGGTGAAGGTCGTCCAGCAGAGGCTGCCGTCCTCGTGCCGGTAGCGTTTCTCGAGGCTCATCTGATCGGTTTCCCCGGCCTTGAGTTTCTCGTAGAGCGCATGCTGGGGCGCGCGATCGTCGGGGTGGGTGACTTCGAGATAGCGCCAGAATTCGTGGCAGAATTCCGCAGGCACGCCGGTGATGCGGACAAACGAAGGATTGACGATGCGCGTCTGGCTCTGGCCCTGCACCATCCAGGCGACCCCGACCGGGAGGGAGTCGAAGATGAGTTTGAAGCGCGCGCGTTCCCGCGCGATCTCCTCCTGGGCGCGTTTCAGATCGGAGATGTCGACCAGGGTGGTGACCGCCTGCCGTTCGCCCGACTCCGGGTCCACCGACATGCGGCTCATGAGCACGACCCACACGACCTTGCCGCCGGGGTGCAGGTAGCGTTTCTCCATGACGTAGTGGTCGATCTCGCCCCGGTTGAAGCGGTCCACCAGCTCCTGTTGGCGCGGGCGGTCGTCCGGATGGCTCACGGTGGCGAAGATGCCAGGCTCGACCGAGGCGGCGGCGGAGATGCCGGTGATGCGTTCGTGCGCGGAGTTGACCAGGATCCCCTGGCCCTTGCCGAGCAGGCGCCAGGAGACGCCGACGGGCAGCGAGTCGAAGATGAACTTGAAGCGGGCTCGTTCGCGCGTGACCTCCTCCTGCACCTGTTTGAGCTCGGTGATGTCCACGACGGTGCCCAGGGTTTCGACCCGGCCGTCGGGGTAGTCCTTCCGCTGCGCGGAAAAGACCACCCATACGGTCCGGCCGTCGGGACGGAGGTAACGCTTTTCGAGCGAGTAGCGGCCGAGCTTCCCGGCGATCAGCGCGGCGTTGAGCGGGGCCTGGCGCGCGGCGTCGTCGGGATGGGTGAGCCGGCTGAAGACGTCCCCGTCGGTCGCCGCCTCTTCGCGGGTGACGCCGCAGATATCCAGGTGCGCGTTGTTGATCAGGAAGGAACGCTTCAGATTGTCGCTATTTCCTGAATACAAGGAAATGCCGACGGGCACGGAATCGAAGATGAACTTGAGCCGGGCCTGCTCGCGGGCGGCCTCCTCCTGCGCTTGTTTCAGGCCGGTGATGTCCACGGCGGTGCTCAGGGTTTCCTCCCGGCCGTCGGGGTAGATCTTGCGCTGGGTCGAGAAAGCCACCCAGACGGTACGGCCGTCGGGGCGGACGTAACGCTTGTCGATCGTGTAGTGGTCGATCTCCCCGGCGCGGAGCTGCAAACGGAGCGGGAGCTGGCGCGGGTAGTCCTCCGGGTGGGTGAGGCGGTTGAACAGGTTCCGGTCGTTCATCGCCTGCTCGCGGGTGGCGCCGGTGATCCGCAGCTGGGCGTCGTTGAGGAGGAACACCAGTTCGCCATTCGGCGCCGTGGAGTAGAGGGTGACGCCCACCGGCATGGAATCGAAGATGAACTTGAAGCGTTCCCGCTCGCGGGTGATCTCCTCCTCGGCCTTTTTCAGGCTGGTGATGTCGACGACGGAGGAGAGGGATTCGGCCCGGCCGTCGGGATAGACCTTTCGCTGGGTGGAGAACACCACCCACACGATTTCGCCGTCGGGGCGGACGTAGCGTTTTTCGAGGGAGTAGCTGTCGATCTCGCCGCGTTCGCTTTGTGCCCGGAGGGCCGCCTGCCGGGCGTAGTCCTCGGGATGCGATATCTTTTGGAAAATTTCGGGCTGCATCGCCTCCTCCCGAGTCAGCCCGCAGATGCGGAGGTGCGCCTCGTTGATCAAGTGAGCCTGCCGGACGTCGCCCCGCCAGGACTGGAGCGAGATGCCGACGGGAACATGGTCGAAGATAAACTGGAAGCGCGCCCGTTCCTCCTCCGTCTCCTGCTGCGCCTGACGAAGCGAGCGCGTGCGTTCCTCGACCCGCCTTTCCAGAGCGTCGCGGGAGGCCTGCAGGTCGGCGTCTCGTTCCTGGATCTGGGCGAGCATCTCGTTGAAGCCGTCGATGAGGTGGCCAATCTCGTCGTCGCCGCGGCGGACGGCGCGCACCGAGTAGTCCTTTTCCGCGCCGACCCGCCCGGCGATCGCGGCGAGTTGCACGATGGGTTCGGAGATCGCCCGCTGCAGCCGGGAGGCGAGCAGCCAGGCAATGAACATGGCAGCCACCAGCACGCCGCCGGCGATGGCGATGTAGCGCCTCCAGCGTTGGTGCAGCTCCTGGAGATCGGAGTGCAGGTAGATGGTGCCGATCGTTTCGCCGGCGAAGCGGATGGAGCGAAACAACTCCAGGGAATCTTCGTCCATGTCGACCTGGTCCGGCCGCGGCGCGGGCCAGATCCGGCCGGCGTCGGGACCCCGGCGGTAGGTCGCGAAGACCTTGCCCTCGGCGTCGTAGACGCAGCCGGCGACGATCTGCGGCTGGGCGGCCAGGCTCTTCAGGGTGAGGGTGGCGGAATCGTTGTCCTCGAAGGAGAGCGAGGAAGCGCTGTTGGCGCCGATGATCTGGGCGGTGATGTCCAGTTCGCGGGTCATGCTCCGGCGAAAGGAGACCTGTTCGTAGGCGATGAAGGCCCCGCAGGCGAGCACCAGCGCCACGCCGCTGATGAGCATGCTGAGCACGGTCAGCTTGCGCCGGAGGGGGAGGTTTTGGAAAAGAGCCATGGCGGCTAAAGGCCGGTCAGGAGGCCTTGCGGATGACGGTGGCGAGTTTGAGCAGCTGGCCGCTGAGCTTGAGCCCGGCTTTTTCGGCCGAGCCCTGGTCGATTTCGAAGCGGACTTTTTCGTCGACCAGGGTGAAGCGGATCATGCCGCCCCGGGCGGCGAAGGCGGCCGATTCCCCGACGGTGAGGACGCCGCGCGCGTCCAGGTAGCGGCCTTCGAGGAGGGGCTCCGCTCCGGCCGGGATGAACACGATGTGGGCGGCGGGAATATCGGCGGCGGACACGATGGGGCGCACCTCGATGGCCCGGCCGTTCACGAGGCGCTCCCGGACAAGTTTGTTCAGTTCGTCGCCGAAAGGGCTCGGGCCGAGCACGGCGATGATGATGGGGCTGCCCGCGTCTGGGAAACGCTCCTGGGGCCACTGGACGAACTTGGAGAAGTTGTAGAGGAAAGCGGCCTTCAACTGGTATTCCTTCGAGACGGGTTCGGCACGCGCGCCGGAGGCGGCGCCGAGAAGCGACACGACGAACAGCACCGGCAGCAGGGTGCGCCAGAACCGCGGAAGGCTCCGCCGTCGGCGCGACGCGGAGTTCGCGTTGCCGGAGAGAAAATCCATGGGGAAAAGAGCGGCCGGCATGGTCAGAAGCGCCAGGTGAGTTTGCCGTAGAAGCTGCGGGGGACCTCCGCCGTCACCGTGAAGAAGGCCGGACCCTGCTCCGGATGCTGGTCGTCGAGCAGGTTTTGTCCGACGAGCGAGAGTTCCAGCCGCTCGTTCACCCGATAGGCGATCCGCAGGTCCGCCGTGATGTAGGCCGGCACGAACTGGATCGCGTCCACGTAACGGAGCTGCGCGTCCAAACTCAGACGTCTCGTGAGTTCGTGCGAGGACCGGAGCACGGCCTGGTTGCGAGGCGATTTGCGCTCGATGCCCTCCGGGTCCGTGCCCGCCGGCCCCCGCATTGCCACCCGCAGCAGCGAGTAGCTTGCGGTCAGCCGCCAGGTCTCGACCGGCGACACCGTCACCGACAATTCGCCTCCGTAGGTTTCGCCGGCGAGATCGTTCCCGAAAGGGATTTCCAGGGTGCCCAGCGGGGCGCCCGGAACGAAGCGTACCGTATTCCCGGACGAAACGAGGTCGTGATAATCGTGGTAGAAGAGCGCAAGATCCACGCTAACCCGGTCCGTCGGCTGGATCCGGTATCCCAGTTCGTAGGCCCACAGGATTTCGGACGAAACGTCCGGATTGCCCACGATGCGGGGAAGATAGAGACCGCCGCCCGGGCCGGGAACGGGAGCGCCGGCCGCGACCGCGAACACATCCTTGCCGTCGATGGCCGCCGGGGTGCGCACCGCACGGGACACCGCGCTCCAGAGCGTCTGCTTCGCGGTGGGTTTGAACACGCCCCGGACGCTGGGTTGAACCTCCGCGCCGGTGTAGTCGTTGTGCTCCAGCTTGGTGCCGACGGTCAGGGCGAGCTTGTCCGGAACGAGGCGGAACTCATCCTGGACGAAAACGCTAAAGACGCGGAGCGAGAGATCGTCGTCCCTCACCAGCAGCAAAGACGAGTTCTGTTGCGCGCCGACGTCGATGAAGCGGTAGCCGACGCCCCAGATGACATCGTTGCGATCACCGAGGCCGAAGGCGTGCTGCGCGGTGAAATCGGCCGTGTCCGACCGGATATGCACCACACGATCATCGCCGCGCCGGGAGTGGTCGTAGTAGGCCTGGATTTCGAGGCTGGAGCGGTCGCCCCAGCTTCGGGTCAGGCGTCCGAGGGTGTGCAAATTCCGGCCTTCGATGAGCTCGCTGTCCGTGTCCACTCCGATCGCGCCACCCTGCCAGGTCAGCTGCGTGCGGTCGTCGGGATGATGATCCAGGCGGAAACCGCCCTGTTCGCCCCGCCAGCCGTCCCGGGCGGAGCTGCCGTCGGCGAGCGGGAAATCGTCGTTCGAGAAGAAGCGGGCGAAGACCCGGTAATAAGTCTTTTCGCCGAGCCGTCCGCCGTAGCGCACGCCGTCATCGGTTTCGTGCAAATCGCCGGCGGAGGCATAAAGCAAGCCGCCCTGGGTCTCCCTGGCGTCACGGGTGACGACATTAACGACCCCGTTGACGGCATTGGCGCCCCAGACCGTGGCGCCCGGGCCGCGGATTACCTCGATGCGGTCCACATCCTCCAGGAAGCTTTGCTCCATGTCCCAGACTGCGCCGGCGAACACGGGCGAATAAACGGCGCGGCCGTCCATGAGCACCAGCAGTTTGTTGGCGTAGAGGGTGTTGAATCCGCGGGAGGAGACGGACCAGTTGTGGGAATTGACCGAAGCCACCGTCATGCCGGGCACGAGACGCAGCGCATCGGCGAGGGTGGTGACGCCCGAACGGCGGATATCGTCGTTCGAGAGCACGGCGACGGCGGAGGCGGCGTCGGCGAGTTTTTGTTCCTTCTTCGAAACCGAGGTGACGGTCTCGTTCATGAGCTCTTCCAGGCTGAGGTCGCCGAAGTCCCGCGTCGTGGCCGCGGGCTTGTCGTTGGCGTGCAGGGCGACGGCCGCCATTGCATAGAGCAAGGTGCGCAGCGTGCGGTGCCTGAGGGCGGCGCGCGGCGGAAAACCGGAGGGTGAGGGCGGGCGGAAGGACATGTTGCGGGGTGAAACGTCAGAAGCGCCAGGTGAGTTTGCCGTAGAAGCCGCGGGGGACCTCCGAGGTCAGGGCGAAGGCGGAAACCGGTTGTTCGAGATGACGGTCGTCCAGCAGGTTTTGTCCGACCAGCGAAACCTCGAGCCGATCGGTGAGCCGGTAGAACAGGCGAACGTCGGCGGTGAGGTAGGCGGAGACGGACTCGAGGGCGTCAACGTAGCGAAGCTGCAGGTCGAGACCGGCCCGTTTGGAGAGATCGTGCGAGGAGCGCAGAGTCGCCTGATGGGTCGGCGGCTGGTCGCCGCGGACGGCGGACGCCGGGCCGGTGGAGTGCTGGAAAAGCAGGCCGTAGCCGGCCACGAGGCGCCAGCGGTCGAGGGGGGAGACGGTCACGGAAACTTCACCGCCCCAGGTTTGCTCTTCGAGGGAGTTTTCCCAGGGGATCTCCAACAGGCCGACGGGGGTGCCGGGCACGAAACGGGCGGTCTCGCCGAAAGAGATGATGTCGTCGTAGTCGTTGAAAAACACGGCGAGGTCCACGCTGCTGCGAGGGGTGGGCTGGACACGGTAGCCGATCTCGAAGGCCCACAAGGTTTCGCTGCGGAGAGCGGGGTTGCCCACCAAGGCGGGGACGTAAAAGCCGCCATCGGGGCCGGTCGTCGGCGGGCCGATGGCGCTCGTAAAAAGGTCGCGGCCCTCGACCGCGGAGGGCGTGCGGACGGCGCGCGAGACGGCCGCCCAGACGGTCTGGCCCGCCGTGGGTTTGAAAACGCTGCGGAGGCTGGGTTGCAGTTCGAAGCCGGTGTAATCGTTGTGCTCGATCTTGAGGCCTGCGGTGAGGGTAAGCCGGTCCGGCACGAGCGTGAACTCGTCTTGCGCGAAAAAGTTGAGGAGACGGAGGTCAAAGTCGCCCTTGCGGACGAGGACGTCGGGGTTGTTCTGTTTGATCTCGTTGGCGACGAAACGGTAGCCCCCGCCCCAGATGATGTGATGGCGTTCGCCACGCGCGAAAGTGTGCTGGGCGCTCAGGTCGAAGGTATCGGTCAGGGGTTCCGAGAGGGTGATTTCGTTGCGGTAGGTGCGGTCGTAGTAAACCTGCGCTTCCACGCTGGAGTCTCCGGAGAGGCGCCGGCTCCACCGGCCAAGGGTGTTGGCGTTGTAGCCGTCCGAGGAGAGCGACTCGACCTCGGTCACGTCGGCCTGGCAGGTAAGCTGCGTGTCGGGATCGGCATGGTGGTCCACGCGCAGGCCGGCGTGGCGACCCAGCCAGTGATCGCCGGCCGGGCGTCCGTCGGCGAGCGAGTAGTCGTCGGTCGTTTGATACGCGGCGAAGACGCGGAAATAGGTATTCTCGCCGAGACGACCGCCATATCGCAGGCCCGCCATCTCCTCGCGCACGTCGCCGCCGCCGCCGTAGAGCAACCCGCCTTGCGTGTCGCGCGCGTCGCGGGTGACGACGTTGACCACGCCGTTGACGGCGTTGGCGCCCCAGATCGTGGCGCCGGGGCCGCGGATGACCTCGATGCGGTCCACGTCCTCGAGCATGGTCTGTTGCAGATCCCAGTAAACCCCGGAGAAAAGCGGGGTGTAGACGGCGCGGCCGTCGATGAGGACGAGGAGTTTGTTGGCGAAAACGAAGCCGGCGCCGCGGGCGGAGAGGGCCCATTCGCGGGAGTTGGCGGAGGCCACGGTCATGCCGGGCACCAGTCGCAGGGCGTCGGGCAGCGTGGTGAAGCCCGAGCGCCGAAGGTCTTCATTGGTGAGCACCGAAACGGCGGCGGGGGCATCAAAGAGTTTTTGCTCCTGTTTCGAGACCGAGGTGACGGTCTCGTTCATCAGCTCCTCGAGACTGAGGTCGCCGTAGTCTTTTTCCTCGGCCGCCCCGGCGGCGAGCGGGAGCAGCGCCGCCACGATCGTGCGGCGGACCAGCCGGCCGCACCGGATGAAGGCAAGCGGATCCGGCGGCACGGGAGTGGCGGAGAGGGGGGCGTTCATCGTTCGGTGGGGAGTGGGGAACTCAGACCGCCGGCCGGTCAGGACGGCTCGTCGAGGCACTCGCGGACCGCCTGTGCGAGAGGCCGGGGCTGATAGGGCTTTTGCAGGAAGCGGATTTTTTCGGGGGAAGCGGCGAGGCGGTTGATCATTTCGCGGGTATAGCCGCTCGCGCAGATGACCTTGAGAGCAGGGTTTTCCGACCGGAGCCGCCGGGCCAGCTCGAGCCCGCTGAGGTTGTCGGGGAGCACCATGTCCGTCAGCAGGAGCTTGATTCGGGAGGAGTGCCATTTCCAGGTCTCCAGCGCCTCCTTGCCCGTGCTCGCCTGCAGGACCCGGTAGCCGAAATGCTGGAGGGCAGCGCGGGCGAACTCCCGCACGGCGTCCTCGTCCTCCACCAGCAGGATCGTCTCGGCGCCGCCGGCGACGCGGCGGTCCTGCCCGGCCTGGGGCGCGGCGGCAGGCGCGGCGGGGAGGGCCTGGGGCAGAAAGATGGAGAAGGTGGTGCCTTCGCCCAGGCGGCTCTCGACCTCGACCCAGCCGTGATGGGTTTCCACGATGCCGAAAACCATGGCGAGGCCGAGGCCGGTGCCTTCGCCGGCTTTCTTGGTGGTGAAAAAGGGCTCGAAAATCCGGGGAAGCACGTCGGGGGGGATGCCGCTGCCGGTGTCGCTGACGCTCAGGCGCGCGAAGCGGCCCGGGCGGCGCCGGGGATGATTCCTGACCTGGGCGGCGCCGATCTCGACCGGCTCGGTCGCGATGGCGAGTTTTCCGCCGCGGGGCATGGCGTCCCGGGCGTTCACCGCGAGGTTTACGAGGACCTGCTCGATCATGCCCATGTGGGCCTCGACCGGCGGCAGGCCGGGGTGGAGCGAGAGCATCAGGCCGATGTGCTCGCCGATCAGGCGGCCCAGCATCGTGGCGGTTTCCGTGATGCCTTCGTTCAGGTCGAGGGACTTGAGCTGGACGCTTTCCTTGCGGCTGAAGACGAGCAACTGCCGGGTGAGGTTCACCGCCCGCTCGCCGGCCGAGTAGATCTGCTGGAGGGGGCGGAGGACATCCTCCGGCAGGTCCTCGCGCACCAGGGTCAGGCTCGCATAACCGTTGATGACGGTGAGCAGGTTGTTGAAATCGTGGGCGATGCCTCCGGCGAGCTGGCCGAGCGCCTCCATTTTCTGGGCCTGCAACAATTGTTCCTGGAGCTGTTTGCGCTCGGTGATGTCCGCGGCCACGCCGACCGCATGGGCCACCTGGCCGGCGGCGTCGCGGGAGGGCGAGGCGCGGTTCTCGATCCAGCGCACCGTGCCGTCGGGCCGCGTGATGCGGTATTCGACGCGGATGTCCTGGCCTTCCGGCAGGGTGTCCAGCGCGGCGAGCACGCGCTCGCGATCCTCCGGCACGATGGATTCCGTCCAAAGCTCGGGCCGCTCGTGAAGTTCGGCGACGGGCCGGCCCCAGATCTTCGCGTAGCCGGGGCTCACATACATGAGCCGGCGGGCATCGGGGGGGGCGATCCAGAACACGTCGCGGATGCTGCCCGCCATCTCCCGGAAACGTTCCT
>CBINGR010000110.1:0-9808 GCA_966250295.1 uncultured Akkermansia sp. | reverse complement strand
TCCATCGCGCGGGCCTGCTGGCTGACCGCCGACTGGGTGATGCCGTTTATCTTGGCGGCCTTGGAAAAACTCTTCGTCTCCACGAGGTCGGCGAAGATTTTGAAGTTCTCGATTTGCATGGGGCGGGCGTGGCGGGATGGTGGCGAGCTATAAAGCCAGCTTATCACCGGGCAACCGATAAAACCCTCTTTTTCCATGATTACCTATGAAGAATTCTGTTCGCGCGCGGAGCGGGTCGAGGCGCGCATCGCCGCCGCCGCCCGCGCCACCGGGCGCGACCCCAACTCGGTGCGCTTGCTGTCCGTGACCAAGACCCACCCGGCGGCGGCGGCGGTCTTCGCGGCGCGGCGCGGGCTGGCGGCGGTGGGCGAGAACCGGGTGCAGGAGGCTGCGGCCAAGCGCCCCGAGGCCGCGACCGCGCTGGCGGCCGCCGGCCTGTCGGCGACGGCGCTGCGCTGGGAGCTCATCGGGCATCTTCAAAGCAACAAGGCGCGGCTGGCGGCGGAGACTTTCGACTGTATCCAGAGTGTAGATACGGAAAAACTCGCCCGGAGGCTCGATGCCGCGGCCGGCGAACTGGGCCGTGCCCTCGCGGTGCTGCTTCAGGTCAACGCGGGAAACGATCCCGCCAAATTCGGCTGCGAGCCGGAGGATGCCCCGCGTCTGCTCGAGGCCGCGCTCGGCTGCCCCCGGCTGCGGGTGGAGGGGCTCATGACGATCGCGCCGCTCGGCGCCACGGAGGCGGAGACGGCCGACCACGCTGCGCGAACCTTCGCGAACCTGCGCACGCTGCGCGACGAGCTCGCCGCGCGCTTCGGCGTCGCTCTGCCCGAGCTGTCGATGGGAATGAGCGGCGACCTTGAGGCGGCGGTGGCGGCGGGGAGCACGTGCGTGCGGGTGGGGACGGCGCTCTTCGGCGGGCGTTAGGGCCAGGGCCGGCATCCCGGGTTTTCCCCCTGGGTGCCGATGGCGTAACTGCATTGGGTTCCCGGGAAAATCTGCGCTACTTACACACCATCCGGCTACGCAAGATTTCACGCGTTCGTCTCGCCTTCGCCGTTGCGGCAGCGGCTGTCCCGGACAAATTTTCGTCTCGTGGACACGCCGACCTTCTCCCCCTCGGAGCGCGATGCCTTCGCCTCCCTGCTCGACGACCCCAGCCCCACGGTCCGCCGCCGCCTGCTTGCCTATTTCGGCACCCATGGTCCCGCGGCCCGGGCTTTTTTGCTCCAGCTTGCGGATGGCAAGCACCGGGCCCTGGCCTGGCATGCGCGGTGGTTCCTCGCCGAGCTGCGTTTCAGCGATCCGGTGGCCGAGTTCCGCGAGTTCATCCAGTCGCTCAACTACGAGCTGGAGACCGGCTCCCTGCTGCTGGCGCGCACCGTGCTGCCCGCGACCGACGCCGGCGCCTGCGCCACGGAACTGGACCGCCTCGCCCGGCGTTGTCGCGAACTGACCGCCGAGCCCGCCTCGGCCCGCGAGCGCTGCCGTATATTGAACCGCGTGCTGTTCCACGAGGCCGGCTTCCGCGGCAACACCGAGAACTACGCCGATCCCTTCAACAGTTTCCTTCCCCAGGTGCTGGAACGCCGCAAGGGCATCCCGATCAGCCTGGGCATCGTATACCTGCTGGTCGCCCAGCGCATCGGCCTGGACCTGGAGCCGGTCGGGATGCCGGGTCATTTCCTCGTGGGCTGCTTCACCGAGGCGCAGCCCTTCTTCATCGACGCCTTCGAGCAGGGCGCTTTCCGCACGCCGGCCGAGCTGCTGCTGCTGCTCCGCGCGCAGGGCCTGGAACCCACGGTCGCGGATCTTGCGCCCACCCCGGTCCGCGAGGTGCTGGCGCGTTGCTGCCGAAACCTCGTGAGCCATTACGCCGCGGGGGGCGACGAGGCGCGTTCGCTGCTCTTCAATAGTTTCGCCGCGGAGTTCGAAGCCGCCTACGAGCGGCACACGGCGTAGCCGGATTTTTTTAACCGCGAAGGACGCGAAGGGTCGCGAAGGACCGGGTTCTCGAACGATTTGAGTGGGCGGCGCGGACGGGGCGCGTTTTCTCGCCTGCATGGACGACGCCCGCACCTATACCCTGGATGATCTCGCCGACTGGCCCCGCATCCACGCGGGCGTTTCGCTCGCCGTGCTCGGCCACCCGATCAGGCACTCGATCAGCCCGGCGATGCACAACGCCGCGCTCGCTGCGATGGCGCGGGAGGACGTGGCGTATTCAGATTGGAAATACTTCCGCTTCGAGGTGCCGCCGGAGGAGCTGCCGCGGGCGCTATCCCTGCTGCACGCAAAAAAATTCCGCGGCGTTAACCTCACCGTGCCGCATAAGATCCTCGCGGTCACGCGGGTGGTCGCGGTGGACCCCGCCGCGGGGCCGGTGGGCGCGGTCAACACGCTGCGCTGGCGCGCGGACGGCTGGGAGGGCTTCAACACCGACGGATATGGCCTCGAGTCCGGCCTGGGCGAGGACCTCGGCACCGGACTGGCGGGCGCGCACGTGATCCTGCTTGGCGCGGGCGGGGCGGCCCGGGGCGCGGCGGTGGAGTGCCTGCAACGCCGCTGCGCCTCGTTGTGGATCGCGAATCGCACGCGTGAAAATCTCGACCTGTTGCTCGGCCAGCTCGCGCCGCTGGCCGGCGGCGTGACGGTGCGCGGCTTCGATCCCGCCCGCGCGGCGGAGGCCGGCCTGCCCGCGGGAGCGCTTGTGATCAACGCCACCAGCGCCGGGCTGAAGCCTTCCGACCCGCTGCCCATCGAGCTCGCCGCACTGCCGGGGCCGCGGGCGGTTTACGACATGATCTACAACCCGGCGGAAACCCCGCTGCTCGCCGCGGCGCGGGCTCGGGGCATCCCGGCTGCGAACGGGCTTTCGATGCTCGTCTATCAGGGGAGGCGCGCCCTCGAAATCTGGACCGGACGAGGCGTGCCGGTGGAGGCGATGCAGGCGGCGGCGCGCAAGGCGATGGGGCGTTGAAGGGTTGCGTAGCGCGGAGCGCCGGCGGCCCGGGATCGGAACGGATCGCCGGGCGCTTCCCCGCCGCTACACCGCAGAACCGGGCGGGGTCATCCGGCTTGCCGGGCGAAAAAGCGCCGCGCGCGCTCCGTGCGCGGCGCGTCGATCACCCGCGCGGGCGGGCCCTGCTCGACGATGCGGCCGGCGTCCATCAACACGACCTCGTGGGCCGCGGCACGGGCGAAGGCGACATCGTGGGTCACCACGACCATGGTGGTGCGCTCGGTCGCAAGCTGGCGCAGCACGGCGAGCACCTCGCCGGTGAGCTCGGGATCGAGCGCGCTGGTGGGCTCGTCGAAGAGCAGCACGGCCGGCTCCATCGCGAGCGCGCGGGCGATGGCGGCCCGCTGTTGTTGTCCGCCGGATAGCTGGCCGGGATAAGCGTCGAGCTTGTCGCCAAGACCGACCCGGACGAGGTGGCCTCGTGCGAGTTCCCGGGCGCCGCCCGGAGCGAGGCGGCGGACCGCGCGCGGGGCGAGGGCGACGTTTTCCTGCACGCGCAGGTGAGGGAAGAGGTTGAACTGCTGGAAGACCATGCCGACGCGGGCACGGTGGGCGTCGAGCGCGCGGTCGTGGCGCGGGTTGGCGGCGCGGCCTTCCAGAAAAACCTCGCCGGCATCCGGTACGACGAGGAAGTTGAGGCAGCGGAGCAGGGTGGACTTGCCCGAGCCGCTCGGCCCGAGGATCGCGGTGACGGTGCCGGGGCGGATGGCCAGCGAGACGCCGGCCACGGCCGCGAGCGGGCCGAAGTTCTTCACCAGGCCGCGAGCCTCGAGCACGGGGGGAAGCGGGTCGGGTTCAGGCGGCATGACGGCGGTAGCGGGTTTCGAGCGCGCGCACGAGGAGCGCGACGAGCAAGGCCAGGGCGAGGTAAAAAAAGGCGACGAGCGTGAGCGTCTCGGTGTAGCGAAAGGTCGCGCTGGCGAAGAGACGGGCCTCCTGGGTGATGTCGCGCACGCCGAGTACCGAGACGAGCGAGGAATCCTTGAGCAGACAAATGAGGTCGTTGCCCAACGAAGGCAGGACGCGGCGGAAAGTCTGGGGCAGGAGCACGTGCCGCAACGCCTGGCGGCGGGAAAGCCCGAGGGCACGCGCCGCCTCGGCCTGGCCCCGCGGGAGTGAGGTGAGGCCGCCGCGCAGCGTCTCGGCGGTGAAGGCTCCGTAGGCGAACACCAGCGCGAACACCACCCGCGCGCTCATCGGTACGTCGGCCGGGCGGAAATCCGCCAGCGGAGAGAAGCCGGGAACGAGTCTGCCGGCTCCCTGCACGGCCCCCACCGCAAGCGGTACGAGCACGAAGGCGACGACGAAGATCTGCACCAGCACAGGCACGCCGCGCACGACCTGCACGTAGAGAAGCGCGGCCTGGCGACGCAAGGGACCGGTCGACACGAGGCCGAGCGCGGCGGCAAGCCCGAGGCCCAGGGAGAGCGGCGCGGCCACGGCGGTGACGGCCACGGTGACACCGAGGCCCGCGAGCAGGCGGCGCAGGATGTCGACATAGACGGTGTCCGTCGCGGCCCGCCAGGCGAGGAGCACCAGGCCGAGGAGCAGGAAGAGCAGCCACCACGGGGCGCGGGCGAGGAACGAGGGACGTTCGCGGACGAGGGCGCCGTCGGGACCGATCATGAGGATGAGGCGGAGAAAAGGATCCGGGACCTGAGGGAAGCGGGACTCCTACTGCGGCGCGGAGGGCGGCGCGGCGGTTTCGGAGAACCAGCGGGCGTTGATGCGTTCGAGGGTGCCGTCGGCGCGCATGGCGGCGAGGGCGGCGTTCACCGGTTCGCGCAGCGGAGAGTTCCTGGGGAAGATGAAACCGAGTTCCTGTTCCTCGAGAGCATCGGCGGTGAGGCGGAGTTTGCCGGGGTTGAGGCGAATAAAACCGTAACCGGTGATGTCGTCCACGATGACGGCATCCACGTCGCGACCGAGCAGGGCTTGGATGAGCTCGCCGAAGCCGTCGTAGGCGGCGACGCGGGTCGGGCCGACGAGTTTTTCGGAGACGCCGTAGTTGGTGTTGCCTTTTTGGGCGCCGATTCGGGTATCCGGCCGGGCGGCGAAGGACCGGAAGGAATCGAAGCGCGTCTCGTCGCCGCGCACAAGCAGACGCTGCCGGATGGTGAGGTAGGGGGCGGAAAAATCCACCGTGCCGGCACGCTCGGCGGTGACGGTGATGCCGTCGGCGGCCATGTCGAACTGGCCGGTTGCGACGCCTTGGATGAGCGAGTCCCAGGCGATCTCGCGAAAATCGGGTCTGAAATTCAGGCGGCGGCCCAGTTCGCGGAGCATGTCGTAGTCCCAGCCGACGGCCTCGCGGGTGTCGGTGCGGATGTAGCTGAAGGGGACATAACCGTTTTCGAGGGCGACGATGACGCGGCGGTCGGCGAGGTCCGGAAGTGCGGTGGCTGCGGACGGCGAGGTGGGCGTCGAGGTGCGACCCGGTTCCTTGTCCTTGGCGGGCGTGCAGGCGGCGAGGAACGCAAGGGCGGCAAGGAGCGGCGGAGGGAGCGGACGGTGAAGCGATAGGCTCGGCACGCCCGCGCAGCATGCAAAACGCAGGTCGCCGGGCAAGGCGCGCGGCAGGGCCCGCAGGTCCCGCGCTTCGGCTCGCCCAATTCATGGACAGAAGGCGTTTTGCACGCGCTTGGAGACGATGTCCGCTCCGGCGCTCAAAGCGCACACTGCCTCAGGTCCGGTTGAGTTTACGCTAAACTCCCCACCCGCTTGCTGCGTTGGCCGAAATGGGGAGTTTATTGGACGGTAGCGCAACCTTTTCGGACCCCTATCAAACCCAATTCACTCGTCGTCCGTGTGGACGTGAAACGAGCGAGCGTGCGAGGAAGACCGTTCTCCTTCTCCGACTCGCGACCTTTCGCGCCGCATCGGATTTTTGGCTTTCTTTCTCTTTCTTCACACCACCCCGCCGTTCCTCCCTCACCTCCTCCCTCCCCATGCATTCGTTTTCGCCGTTTGACCGCGTGTTTTCCAAAAAACGCGCTCTTCGCTCCGTGCTCGCCTTGGCCGCAGTCATGGGCATTTCGTCCGTCGCGTCAGCCGCCGCCATCTCCCTGAATGCTTCCGACTCGGCTGGCACATCTTCCTTCAACAGTGGCTTAAACTGGGCAGGCGGAGCCGCTCCGAGCGCGGGAAACACCTACTCGGTGAACGTCGCCCAGCGGCGGCTGCGTACACCCGGGGACGCGAACAGCTACACCTTTGCGGGCGATTCGCTTACGATTGCGAACGGTTACAATCCTGCCCTCGCGGAATCGGGCAGCAGCGACGATCTCTTCGGTCTTACCTACAAGGGTACCGGTGCCACCGGTGTGATCACGGTCAATAATCTGATCCTCGCCGGCGGCTCTATCAATCAATTGAGCGGCACGGGGGATGTGTTCACTATCGCGGGCAACCTCTCGATTACGGGTACCTCGATCATCCGCGCGAAGCAGGGCGGAATCCTTATCAATGCGGCGGTTTCCGGATCGAGCAATCTTCATATCGGTTCCACCGATGGCGGCGGCGCCAGCCGCTCGGTCACCTTTGCCGGAACCAACACCTTCGCTGGCAATATCATTACCACTCAGGCGTCCTCGGTCTTCACGCTCGCTCCTACCGGCAATATAAAGTTTGTCATCGGCGCCGCGGGGGTGAACAACCGGATTTCCGGTCCCGGTACCGCTACCCTCAACGGTCGCTTCGATCTCGACCTCACCGGCGCCAGCACGACCATCGGCGACAGCTGGACCTTGGTCGACGCGGGGACCGTTGTCGAAACCTACGGCACGACCTTCTCGATCCAAGGCTTCACCGAGTCCAACAACGTGTGGACCGGCCAGGTCAGCGGACACTACTACCAGTTCACCGAGGCAACGGGCGTCTTGGCCGTGATCGACACGCCCCCCGCCTTCCCTCCGCCCAATATTACTTCCGGCCCGCGGACCAACACCGTGGTGGTCGGTTCCAATGTCACCCTCTCCGTCACCGCCACGGGTGTCGGCAGCCTGACCTACCAGTGGTTCAAGGACTCCGCCCCGCTTTCCGGCCAGACGGCCAACACGCTCACGCTGAACACGGTCCAGACCACGGATTCGGGCACCTATTCCGTCACCGTGACCGACCATGCGGCCGAAGGCGCCGGGCAGGCTGCCACCACCAGTTCCGCGTCGGCCACGCTCACGGTCATCACCGCCGCCGATGCGACGGTCGCCTATTACCGCTTTGAAGAAGGCAGCGACACGGCCGGCCTTTCCAACGCGACCGATTCCTCCGCCGGCGCCAACACTCTTTCCGCCAGCGGTAGCCTGACCTATTCGGCCACCGTCCCCTACGGCAAGGTTCCCCGTACCCTCGCCAACAACACCCTTGCGGCCGCCTTCCCCACGACCGGCAACAACGGTTTGGTGGCGGCCACCAACGGGCCGCTGGCCAACACCGCCTTCACCAGCTTCACCATCGAAGCGTTTGTCCGCCACTCCGCGCTGGGCGGTTTCCAGACCTACGTCGGTCGTGACGACTCCGCCAATCCCGGCGAGGGAACCGGCGCGCAGTCCCTGCTCTATCTGCAGAAAAACAGCGGCAACGTTTTCCGCGTCGAACTGATCGACAAGTCCAACGTGAATCTGCAGGTCAACAGCACGGTCGCCGCCGCGGTTGACACCTGGTATCACATCGCCGCCGTCGGCGACGCGGGCGCCGGTACCCTCAAGCTTTACCTCAACGGCACCGAAATCGGCTCCGTCAACGGCTTCACCGGCCTCTTTGCCCCGACCTCCGGCGCGGACGCGCCTTGGACGCTGGGACGCGGCGACTACGCCGCTGCTGACGTGGATTTCTTCCGCGGCTTCCTCGATGAGGTGCGCATCAGCCGCGTCGCCCTGGCTCCCACCCAGTTCCTGAACTCGAATGGTACGGGCTTCTTCGCCAATCCGACCATCACCCAGGCTCCGACCAGCCAGACGGTTCGCGTCGGCGCGAACGCGTCCTTCACTGTCGCCGCCACGGCTGCCTCGGGCGGCACGCTCACCTACCAGTGGTATAAGAACAATGTCCTGCTGTCGGGTCAGACGAGCGCCACGCTCAGCCTCACCAGCGTCACGACGGCCGCCGACGACACCTACTCGGTGGTGGTCACCGATCCGGCCGGCGCCGACATCGGCGTCACGCTTTCGTCCACCGCCACCGCGGTTCTCCGCGTGGTGGACGTGCCGGCCGCCAGCCGCGCGATCAGTCTGAACTTCGTCGGTGCCAGCAGTGGCGGCAACTTCTCCACCGTTCTCGGAACCGTCCCCGCCGGCGATTCCGTGGGCTTCGTTCCCGTGGTCAACTGGAACAATTCCGCCACCGTCACCGGCGTCTTCACCCAGACGACTCCGCTCGCCTTGATCGAAAACACCGGAACCAGCGCTCCCACCACTGCCACCTGGGAGTCGGCCAACACCTGGGCTGCCCGCACTACCACTGGCGATCCGACCCCGGGGGCCGCCACGAACCCGAAGACGGGTGACTTCCGCCTCCTGCACGGTTACATCGAAACCCGCGCCGCCACCGGTGCGAACGTGATCCTCACGAACATCCCCTACGCCAGCTACGACGTATATGTCTACCTGGCTGGCGGCACCAACGGCACGATCGGCAAGACTTCGATCAATCGCGAGAGCAGCTCGACTTACTACTACCGCGTGGCCCAGCACGATGCCTACACCTCGGCCACGGCGCCGACGACGATGATCGGCTACTCGACCGACGCCACCGCCGCGGCCTCCGCTCCTGCGGCCACCTTCGTGCGCTTCGCCGGCGTTACCGGCGCGGACCTCACGATCACCACCAGCGACAACACGCTGAACGCGAACGCGGGCGGCATCGCGGCGATCTCGATCGTGGACCGCACGCCCGCCGGCACGCCCTATCCGCCGACTGCGACGCTCTCGTCCGCTTCGCAACTGAAGGCCGGCGGTTCGAGCGCGAGCTTCACGGTCTCGGCGGTGAGCAACAACTCCGGCGGCGTCCTGAGCTACCAGTGGCAGAAGGACGGCGTGAACATCGGCGGGCAGACCTCCGCGACCCTGTCGCTGAGCGGCCTGACCGGCTCCTCCACGGGCACCTACAGCGTGGTGATCACCGACAACTCGTCGCTCGGCGCCGCCTCGACCACCCGCAACGCCTCGCTGGTGGTGGTGGACGCGACCCGTCCGCTGCTGATTAACGGTGACCTCAAGGCCTCGGGTGTCGCTACCTTCGTGGGCAACGGCATCCTGCGCACGACCGGTTCGTCGAACACCGACCTCGGTGTCGGCACCACGGTGTGGAATGGCGTTCTCGGCGCGGCTGGCTCCGCCACCCGCAGCCTCGCCAAGGAGTCCACCGGCCTGACGCTGCCGGGCGTGAGCTTCACCTACGCCGGCGCCGAAGGCGTGGAAGACAACACCGCCGCGGGCTTCATCAACGGCACCGCGATGGTCACCCTCAGCCGCGACTACCTCTACACCGACAACCAGACCACGCCCCTGACCGGCAGCATCTCCGGTCTGGACGCCTTCGTCGGCCAGGAGGTCACGCTGGTGGTCTACGCCTACGGTAAACTGAGCACAGCCTTCAACGAGGCCCTGACCTCGGACACCGCCACGGTGACCCTGGCCACGGCGAACAACCACCTCGGCAGCGCACCCTACGCCACCAGCACGGGCTCCTTCGAAGGCCGCGACATCACGTTCAACAACCTGATCTCCACCTCGGGCGCCACCGCCGCCTATGCGACCTTCACCGGCGTCGTCGCCCCCGGCGGCACCG
>CBINGR010000109.1:0-10507 GCA_966250295.1 uncultured Akkermansia sp. | reverse complement strand
CCACCCGCAGGGCTTCAGCAGAGCGCTGGATTATTTCGAAGACAGCGCCTAGGTCACGGCAGCACGAGCGTGCCGTTGTCGCGGAAGGGGTCGGAGAAACGTTCGTCGGTCGTCACGCTGCGGTCGGTCAGGGTCTTGAGGAAGGCGACCAAGGCGGCTTTCTGCGCGGTGGTGAGATTCAGGCGAAGCGGCTGGCCGGCCTGGGGCGAACCGGGCGGGTTGCGCAGGGGGGCGGAGAGGTTGGGGTGGGCTACAACCCCGGAATTGTAGAACTCCACCACCTCCTCGAGCGTGGCGAAGCGGCCATCGTGCATATAGGGCGCGGTAAGCTCTATGTTGCGCAACGAGGAGGTCTTGAATTTGCCTAAATCGGCGGCCAAGCCCGTGATCCCGCCCACGCCGAGATCGACGGACGGGTTTTCGAGGCCGTTGTTGTTCAGGTTGCCGGGCACGAAGTTGTCGGTGCCGTGGCAGGCGTTGCAGGTGGCGCGGCCAACCTGGCCGCGGAAGATCTGGCGGCCCAGGTTCTCCTCGGCGGTAAAGTTGCTGAAGCCGAGCGGCACGCCTTCGTCGTATTTGCTTTTTGACGACACGATGGAGCGGACGAACTGCGCCAGGGCGCGGGAGATGCGGTCGGACGTGACCGCGGCGTCGCCGAAGGCGGCCGTGAAGAGCTCGGCATAATAGGCTTCGGCCGAGACCTTGGCGACGAGTTCGTCGAGCGTGAGGCCCATCTCGACCTCGTTCTGAATGGGCATGAGCACCTGGTCTTCGAGGGTGGCGGCGCGTTCATCCCAGAAGAAGCTGCGGCGCGGGTAGTAGCGGGCACTGGTCAGGCCCATGGAGTTGCGGCCGGTCTGGCCGCCGGCGAAGCCGGTGCTGAAGCGGTTCGGATCGGAAAAGCCGTGCGCGGCCTGGTGGCAGGAAGAGCAGGAGACGGTGTTGTTAGCCGAGAGGCGCTTGTCGTAGAAGAGCACGCGGCCGAGGGTGGCGCCGGCGTCGGTCACGGGATTGTTGGCCGGGGTGTTGTCCTGCGCCACGATGACCGGGGCGAGCAGGTGCGCGGGCAAGGCCAGTGCGCTGTAGTTGTCCAGGGTGAGAGGCAGCGTGGTGGCGTCGGCGAGGGTGTTGGCCAGGCTGGCGGCGCCGGAGAGGAAGCGGAAGAACGTGGCGGGACCGCCGGCCGCGTTGTCCACGTTGACGGTGTGGAGAGTGTTGCGCACGCGGAAGGTGGCACGGTCCTGCCAGATGTTCAGATCGGTCGAGGTCTGGAGCGTCCAGGTGGAATTGGTCGGATCGCTCAGTTGCAGGTCGAGGGTCTGCGCGGCGGAGCCGGGGGCGAGCGTGACGGTGGGATCGGCGCGAAGGGTGGAAAGCGCAGTAAGAAGCCAAAGTGCGGCAATCCACCGAGGGTGGGGGAGGGGCCGGATGAACATGCGCGGAAGTAAGCCAGGGGCATGTAAAGGGCGTATTAAGGCGCGGAGGATTTTCCGCGGAGAATTGTTAAGCAGGCGGCTGAAGCCCCCAATGGCACAAATGTCCGTTGGTAGCCGAGCCGTGAGCGGTGAAGAAGCACCGATCCGGGCCCGAAGTTTTCGCCTGAAGGATCGCGCCTAAGCGCAGCGGTTCGGGATGCGTCTCAGGGATTTGGGCTCATGCCCAAGGCTACGCCCAAATTAGGCATCGATCACCGTGGTATCGGCGAGCAGGTCGTGGAGACAGCGGCGGTCTTCGCGGAAGATGAGGCAGGGATCGATCAGGCTCACGGCGCCGCCGACAAGGGGGACGAAACCGATGAGCTGCATGGCGAAGGCGCGCAGCAAAATGGCATGAACGAAGCCCGGGTTGCTGCCATCGGTCCGGACGATCCGGATGCGCATCCACATTTTACCCAAGGTCTGGCCGCGAGAGGTGAGCAACCAAGTTTGGACAATGAGTATCGCGAGAAGCGGTACCAGGATCGCGAGGGCGGGGCCGGCCAGTTTCAGGATCAGCATCTCGGGCGACATGCCTCCGAAAGAATGGGCTTCGTGGGTGGGACCGAAGGAGCCGTTGCCGGCCAGCGCGGCAAAACTCATCACGCCCCAGGCGATGCCCGGCCCCACGGCGACGAGATTGACGAGACCGTCGAGGAGGACGGCGACGAGGCGTTTGCCACGGTCGGCCAGTTGCGGTCCGTCGGGAGGGGCTTCGCGGGTGATTTCCGAATGGAAGGCGGGCAGGCGGGCCGAACCGGGCGGCGGCGGAACGGGGGGAGGCGCCTCGACGCCGAAAAGCTCGCGGACGGGTTTCCAGTCGGCCAGGCCTTCGTGCCAGGCCAGATCATCCGGGCCGATCGCACCGGCGGAGAGCTGTTCGCGGATCTGGGCTTCGGAATAGGGGCCCAGCTGTTCGCCGTTGCGCCCGATGAAGTAGTGCATGGCGGCGCACGGTAGCCGGCGGCGAAGGCGCGGCGAGCGTGGAAATGAAGCAGCGGGACAAGACGGCTGGAGACGGCGCAGAAAAAGCCCGCGTCCGGCGAGCGGGCGCGGGCGGGACCGATGAGATGCGGCGCGAGGACCGGTTTCAGGCGATGGCCTTGAGGTACTTTTCCTCGGCGGCCTCCCAATCGACGACATTCCAGAAGGCGGCGATGTAGTCGGGACGGCGGTTTTGGTAATTCAGGTAGTAGGCGTGTTCCCAGACATCTAGGCCGACGACGGGTTTGCCTTCGATGCCGGCGACCGCCTTGCCCATGAGCGGGCTGTCCTGATTGGCCGTGGAACCGACGGCGAGCTTCTTGTCGGCGGTGACGTAGAGCCAAGCCCAGCCGGAGCCGAAGCGGGTGGTGGCGGCCTTGGTGAACTCTTCCTTGAATTTGGCGAAACCGCCGAGCTGGGTATCGATGGCGGCGGCGAGTTTGCCGACGGGGGCGCCGCCCTTGCCAGGGCCGATGATCTTCCAGAAGAAAGCGTGGTTGGCGTGGCCGCCACCGTTGTTGCGCACGGCACCGCGGATCGCCTCGGGCAACTTCGAGAGGTCGGAAATAAGGTCGCAGACGCACTCGGGCGCGGCGACGCCGGCATCGGCGAGAGCCTTGTTCACGTTGGTGATGTAGGCTTGGTGATGCTTCGTGTGATGGATTTCCATCGTTTTGGCGTCGATGTGCGGGACGAGCGCATCGTAGGCGTAGGCGAGTTTCGGGAGTTCGTAGGCCATGGTGAGTATGGTTTTCGGTTTCGGGTCAGAGGAAATACGGACGAGCGGGCAACGTGCGTTCCGCGCACGGCGGCGTCAACTGCGCGGCGGATTTTAGGCGAGCGCGCGACCGCGGTCCTGGCGGGCTGGGCGAGGACCGGCGCAAGACAAGAGGAAGCGATCCGGCCAGGCCGGCGGCTCACGACGAGGGCCGTGGGCCGGACGCGTCCGACCCGGGGTCAGGCCCCGGATTGGGAAGACTGCCCGGTGCGGCATCGGGAAACGCCGGAGAAGCGAAACCAGCCTCGCCGGCGGCGCGTTTCAGGCGGAAAAAGGCCTGGAGGAGGGTGCGGCACTCATCCTCGAGCACGCCGCCGGCGGTGAGTTCGAGGCGGTGATTGACGCGGGCGAGCTCGTTGAGATTGGTCGCGCCGCCGAGGCAGCCCATCTTGGGATCGGGCACGGCATAGCAGACGCGTTTCAGCCGGGACATGAGCGTGGCGCCGCTGCACATGGGGCAGGGCTCCTTGGTGACGTAGAGGGTGCAGTTTTCCAGCCTCCAGTCGCCGATGGCGGCCGCCGCCTGGGTGATGGCGAGCATTTCGGCATGAGCGGTGGGATCGTGCGCCGCCTCGACGGTATTGTGCGCCATGGCGATGACCTCCCCGTCGCGCTCGATCACACAGCCGATGGGGACCTCGTCGCGGCGCCAGGCGTCGATGGCCTGGTTGAAGGCGAGCGACATGAAAAACGCATCGTCGCGCAGAAGTTGCGACGGGAAACGTTTCGGGAATGGGCACTCGGGAGGCGTGGGAACGGGCTGGACCATGGATTTTAGCGACGGGCGTGCAGGGCGCGGCGGAGCCGGGCGAGGCGCTGGCGGAGGGCGCGGGCGCAGGGACGACGACGCGGCAGGCAGCAGCTGGCTTCGGTCACGAAAGACGCCGTGTGGCAGCCGTGATGCAAAAACGCGGGGCGGAAGCCACGGCCACCCACAATGTCGCCACCGGCTTCCGGCAGGGTCTGTCGGCCGGGGCGGGTTGTTCGCGATGCGGCAGATGACGAAGCCCGGGATAGTCGGCGAGTGGCATGGGCAAACCGTGGCCGAGGGAGGCGCTTCGGTCAATCCGTCGGACCGGACGGGCATAAAACCTTGACTCAGCCGGGCGAGATCGGGCTTACAAATACCCCTTACGACTCCTATCCGCATGACCCAAACCTTCGTTCCCGGCCTCCGCGCCACCCTCCATGGCTGCTGACGCAAAATCCGACGGCAAATCCATCGAGGTGGAGGGCAAGATCGTCACGGTGCTGCCCGGTACCATGTTCAAGGTGGAGTTGGCCAACGGCCACGTGGTTCTGGCCCATATCTCGGGCAAGCTGCGCAAAAATTTCATCCGCATCTCCACCGGCGACCGCGTGAAGATGGAGATGAGCCCTTACGATCTGGAAAAGGCACGCATCACCTACCGCGTGCGCGAGCAGAGCCCGAGCTTCACGCCGCCGGCCCCGCGCCGCCGTTACTGAGCACCGGGTTTTCCCAGCCCCCGACGGTTTTCCTAGACGCCTCGCCTTTCGGGGCGTTTTTCATGTCCGCATGGCGCGAGGCGAGGCATCCAAGGCGGTGAAGAATGGAAGAGCGGCAAAGCCCGCGAAAACGGCGCCCCCGGCCGCGACGGATGCCAGGCAGGCGGGCGACGCCGTCGCTCCTTTCGTCCTTCCTCCCGCGATGGAGGAGGCGATTCAGGATTTCGGCAACGTCCTGACGCTGGAGCGCGGCCGCTCCGACCACACGCTCGACGCCTATGAGGCCGATTTGCGGCAATGCGGGGCCTGGCTGGCGGAAAAGCGCGGGGTTCGGGACTGGCGGGAGGTAAGCGGTGCCCAGGCGATGGACTGGTTGTATTCGCTCAGTGGCGACGGTTTCGCCGTGGCGAGCCTGGCGCGCAAACTCTCCGCGCTCCGGACTTTTGCACGGCACCTGGTGCGCGAGGAGGCGCGGCCGGATGATTTTACCGCCTTGCTTCAGGGGCCCAAGCTGTTGCGCCGGGTGCCCGGCATGCTCAGCGGCGCCGAAGTGGAAAAGCTGCTGGCCGCTCCGAAAGGCGGCGACGCCTTCGCGCTGCGCGACCGGGCGATGCTGGAGCTGTTTTACGCGAGCGGCCTGCGCGTGAGCGAATTGGCCGGACTGACTCTGCAGCAGCTCGACTTGGACAACGGCTACCTGCGGGTCTTCGGCAAGGGCGCGAAAGAGCGCGTGGTGCCGGTGGGCGGCAAGGCCACGGAGGCGTTGCGGGTCTACCTGACGGCGGGACGTCCGGCCTTCGTGAGGCCGAAGACCGGGAGCGCCCTGTTTTTGAGCGAGCGGGGTGGGGCTCTTTCCCGGAAGACGCTCTGGTATCTGGTGCAAAAATACGCTGCGGCGGCAGATATCGCCCGCGGGGTTAAGCCGCACCAGCTGCGCCACAGCTTCGCCTCGCATTTGCTGGGCGGCGGGGCCGACCTGCGCGCGATCCAGGAAATGCTCGGCCACGCCAACCTTGCCACGACGCAGATCTACACTGCGGTGGAGGAAAAGCGGCTGGTGGAGCAGCACGCGAAATTCCACCCGCGCAGCCAGGAAGCGTCGGCCGGGGAGAATGGTCTATCCGGCAAAATCTGCGGCTAAAAAAATCTGCGGCTAAAAACCTCGGTTACTCTTTTGTCACGGGCTTGGCGGCCGGCTTGATGGTGAAACGGATGGACCGGGCGGGGTCGAGGTAGGCTTTGGCGAGGGCGTCGAGTTCGGCCTCCGTGACGGCCTCGTGGTCCGCGAAGCGGGTGCGGGCCCAGTCGAGGCGCCACGGCTGTTCCTGCGAGGCGGCGAGGACGGCGTCGAGCCAGTAGGCATTGGTGCGTTCGGTTTCGCGGAGGCTGGTGAGGATAGGCTGGCGGACACGGTTCAATTCGTCCGCGGTCACGCCGTGCGCGGCAAGGTCGGCGGCGGCTTCGAGTACGGCGGGACGGACTCGCTCGAGGTCGGCGGGGTCGAGCGTCACCTGCGCGACAATGAAACCGAAGTCGAAATAGGTGTCGCTGGGGGCGCTCGCGGCGGTGGGGCTGTAGCTGCCGCCGAGTTCCTCGCGCACGGTTTTACGGAGGCGGTCCCCGAGGATGCCGGCAAGCAGCGAGAGGCGGCGGGTGCGCCGGATGTCGCGGGCGTCCGCGGTGGGCCAATACACGGCGAGGAGATTTTTCTCGATGGTGCCGGAATAGGTGAGTTCATGGTCGGCCGGCGTGGAGACGGCCACGCGACGCAATTCGTCGAGTGCGGGTTTCGCGTCCCGTGCGGGGAGGGTTCCAAGCGTCGAGGCGACGGCGGCAATCGTCGCCTCGGGTTCGAGATCGCCTACCAGGCTCAGTTCGATCGCGCCCGAGGCGAGCTGCGGTTCGAGCCAGGCGCGGAGTTCGTCGAGGTTGCGCGCCAGGGCCTCGGATTTTTGAGGCAGTCCGAAACGACGATCGCCGGAGGCCAGGATGCGCTGGGCCTCGAGATTGAGCGGTCCCGAAGGCTGGGTGGCGAGACGGGCGTAGAAGGGCTCCATCTGGCGGCGCACGACAAGCTGGGCTTCGGCGCGGTAACCCGGATCGGTGAGGTAAGCGGCGAGGAGCTGCAGTTCCAGGACAAGATCAGCGGGGGTGGTTCGACCGCCGAAGACCAGGGAGTCGTCGTCGGCCTGCAGGCCGACCCCCACGTTGCGACCGGCGAGGATGCGGCGGAGTTCGTCGGCCGAGTGTTTGCCGAGGCCGGCGGCACCGAAGGCCGGGCCGGCGAAAAAAGCCAGGCCGGGTTGGTCCCGAGGCTCGGTGAGCTGGCCGGTCCCGACGCGGGCGCGAAGCGAAATCGTGCCGGCCTCGAAATCGGTGCGTTTCAGATTCAATCGGACGCCGTTGGCGAAGACGACCTGGGTGATGCCGAGGTCGGCGACTTCGGTGCGGGAGGCAATTTTGCCGGCGGGGCCGAAGTCCTCGTAGCCCCAGGCGGCATCGGCGCGCTCGGGCGGGGCGGCGACCTCGATCGCTTCGGCGGCCGCATGGGCGGCGGCGATGGCGGCCGTGGCGGAGCCGGGCGTGCCGTCGCCCAAGGCCGTGTTGCCGATCACGGCGGTCCGGATACCGGCGGGGCTGCTCCAGTCGGCCTTCAACGCTTCATGACATTCCTCCAGCGTGAGGCGATCGAGGCGGGGGCCGTAGAGCGCGAGGTCGGCGGCGGGGGTGGTGGGCACGACGCCCTCCATGAAGGCGTCCACCAGTTCGTCGGCGCGCTCCTCGGAGCGGCGGGTGACGTCGGTCTTCACGGCTTGGTTGAGCGTGTTGCGGACGTCGGCCACGGCCTCGCGGAGCTCCGCGGCGCGGAAACCGAAGCGCAGGGCGCGGCGCAGCTCGTTTTCACCGACGCGGAGGGTTTCCGACCACTGGCCGGGGCGGGCGACGAGATCGAGACCGGCGCCATCGAAGACGCCGGAAAATTGGTCGTGGCCGGCGGTGGCGCGCACGAAGGGGGCATCCTCGGCCTTGGCGAGCTCGGCGAGGCGGCGGTTGAGCATGGCGTAAGCGAGATCGCGGGGAAGTTCACGGAGGCGCCGGGCGGAGGTGTCGGGCGAAAGGTCGGGCGGGCGCACGGCCTGGAAGGACACGGTGGTGGCGCTGGCCTCAGGTTCGTGGTGGTAGCCGAAATGCGGCGTATCGGGTGAGACGGGCTTGAAAAACGCGGGGGCAGGGCGGGCGGGGGCGCGGGCCGCGAGAGCGGCGAACGCGTCGCGCAGCGGTTTCTCCACGGACGCGGTTTCGAAATCGCCGACCGCAATCACGGCCAGGCGTTCGGGGCGGTACCAGGTGTCGTAGAAATCGGCGAACCGTGCACGGTCGGCGCCCTGGATCACGGATTCGAGTCCGATGGGCAGGCGGGCGGGAAGCAGGGTGTCGGCGAAGAAGAATTCATAGCCGGCGATGGCGGCGCGGTAATCGGCGGAGTCGCGCGCGAGCTTCTCGGAGTGGATGACGCCGCGTTCGCGGTCGATTTCCTCCGGTTTGAGCAGGAGATGACCGGCGAAGTCGGCGAGGACGCGGAAACCTTCGGCCAGGGTATCGGGTTTCGTATCGGGCAACTCGAGCATGTAGACGGTGCGGTCGAAGGAGGTGTAGGCATTGGTGTCGCCGCCGAAGTTCATGCCCATACGTTGGAAGAACTCGACGAGCGTGCCGGGCGCGTAGTGGTCGCTGCCGTTGAAGGCCATGTGTTCGAGGAAGTGGGCGAGGCCGCGCTGCTCCTCGGTCTCGTAAAAGGAGCCGGCGGCGACCACCAGGCGAAGGGAGGCGCGGGCGCGTGGTTCGGGATTGGCGCGAAGGGCATAGCGCAGGCCGTTGGGCAGCTCGCCAAGGTGGAGCGCGGGATCGGCGACGAGATCGGTTCGGCCTGCGGGGGCGGGAAAGAGCAAAGGGGGGCGGGAGCCGGGCGCGGCGGCGAAGAGCGCAGAAGAAACCAGAAGCAAGGCGCTGACGAGGAGGGTAGGGAGGCGCATGGGTGGAATGACCAATGTCCGAGGACCGATGTCCAATGAAGGATGAAAATAGAGCGGAGCAGAGCCGGCAGAACGGGAGAAAACGACCAGATTGTCACCAATTCGGTGACAACCCGTACAGAGGCAGACAATGCGCTTTGTCACCAATCTGGTGACAAAACGAGGGAAGTGGATCGGGAATTGTTTTGAGCGCGGGGCGGGGATGAGGTTCCTAGCCCGCTCGGATTTTTCGCATGCTCTGGTTGTACCGTTTTCTTTTCCTGCCGTTCGCCGTGCTGGCCGCGCCCTATTATGGGTGGCGGATGCGGCGGCGCGGAGGCTACGGGGCGCATTTCGGGCAGCGTTTCGGCGCGACGCCGGCCCTGCCCTCGAAGCGAACCGGGGTGAAGCGGGTGTGGCTACAGGCGGTGAGCGTGGGGGAGCTGCTGGCGGTCGCGCCTTTGCTCGAGGGCTGGAAAAACGATTCCGCGGTCGAGGTATATCTCACGACGACCACGAGCACCGGTTACGCCCTTGCCGCGGAACGCTACCTGGCGAAGGGGCTGGTGGTCGGGCTCGGTTATTTCCCGCTGGATTTCTGGGCCTGTTCGGCGCGGGCCTGGCGATCGGTGGCGGCCGATCTGGCGCTCCTGACCGAAGGAGAACGCTGGCCGGAGCACATGCACCAAGCGGCGCGGCGGGGCGTGCCGGTGGTGGCGGTCAACGCGCGTTTGTCCGATCGGAGTTTTCGCAGAATGCGCTGGCTGGGGCCGCTGGCGCGCCTCCTGACGCGCGGTCTGACGCGGGTGCTGGCCGCAAGTGCGGGCGACGCGGAGCGTTTCGAGAAATTCGGCGTGCCGGCCGCGCGCGTCGAAGTAACGGGCAATCTGAAGCTCGACGTGGCGCTGCCGGAGGTATCGCCCGAGGAGGCGGCGCGATTCCGCCGCGAACTGGGGCTGGGGGAGCGGACGCGGATCCTCCTTGGAGCCTCGACTTGGCCAGGTGAGGAGGCGGCGCTGCTGGCGGCCTGGCGCGGGATCGCGGCCAGCGAGGAAGGCACGGCGTGGAAACTCCTGCTCGTGCCGCGCCACGCGGAACGGCGGGGCGAGATCGAGGCCGTGCTGACCGGTTTGGCGTCCGCTGGACTCCGCTTTCATTTTCGCTCCCGGGGGGCCGCGCCGGGCGAAGTCGACGTCGCGGTGGCGGACACGACGGGCGAGCTCGCGCGGCTGCTGGCGCTCGGCAATCTCGTTTACGTGGGCAAGACCCTGCCGCCGCACACCGAGGGCCAGACGCCGGTGGAGGCCGCGGCGCGCGGCAAGGCGGTGGTCTTCGGGCCGGGCACGGCGAACTTCCGCGTCATCGCGCGGGAACTGGAGGCAGGCGGGGCGGCCGCGCGAGTCGTCGACGCGGAGGCGCTGGCGGCGACGGTTCGCCTTCTCGCCGGGGATCCGGCGCGGCGCGAGGCCATGGGGGCGGCCGGTTTGCGCTGGCATGCAGGCAACCGCGGGGCGGCGGCGCGGACGCGGGCGGCGGTGGGAGAGATTATACGTAGGGCGAATTAAGGGTTGAAGGACGCCCTCGCCGGCTTTGCGCTGGAACTTTTAGCGGATGCAAAATCACGGCCCGAAGCGCGTCTACACCCCTCACTCGCTCGAATTCTGGTTCAGCCGGCTGGAGCACAACTGGGAAGCCTATTTCACCGCTGAGCAACTGGACCGCGGCCACGCGATCTATCGCGACGGCGAGGTGCGCGAGCTGGAGCTGACCGCGACCGATGCGATCGTGCA
>CBINGR010000108.1:0-10531 GCA_966250295.1 uncultured Akkermansia sp. | reverse complement strand
CTCACCCAGTGGCTCGCCGCCCAGACCCTCTACCCCGCCAGCAGCCTCGCCCGCCTCGGCATCGATCGCGTGAGTGGCCGCATCCTCGACGAACTGGCCCTCGAGACCGCGGCCAAGCCCGGGGCAAATTGACACCGCCTCCGTTCATTTGGAGGGGCTTCGTCACGCGTCCTTGGCCTCAAGGCAGCGAGCATGCCCCTGCCACACTCGCGGACAAAATTGTCACCCAGCTGGTGACAATCCCCGCTTCGACACCCAATTTTTCGAGGACGCCGGACATCGGGCTTTGTCACCAAACTGGTGACAAAATTGCCGCGCTCACTCCGCCTGCAGGCCCGTCACCCAAGCTTCCAGCGCGGTGATTTCCGCCGAGCTTAACGGTATTTGGTCACCCGGCGGCATCGCCTCGTCGTCGTCGCGCGGCAGCAGGATGCGCCGTATCAGCTCGCTCTTTTCCGGATCGCCGGGAACCAGCGCGACCTCGCCGCTTTTCCCCTCCGCCCTCGCCGCCGCCAGCGTGTCGAGCCGCAGCCGCCCTTTCTGTTTCTTCGGCCCGTGGCACTCCACGCAGTGCTTCACCAGCACGGGATGCACGTCCGAAGCCGCGACCGCGGTTTTCTCCGTCCGTGCCGACCAGGCCATCAAGCCTTCCCCGTGGGTAAGCGTGGCACCGAAATGACCGGCCACGGCCGTCACCCCCGCAAGCAGCCCAAGCCCAACCCGTCCCGCAACCACTCCCTTCCGAGCGTGCAACCACCAGGCTAAAATCGCGACTCCCGCGCAGACCAATCCCGCCCAACGGTGCCAAGCCAAGGTCGTTTCCGGGTAGCCACCCTGCTCCGCCAGCATCAGCCCCGCCGCCGCCGCCAGCACCGCGAACCCGGCGTTGGCCGCCAGGACCTTTTCCACCAAGCGCCGCGCCAGGCCGTCACGCCAGGTCCAGCACTCGAGCAGGACCGCCGCCACCACCAGGCCGATCGGCAGATGCAATAACAGTAGATGCGCGTTTCCGACCACCGGCGGCAGCGAGACGAGAAGCATACGCCGACCTCAAGCACCCGTTCTGCGAAACGCCATCTCAACTTGCCCGTCCCCGCTTCCCCGCAGCTTCGTTGGCAGGTCCGTTTGTCCGCTCAAAATAGGCAAGTGACCTCAGAGATGCAGCTTAGCCTCGCAAACAAAGCGTAAATGCTCCACTGAAACCGTCGTCAGGAATCCCGGACTCCCGGATTCGGTCGGGTCGGAAAACGCCTCCGCCGGCCATTTCGAAATCCGCGTTTCATGACCTTCCGGACGAAAGATCCTTCGTCCGTTCCCACCACGCTTCGCACCCTCAATGTCCATCCGTTCCACATGAAATACTCACTTCCCCTCCTGCTCGCCCTACCCTTGCTCGGCGCCGCTCCCCTGCTTCACGCTCAGTCCATCGACGTCGGCGGCACCGTGACCGCCGTCAACGCCAACACCCTGGCCGATCCCCTCGCCTTTGTCGCTGGCACCTATTATTACCCCTACACCGGTGTCTCGACCTCTTCCGGCACCGCCACCGCGATCAACGGCTTCGCCTCGCTGGCCGCCGTCGCCCCCGGGGACTTCACCTTCGCTTACGACAATCTCGACCTCACGGGCTATTCCAGCGCCCATCCGGGTCCCGGCAATTCGATCGAGACCTACACGCCAGGCGCCGGCTCCGATTTCACGTTTTTCGTCTCCGGCGTTCCCATTGCCACCGGCGAGGTCGTTTCCTTCATCGTCACGACCGACTACAACACCGGTCTCGCCACCGCGGTGGGCAGCCTTCACCTGAGCGCGCCTGGCGCCAACCCGGCGTTCTTCAACGAGGTTAGCGCCCTCACCGGCGGCTCCAATCTCGTGGACTTCAGCGCACCCAACCTGTTCTTCGATCTCGCCCCCAGCCTGGCCTCCGGTACCTTCAACGCCGCAGGCACCTTTTCCGTCACGCCTGTGCCCGAGCCCTCCAGCCTCGCCCTCGGCTTCGGCGTGTCCGCCCTCCTGGTCGCAGCCATCCGACGGCGCCGCCGCACCTGACTTCGAACAAGGTAAGGGTGAGCGCGGAGCGAACCGGGCTCGGAACGGGTCGCTGGCGCGCCCCCCCCTACGCTCACACTTAAACCGGCGCGCCCGGCGCTATGCCCGCCCTGCCTTCAGACGAGCATGACAACGCTTTAAAACGCGAGCCAGGCGAGGGCCGCCACGATGACCGCGGAGGCGACGACGACCGCGATCCGCTTCCGCCAGGTCAGCGCCTCGAGATCGCGCAGCCGAAGCGTCTCCAGCCGCTCGGCGCGCAGGATGATCAGCTTCACGGCCGCGGCCGGGTTGGTCCGCAAAGCCAGGCCCTTCGCGTAGTTGAACCGCTCGAGCGGCCAGCTCGAGGTGGCGGCGCGCAACGCGGGCAATGGATCCGTCCCCGAGGCCACACTGTGAAGCTGACTGCGCTCGGCTTCCGTCATGCTCCATTTCTATCTACCGCGGCCCTCCGCGACAAATCCCATGCGGGGGAGAAGGCGTTTTTCGGGAAATCCCCGATACCGCAGCGAGCGAAACAAGTCTGCAAACTCCGCCCGCCCGGCAAGCCGGGGCACCGGATGAAGCCAAGGTCTGGCCCGTGTTTCGGACGGTCTTATGGGTGCGCCGGGGCGGCCACCCTGGCCAGCACCGCCAAGCGGCCCTCGCCGGGCCCGATCAGCACCAAATCGAAGCCATCCTGGCGCCAGCCGGTGACGCGGCTGAGCACCTGGGTATAACGCTGCTCGGCCTCCATCCGGGCCGCCGGCCCCGCCCGGCGGGTCATCGCCAGCGGGCCAAATACCAGCTTCCGGCCATCCTCGGTGTAGCGTCCGCCAAAGCGGTTCACGCCGCCATGCCCGGTGAAACGAAGACCGTCCGGGTCAAATTCGAGGCTTTGCGCCGCCCAGCCATCGGTCGCAGGAGCCGCCGGAGCGCCACCGAGCTCCGTCACGATCCAACGCGCGCCGGCGAGGGTTTTTATCGCGGGAATCTTCGGCGCGGGCGCCGCCGCCGCGTCGGAAAGGAGCGCGGAGGACGTCCGCGGCGTATGCGAAGCGCAGCCGACCAGAACGAGATTGAGAGCGAGCAAGACGAGACCGGCGATTTTCATAAGTGTTAGGACAGCGGGCACCATGCCACACGACCCGCCGCGGGCAAATGGGTTTCGCACCCGCCGCTTTCCCGGGGCCTCAGCGCCCTCCGGGCTGCAGCGAGACGCCCACGGCCCGGAACTGGCCCGCGAGCTTGTCGAGCGCGGCCTTGAGCGGCTCTGCCTCCTCCGTCGCCCGCGCCACGAAGGACCTGGCCCCCGCCAGGCCCCGGGCGCTGAGGTCGGCCCCGAGCACGGCTTGGATCTCCGCCAGGCGGGTTTGGAAAGGCAGGTAGGCGGCTTTCACGTTCTGGTAGCTCTGAAAGATTTCCTGCAGCCGGGCGGCCACCTCGGCACGACGCTCGAAGGTCGCGTTGCGCAGGTCGGCGCCGCCGAGGGCGGCCGCCTCCCGGCCCCAATCGGCCAGATAACGGTCGCCCTCGGTCCGCATCGCATCGGCCGCGGCGGAGACCCGGGTGGCATCGGCCTTCAAAACCGAGAGCTCGGCCAGCACGATCTGATACTGCGCCGGCACGTCCTGCGGCCGGTCCACGAGGTTTCGCAGCGCCGCCGTGACGACATTCACCTGCGCACGCGCCGCAAGAATGGTGTCGGCCGCGGCCTGGATCGATTTGGCCGCGGATCGGCCTTGCCCGAGTGCCGGGCTCTTCCTGTCCGCTGACTGGCAGGCGGTAAACGCGATACCGCCTGTGAGGGCGAGCAAAGCGGCAAAGACAGAAGCACAGACTGGATTTTTCACGGGGTGGGGGCGGATGAGGAAGGAACCAGGCCGCTTGCGCAAAAACACGCGGTTCGAAAAACCATCTCCCGCTTCCCGTGCGATGCAAACGGGCATGGTCCGTTCCAGCCAGGAGCTTATGCCCAGGCCACTCGCGGCGAATCCGCCGGCCGCTCAGGCGCCGGGCGCGAGGCCGCGTTCACTGGCCCTGGCGAAGGCGAGCATGCGCGCGAACTCGGGCAGGGCCGCCTGCTCGTGCGCGGCGAGTTTCTCGAGCGCCTGGGAGCGGTTGAGTCCGTCGCGGAAGAGGATGCGGTGCACCGCCTTCACCCGGTCGAGCTGCCCGGCGTCGAAGCCCTTGCGCTCGAGGCCGATCTTGTTGATCGCGCGGATGAGAGCCGGCTGCCCGTCGGCGATAAAAAAGGGCGCCACGTCCTGCACCACCTTCGCATAGGCACTCACCATCGCATAGGCGCCGATGCGGCAAAACTGGTGCACGCCGCAGTTCGCCCCGAGCACGACGTCGTCCTCCACGATGACATGGCCGGCGAGGCCGACGGCGTTGCTCGCCACGATGCGGCTGCCGACGACGCAGTCGTGCGCGATGTGGCCGTAGGCGAGAAAGGTGTTGTCATCGCCCACCGTGGTGAAGCCCTCGGCCGCGGTGGCCGCGTGCACCGTGAAGTACTCGCGGAAAACGTTCCGCGCCCCGATGCGCACGCCGGGGTTGCCGCCTTTGAACTTCAGGTCCTGGGTCTTGCCTCCGAGACAGGCATAAGGGAAGACCTCGCAGGCCTCGCCCAGCCAGGTGTTGCCCTCGACCGACGCGTGGTGGTGCAGGCGGGTGCGGTCGCCCAGCCGCACGCCGGCCCCGACGTAGCAAAGCGGCCCGATCTCGACACCGGCCCCGAGCTCGGCGCCGGCGTCAACGACGGCGGTGGGATGGATGACAACGTGCATGGGAGGGAAAATCGGAGTCGGATTCTAACGCGAAGACGCAAAGGTCGAGCCGAAGGCCGCGAAGCAATCCAAAACGAGATGGTTTCTTTGCGCTCTTCGGGTCGGTCTTGGCGTCTTTGTGTTGAAAAGATCGGGTAAGCCGCGCCCGCCTCAGCCCTCCACCTCGCTGGTGTCGAGGATGGCGAACATGAGTTCGCCGGAGGAGACGACTTGGCCGTCCACGGTGCAGGTCACCTCGGCGGTTGCGAGCTTGTTGCCGCGGGTCTTGGTGAGCTTGGCGTTGAGGATAAGCTGATCGCCCGGGCGCACGGGCTTGCGGAATTTCACCTTGTCGGCGCTCATGAAGAGGGAGGTCTTTCCCTCGCTGCTGCCGCGGCGGAGCATGAGGACGCCGGCCGCCTGGGCCATGGCCTCGAGCTGGAGCACGCCGGGCATCACGGGATTGCCGGGGAAATGGCCCTGGAAAAACGGCTCGTTGATCGAGACGTTCTTGATCGCGACCAGCGCGTCGTCGCCGATGAACTCCATCACGCGATCGATCATCAGGAAGGGATAGCGGTGCGGAAGGGTGTCGAGGATGCGGCGGATATCGAGTTCGGTCTCGGTGGGCAGCACCATAGCCGGGCGGGGCTTCTTTTTCGGGCCCTTCTTCTTCTCGGCGAGTTTTTCGGCCAGGGCCTTGGTGAGCTCGGCATTGATGGCGTGGCCCGGTCGGGTGGCGATGATGTGAGCCTTGATCGGGAGGCCGAGGAGGGTGATGTCCCCGATGATATCGAGCATCTTGTGCCGCACGAACTCGTCTTTGAAGCGCAGGCCCTCCTTGGAGAGGATCTTGTCGCCCTTGATCACGACCGCGCAGTCGAGCGAACCGCCCTTGATTTTGCCCATCTTGATCAACGCCTCGATGTCCTCGTAAACCGTGAAGGTCCGCGCCGCCGCGATCTGGGTCATGTAGACGTCGGGATCGACGCCCAGCGAAAGGAACTGGGCGTGAATGCCGCGGTCGTCGGCCGAGGTGCAGGAAATCTTGAAGCCGTCATGAGGCAGCGCGATGAGGGAGGAGTTGCCCTTCTGGATGGAGACGGGCTCGTCGAGCACGAAGTATTCCCGCTCTTTGTCCTGCTCCACCGGGTCGCCCTGCATGATGAGGTCGACGTAGGGCTTGGCCGAACCGTCGAGGATGGGCGGCTCGGAGGCGTTCATCTCGATCACGCAGTTGTCGATCCCGCAGCCGTGAAGCGCGCTGAGGACGTGTTCGACGGTGTGGACCTTGGCGTGGCCTTCCTGGATGGTGGTCTGGCGCACGAGGTCGCCGACGAGTTCGGTCCTGGGCCTGATCTCGGGCGCGCCGTGCAAATCGATACGGCGGAAAACGTAGCCGGCATCGGGCGCGGCGGGCTTGAGGGAAAGCGTGACCGTCTCCCCGGTGTGGAGAGCCTGGCCGGAGATGGTGACCTCGCGGGCGAGCGTGCGTTGTTTCATGGCCGTTGCGTAAAGGGTCAGGGTGCCGAGCCCGGAGCGGCCGAGGCAAGCGTCTTCCCCGCCCGCGCCCGCGCCGCCGCCAGCAGTTCGCGGAGCAGGGTGTGACCGGGCTCGTTCTGTGCCCAAGGCACATGGGGGTAAGCGCCCTCTATGTAGCGCGCCCCCGGTCGGGCTGCCGCGAGCCGGCGGCCCTGGTCTACCGGGATCACCTCGTCGCCCCGTCCGTGGGTCAGCAGGACCGGCACCGTGACGTCGAGCTCACGCAATACCGCGGCCGTATCCAGCCGCTCGCCGCCGAAATAAAGCCACACGCCCATCCGCCGCGCCATGCTCGGCAGACTGGAAAAAGTCCCCTCCAGCACCAAACCGCCGACGGGACGACGGGCGGCGAGCTGCGCCGCGAAGGCCCCGCCCAGCGAAAACCCGTGAGCGAGGATCAAGTCCTTCCGCACGTCGTCCCGCGCCGTCAGGCGGTCGAACCATTGCCCGGCGTGGGCGAGGTCGTTTGCCAAACCCGGCTCCCCGTCGGAACGGCCATAGCCCGTGTGTTCACACAGCAGCACCGACACGCCGAGCGAATGCCACAGCTCGGCCGTCTGCCGCTGGTCGTCGATCAGCTCGGCGTTTCCGTGAAAATACATCACCACGGGCGCGGGCTCGGTGGCCGAGGCGCCCTCCGCCGGCCGCCACCAGGCCTCCACCCGACCGCCCTCCCCCAGCGGCAGCCACCAGGTCTCGTAACCCGCCGGCGCCACGCGTCCTGCCGCACGCTCCCGGCCATTGCGGGGGTAGAGGACCGCGTCTTTTTTGACCGCCACGAGCCCGCAGAACACGAGGTAGCCGGCCACGCTCAAACCGAGAAACCACCACAGAAACCGCCACAGGGTCATAGGCCTTTTTCCTTGGTCGGCGCTCGCATGGCGAGCCCCAAGCGGCCCGCGCCACCGAGCCTATTCGGTCTTGGCCAGCACCGTCGGCGCTTGTCCGCCCGCGGCTGGCTTCCCCGCCCGCGCCCGCGCCGCCGCCAGCAGTTCGCGCAGGAGATCAGGCCGCTCCTGAGTCGAGAGCGGGTAGTGGTCGTAGTCTGCCGACACCACCCGCGCACCCGGCCGCGCCGCCGCGAGCAGCGCCTGGTGATGAAAAGGTACCACCTGGTCCCGGGTGCCATGGGTGAGCAGCACCGGCACGGCCGGATCGAGCCGGCGAAGCACCGCCTCGGCGTCGAAACGTTCCCACGTGAGCATCACCCAGATGCCCCGGTCCCGCGCCGCTTCCCTCAGGCTCGAAACCGTGCCCTCGAGCACGAGCCCGGCCAGAGGCCGGGTCCCCGCCAGCTCCGCCGCGAAGGCCCCGCCCAAGGAAAAACCATGCGCGAGGATCAGCTCGCTCCTCACACCTGGAGCCGCCGCCAGCCGGTCATACCATTCCGTCGAATCGCCCTGGCAGGCCATCACGCCGGGCGCGCCGTCCGAGCGACCGTAGCCACGGTATTCGACCAGCAGCACGCTGGCTCCCAACTCGTTCCAAACCTCCGCGAAATCCCGCGAATCGTCGATCAATTCGCCGTTGCCGTGAAACACGATCACCGCCGGCCCGGGGCGTTCCGGCGTGTTTCCCGGCGCGAGCCGCCACCAGGCCTCCACCCGTGTGCCGTCGCGCATCGTCTGCCACCAGGTTTCATAACCCGCCGGGGCGGCCCTGGCCGCCGCCCGTTCGCGCCCATGCACCGGGAAGATTATCGCATCCTTTTGCCACGCCATCACTCCGCAAACCGCCAGGTAGGTCCCGGCGGCGATTCCCGCCAGCCGCCCTAAAGCACGAAAAATCCCTCGCATGCCGGTCGACGCCATACCCGCCACGCTCGCCGGCCAGGCCTCGGGAGGCGAGCCCGAAGAGGCGCCCCGAGCCGGCGACGGAACCGGGCCGGCTTCGCCTGGGAAACATTCATCAAAACATCGTCAGAGTCCGCCGTCGCGCTCGCAAAATCCGTTATCCTTCTCTAGACGTCCCTCTCCAGCCGCGTCGCAACCTCCAACCTGCCCGCGTGCCCGCGCGAGCGCCACCCGCCATGCATCTCGCTGTCTTCAGTGCCAAACCCTACGACCGCCGATTCCTCGATGCCGCCAACGCCCGCGCCGGCCATACCCTCCACTACCTCGAGGCGCGTCTAGACCGCCACACCGCGGCCCTCGCCCAGGGCCGCCCCGCCGTCAGCATTTTTGTCAACGACCGCGCCGACGCCTCGGCCCTTTCCTTGCTCGCGGCCGGCGGCACCCGCCTCATCACCCTTCGCTCGGGCGGCTACAACCATGTCGATCTCAATGTTGCCCGCGCCCTCGGCCTGACCGTCACCCACGTGCCCGACTATTCGCCGCATGCCGTCGCCGAGCACGCCATCGCCCTGCTTCTCTCCCTCGTCCGCCACATCCCGCATGCCTACTCGCGTGTCCGCGAGGGCAACTTCTCCATCGATGGCCTCCTCGGCTTCGACCTCCACGGCAAGACCGCCGTCCTGGTCGGCTCCGGCAAGATCGGTACTATCACCGGGCGCATCCTGCAGGGTTTCGGCTGCCGCGTGCTCGCCTACGACCCCAAGCCCGCCCCCGAAGCCCTGGCCGCCGGCTTCGAATTCGGCCCGCTGGAGGAAATCTTCGGCCAGGCCGACATCGTGTCGCTCCACTGTCCGCTCCTGTCCTCCACCCGGCATTTGATCAACCGCTCCACCCTCGCCTGGCTCAAACGAGGCGCCGTGCTCATCAACACCTCGCGCGGCGGCCTCATCGACACCCGCGCGGTCATCGACGCCCTCTCCACCGGCCAGCTTTCCGCCCTCGGCATCGACGTTTACGAGGACGAGGCCCCCCTCTTTTACGAGGACCATTCCGGCCAGGGCATTCGCGACGAAGTGCTGTCCCGGCTCGTCTCGCTGCCCAATGTCCTCGTGACCGGCCACCAGGGCTTCTTCACCCGCGAGGCCCTGCAGGCTATTGCGGCCTCGACCCTCGCCGCGCTGGACGCCTTCGCCGCCGGCCGCCCCTGCCCCCATACCCTCACCGCGCCCTCCACTTCCTCCGCGCTTGTCCCCCTCGCCTCCCCCCACGGCTCGGCCTCGGGCTTCGCCACGGTACGGAAAGAAACGGTCGAAACCGCGCTGCCCGTCTAAACGCGGAGGGGCGCCCCAACGCCCGCATCTCCCGAAAGACGCCGGAATGCAAGCCGGCGTCTTTTTCGTCTGGCCCTTCAACGCAAACCGCAGGACACAGGGCATGCCATGTATCCCAACTGCCGCCCCGCCCTGTCCGTCCTCGCGCTTTCCCTCGTTCCGGCGTTTTCCCACGCCCAATATCAGGTAACCAATCTCAACGACAGCGGCGCCGGCAGCCTGCGCGCCGCCATCGATCAGGCCAACGCAGCCCCCGAAACGGCCACGATCACCTTCAACGTGCCCGGTGGGGGCACCGTCAACCTGGCTTCCATGCTGCCGGTCCTGACCAACGCCAGCGGCACCTCGATCGACGGCGCGAACGGCGGCGCCGGGACAATCACGATCGACGGAGGCTCCAGCTCCGCGACGACCGGCGACCGGGTGTTTTTCGTCGGCGTGAGCCCCGATATCGCGGGCCTCGGCGCCACCTCCGGCACCGTCTGGTCGATCTCCAATCTCACCATCGCCGGCGGCAACGCGCGGGGCGGCACGGGCGGCGCCGGCGGCAGCGACTTCTACTCCGGCGGCGGCGGCGGCGCGGGCCTCGGCGGAGGTATCTTCCTCAACGCCGGCACCCTCAATCTCAGCAACGTCAGCTTCGTCAACAACCGGGCCACCGGCGGCACGGGCGGCGACCTGTCCGGCCCCTCCGGCGCCTCGGGCGGCGGCGGCGGCCTGGGCGGCAACGGCGGCTCGGCGGGCACCTTCAACGGCGGCGGCGGCGGCGGTTTCGGGCTCGGAGCCAGCGGCGGCGGCACCGGCATCGCCGGCGCGGCGGGCCGCTTCACCGGTGCGGCCGGCGGCGGGGCGGGCTACGGTAGCGGAGCAGGCGCGGGCGGCGCAAACGGTGGCGGTGGCGGCGGAAGCACGGATAACCAAAATGCCGGTGGCGGCGGAGTGGGCGGTGAAGCCGGCGCGGTCGGCGGCAGCGGAGGAGGAGGCGGCGACGGCGGCTTCGGCGGTGGCGGCGGGGCCGGCGGCGGCAACAACCTCGACGCGGGCGGAGCCGGCGGTTTTGGCGGCG
>CBINGR010000107.1:0-10678 GCA_966250295.1 uncultured Akkermansia sp. | reverse complement strand
GGTTAGGACAGGAGATTCTCATTCTTCAAAGCGGGGTTCGATTCCCCGTGGGGGCGCCATAACTGAAAGGGATGTGTGTGCATCCAAAATCGGAGCCATGGGGCTATTCGCCATGCGGGCGCCCGAAGATACCCCGATCGGTAAGCAGGCGATTTTTCCACGGTAGTCACTGAACCAGTTTAGCTTAGGAACCGTCCGGCGCTCGATGGTGTCGTTCAGGGTTCCATGCCCGCTGTCGCAGAACGAGTTTCCACGACCTCGTGCGAGGCCTCGGCGCACGCGCGATACCTGAGAGCGGCCAATTATCTCGCGGCCGCCCAAATCTACCTGCGTGACAACGTCCTGCTGCGAGAGCCGCTCAGGCCCGAGCATCTGAAGGACCGCCTGCTCGGCCACTGGGGCACCTGCCCGGGCATCAACCTGATCTGCACGCAGCTCAATCGCGTGGTCGTGCGCGACGACCGCAGCGTGTTGTTGATCACGGGGCCAGGGCACGGGGCGCCCGCCAACCTGGCCAATCTATATCTCGATGGTACCTTGCAGGACTTTTATCCGGAACTTACCCGCGATGCCGCAGGACTGGCGCGATTCGTACGCGGCTTCTCCTGGCCGGGGGGCTTTCCGAGCCATCTTTATCCGGGCGTGCCAGGGACCATCCATGAAGGCGGCGAACTCGGCCATGCGCTGGCTACCGCCTTTGGTGCCGCCTTCGACAGCCCCGACCTTATTGTCGCCTGCATCGTCGGTGACGGCGAAGCCGAGACCGGGCCCACCGCGGCGGCTTGGCATGGCCCAAAGTTTCTCGATCCCGCGGAAAGCGGCGCCGTCCTGCCCATCCTGCATCTTAACGGTTACAAAATTTCCAATCCCACGATCTTCGGATCCATGGGCGATGACGAGCTGCGGGCCTTGTTCGTCGGTTACGGCTGGGAGCCGCGTTTCGTGGAGGGCGGAGATTTGCTGGCCGCCATGGGAGAAGCCATGGACTGGGCGGTCACCGGAATCGACCGGCGCCAGCAGGAAGCCCGCGCCGGCCAACCCGGCCGCCCCCCGCGTTGGCCGCTGCTGATCCTGCGCTCGCCTAAGGGTTGGACCGGAGTCAGATCGCTCGACGGCAAGCCGGTCGAAGGTTCCTTCCGTTCCCACCAAGTGCCGGTTCCCGACCCGAAGACCGATCCGGAGCATCGCCGTCTGGTCGAGGAGTGGCTGCGATCCTACCGCCCCGAGGAGTTGTTCGACGGGAACGGTTCGCCGCAGGCAGATGTGCTTGCCTGCTGCCCGCGGGGCGACCGCCGTATCGGTTGCAATCCGCATTCGTTTGGCGGTCGCCGGCGCCAGCCGCTGCGGTTGTCGCCGCTCGCGGCGCACGCCGTGGAGGTTCCACCGGAACCGCGGGGCCAGACGGAGGAAAGCCCGATGAAGGCGGTGGCGGCCTACCTCGCCGCAGTGGTTGCCCGCAATCCACGCACCTTTCGCATCGTCTGCCCGGACGAATTGATGAGCAACCGGCTCGGCGGCATTTTCGCCGCCCCGACCCAGCGCAACTACCAATGGCCGGTCGAAGGCGAAGAACGTACCGAACACATCGGGACCAACGGCGGACGGGTGCTGGAAATCCTCTCCGAACACGTCTGCCAGGGCTGGCTGCAGGGTTACCTGCTCACCGGGCGTCACGGGCTCTTTCCCAGCTACGAGAGTTTCCTGCCCATCGTGACCTCGATGATGGACCAATTTGCCAAGTTCCTGAAAATGAGCGGCGAGTTGCCGTGGCGTTTGCCGGTGTCCTCGCTGAACTACCTGGAGACTTCGACGCTGTGGCGGCAGGAGCACAACGGGTTCAGCCACCAAAGCCCCGGCTTCATCAACTCCCTGCTGAACAAAAAGGGCGACATCATGCGCATTTACCTGCCGCCCGACGCGAACTGCCTGCTGTCCACCCTCGATCACTGCCTGGCCGGAACGGACCACGTGAACCTGGTGATCGCCAACAAAAATTCCCTGCCGGCGTGGCTCACGATGGAGGAGGCGATCGCACATTGCCGCGCCGGCGCTTCCCTCTGGCCTTGGGCCAGCACGGATGAAGGCGTGGATCCCGATGTGGTGCTGGTCGGCATCGGCGACATCCTGACGCTCGAGGTGCTGGCCGCGGTGGATATTCTCCGCCGCGAGGTCCCCGAACTGCGCGTGCGCGCGGTCAACGTGACCGACCTGCTGATCCTCGAGAAGGAAAGCGCCCACCCGCACGGTCTCGACGCCGGCCTGTTCGAGGCGCTCTTCACCCGCGACGCGCCGGTAATCGTCAATTTTCACGGTTATCCCAGCGCCGTGAAACAATTGCTGTTCGGACGCGGCGTCGAAGAGCGCTTTACCGTCAACGGCTATCGCGAGGAGGGCACCACGACCACGCCGTTTGACATGCTCGTGCGCAACGGCACCAGCCGTTTCGACCTGGTAAAACAAGCGATCCGCGCCGCAGCCCGGCGCAATTCGCGCGTGGCCGCCCGGGCCAGCGAACGCGTGCTGTACTACGACTATCTCCTGCGCGATTTCGCGGAGGAAATCCGCAAAACCGGCGATGATCCCGAAGCGATCCGCACCTGGCGGTGGCCGGTGGCAAGACCTTCATGAAAATCGTGGTGCTCAACGCCGGCAGCGGCAGCCAGCGGTGTTCGCTTTTCGAAACGGACGGGATGCCTTCGTCCGCGGCCGAACCGGGTGAACCCCTTTGGGAGGCGGCGCTCGATTCGACCGCCCCCGGCCAGCCGGCGGGCCGGCTGCGGGTGCAATTACGACATCAAGGCGAATCCGCGGAGAGCGGTTCGATCGCCGACGCCCTTTCTCCGGCGGAACGCGTCGGCCAGTTGCTGCTCCGGCTTTGGCAGGGAAAGGGAGCCCCGTTGCGTTCGTCCGCGGAAATCGACCTCATCGGCCACCGCATCGTCCACGGCGGGGATCACTTCGATCGTGCCGTGCGGATCGACGCCGGGGTGGAGGCGGTCATCGACGAACTGTCCGCCTTCGCCCCCCTCCACAATCCCATCGGCCTGGCGGGTGTCCGGGTTGCCCGGGAACTTTGCGGGCGCGCCGCCATGCAAGCCGCCGTCTTCGATACCGCGTTTCATCGCACGCTGCCAGAACCGGCGGCGACTTACGCGGGGCCCTACGCCTGGCGGGAACAGGGCATTCGCCGATATGGTTTTCACGGAACCAATTTCCGCTGGGTGGCGGAGCGGGCCACGCATCTCCTCGGACGTGTCGGCGATTCCAGTTTGACGCTGATTCTCTGTCACTTGGGCGGCGGTTGTTCGCTCTGCGCCACACGGGGCAGCCGGAGCATCGACACCACGATGGGGTTCACTCCCCTCGACGGTATTGCCATGAGCACACGCCCGGGGTCGCTCGATCCCGGAATTCTTGTCTATCTCCAGCGGCAGGGAAGGACGGCCGACGAAATCGAGAGCTTGCTCAACCGGGAAAGCGGGCTCAGGGGCCTGTCCGGAATCAGTGGCGATACCCGCGTCCTGCTCCCCAAAGCGAAAACCGGCGATCCTCGCGCCAAGCTGGCTTGGGACGTATTCATCCACCGCCTACGTTCCGGGATCGGCCAGATGCTGGCCTCACTGGGCGAGCGGCCCGCCGCCGTCGTGTTTACCGATGTCATGGCGGAGGACGCGCCGGAATTGCGGACGGCCGCCTGCGCGCCTTTTGGCTTCCTGGGATTGGAGCTCGATGCGGAAAAAAACCGCCGGGCGGTTTTCGATTCGGAACTGAGTGCCCGAACAAGCTCCGTAAAAGCATGGCTCATCAAGTCGCGCGAGAATTGGCAAATCGCCCGCGAATGCCGCGACTTGGTCACCGGCGCCGGCGCATGAATGCTCCTGTTGCGAAACCGTCCGCCATTCCGGCCCGGAAAAAGCCGGCCGCCGGACGACAGCCCGGTCCGCCAGCCAATGGGGAACGCTGGCATCGGATGTCCAACCAGGAAACCGCCGAACGGCTGCGGACGGACCCCGTGCAGGGGCTGGGCGCCGGTGAGGTCGAACGGCGGCGGCGGGAGCACGGTCCCAACCGATTGAAAGAAACGGCGGTGCGCTCGCGCTGGGTTATCCTGGCGGCGCAGTTCAAAAGCCTGATCGTGCTGCTGCTGGGCGTTGCCGCCGCGGTGGCTTTCCTCACCGGCGACCGGCTGGAAGGCGCATCGGTCGTAGTGGTCATTCTGCTGAATGCCTTCATCGGTTTTTTTACCGAAGCCAAGGCCGAGCGGGCCATCGCCTCGCTGCAGAAGCAGGCTTCCCCAACGGCGCACGTGGTGCGCGAGGGCCAAAAGGCGCAGGTTCCCGCCGAGGATCTCGTGCCGGGCGACCGGGTTCTGCTCTCAGCGGGCGATCGTGTGCCGGCGGATGGCCGCCTGCTGGAGCAGGCCGGTCTGCAAGTCGAGGAGGCGGCCCTGACCGGCGAATCGCGTGCGGTGGACAAGTCGGCCGATCCGATCCCCGAGGACAATCCGCCGCTGGGCGACCGCCGGAACATGGTTTATCTCGGCACGGCGGTCACCAAGGGCCGCGGAGTGCTGCTCGTCACAGGCACAGGTCCCCACACGGAGATGGGGCGGATCGGCCGGCTCATCGAGGGGGCGAAACGTGAAACCACCCCTCTCCAGAAACAACTGCATCAGCTCGGCCGCAGTCTCATCGCGGTCGTGATCGTGCTCTGCGCCGTCGTAGCCGTCGCCGGCCGGCTGCGCGGGCACGAGTGGCTGGAGATGTTCAAGGTGGCGGTCTCCCTCGCCGTGGCCGCCGTGCCGGAGGGCCTGCCGGCCGTTGCAACCGTCACGTTGGCGATCGGGGTCCAGCGGATGGCGCGCCAGCGCGCGTTGATCCGGCATCTCGGCGCCGTTGAGACCCTCGGCGCCACCACCGTCATCTGCACCGACAAGACCGGTACGCTCACCCGGAACGAAATGATGGTTGCAGCCTATGCCCTCGATGAGCGGCGGATCGAAGTCACCGGTAGCGGCTACGAAACCAAAGGCGAATTTCGGGTCGGCGACGAGGCGGTGGCGGTGGAATCGGATGCCGCGCTCGCCCTGGCCTTGCGCATCGGCGCCTTGTGCAACGACGCCCGAATTGAACGCAAAAAGGGGGAAGTGAAAGTGCTGGGCGATCCCACCGAGGCCGCGCTCCTCGTCGCCGCGGAGAAAGCCGGCCTGGAGCTGGAGCGACTCCGGGCCGACTACCCGCGAAAGGAGGAAGTCCCGTTCAGCAGCGAGACCAAATTGATGGCAACCATCCACGAAACGCCCGAGGGCGCCGTCGCCTACGTGAAGGGCGCTCCCAGCGTGATCCTCGAACGCAGCGCCAGCGAGCTTGCGGGCAAACGGATCGAGCCGCTGAACGAATCCGCGCGCGGCCGCTGGCTCAGGCGGAATGAAGAACTGGCCGGCAAGGCCCTGCGCGTGCTGGCGCTGGCCTGCCGCGACCTGCCCTCCGCCGGGGACAAGGAGGAAGCGCAGCGCGATCTGACCTTTGTCGGCTTCGTGGGCATGATCGACCCGTTGCGACCGGAAGCGACCGAGGCCATCCAGCGCTGCCAGGCGGCGGGCATGCGCGTGATCATGCTGACCGGCGACCAGCCCGCCACGGCGACCGAGATCGGCCGGAAACTGGGACTGGGCGGCGAAAAAAAAGGGCATGGCCCCGTCAACGCGCAGGAGTTGGACAAGGCGGGCGGCCGCGACTGGGATCAGCTGGTCGCGGAGGCCACCGTGTTCGCGCGCGTGAACCCGGAGCACAAGCTGCGGATCGTCGAAGCCCTGCAGCAGCGGCACCAGGTCGTGGCCATGACCGGCGACGGCGTGAACGACGCCCCGGCCCTGAAGAAGGCCGACATCGGCGCGGCCATGGGCATCAAGGGCACCGACGTGGCGAAAGAGACGGCGGACATGGTCATCACCGACGACAACTTCGCGAGCATCGTCTCCGCGGTCGAACAGGGCCGGATCATTCACGGCAATATCCGCAAATTCATCCACTACCTTTTTTCCTGCAACCTGTCCGAAATCCTCACGGTCTTCGTCGCGTTAATCGCGGGCTGGCCGCTGCCGCTCGTCCCGCTCCAGATTCTCTGGCTCAATCTCATTACCGACATCTTTCCGGCGCTGGCTCTCGCGTTCGAGCCCGCTTCCGGCCAGGAGATGAGGCAGCCACCGCGCGATCCCAGCGAGAAGCTCGTGAATCGGAACTTTGCGGGCGCGATCCTCTGGCAGGGGGTTCTGCTGGCCGCGGCGACCCTTACGGCCTTTCGCCTGGGCCTGCGCGATGCTGACGAAGCGAAGGCCATCACGCTGGCGTTCATGACCCTGGCGCTGGCCCAGACCCTGCATGCGTTCAACTCGCGCTCGGTCGACGACTCCCTCTTTGACCATCGGTTCTTCAAGAATCCCTGGCTTTGGTTGGCATTGAGCCTGTGCCTCGCGTTGCAGGCGGCTGCCGCCTTCACGCCCTTTTTGCGGCGCGTTTTGCAGGTCGCCTCACCGAGTCCCGGTGATTGGGCCATCGTCCTGGCCTGCTCGGTGACGCCGGTGGCGGTCGTCGAAATCGTCAAGTTTGTGCGGCGCCGGATCTCCGGACGTCGCACCACCCGAATCGGATCATCAGGAGAAAAGCCCCCCGAAGCGGAGGGATAATCGCGCGATTTTCGGGCCGGAAATCCGATGAGAAACCGGGTAAGAGCGAGGTTCTGGGTTCGATGGGGCCGGCAGGGGCCTGATGAGGGGACCATCCTCTTCGTTTTTGCGGTCCGGCGGCCGACAGGGAATACGCTATCCTCACAAACTGCCGCCACCCGGAGACGGTCTCGGGCGACTCCCTTATGACGTTCCAGTCCCGGGAGTGCTAGGCTCTCCTCGTGATCATCACCCCGGATGAACGTATATGCCGCCGGCTTCGACCGGCGGCTTTTCGTGTCTGCAGCCCAACATAAGAGCCGGTCAACCATCTAAACATCGCCTGATGAAACTTTGGAAAGGTCACTTCTACCCCCTCGGCGCCACCTGGACCGGAAAAGGGGTCAACTTTGCCCTCTATTCGGAAAATGCCACCGGCGTGGAGCTGTGTTTTTACGACGCTCTGGGTCAGGGCGAAAGCGCACGCGTGCGCCTGAAACAACGCACCGACCACGTCTGGCATGCCTTCCTGCCCGAAATAAAACCGGGCCAGCTTTACGGCTATCGCGTGGAAGGACCCTACGAACCGAAGAAAGGGCACCGCTTCAATCCGAACAAAGTCCTCCTCGACCCCTACGCAAAGGCCATCGCGGGCGCGGTGCAGTGGGGGGATGAAATGTTCTCTTATATCATCGGGCATCCCGATGCCGACCTCTCCTTCGACGACCGGGATAATGCCAAGATCACGCCCAAGAGCGTCATCATCGATCCATCCTTCGAATGGGACGATCATGACCGGCCCTGGCGCCCTCTCGACGAGACGATCATTTATGAAGTGCACGTCCGAGGCTTTTCAAAGCAGTGGGAGACCCTCCCCGAAAACCTGCGCGGCACCTACGCCGGCCTCGGCAGCCCACAGGCGATCGCGTATTTCAAGAAACTCGGCGTGACCGCGGTCGAACTCCTTCCCGTCCACGAACACGCAGACGCCAAGCATCTCATCGACCGCGGCCTCCGGGATTATTGGGGCTATAATACCCTGGGTTTCTTCGCCCCGGAATCTCTCTTCAGCAGTTCCGGCGACACCGGGGGCCAGGTGAGGGAGTTCAAGACCATGGTCAACAACCTGCACAAGGCCGGCATCGAGGTCATCCTCGACGTCGTCTACAACCACACCATCGAGGGCAACCACTGCGGCCCCACCCTCTGTTTCCGAGGCATCGACAACGCCATCTACTACCGCCTGGTCGGCGACGATCCGCGCTACTACATGGACTACACCGGCACCGGAAACACCCTCGACGTGCCCCAGCCGCGGGTGCTCCAGCTGGTGATGGACAGCTTGCGTTACTGGGTCACGGAAATGCACGTGGACGGCTTCCGCTTCGATCTCGCTCCCGCCCTCGCCCGGGAACTCCACGATGTCAGCAAGCTCTCGTCCTTCTTCGACGCGATTCACCAGGACCCGATTATTTCACAAGTGAAACTCATCGCCGAACCTTGGGATGTGGGCGACGGCGGTTATCAAGTCGGCAAGTTCCCCACCCTCTGGGCGGAATGGAACGGCCGCTACCGCGACACCATGCGCCGCTATTGGAAGGGCGAGGATGGCCACATGCGCGACTTTGCCTACCGCCTCTGCGGCAGCGCCGATCTTTACGAAGACTCGGGAAAGACGCCGAACGCCAGCATCAACTTCATCACCGCCCACGACGGTTTCACGCTGCGCGATCTGGTTTCCTTCGATCAAAAACACAACGAGGCCAATGGCGAGGACGGCAAAGACGGCGCCGGGGACAACAACTCCTGCAACTGGGGCCATGAAGGCCTCGATGCCCCGGAGGAAATCCGAACCCTTCGCCGCCGCATCCAGCGCAATTTCCTGGCCTCGCTTTTCCTTTCCCAAGGGGTGCCCATGCTCCGCGGAGGCGACGAGTGCGGAGCGACGCAGCAGGGCAACAACAATGCCTATTGCCAGGACAACGAAATCAGCTGGCTGCCTTGGGCACGTGAAAAGTGGCAGGACCAGTTGGTCGAGTTCACCGGTCGCCTGATTCATTTTCGCCGCGAACACCCGATACTCCATCAACCTCAGTTTTTCCGCGGACGCGACCTGCGGGGCGACGGCATCAAGGACATCACTTGGATAAACGGGGACGGTTCCGAAATGACCGATCAGGCCTGGAGCGCCGATTTCGCCAAGGTGCTGGGGGTCATGCTCAGCGGCGACTCGACGGACCTCCGCGACGACCACGAGGAGCCTATCCGCGACGCCACCTTCGTTATTTACTTCAATGCGGACGGTCAGGACCACGATATCTATCTTCCCGGCCGCCCCAACGTGCTTTGGAAGCCGGTGATCGATACCGCGCTCGAGGAGGGCTTCCTCCCGGAAGGCGAAACCTTTGCCGCCGGTACCAAGCAGATCTTGTGCGCCCACTCGTTGGTGCTCTTCGAGCAGGAAAAAGGCTCGGACGAGGAAGCCCGTTCCTTCCTCAAAGGAAGTAATTGAACAATCGAGGCTGAAAGGTAGGGCGGGACCGCTGGGCCCGCCGCGAAGTCCTCAGGCTTTCGCACCCTCAACCGGCGCGCCCAGCGGTCGCGCCCTACCAAAATCGGCCACAGTAATTTTTAATACGCTATAAGCGGTCTTTTCCCGGCTGCCGGTCAGCGACTGGAATAGAAAGCGTTGATCTTGTCCGCCACGTCGCGGAAGCCGATGTCGTCGCTGTAAATGAGTTTGTACTCGTTGATCGCATCCTCCGCCTTGCCCATGCCTTCGTAACATTCGGCAAGCTGATAGATGATGTCCTTCTTGAGATCGTCCATCGTCGGAATCTCGCTTTTGGCGGTCTGAAATTGCTGCACCGCGAGGTCGAACATCTTGCGAGCCTTGAGCGCCTTGCCCATGCCGGCCAGAGCGGCGAGCCGGACTTTGGGCGATTTCTGCGCCTGCTGGAAATTCGCGATCGCGGCCTGGTGATCGCCAGTGTCGTAGAGCAAATTCGCCAGGGTGAAACGAGCGGCGTAATCGTTCGGGTAGCGCTCCACGTAGGCCTTGGCGTCGTCGAGCTTCACCTTGGTCAGCTCGCCTCGGGCGGCGTCGAGTTCGGCCTTGGCCGCGGCGTCGGTCGGGGAAGCGGCGACTTTTTCGGAGGCGGCCTTCACCTTGGCCTCCAGGACACCGATCACGAGATCGTTCTGCAGTTTCTCCAAGGTGGCGTCGCCCGCGGCGGACGGCAGCTGGCGCGCCTGCTTCACGTATTCGAGCGCGGACGCGGGATCGTTCAGGCGGCGATAGCCGTCGATGATGGCGCGGAAATGGTTGAGGTTGGTGGGCTCGAGGGCGAGCCGCTGCTTGGCCTCGGCGACCAGGCGCTCGGTCATCTCGCTTGAAGTCACGACCTTGTTGGCCTGCTCGAGCGAGGTCGCCAGATTCTCGTCCTTGAGCTTGGTGCGGAACGAGGCCTGCGATTCCCAATTGCCCCGGTCCATCGTCTGGGCGACGGAGGCTTTGCGCATAAGCGCAAGAGCGTCGCCGTCCTGCGGGCGCAGCTTCAACAGATCGTCGGCGACTTTCACCGCCTCCCTGTGCATCTTGGCCGCGATGTAGGCCTCGGCGAGATGCACCAGGGTGTCATGGTCCTTGGGTTGCGCTTCGCGGATACATTCCCAGGCAAAAGCCGAAGTTTCCATCAGGCCGAGCGCGGCCGAGTTCTCGGCCAGGCTCTTGAGCGCGGCGACATTGTTGGGATCCGCCAGCAACATCTTCTCGGCGCTCTCGATCGCCTTGATGGGATCCTTTTTGTTCGAAAACATGAAACCGGCCATGGTCATGGAACCGAAGGCTTTCGCCATGAGCTTGTTCTTGCCCTCTTGCTGCTTCAACAGGGCCGCGCGCTGAAGCCGGCGCACCGGCAGGCAGCCGGACGCATGTTTCAAAACCTGGGAGGTAACTTCGATGACGTAATCGTAGTTGCCGCGCTGAAGGGCCACTTGGGCATTCTCGACCTG
>CBINGR010000106.1:0-10925 GCA_966250295.1 uncultured Akkermansia sp. | reverse complement strand
GCCCCGTTTCCCTTACCCTCCTTCCTTTGCCTTAACGGCATTGGGGCTAGACCGGGTTTGGCCACGCTCACGGTCAAAACCAGATCCGCTCGACGAACCAGAACAGACCGAAGGCGGCGACCAGGGCTGAAGCGGCGGGCAAGCCCTGGTGAACGAAGGCCGGACGGCGGGCGGCCCAGGCCAGGACCGGAAGCACGAGGGCAAGGACGAGGAGCTGGCCGGCCTCGACCCCGAGATTGAAGGCGAGAAGTGGGACCGCGACCCCGCCGGGCATGAGGGTCGGACCGAGCAGTTCGCCGAGGAGACCGGCGAAGCCGAAACCGTGAACGAAGCCAAAGCCGAGAGCGGCGGCCCAGCGTCGGCGAGGCTCGCGGCCGCGAAGCCAGAGGTTCTCCGCCGCGACCAGCATGATCGAGGCGGCTATGACGGGCTCGATGACGGCGGACGGAGGCCTGACCAGCCCGAACACGGCGAGGGCGAGGGTGAACGAATGGGCGAGGGTAAAGGCGGTGACGATGGGCAGGACCGCGCGGAGGCGAGTCGGCCACGAGTGCCGACGGGAGCCGGAGGAGGGCCGGGTAAGACGCGGGCAGCCGAGGATGAGCGCGGCGAGATAGAGCAGGTGATCGTAACCGATGAGGATGTGCGCGACACCGAGCCGGAAAAAGTCGGCGAAGGGGGCCTTGCGTGAGGGGCCGGCCAAGGTGGGGGCGGTCGCTCCGGCGGCCCCGGCGGAGGCGGATGAATCCGACGACGGAGCGAGGATGAATTCGAGCGACGGATTTTCGGCGGAGAGCAGACCGGCGGCGAGGGTTTCCCCGGAGCGCGAGAAGGTGACGAATTCGCGGTGGCCGGAGCCGAGCAGGTCGAGGTGCGAAAGGCGAAGCGTCAGCCGGCCGGGTTCGGGAAGGCGCGCGGTGGCGCGCCACACCACGATCTCTTCGGCGGGGCGCAGTTCGGGGGCCTCGCCGGTGAAAACGAGGGGGGCGCCGGTGTCGGCAAGGCCAAGCCAGGTCGGGGTGTGGCGACGGAGGAGTTCGGTGGCGGCGGCCGATTCTTCGGGAGAGGAACGTCCATCGGCGTCGAGGTCGGGCGGGGTGAGCTGGAGGGTGAGGAAGAGGCGGTCGGGTCCGGCTTCGAGCTGGAGAGTGCTGAGGCCGGGATTATGGGCACTGGCGGCCAGGCTGGTGGCGAGGAAGCCGGCTAGGAGAACGAAGAGGCGGGAAGTGTTCATCGGTCGATGATGGCGCCGGCGGGATGCGCATCGGTGAGGCGGGCAAGGGCGGCATGGGAGAGCGGAGTCTGGACCGGGCTCCAGCGGGGCTGGCGGGCCAGCGCGGCGGCATGGAGACAGCGGGCGGCAGCGGGGTCGCCGGAGCTTTCCGAGATAAGGGCGGCGTAGTAGAAAAATGCAGGCTCGGGCAGGCGGTGGCGGAGCAGTTCGGGGAGGAGCCGGCGGGCCTCGCCGGTGCGGCCGGCACGGTGCAAGGCCCAGGCAAGGGTGGCGATGGCCGCCGGGGTACGGTGGTGGGATGCTTCGGCCTCGGCGAGGCGGACGGCCTCGGCGGGATGGATGCCGGCGTCCGCGTAGAAACGGGCGAGCGCGCCTTCGCCGCCCCGGATCCCCCGGTCGCGGTGTTCGCCGGCGAGGCCTTCGACGCGGGCGAGCGTGGCCGCCGCCATGTCGGGATGTCCGTCGGCGAGTTGAAGCTCGTATAGGGCGGCGAGGGAGGCGTGCCGGGGTTGGAGCGTGGCGGCGCGTTGGTAGGCGGCGAGGGCGAGGTCGTCCTGGTCGAGGGCGACCCGGGCGGCTCCGAGGGCCTCGAGAAGCGCGACGTCGTCGGGCCGTCTTTTCAGCCAGGGCTCAAGCAGGCCGACTGCGAGCGGGGCGGCGCCTTCACGGGTGTACAAGGTGGCGAGGGCGGCGGCGTACCACGGGGAGGCCGCGGAACCGCCGTCGGCGGCGGCGAGGGCGCGACGCATCAGGGCGAAGGCGGGAAACACCTCGCCCTGCTGGTAATGGAGCTGGGCCAGGCGGGCATAGGCGGGGGCGCCGGGACGCAGATCCTGGAGTTTTTCGTAGTGCAGCCGGGCCTCGGCGTAGCGCCCGAGCTCGAGCGCTGCGTCGCCGAGAAGGGCGTGGGCCTCGGGCTGGTCGGGAGCGGCGCGAAGGGCGAGGGTGCCCCAGGCCACGCTGTCCTCGAAGCGGTGCGCGGCTCCGGCGGCCCAGGCGAGCCCCGAGAGCGCGTCCGGGTTGCCCGGGTCGAGTTTGTAGGCGTGCAGGTAGAGCTGCTCGACCGGGGCGTATAGGTCGGTAGCGAGGGTAACCCGGGCCCGGTCGGCCAGCGCGGAGGCGAGTCGGACAAAGGCGTCCGAGGAATGCGGAGAGGCTCGGGTCGCTCGGAGGGCAGCGGCGAACTCCCGCGCCCCGGCTCCGGCGGCGCAGGCCGGGTAGGAGGCGAGTTTCGCCAAAAGCGTGTCGATCGAGGGGACGGAGAGCACCGGGGCGGCGGGCCGGGAGGGCGGAGCCGACGCGGACGCGGGCGCGCGGACGAGTGCATCGCGAAACCGGACGGTTTTGGCGGTGGCCGCGGCCAGGACGAGGGCGGTGACGACCAGGAACACGAGGGTGGGTCGGCGGCTCATGGGGGTATCCCCATCAAACGCGTGACGAGGCCCGGCGGATGCGGGGAATCTTCGACGTCGGAACCCTATGCGAAAACCGGTCGCCGCCGCGGAGCACGCAACGAAGGCGGCGGGCCCCGGTGCTCAGAGCGCGCCGGCGGCGATGACGGGCCCGCGCGGCGTGGCGGAACCGCCCTTGGGCTCGCGGCTGATGGCGAGGCCGGTGGCGGGATCGAGGGGACGGTCGAGGCTGAAGGAAATGCGCGAGACACCCGAGGGCTGAACGAGGAAAACACCAAGGCTGACCGGGGCGGGCTCGCCGGGGATGATGGCCCAAAGCTGGTAGTCTTCGTCGGGGCCCGGGGCGGGCAGGTTCTCCAAAGTGAGCAAGCCGCGCCGGCTGCGAGGATCCCAGAGAGCGAGGGCCTGGGCGTCAGGATACCGGGCGTCGGTGCGGGCGAGGCGGGCCAGGCTCACCTGTTCGAGAGTGCCGAGGCGACGAAGCTCGGCCTGGAGCTCGGCGAGCCGGGCCTCGGACCGACGGCGCTCGAAATCGAGCCTGGCCTGCAGCCCGACGGCCCGGGCCCGGGTGGCGTCGAGCCGGTCACGGGCGAGGGCGAGTTCCTCCGCCGTCCGGTGGTAGCGAAAACCGTAGAAAAAAACTCCTAAGGCAAGCGCGGCGGCGAGGCCGGGCGCGAGCCACCGGAAGAGAGTCAAACCGCCGGGCCGGTCGGGCGCGACGGCGGACGGAGCGGCGGTCGGGAAGGGAATCGCCGACCCGGCCGCCGGCGTCTCGGGGGCCGCGGTCGCGATGCTGGCGAGGATGCGGGCGCGCAGGGCGGGAGGGGGGGCGGGGGCATCCGCGGCGTGGGCGAGCTGGGTGGAAGCGGAGCGCAACTCATCCACCAAACGACGGAGGGCGGGGTCGCGGGCGAGCGCGGCCTCGAACGCGGCGCGTTCCTCGCCCTCGAGGAGGTCGAGGGCGAAAAGGGCGGCGTCCTGTTCTAGGCGTTCGTCGATCATGGCCGGGGGGCGAGGGTATCGCGAAGTTTGAGAAGGCCGCGGCGGATGCGAGCCTTGACGGTGCCGAGCGGCGCCTGGAGGCGGGCGGCGATCTCGGGCTGGGTGAGACCGCCGAAGAAGGCGAGTTCGAGGGCGGAGCGCTGGTCGGGGGCGAGGGAGGCGATGGCCCGTCGGACGATGTGGGCGTTTTCCTGAAGCCCCAGCCGGGCGGCGGAATCGGGCTCCTCGCGGGTGGTGAACGTTTCGAGGTCGGCGGAGACGGCGGTGTCGAGGATTTCGCGTCGGCGGCGACGGGAGCGGAGGCGGTCTATGGCGCGGTTGCGGACGAGGGAGACGAGCCAGGAAAAGGCGGCGCCGCGAGAGGGTTGATAGTCGCCGGCCCGGGCCCAGACGGAGACGAACGCGTCGTGCACGATGTCCTCGGCCTCGTCGGGATCGCCGAGGATGCGGTGGGCGACGGCGTAGAGGGGGCGGGAAAAACGGTCGTAGAGCGCGGCCAGGGCTTCGCGGTCGCCTTCGGAGACGGCGAGCAGGAGCGGGGCGTCGGGGTCGTCGGGGAGGGGAGGCTCGCGCGAGGCGGACGGGGAGTCGAAGGGGGGATCGAGGGGCTGCGAACTCATGCGCGAAGAGGGATCGGGCTCGAAACGCACTACTCCTCCCCGCGCGCCGGGGCGGTCGGTCCGAAGGGGGAAAATGCAAGGACTGCAGGCATCGATGCGGGCGGCGGAAGTGACGAAGGTTTCTGGGCGGACGGGATGAATTGGCGAGCGCGTTCGGGCGGCGTCGGACACGCGTGCTTATAGCCGATAAACGCGCGGCGCGTCCGACCGGATGCATCGAGGCGCGATTTTTCCCGAATCGGCTTCCGCAATCTTTTCGCGACGAGGGATGCATCCGCAGGGACGGGGCGCGCGTATGTCCGATGCATCCCTCGTTCCGGACCCCGTTCGACGCCCTTCGTCAAGCGGTCGGGGCAGGATGCCTTCCACCACCATGAAACCATGCCATCGCCTGATCGGATGGGCGGCCGCGACGCTTCTTGCGCTCGTCCCCGCACACGGCCAGTTGTCCATTCAAGCCACCGTGTTCGAAGACGCGGGACTTTTCTCCTACTCGTATGAAATCGGCAACTTCACGCCGAACGACGTCGCTATCGTGACCCTGGGCGGCCTGCCAGTCGGGGCGGACGCGCTGCAAAACCTGGTCGCCCCGCAGGGCTTTCTCGCGCTCTTCGACAGCGACAACGGCCTGCTCTCCCTGGTCGAGGACACGCAGTCCTTCGTCGCCGGAACGAGCCTGGGCGGCTTCACCTTCCAGAGCCCTCATGGCCCGGGCTCGGGCTACTTCGAGGCGATCGACATCCTGGGCAACACGCTCACGGGCCCGGCCCTGACGCCGGTCGCGACGGCCATCCCGGAGCCCTCCGCCTCCGCCCTCGCCGCCGCCGTCTTCGCCGGTCTCGTCGCGTTCCGTCGCCGCCGGGCCCGTTGTTGATCCCTCTCCAACCATTCCTCCCCCCCCCATCCCTCTATTCGTCATGAAATTCAAAGCCCTTTTCCTCGCCGTCACCAGCACGGCCGTTTCCTGCGCGGCGTTCGCCGCCAGCCACAGCGATGCGCCCCTGAGCAAACTGGATCCGCAGACCAACATCACCGACGTCTACGCGTTCGTCGGCACGAAATACGACGACGCGGACGTGAAGGTGCTCAACGTTATCGTGCAGGTACGGCCCTTTTCGGAGCCCGGCGACGGTGTGATGTACGACAAGTTTTCCGACGATGCCCTCTACAGCATCCACATCGCCAACCCCACCACGGGAGCCACGCTTCGGCGCTACGATTTCCGATTCTCGTCGGCCTCGACCCCGTCGGCCTACCAGAACCCCGACACGATCCTGAGCTACGGCCTCGGCACGGCCGCGGGCCCGATCGACGACGTGGGCGACGCCCGACAGAACTTCGTGCAGACCTACTCGGTGACGAAGGTCGTCGGAACGGCCTCAACCGTGATCGCGACCGGCCTGAAATGTCCGCCGCCGAACGTCGGCGCCCTCACCACGCCGTTCTACAACGACGCCCAAGGCAAGGCGGTTTCCGGCGCGACGAGCGTCGCCGCGCTGGACAAATACACCCGGCAAACGGTCTTCACCCAGCCCACCGGCGAAACCCTTTTCGCCGGGCCGCGCGACGACGGCTTCTTTTGCGACATCCCCGGCATCTTCGACTTCCTGAACCCACGCATCCTCGACAACAACGGCTCCCTGGCCGACGGGCTGGGGCAGGACGGCAACGGAGTCGACGGCTTCAAGGGCTTCAACGTACTTTCGTTCGCGATCCAGATTCCCGTCTCGGACCTGCCCTCGCTCGCCTATTCCGCGCCCTTCACCGGGCCCGCGACCGGCGTTGGCGTGTACGCCTCGGTGAGCCGCCAGCGCGTGACGGTGCGCGGCGCGACGGGCGGGGCAGTCAACTCCGGCCCCTGGGTACAGGTCAACCGCATGGGCAACCCGTTTTTCAACGAGGCTCTCGTCGCCCTGCGCGACAAGGACAACTACAACCGGACCGCGCCGACGGGCGATTCCGCCGCCTTCCGCAAATACGCCGAAAATTGCGAGTTGGCGGCTCTGTTGAACACGATCTACGGAACGACCTTCGTCACGACCGGCCGCGCCGATCTAGTCGCGGTCTTCATTCCGGACGTGCTCAAGGTGAACACGGCGACCGGGCCGACCCGCCTGTCCGGCCAGCCCGGCTTCAGCCGCTTGAGTTTCATCGGCGGCGACACGGTGGACGGCGCGGCCGGAGGCTGGCCGAACGGACGCCGCCTCGGCGACGACGTGATGGACGTCGCGTTGACCGCAATCGCGAGCGGCCCGGCCTACTCGAGCATCACCCTGGCGGGCGACAACGTGACCGCCAACGACGAGCCCTACAATCAGGTGTTCCCGTATTCCGGCACGCCTCACTCCGGCACGGTGAATCGCAAGGATCCTTGAGGGCTAGACGGGCCGACAGCGGTCCGAAACAGATCGTACGGGGCGCGTGAAGCGCCCCGTTTTTTTGCGCGCCCGGCAGGGGGCGTCCGAATCGCGGTTCCGTATACCCAGTTTGGGTAATATCATCGTTGCGCCGAAGTTCATAGAGTAGGGGATTCTGGGGTTGTCCGGTCCCGCCCCCGATCGTCTGTCCGATGCGAGAAGCGGCTGCCCCGCGAAGCTTCGTGCACGCGGCCTTGTAGAATCCGCATCGCTGGGCGTACTCGGACCACGCTGAGCCCCCGCCCCGAGTTTCACCCCGCATGAACCGTTATTCCCCAACCCGCTCCGTGCCCCATCTTCGGCCGGCGCTTTCCTGTCTATGAACGCAGCCTCGAACGATCATGATCGTTGGCGGAAAATCTGGCTGCCGGGCCTGCTGCTGGTGGTGGCGGTGATCTTTGCCTATCAGCCGGCCTGGAACGCCGGCTTCATCTGGGACGACGACGATTACGTCACCCAGAACCCCCTGCTCACTGCGCCGGACGGCCTGTGGCGGATCTGGTTCTCGACGGATTCGCCCTCGCAGTATTTCCCGCTTGTCTACACCACTTTCCGGCTGGAGCACGCGTTATGGGGTTTGAACGCCACCGGTTACCATTGGGTGAACATCCTGCTCCATGCGGTGAACGCGCTGCTCGTCTGGCGCTTGCTGCACCGGCTGGCCGTGCCGGGCGCATGGCTGGGGGCGGCGATTTTTGCCCTCCATCCGGTGCAGGTGGAGTCGGTCGCCTGGGTCACCGAGCTGAAGAACGTGCAATCGCTGTTCTTCTTCCTCCTCGCCCTGCTGGCTTGGCTGCGCTTCACGGAAGAAAACGCACCGGCTTCGCGTTGGTATTGGTATGGGGCGGCAATTCTGTTTCACGCCCTATCGCTTTTCAGCAAGACCACCGCCTGTACACTTCCGGCGGCGTTGTTGTTGATCCTGTGGTTGCGCAAGAAACCGGTGACTTGGGCACGTCTCCTGCAAGTGGGGCCCTTTGTCGCGATGAGCGTCGCCATGGGCTTGGTGTCGATCTGGTGGGAGCGCCATCACCAAGGCACGCACGGAGAGATTTATGCGATGGGTCTGCTGGATCGTTTCCTGGTCGCGGGCCGCGCGTTCTGGTTCTACCTCGGCAAGCTGCTGTGGCCGACGGATCTGACCTTCAGTTACCCGCTTTGGAAAATAAATCCCGCGGATCCGCTGGCCTACCTGTGGCTCCTCGCTTGTGGCGCACTCGCCGCCGCCGTGTACGGGGCGCGGCGGTTCGCCGGCCGGGGCATCGAGACGAGCCTGGTGTTTTATGTGGCGATGCTGAGCCCGCTGCTCGGCTTCTTCATGCTTTACACCTTCAAATACACGTTCGTGGCCGACCACTATCAATATGTGGCAATCATCGGTCCGGCGGCGTTGGCCGCAGCGGGGATCTGGCTCGCGTTGGCCGGTCGCCGGCTGTCCTGGCTCCAACCGGCGCTCTGCGGTTTGTTGCTGGCCACGCTGGGAGTCGCCACCTGGCGGCAGAGCCGGATGTACAAAGACCTGGAGACGCTCTGGACTGTCACCATCGCACGCAATCCGGAGTCGTTCATGGGTCATAATAACCTCGGCGCGATCTACCTTGGCCAAGGCAAGATCGACGAGGCGATCCAGCGCTTTCATCGTGCCTTGGAAATCTTCCCCGACCACGGCAATGCCCACGGCAACCTGGCTAATGCGTTAATGCAAAAGGGGAATATCGAGGTGGCGCTCGTCCATTTCCGCCGGGCCCTGGAGCTCGAGCCGGAAATGGCCAAGCCGCATGGTGACCTGGCTTTTGGCTTGTTGAAGGCCGGCCGGCTTAAGGAGGCCGAGGCCGAGGCGCGTCGTGCGTTGGAGATACGTCCCGGTCTCACCGAGGCGCGGAACACCTTGGGCTGGGTCCTGCTGGAGACCGGTCGGGCAGAGGAGGCGGCCGTTTGCTTCGGGCAGGCCTTGAGCCAGCAGCCGAACGCAGTCGATTCCTACTACAATCTCGGCACCGCCTGCCTGCACCTGCGGCGTTCCGACGAGGCGGTCGCGCTCTTCCGGCAGGCGCTTGCCATGGCTCCCTCGCAGGCGCGCATCCACAACAATCTCGGCAGCGCCCTGCTCCAGAAGGGCTTGGGCCTTCAGGCGCTGAGCGAGTTCGAGGCGGCCTTGAAACTCGCGCCGAATCACCTCGAGGCGCTCAACAACCTCGGAGAGGCCCTGCTCCAAGCCGGTCGGCCAGGGGAGGCGGCAGCCCGGCTCGAGCAGGCCCTGAAACTGTCGCCAGATTCCGGCCGCACCCATTACGCTCTTGCCCAAGCCTGTTTCCAATCCGGCCGGGGGCCGGAAGGTTTCTCGCACCTGAAGAGCGCGGCAGAACTTCTGCGCCAGGACCCCGAAGTACAAAACAATTTTGGCTGGGCCCTGCTGCAGGAGGGCCGGATAGACGAGGCGATCGAGCGCTTTCAGGCCGCCTTGAAACTCCAGCCGGGGCTGGCTCTTGCCCATAATAACTTGGCTATCGCCTGGTTGCGAAAAGGCCGTCCGCGCGACGCCATCGCGCAGTACCAAGCTTTTCTCGAGATCGAGCCGAATCATCCTTATGCGCTGTCCGACTTCGCCTGGTTGCTCGCCACTTGGCCCGAGGCATCGATTCGCGATCGGAACCGTGCCTTGGAACTCGCAAAACGGGCCGACCAATTGTCGGGCGGCCAAGACCCATCCCTGCTGCGTACGCTGGCGGCCGCCTATGCCGAGAACGCGCAGTTCGGCGAGGCGGTAAAGACTGCCCGGCGGGCCCTGGAACTTGCCGCCGCGTCACCTGATCCCGGCCTGGGTGAGGCGCTTCGGCTCCAATTGAAGGAATACGAAGCCGGAGCGCCTTTTCGCGATTATGCCGCCGCAGGCGTGCCCGCCCCCTTGCTCCGTCCCTAAGGGAAACGGTAGGGCGGGACCGCTGGGCCCGCCGCGAATTCCCGCTGGCCACGCCTCCCAAACCGGCGCGCCCAGCGGTCGCGCCCTACCTCGAAACGATTACGACTTTTTTTAATGGGTTATGGCACCAAGGTGGGCGAGGCGCCGCGTCGGCCGCCCGGCTTTTGAGACTCTTGCTTTTAAGACCTGGTCCTAAAAATTTAATCTATATACCAGACAAAGTGGGTGAGGGGCATTCACCTCGTTTGACTTTTTTTCCTGACTTAACAGTGGATTCTCCTTTCGCCACCATCGTCAGGGATGTGAAAAAGATATTCAGGTTAGTTCAGGCGATCCAATTTTCATTTTAACCAATTGAAGGCTAGTTGGTTGAAATTCCTCTTTTTCGCCGTCGAGTTTCGTTTGCCTGGCGTGACGGACGCAGGGCCGCCGGGCTAACCAGAACAGGTAATATCGTCCCCCACTGGAGTAACTATACTGCGGAGCGTCTTGGTACTCCCCCTGTTGCTCTGATTGCTTTCTCTCTGCGAACAGGCCAATAACCCGCATATTATCCGCGGCGGTTGGTCGGTTTGCATTCAATTGGTCATAAGGTGGTTGCCTGAGTAAATAACCCCACAAACCACACGAACCCTATGAAGCTGTTCTCTACTCCAAAGGCCCTGCGCCTTTTTTCCATTCCGGCCCTCGTCGGCCTCTTTGCCCTTCCGTCCTCACTTTTTGCCGCTTTGGGCGAAGTGTCCGCCTCGGGCAGCACCTGGACGGGCAAGATTGACGGTGTGACCAAGTACACCGGTTCCAGCATGGCTGGGGCGGTCAATGCCTGCTCCAGCACCGGCACCTACATGTGGATCCGCGTTTACCAAGGCGGCAACGTCAACGGCCAGATGCGCATCTACACCAACCAGTCGATCGATGGCTGGCTCAATCAACAAACCGGCGGCGGCAGCCAAGGCATCCTTTATTCCCAAAACAGCAACGCGGTCGGCGGTCTGAACATGGAACTGCGCGGCAACGCCTGGTTCGGCATGTACTTCCGCACTTGCAACGGCAACTGGTTCACCGGCGTGTCCGGCCAGTCCAATCTCGTTTACCGCATCGACAACTGCAAAGGCGGCGAAGGCTACGACCTGCAGATGCATTCCTCCAATGCCTGGGGTGGCGGCAGCCACGGCTATGAGACCTACGGCATCACGACCGTGGGCTTCCAGAACCTCTATGCCGACAACATGAGCGTCGGTTGCGGCCTGCTGCTCAACGACTCCAGCAGCGTCAACGGCGGCACCGTGACGGCCAACTGGTGCAACAAGGGCGGCGGCT
>CBINGR010000105.1:0-11260 GCA_966250295.1 uncultured Akkermansia sp. | reverse complement strand
CGGCCCCGTTTCCCTTACCCTCCTTCCTTTGCCTTAACGGCATTGCGCCTAGGGCGCCGCGTGCGCCTGCAGCATTGCCAACGGCACGATTTCCAAGGCCCGCCGATGCGTCGCCCGCAGCGCCACCGGCGCGGGTACGCCGGCCTCCACCGCTTCGCGCCAGCGACCCGCGCATACGCACCAACGGTCGCCGGGGCTCAGGCCGGGAAAATCGTACTCCGGCCGCGGCGTGATCAGGTCGTTTCCCGCGGCCGCCTGCCAGGCCAGGAATTCCGCGCTCACCTCCACACACACTGCGTGGCAGCCGTGGTCCTCCGCGCAGGCGTGACAGAAGCCGTCGCGAAAAAATCCCGTCACGGGATTTCCACTACAAGGCTTCAACGGTCCGCCCAGCACGTTCACCGCCGGCATTTTTTCCAGGTCCATGCGGCCACGCTCCGGCATCGCCGCGCCCCGCGCAATCCCGTCTTCCCTCCGGCCGCGTTGTGGCTTTCCTGCCCCTGTGGCCCAACCGCCTCCCACGCCGACTCCCGTTCCGTGCGTCGATCCGCACTCGCTCGCCCGCGAACGCGCCGAGGCCGGCGCCCGTCTGGTTCTCCGCGGTGTCCTGCTCAACCTCGTCCTCGCCGGCGTGAAGTTCGCCGGCGGCATTCTGGGCAATACCTACGCGCTCATCGCCGACGGCATCGAGTCGCTCCTCGATGTCTGCTCCTCCCTGCTCGTCTGGGCCGGCTTCCGCGTCGCGGCCCGTCCGCCCGACGCCGGTCATCCTTACGGACACGGCAAGGCCGAGCCGCTCGCCGCCCTGGCCGTTGCCCTCGTCATCTTCATCGCGGCCGGCTGGATCGGCATCCATTCCGTCCACGAGATCCTCACCCCGCATCGCGTCCCCCACTGGGGCACCCTCCCGCTGCTCGCCGGCGTCGTGGGCGTGAAGTGGATCCTCTCTCGCCGCATGGCCCGCGCCGGCGCCGAGACCGGCGGCACCGCGCTCGGCGCCGAGGCCTGGCACCACGCCGCCGACGCACTCACCTCCGCCGCCGCCTTCGTCGGCATCGCCATCGCCGTGGCCGGCGGGCCCGGCTACGCCGCCGCCGACGACTGGGCCGCCCTCGCCGCCTGCATCGTAATCACGTTCAACGGCCTCTCCATCCTCCGCCGGGCCCTCGACGAGGTCATGGACGCCGCGGCACCCGACGCGCTCCATGCCGAGGTGCGCCGTCTCGCCATAGCCGTTCCCGGCGTCCTCGGCCTCGACAAATGCCGCGTACGCCGCTCCGGTCTGGCCGTGCTGGTGGACATCCAGATCGAGGTGGACCCGGCCATCACCGTGCGCGAGGGCCACGCTCTCGCCCACGCCGTGCAGGACGCCCTCGTAGGCGCCGGCCTCGCTATCACTCACGTCGCCGTGCACGTGGAGCCGGCCCGAGCGGCCGCGTCGGCGGCTACTCGCGCCGATTAGCCCGCGTTTACTCCGCTTCACCCGACGCCTTGGAGGTTTACCCCGCGCCCGACCGGGGCCATGCTCGGACATCGCCGACGGTCTCGCATCCATCCCGCTCGCTTCCGCCCTTAAACTATTCCTGCCATGGCCTCTTCTCGCGATCCCTCCGCCCCGCTCAGCACCAACAAACATCTTCTCCGCTGGATCGAGAAGATGGCCGCCCTCACCCATCCCGCGTCCATTCATTGGGTCGACGGTTCGCAGGAAGAATACGATACGCTCTGCACCGGCCTCGTCGCCGCCGGTACTTTCATCAAGCTCGATGAAAAAGCCTGGCCCGGCTGCTTCCTCGCCCGCTCCGATCCCACCGATGTCGCCCGCGTCGAGGACCGCACCTTCATCTGCTCACTCTCCCGGGATGCCGCCGGCCCCACCAACAACTGGGTCGACCCCTTCGAGATGCGCAAAAAGCTTAAGGGCCTTTTCGCCGGCTGCATGCGCGGCCGCACGATGTACGTCCTGCCCTACTCGATGGGCCCGGTCGGCTCGCCGCTGTCCCAGATCGGCGTGCAGCTGACCGACTCCGCCTACGCCGTCGTCAACATGCGCATCATGGCCCGCATCGGCGCGCCCGTTTTTGCCGAGATCGACAAAGCCGAGAAACGCGTCGTGCCCTGCATGCATACCGTCGGGCGCCCACTCCCGGAAGGCGCCAGGGACGTCGCCTGGCCCTGCAATCCCGAAAAGTACATCGTCCACTTCCCGGAGACCCGCGAGATCTGGTCCTACGGCTCCGGCTACGGCGGCAACGCCCTCCTCGGCAAAAAGTGCTTCGCCCTCCGCATCGCCTCGGCCATGGCCCGCGACGAGGGCTGGATGGCCGAGCATATGCTGATCGTCGGCTTGGAGAATCCCGAGGGTCAAAAGGCCTATGTCGCCGCCGCGTTCCCTTCCGCCTGCGGCAAGACCAATTTCGCCATGCTCGTGCCCCCGCCCGCGCTCCGGCAACAGGGGTGGAAAGTCACCACCGTCGGCGACGATATCGCCTGGCTTCGTCCCGACGCCTCCGGCCGCCTCCGTGCCATCAACCCGGAGGCCGGCTTCTTCGGCGTCGCTCCCGGCACCTCCCTGAAAACCAACCCCAACGCGATGGCTGCGCTGGCGAAGAACACGATCTTCACCAATTGCGCCCTTACGCCCGATCGTGGCGTCTGGTGGGAAGGCATGACCGACACCCCGCCCGCCATGTGCGAGGACTGGCAGGGCAAACCCTGGACCCCGGCCATCGCCGCCATCACCGGCGGCAAGGCCGCCCACCCCAACGCCCGGTTCACCGCCCCCGCCTCCCAGTGCCCCACCATCGACCCCGACTGGGAAAATCCCGCCGGCGTGCCGATCAGCGCCATTATCTTCGGCGGTCGCCGTGCCACCACCACCCCGCTGGTCTATCAGGCCTTCAACTGGTCCGGCGGCGTCTATGCCGGAGCCACCATGGGCTCCGAGATGACCGCCGCTGCCGCGGGTACGATCGGCCAAGTCCGCCGCGATCCCATGGCCATGCTGCCCTTCTGCGGCTACAACATGGGCGATTATTTCCGCCACTGGATCAAGATGCAGCGCGACCTCGCCGAGACCCCGCGCGTCTTCAACGTCAATTGGTTCCGCAAGGGTGAGGACGGCCGCTTTCTCTGGCCCGGCTTTGGCGAAAACCTCCGCATTCTCCGCTGGATCGTCGAGCGCACCCAGGGCCGCGCCCGCGGGCGCGAAACTCCGCTCGGCTGGATGCCCCGCTACGAAGACCTCGACTGGACCGGCCTCGATTTTCCCAAGGAAACTTTCGACCGGCTCACCACCGTGGATCGCAAAGCTTGGCGCACCGAGCTCCTCGGCCATGAGGAGTTGTTCATCGATCTCCAGGCCCACCTTCCGAAAGAGATGCTCTTCGAGCGCGAATTACTCATCTGCCGGCTCTAGAATCCTGGAATAAGGGCTGAGAAGGCGTAGTCGCGTGCGCCGCCCGCCCGTCGTCGCAAGGACGCCACGCTTTCCCAGGAGCTTCCGCAAGGAACGGCCGTTACCGGAGGAGACAAGGGTAACGGCCGGCACCGCCAGCACCCTCTCCACTTCCGTCCTTCGTGCCGGCACGGCCGCCAACCTTTGCACCCATGTCTACGGCTCCGGCGGGCTGACCATCAGTTCGTCCATCGCCGATAACTCCAGCGCCAAGGGCCTCACCAAGTCCGGTTCCGGCACGCTCACGCTCTCCGGCACTTCCGCCAATACCTATACCGGCACCACCACCGTCAACGCCGGCACCCTCGTCCTGGATAAGTCCGACAACGTCAATGCCCTCGCCGGCGACCTCGTCATCGGCGACGGCCGCGGCATCGACACCGTCCGCCTCGATTCCAACGAGCAGATCCTCGACTCCGCCTCCGTCTCCCTCGTCGGCGGCAAGTCCGGCAACTCCGCCAACGTCGCCCGTCTCGAAATGAACGGCGCCTCCGCCCTCGGCGACCCCGCCGGCAAGGAGTCCTTCGCCACCCTCAACGTCTCCGGCAGCTCCGTCCTCGACTTCAGCGACGGCACCGTCTGCTCCCCCTCCTATCTCTACGTCGACGTCCTCAACGTCCTTTCCGGCGCTCTCCTCACCATCGAGGACTGGATCGAGGCCACCGACTACTTCCTGGTCAAAAAGACCTCCCTCGACAGCTCCACCGAACAGGCCCAGCTCGCCCGCGTTGTCTTCGACGGCTACGGCGGCTCCGCCTCCTGGAAGGACTACGACTCCGATTATTATCAGATCGTCCCCTACTCCCCCGTCCCCGAACCCTCTTCCTTCGGCCTCCTCACCTTCGGTAGCCTCACCGCCTTCGCCGCCTTCCGTCGCCCCCGCCGCTCCTCCCCGAAACGGCCGCGACACGCGCCAATTGGACCCATTACCCTAGAAGGTTAAGTATACTTACCCTAGGCCCGATTATATCTAGGACTTGCTATCGGGTTCCTCCCGGTGCCTTGATCGCGGCATGCAGGATCGTGGCAATTTTTTCACAAATCGGCTGCACACGAGCAGGCGTGCCTGCTTTGCCCTGCTGGCCGCTATTCTGGCCCTTCCCTCGGTAGCTCACGGCCAGCTGAGCTTTACGGAAAGCTTCACCGGAACCACCGCAAGCGGCTGGACCTTCGGCGGCCTGGGCTCCTCCACCGATCCGTACCTGACCGCCAATACCGTGGACACGCCGGGCAACGGCTGGCTCCGCATGACGGAAAGCCTCAACAACCAAGCCACCTACGCGCTGTGGGACAATGCCGTCTTCGCGGTCAACGCCCAGATCCAGATCGAGATGGAATATACCTTCTGGAACGGCCACGACATCGGCGGCGCCCAGAACGGCGTCGGTGCCGACGGCCTGACCTTTTTCCTGGTGGATTCTTCCGTGGACGCCAGCACCTTCCAGCCCGGGTCCTACGGCGGTTCGCTCGGCTACGCGGCGCTCGATACCGACGGAAACGGTTCGGTGGACTCCGCCGGCATGGCGGGGGGCTACCTCGGTTTCGGCTTCGACAACTGGGGCAACTACGCCGGTGAAACCGAAGGCCGCGACGGCGGCATCGGCACCTCCCTCGCCAACGGCTCCACCACCGGCTATCCCAACCGCATCGCCGTCCGCGGTCCCGACGACGGCGACGGCAACAACGCCACCGGCTGGGAATTCATCGAGGCCAGCGCGCCTCTCGCCAGCCTCTCCGGCGGCGGCCAAATGGATTTTCCCACCGCCACCTCCCGTCCCAATCAGACCGGAGCCGATTTTCGCTCCTTTCGCCTGACGCTGGATGCCAACAACCAGCTCACGGTCGAGATGAAGTTCGGCGTCTCGGGCACCTACGTCACCGCCTTCACCGCCGATCTGTCCGCCTACGACCGGCCCGAGTATTTCAAGATCGGCTTCACCGCCGGCACCGGCGGTGCCAACGAAACCCACGAGATCCGCAACGTCCAGGTCACCATGACGCCCTGGCAGCCCGACTCCTTCGAATGGAGCGACGCCGGCGGCGGCGACAGCTGGGCCACCGGCGGCAACTGGATCGGCAACACCGTACCCTCCGCCAACGCCGACATCCTCTTCGGCGACGCCCCCGCCTCCGGCCCAGACCAGCCCGTACAGCTCGATTCCAATCGCCAGCTCAACTCCATCACCTTCGATTCGCCGCACAATTACAGTATCAATGGGACCAATACGATCACCCTCGGCAATACCGGCGTGGTCGGCCTCCCCTCGATCAACGTCAACGACTACAACGACGCCTACGGCCTCCACAAGATCAACGTCCCCCTCTCCGTCGCCGAAAACCTGAAGGTCAACAACTACTCCTTCAGCACCCTCTGCCTGAACGGCGCAGTGGCGCTCGGCTCCAACAGCCTCACCACGACCGGTTACGGCGCCGTCAACCTCAACGGCCAGATCACCGGTTCCGGTGCCATCAACATCAACGGCAGCTCCATCGAGGGCACCGGCAACGGCATCGTCACCATCTCAGGCGACAACGGCACCAGCTACACCGGCTCCATCACCGTCAACGGCGGGCAGCTTGTCGCCCTCCACAACAACGCGCTCGGCACCACCTCCACCCGCACGACCGTCAACGACGGCGGCACCCTCACTTTCCGTGGAGGCATCTCCAGCGCCGAGCTTCTCACCCTCAACGGCTCGGGCACCACCCTCGGCCGCGGCGAGCTTGGCGGCGCCCTCTACAACGACGGCGGCACCAACACCCTTTCCGGTGCGATCACCCTCGGCTCCGACACCTCCGTCCGCTCCCGCGACGGCAACCTCACCCTTTCCGGCGCCATCGGCGACGGCACCGGCACCTACGACCTTACCAAAATCGGCGAAGGCGTGGTCACCCTTTCCGGAACCAACACCTACAACGGCTCCACCATCGTCCAAGAGGGTGTCCTGCGCGTCGGCACCGCCTCCCTGCCCGGGGGTTACGATACGACCAACACGTCCGGCAACTACCCCACGCTCAATCTCGCCGGCGGTGTTCTCGAGCTTTCCAGCAACACCACCTTCACCCGCAGCGTCGGCACCGGCGAGGAACAGGTCAGGTGGACCGGCGATGGTGGCTTTTCCGCCTACGGCGGCGCCCGCACCGTCACCTTGGGCAGCACGCTGACCTGGGGCTCCGGCGCTTTCATCCCCACCGGCAACGCGCTGATCCTCGGCTCCGCCTACTCGGACAATACCCTCACTCTCACGAACGCCATCGGCCTCGGCAACGCCGCCCGCGAAATCCGCGTCATCGACGGAACCAGCAACACCGATGCCACCGGCGCGGTGGACGGCACCTTGTCCGGCATCCTTTCCTCCACGGGCTCTTCCGGCGGCATCCGCAAGACCGGCGACGGCACCCTCTCCCTCACCGGCAACAACACCTACGATGGCGCCACCGAGATCGCCGGCGGCGCCCTCCGCATCACTCAAGCCGCCGACCTCTCCGCCAGCACCAACGTCGTGTTCAACGGCGGCGTGCTCGAGCTGGCGGGAGACCTGAACGGCGGCACCACCGGCGATTACTCCGCCTCGCTCGGCACCGCCAACGGCAACGTGGGCTGGACCGGCGACGGCGGCTTCGCCGCCTCCGGCGCCGCCCGCACCGTCCGTCTCGGCAACTCCACCGCCCAGGTCACCTGGGGTAGCGGCAGCTTCGTCGGCGCAAACAACGCCCTCATTTTCGGCGCCACCAGCGCGAACAATACCGTCACCCTCGCCAACGACCTCGCTCTCGGGGCCAGCGGCACGCGCACGATCAAGACTGTCCAGGGCAACACCGCCGGCGTCGCTTCCGGCGCCCTCTCCGGCGTGGTCTCCGGCGCCGCCAACCTCTCGGTTACCGGCAACGGCCGCCTCGATCTCACCGGCGCCAACACCCTCACCGGCACTCTCGCCATCATCGGCTCCGAAGTCCGCCTCAGCGGCTCAGGCACCCTGGCCTCCGCCACCGGCTACACCGTCCAGCAGGGCGGCACCTTCACGCTCGACAACACCGCCGCGGATAACGCCAACCGCGTCTCCTCCTCCGCCGTCAGTCTCGCCGGCGGCACGATCCATTTCCTCGGCCGGACCGGCGACGTGAACAGCGCAGAGACCCTGGGTGCCCTCACCCTCTCCAGCGGTGCCAATACCATCAACGTCGCCCGCGGCGATGCCAGCGGCTCCTCCACCCTCACCTTCGCCTCCCTCTCGCGTACCGCCGGTGCCACCCTCGACGTCACCAATCCCGCCGGCACCCTCGGCACGATCGCCGACAATCCCCGCCTCGTCTTTACCGCCGCTCCCACCCTCGACGATGGCATCCTCGCCTATGCCACCATCAACGGCGCCGACTTCGCCACCCACTCCGCGGTCGACGGCACCACGCCCGACGGCATCAGCGCCTACTCCGGCTACCTCACTACCGCGCAGACCAACTGGACCGCCACGACGGTGAACGCCGCACCGTCCTCCGACGCCAACGCGACGCTCAGTGCCGCGCGCACCATCAACTCCCTCAAACTCAGCTCCGGCATCGATGTCGCCCAGGCCGGTTTCACCCTAACCCTTCAGTCCGGCGGTCTCCTCACCACCGGCGCCACCGCCGTCACCGTTTCCGGCGGCAGCCTCACCACCGGCAACTCCAACGATCTCGTCGTCCACGCCTACAATACCGGAGGCACCACCGTCAGCTCCACCCTCATCGGCTCCGGTGGTCTCACCAAGTCCGGTTCCGGCACGCTCACGCTCTCCGGCACTTCCGCCAATACCTATACCGGCACCACCACCGTCAACGCCGGCACCCTCGTCCTGGATAAGTCCGACAACGTCAATGCCCTCGCCGGCGACCTCGTCATCGGCGACGGCCGCGGCATCGACACCGTCCGCCTCGATTCCAACGAGCAGATCCTCGACTCCGCCTCCGTCTCCCTCGTCGGCGGCAAGTCCGGCAACTCCGCCAACGTCGCCCGTCTCGAAATGAACGGCGCCTCCGCCCTCGGCGACCCCGCCGGCAAGGAGTCCTTCGCCACCCTCAACGTCTCCGGCAGCTCCGTCCTCGACTTCAGCGACGGCACCGTCTGCTCCCCCTCCTATCTCTACGTCGACGTCCTCAACGTCCTTTCCGGCGCTCTCCTCACCATCGAGGACTGGATCGAGGCCACCGACTACTTCCTGGTCAAAAAGACCTCCCTCGACAGCTCCACCGAACAGGCCCAGCTCGCCCGCGTTGTCTTCGACGGCTACGGCGGCTCCGCCTCCTGGAAGGACTACGACTCCGATTATTATCAGATCGTCCCCTACTCCCCCGTCCCCGAACCCTCTTCCTTCGGCCTCCTCACCTTCGGTAGCCTCACCGCCTTCGCCGTCTCCCGCCGCCGCCGGGCTCCTTAAGATTTCCCGTTGGGCGGCGCTTCGTCCTGTAGGCCAGAACGCTGGTCCGGCTGCTCGTCCGGCACGAGCCGGGCCATACAGGACAACGAAATGAAGTCGCCCCCACCGCTCACCAACCGCGGCCGGAAACCGTCAGGTTCTTCTCGATCTGCTGGTAGAGCTTCCGGGAATAATCCTTGTCGCCAATTACGTCCACCCGGATGCCGATCTCGGTCTGGCGGCTGTTGATCTCCTTGATCCGCACCCTCACCTTTTCGTCCAGCGCCGTACGCGCCGCCAGATCCGCGTCATAGGTGCGCAGCTCGTTTTTGATCTCGAAAAGCCCCATCTGCTTGAAGGCTTCGCTCGTGGCCCTGGCCGTCGTGGGCGCGTTCGAGTTCACGAGCATGCGAAACTCGCCCGCCACGTAGGTGGCGTTCATCTCGCCCTTCTCGTCCAGTTGCACCGTGCTGCACGCCGCGAACAGGGAAAGACCGGCCGCTACCAGGGAAAAACGCAAAAGAGGAAAGATGTTCATTGGCATGAGAAAGACCTCACTTTGTGCGTTTAGTGCCGAGCCTCGTCAACCGGCGGCCCGCCTCCGCGTGGGCCTTTTATGCTTTTTATGCTTTTTGCGGCCAAAGCTCCCGTCCCATCCTGAGCACCTATGTCATCACCGCTCGTCGGCCTCATCATGGGCAGCACCTCCGATTGGGAAACCATGCAGCATGCCGCCGCCACGCTCGCGAAGCTCGGCGTGCCCTTTGAGAAGGATGTCGTCAGCGCCCACCGTACGCCCGACAAGATGGCGGACTATGCGAAGACCGCCGAGGCACGTGGCCTGCGCGTTATCATCGCCGGCGCCGGCGGTGCCGCCCACCTGCCGGGCATGACCGCGGCTTTTACCGCGCTTCCCGTCCTGGGCGTCCCGGTCGAGAGCCACAGCCTCAAGGGCCAGGACAGCCTGCTTTCCATCGTACAGATGCCTGGTGGCATCCCCGTCGCCACCTTCGCCATCGGCAAGGCCGGCGCCATCAACGCCGCCCTCTTCGCCGCCGCCATCCTCGCCGGCACCGATGCGAAAATTCGCGCCGCCCTCCACGCCTTCCGCACCGACCAGACCGCCACCGTCCTGGCGGCGAAGCTGCCCTGACCCAACGCCGCCGACCTCGCCATTGACCATTGGTCATTGGGCATTGGTCATTGGGCATTTCCCATGATTCCTCCCGGCAAAACCCTCGGCGTCCTCGGTGGCGGCCAGCTCGGCCGCATGTTCGCCCACGCAGCCGAGCGCCTCGGCTACCGCGTCCATGTCTACGAGCCCTCCGCCGATTCCCCCGCCGCCGAGGTAAGCGCCCACGCCGTCCACGCCTCCTATACGAACCTCGCGGAACTGGAGGCGTTCGTGCGTGCCTGCGACGTCGTCACCTACGAGTTCGAAAACATCCCCACCGAACCCCTCTGGCGCCTGGAAAACGCCGCCGCTTTTCACCCGAAATGGCAGATCCTCGAGGTCGCGCAAAATCGCCTCCGCGAGAAAACCTGGCTGCGCAAAAATGAGTTCCCGCACGTACGCTTCGCCGAATCCGAGGCCCAGGGCGATCTTGCCGCCGCCATTCGTCAGATCGGCCTGCCCTGCGTGGTCAAGACCGCCGACTTCGGCTACGACGGCAAGGGCCAGCTCAAGGTCGCGGACGAGGCCGCTCTCGTCCGCGCCGTGGCCGCCTTCAAGGGCCAGCGCGCCGTCGTCGAGCAATGGATCGACTTCAAGTGCGAGCTTTCCGTCATCGTCGCCCGCTCGACCGCGGGCGAGACCCGCAGCTTCCCCGTCGCGGAAAACATCCACACCAAACACATCCTCGATTTCTCCATCGTCCCTGCGCGCATCGCCCCCGAGATCCAAGACCGGGCACGTGCCCTCGCCGAAGCCATCGCCGACCGCCTCGGCCTTACCGGCCTCCTGGCGGTCGAGATGTTTCTCACCGACCGCGGCGACCTCCTCGTGAACGAGATGGCTCCGCGCCCGCATAACAGCGGACACTGGTCGCTGGATGCCTGCGTCACCTCGCAGTTCGAGCAGCACGTCCGCGCCGTGGCCGGCCTGCCCCTCGGCAACGTAGGTCTCAGTGCTCCCGCCGCGGTGATGGTGAATATCCTCGGCGACGCGTGGAAATGGTCGGGCGACCGCTGCGTCGGAGAGCCCAACTGGGCCGCCCTTCTCCGCGAGCCGCGTGTCCATCTCCATCTCTACGGCAAAAAGGAACCGCGCCCGGGCCGCAAAATGGGCCACTTCACCGTGACTGCAGAGACCCCCGACGCCGCGCTCGCGCTCGCCATCCGCCTCAAGGCCGCGCTCTAGGCGCTGTCTTCGAAATAATCCAGCGCTCTGCTGAAGCCCTGCGGGTGGTCG
>CBINGR010000104.1:0-11564 GCA_966250295.1 uncultured Akkermansia sp. | reverse complement strand
ATGATTTTCGTCCATCCCCAAGCCTATGCCCGCTATCGCAGGTGATGTACAGCTATGAATGCCTTAACGGCATTGGGCTTAGCTGGGCAAACGAGCCGTGGCAGGCCGCCCACGCGGCGAGGACTGCCAGTCGCAGGAGCGATAGAAAAGGGATTCTGCGGTACGTCATTTTGCGCACTATTCTTACGGGTAAAATTACCATCAAGGAATTTTCTTAATAAGCCCTGGGAGTCTCACCTTAAGGGCTTCACCCCAGGTTTGATGCTGTTGGAAAAATTTTGGAGGCCTGCCGAGCTTCCCGGAATCGGGAGCGAAATATGCGGGCAGCCGCGGGGGGCCTTAGGCGGACGCGCCCGGACGTGGGCTGCGTCGCTTGGCGCAGCTCGTTGTTCCAGAGAGGATCACGCCGGCGAGGCCGGCCGACGCGGCCGGCTCTGGAATGACGGCAACGCGCAGGTTGTCGAAGTACTCAGCCCCCGACGTCTGGCCGCCTATGCCGAAGTAGGGCATTGGGCTGTAGGCGTAGAATCCATCGGACTCGGTCCCGAGGAGGCTGGTGACAGTGGCCGGATTGACGTACTCGGTGCTCCAGGTACCGTACACCGCCCAAGTCGACGAGGAGGGATCGAAGGTGATCCTGAAGGATCCTTTTTGCGGAAGGACCCCGAGCCCGTCGGCGAAGTGGAGGACGGACCTCCACGGGACCTCCTCCCATGCCATGGGAGAACCGGTTGGGGTACATCTCCGTCCTCACGTAGCTGCCTCCGCCGAAGTAATAGCCGTGAGCGTTGAGCCCGTAGGGCGCCAGCGAGTCGGTCGCGAGGATCACGCGGAATCCATTGTTCCAAGACCCGTCGACGTTGGAGACGTTGAAGGTCCCCCCGCGTTCAGCGACAGGATCTCCTGGTATGGCTCGGAGAACGACGATCTAGTATCGATCATCCCGTAGGTGGTGCTGCGCGTTACCGGCGCCACGAACTGGCCTTGGTACTGGTAGTAACTGCCGTCACCCGCCGGGAAGAAGCCGGCGAGGTCGAAGGCCGAGGAGAACGAATCTGATAAACGACAGTCTCGGCCGTGACTGGGGCCAGGAGTGCGCCGAGGGCAACGCCTAGCTAGAGGTCCATATGAGGGAGACGGCCTCCGTTGTTTCATTCTTGGCGATTTCTCCAGAAATCCATCGGGCGTGGTATAGAACTAAGCACAGAAATACATCGGGCCGCGGCAGACGGTGTTTCTTCAATCCGATGATTCAGCCCCGAAAGTATCGCCACGGCGGAACCGCGCTTACTTCGCCCACATCCCACAGGGCCGCAGGAGACGCTGCTCTCTACTTCACCACCGCGCTGAAACCGCCATTCGGTGCCAGCGCCACGCGCAGGACGCGGTCCTTGCCGAGCTCCACCGTTCGTTTCTCGAAGCCGCCCGTAACCGCGTCGGTGATCACGTCGACGCTCTTCGTCCGGCGCGAGATGAGGCCCTCGAGCGGCACCTCCACCGTTTTCGCCACGGCCTCGCCGTTCTGGCCCGCGATCCACCAGCGGCCATCCGCGCCGCGGCGGGCGAAGACCGCCAGTTTGCCCGGGTAACCGGCGAGGAAACGCGACTCCTCCCACACCGACGGAATCTGCTTCAGGTACTCGTGCACGTAGTCCGGCTGTTTCGCCATCACCTCGGGAATCTCGGTGTAGTGTTGAATGCCGGAGGTAAACAGAACGGTCGTCGCCAGCTCCGCGCCCACCGTGGTGCGGCGCTTGATCTTGCCCGGGCCTTCCAGGCAGAGGGGCGTGAAATCCATCGGATCGAAAACGTTTCGCGCGAAAGGCAACATCGCCATGTGCGTCGGCGCGCGGTTGGCGTTTCCCTGCTCGAAGGTGATGAATTCATAGCCGCGTATCGCCTCCACCGTCATCAGGTGCGGGTAGGTACGCTGCCAGCCGCGGGGCAGCGTGGCGCCGTGAAAATTCACGGTCAGGCCGTAGGGCGCACTGTCTTCCAGCAGGTCGTGATAAAAATCCACGAAGGCCCGGCCGTCGCCGCCGAAAAAATCGATCTTCACGCCGCCTATGCCCAGAGCCTGCAGACGGGCGAACTCCGCGACGCGTCCCTCGTGCGCCAACAGACGGTTCTTCGGCGTCTGGAAGGCGTCGTTCCAGTTTCCGTTACTGTTGTACCAGAGCAGCAGCGCGACCTTCTTCGTCCGTGCATGCTCCGCCAGCGCCTTCATTTTTTCGTCGCCGATCTGTTTGTCCCACAGTGCATCGATCAGGCAGTAGGCCCACCCCATTTCTGCGGCATAGTCGATGAAACGGAGCTGGGTCTCGTACTTCGTCTTGCCGTCGCCGAGCTTGGGCCAGCTCCAGGAGGCCTTGCCCGGCAAGCCGACCGGCGCGCCCTTGGCCGGCGCGTCCGCCACGTCCGTACCGAGCATGGATTCAGCCACCGTCTTTAGGTCGCCCGCCGCGATTACCCGCCAAGGCGTGGCGTAGGGCGTCGTGAAACGGGGGTTCACCGTCTCGCCGCCGAAGGTTTCGCGCTCGTCCGGAAAACCGATGCGGTATTCGCCCTCCGGCGACTCATGCCGCAGGCGCGTGGCGCAGTAGCCGCGGCCCAGTCCAGACTCCGTCACGAGCACCCAAGTTCCGCCGGTGCGAAACAAAGCCGGAAAAACCCAGCCCGCGCCGAGCGTCGAGGGCGTGCCGGCGGCGATCTCCTGCTGGTAATACTCCTCGTAAGAAGGATTGGTCTTCGCCCAGCCGGTCTTCGCGACCGACATCGGTTGCAGCCAGGCGAGGGCGCCAGCGGGCAGGCGAAACGACGTCGCCTCTTCCTTCACCGTGTGCGCCGCATCCGACTTTTCCGGGAACACGTAGCGAAAGGCCGCACCGTCGTCCGAAACTTGAAACACCACATCCATCCGTTGCCCGTCGGCGGTCACCAACCGGTAGGTCTGCCGGTTCGCGCGGTAATCGTTCAGGCGGCGCTTACTCACCGCCAGTTCGTAGCGGTCCCGCACCCGCTCGACCTTCGATTCGCCGACAAGACTCAGACCCGTGGAGAAATCCGCGTCGTCCCGCACCAAGCCGAGACGGGACCTGGCCAACACCACCGTGCCCTCCCGCCGCAGCTCGTAGGCCGGCGCTCCGTCCGCGCCGAGCTGGAATTCCACCGCCACCCGCCCGTCGGGGCTCGTGAGCGCTCCGGCGGCCAGGGCCGCGCACCACGGCGCGCTGAACAGCACACCCACCAGAAGACCAAGAATACGCATGGGATAAAAAGAGGCGGCGGCGAGGCTGGCACCGGCCCGCAGCACAGGCCCAAGCGTGAATGTTTGATCTATCATAAACATTTTGTGACCTCGGACGGACCGGGCCTGCCGCGACTTCTCTTGAATAACGCCCCCAGGCCCGGCGCCCGCAGCGATCGCGCCCTGCCTCCTCACGCGCATTGCCCTATCGTCCGATCTTCTTGTAGTCCTATCGTCCTGCCGCGTGAGTTTTTCTCTCGTGCACGGGTCTGGCTCCGAGCGCCGCGATGTGCTCATTCGTCCTAGACCTTCGCACAAAAGCTCACATGGTCACCTCGCCTCCTCCCCTGTCAGCGCTTTCGCTTACCTCGCTTCCCCGCCTTCCCATGCCCCAAACCGACCCTTCTCTCCTCAGCGTCGCCCGTCTCGGCGTCGGCTGGGTCCACGAGGAGAGCTTCATCATCGATCGCCCCGGCACCGGCGACTACCTCTTCATCCACTTCACCCGCCCTGCCCTCGTTACCCTGGGCCGCGAAACCATCCGCTGCCCGGCGCATAGCTGCATCCTCTACACGCCAGACCATCACCAGCAGTATCAGGGCGACGGATGCGGACTGTCCGACAACTGGATACACTTTCTGGGCGATTCCGCCGAGACGCTGGCCACCCGCCACCAGATCCCGCTCAACCGCCCCTTCCGCCTCGCCCAAGCCGGTTTCGTGCCGCTTCTGATCAACGACATGCGGACCGAGATCCACCGCAAGGAGCCTCATTACGAAGAGGTCGTCGATCTCCTGCTCCGCCAGCTCTTCCTTCTCCTGCAGCGCCACATTGAGCTCGTCGGTCGCCGCCGCCTGACCGGCCGCAAGGCCGAGCTGGCCGCACAGCTCGGAGAACTCCAGGCCCGCGTGCTCGGCACGCTCGACCACGGCTGGACCGTCGACGAGATGGCGAAGAGCGTCCATCTAAGCCGCTCGCGCTTCATGGGACTCTACCGGGAGTTCTTCGGCGGTTCGCCCGTCGAAGATCTCATCAACGCCCGCATCAAACACGCCCAGTGGCTGCTCTGCGCCACCACGCTCTCCGTCGGCCAGATCGCCGGCGAATGCGGCTTCAGCAGTCTTTATCATTTCAGCCGCCTCTTCAAAAAGCGCGCCGGCTGTTCTCCCTCCGCCTTCGCCACCAAGTTCGGCGAGGCCAAGTCCCTTACCAACGAAACCAACGAGACGATCGCCGACAAAGGCTTGCAAATCCCCTTCGTCATCCCACCCAAGCCGCGCGCGCGGCGCGAGTAGCTCTGGCCCGCGCTTCTGAATCGGATTTTTCAACGCAAAGAGCGCCAAGATCGCGAAGGAAGGCCGGGAAAACGCCCGGACTGGCCTCTTCCGCCTTTGCGCCCTTTGCGAGGTCTTCGCGCCCTTGCGTTAAAAATCTGAAGGCTTCAGCCCCCGGCACCGAACTCGATCCGCTTCAGCGCCACGCGATCGCGCCCGCCAGCAGCACGCCGTAGACCGCCAGCCATCGGCCGGTAGCGCCGAGCAGGGCGATGCAGTCCCGGGGAGTCTTGGCCGCCGCCAGCCGGTTGCCCTGCACGATGCCCACCGCCGCCGCCACAAACACCACCACAGCCGCGGCGGGGCCGGATGCCTGCCCCAGCATCACGAGCAGCATCGGCGCGCCCACCGCCGCCGCGTGCGCCGCCGCGAACTGCGCGCGGCCGTAACCGCGCCCCCACCGCACCAGCAAGGTGCGCTTGCCCGCCTTGGCATCCGTCTCCACGTCGCGATAGTTGTTCGCCACGAGGATGTTCGTCGCCAGCGCGCCGACGCCCGCCCCCGCCAGCAGGGACGCAGGCGTCAGCCTGCCCGTCTGCACGAAGCTCGTCGCCCCCACCGCCACCAAGCCGAAAAACAAAAACACGAACACGTCGCCCAGCCCGTGGTAGGCCAGCGGCCAGGGCCCACCCGTGTAAGCCAGGCCGCAGGCGATGCTCAGCACGCCCACCGCCAGCAGCGGCCAGCCGCCGAAAGGCAGCAGGGTCAGGCCGGCCGCGAAGGCCGCCGCGAAAACCGCGATCATCGCTCCGCGCATCGTGGCCGGCCTCACCAACCCGCTTGCCACCGCGCGCCGCGGCCCCACCCGCTCCGCCGTGTCCGCGCCCTTTTTCGCGTCGTAGTAATCGTTGGCGAAATTGGTCCCGATCTGCACCAGCAGCGCGAAGCTCAGGCAGGACGCCGCTGCCGCCCATCGGGCTTGACCCATCCGCCAGGCGAGCGCCGTACCAACCAGCACCGGCGCCACCGCGGCGGGCAGCGTACGGGGCCGCGTCGCCTCCAGCCAGATCCGCGCGGCCGATGGCCGCCCTGTCTCCGTCACCGCGACGCCGCTTCTCTCATTCGGCCCGGGCATCGCGGGGGATGATTTTGAGCTTCTTGTCGAAACTCGCCGCCAACCGCTTGCGGAGCAGAATGCTCACCAGCACCGGCATCCAGGTCACGCCCGCCATCACCATCCCCAGCTCCGGATCGGCCCCGCGCAGCAGCAGGCTCAAGCACAGTGTGCCCGCGCCTTGCACGAACAACAAGGCGCCCGCCGACGGCAACACCGGCGACAAGGCCCAGGAGCCCAGCATCGTCATGATGCCGATCGTCCCGCCCGAGACTCCGAAGGTCAGGCCCTGCAGAAAAAAGATCGGCGCGAACAGGCTCAGCCGCCCCTCCAGCCGGATCATCTGCACGAACACCGCCACCAGCAGTGCCGCCATCGCCGTCGTCAGCAACGTGGGGGCGGCGGCGAGTTCGCCGATCGCCTGCTGCTCCGCCACGTTCAACACGCCGTAGCCGCCGATCATGGCACGAAACAAGTCCAGCCAATTGCGCGATTTAGCCGCCTCGGCCAACGGCTTCACCGACTGGTCGTAAGGGTCGCGCTCCGCCTTCGCCTGGTTGTACTTCCGCGGGGGCTTCGGCGTGACCCGCATCCCGAAACGGAGCCAGTTGCGGGGAAACCAGAGCAGCAGGAGCGACAGGGCCAGGTAAACGTAGGAGGATACGGACACGGGAAGGTGGAAGCGTTGGAAGCGCGTTTATGCATTCACCCGCCGGCCAGTGTAAAGCGTGCGGGTGGCCGATACGCGGCCTTACCCCTGCTTCACCAGCCAGGCATCGTACTCGGCGCGCGGCATGAACTTCAGCGCCGCCGAATTGATGCAAAAACGCAGGCCTGTCGGCTTCGGTCCATCCTCGAACACGTGCCCGAGGTGCCCGCCATCCACCGCGCAGTGCACCTCGATCCGCCTCATCCCGTGGCTCTCGTCGACCTGTGCCTGCACGAATTTCGCCTCCAGCGGGCGGGTGAAACTCGGCCAGCCGGTCCCGCTGTCGAACTTGTCCCGCGAATCGAACAGCGGCGTGTCGCTGCCCACCGAGAAATACACCCCATCCCCGTGGTGATCCCAGTACTCGTTGCGGAAGGGCGGCTCGGTGCCCTGCTGGCGCGTCACCCGATATTGTTCCGGCGTGAGCCGCGTGCGCCACTCCGCATCGGTGCGCTGCACCGCTCGCCCGGCCATCTCGATCACCACCTGCGACGGCAGGCCGCAGGCGCTTTTCTCCGTGTTGGTCTTTTCCATGTCGCCACCATGCGCAAACCCGCCGCCCATGCAACGACCCCGTTGGAGGGAACCCGATGCGTCTATCCGGACTGGAGCCCGGCGCCGAACCGACCGGGCCGTTGCCACGGCGCCGAGGGCACCACCGCTCCGGCCCTCAGGCTCCATTCCCTCGTTTCCGGATCACCGCCCATTCCTGCGGGACTTGCCCTTGGCGCGGCGATGGCTGCAATGCGAAGCCACCATGATGCGCACGTTCCCCCTCCGTCACCTCATTCCCGCCTTCCTCAGCCTCGTTGTCCTCGCTTTCTCCGCCTGCTCCAAATCGTCCGCTCCCGGCGGCTCCTCGTCCGCCCCGGCCGCCTCCCCCGACGGCAAAAAGGTCCTCCGCGTCGGCAACGGCAGCGAGCCTCAAGACCTCGATCCCCACACCGTCACCGGCGTGCCCGAGCACCATCTCATCCTTTCCCTGCTCGAGGGACTCGTGACCGAGCATCCTTCCGGCGTCGGCGTCTCGCCCGGCGTGGCCGAGACCTGGGAAACCTCCTCCGACGGCCTCACCTGGACCTTTCACCTTCGCGCCAACGCAAAATGGTCGAATGGCGATCCGGTCACGGCACGCGATTTCGTAGGCTCCTACCGCCGCATCCTCACGCCCGCCATCGCCTCCGAGTATTCCTATTTCCTCTACAACGTGGTCGGCGCCGAGGAATTCAACAAAGGCACCCTCACCGACTTCGCCCAGACCGGCTTCTCCGCGCCCGACGATCATACCCTCGTGCTCCGGCTCAAGGCCCCGGTCCCCTACCTGCTCGAATCGCTCAAGCACTCCGCCTGGTTCCCCGTTCATCTCCCCACCATCGAGAAGTTCGGCGGGCTCACCCGCCGGGGAACCGCCTGGACCCGTCCGGAGAACTTCGTCGGCAACGGTCCTTTCATCCTGAAGCAATGGCTCCCCAACCAAAAGATCGCCGTCGAAAGATCCCCCACCTACTGGGACGCCGCCACGGTCAAACTCGACCGCATCGAATTTTTCGCCGTGGAGAGCGACGACGCCGAGGAACGCATGTTCCGCGCCGGGCAGTTGCACGTCACCAACACCATCCCTCTCTCCCGCATCGACGTTTATAAGAAAAACCAGCCCGAGCTCCTCCGCATCGAGCCGAACTACGCGACCTACTTTTATCGGTTTAACGTCACCCGTCCGCCCCTCAACGACGTCCGCGTCCGCCGCGCCCTCGCCCTCGCCATCGACCGCGAGATGCTCATCAAACGGGTCACTCGCGGCGAGCAGGAGCCGGCCTACAACTACACTCCCCCCTCGCCCACCTACACTGCCCGTGCGCGCTTGAACGAAGGCTGCCCCACCTACTCCGCCGCGATCGCCGAGGCCCGCCGCCTGCTCGCCGAGGCCGGATACCCGGAGGGCAAGGGCCTTCGCCGCATCGAGCTCCTCTACAACACCCTCGAAGGGCACAAACAGATCGCCGAGGCCATCCAAGCCATGTGGAAACAGAACCTCGGCCTCGACGTCGTCCTCCACAATGAGGAGTGGAAGGTGTTCATCGAGTCCACCCAGACGCTCAACTACGACATCGCCCGCGCCGGCTGGAACGCCGATTTCCCCGACCCGATGACCTTCGTCGACCAGTGGGTCACCGGCGGCGGCAACAACAATACCGGCTACTCCAGCCCCGAATACGACCGCGTGCTCGCCTCCGCGCTCACCACCGGCTCGGAAAACGGCCGCTTCGAGGTCTATCAGCAGCTCGACGCCCTGCTCGTGCGCGACCTGCCCATCCTGCCGATTTATTTCTACAAGCGTCTCTACCTCATCCAGCCGAAGGTGAAGAACTGGGTCCCCAACATCCTCGACAACCGCAGTTGGAAATACATCGACCTCGCGGAGTAAACGCCGCGCCGCGGCAAGTTGAAGTTGGAAGATTACGTTAAAGCCGTGCTTCCACCACCCCTTCTTCCTCTTCAACCAATCTTGTTTCTTAACCTTTAGAAAATGCTCCGCTTCATCCTCCGCCGCTTCCTGGAGACCATCCCCGTCCTCCTCGTCATCGCGACGGCCACCTTTTTCATGCTCCGGCTCGTCCCGGGCGGTCCCTTCACCGCCGAGAAAGCCGTCTCCAAGGAAATCCTGCGAAACCTCGAGGCTCACTACGGCCTCGATCAACCGCTTCCCCGGCAGTATCTCCGCTATCTCGGCGACATCGCGCCGAAAAAATTCGCCCCCTGGCGCCTCTTCGCCGACGAGGACCGGGACGGCTCCGCCGACTTCGACCTCAAAGCCGCCTTCGGCATCGATTTCGGCCCCTCCTTCAAGTACCCGAACCGCACCGTCAACGAGATCGTCGCCGGCAAACTTCCCGCGTCCCTCGAGCTCGGCCTGCTCGCCCTCGCCATCGCGCTGCTCTTCGGCATCCCGCTCGGCGTCGTTGCGGCCGTGAAGAAAAATACCTGGTGGGACTACACCGCGTCCACTTTGGGCATGATGGGCATCTGCCTGCCGACCTTCGTCATGGGCCCGCTCCTTGTTCTGCTCTTCGCCCTGCATCTGGGCTGGTTCAACGCCTCCGGCTGGTACACCGCCGCCGATCGCGTGCTCCCCGCCACCACCCTTGGCCTCGTTTTCGTCGCCTACATCGCCCGACTCACCCGCGGCGGCATGCTCGAGGTCCTCAACCAGGACTACATCCGCACCGCCCGGGCCAAGGGCGCTTCCGAGACGCGCATCGTCCTGAAACACGCCCTCCGCGGCGGCCTGCTGCCCGTCGTCACCTACCTCGGCCCCGCCATCGCCGGCGTCATCTCCGGCTCCTTCGTCATCGAGACCATTTTCCAGATCCCCGGCCTCGGCCGCGAATTCGTCACCTCTGCCTTTAACCGCGACTACACCCTCGTGAGCGGCACCGTGTTGCTCTACGCCGTCCTCATTGTCGGCCTCAACTTCCTCGTGGACATCGCCCAGGTCTGGCTCAACCCCCGCCTCAAGTTCGAATAAACCGCCGCGTTCCTTCGCGTCCAATTCCTCTCTCGCGGTCCCGCAACTCCGCCCTCCGTGACTCTCCGTGACCTCCGTGGTTAAAAATCCCCCCTCCCCCTCCGTCCCGGCAACCCCCGTCGTCGAGCGCGGCCACTCCCCCTGGCACGACGCCTGGCTGCGTTTCCGCCGCAACCGCCCCGCCGTCTTCTCCGGCATCCTCGTCGTCCTCCTCGGCCTGGTTTGCGTCGTGGTTCCCTCCGCGTTCGGGCTCTCCTATCAGGCCCAGAACCTCGCCCTCGGCGCCACCCCGCCCTCCGCCACCCACTGGTTCGGCACCGACGAGCTTGGCCGCGATCTGTTCGCCCGCCTCCTCTACGGCGGCCGCATCTCCCTCATGGTCGGCCTCGTCGCCTCCGCCGTCGCACTCTTCATCGGCGTCACCTACGGCGCCATCGCGGGCTACGCTGGCGGCAAGCTCGATGCCCTCCTGATGCGCATCGTGGACATCCTCTACGCCCTGCCCTTCACGATCTTCGTCATCCTCATCATGGTCTTTCTCAAGCAGCCCATGGACGAACTCGACGCCTGGCTCCGCCAGTTTTCCCTGCTCAAGAATCTCCAAGGCATCGGCAAGATCGTCGGCCTCTTCGCCGCGATCGGCGCCGTCGAGTGGCTCACCATGGCCCGCATCGTGCGCGGTCAGGTGCTCACGGTGAAAAAAATGGAATACATCGAGGCGGCCCGGACCCTTGGCTATGGCCACGCCCGCATCATCTTCCGCCACATCGTGCCCAACATCCTCGGCCCCGTCATCGTGTTCACCACCCTGACGATTCCCGCCGTGATGATGCTCGAGAGCTTCCTCAGCTTCCTCGGCCTCGGCGTGGATGCCCCCCTCAGCAGCTGGGGCACGCTCATCAAGGACGGCGCCGACAAGATGGAAAACTACCCCTGGCTCCTCATCTTTCCCGGCACCGTCTTCGCCGGCACCCTGCTCGCCCTCAACCTCCTCGGCGACGGCCTCCGCGACGCCCTCGACGTCCGCGCCGCCAAGGACTGATTTTTTTGAACCGCGAAGGACGCGAAGTTTCGCGAAGAAGACCAATCCGTCCAACCGACGTTTACACCGATGCGCACATCTGCGCAATCTGCGGTCAAAATTCGTTTCCGCCTTTTTCGCGCACCTTAGCGTCCTTCGCGGTTAATTTCTGTCCGTGTCCACGCCCGCTCCAGGCAAAGACCCTTTCAACCACGCGGCCCGCGAGCTCGTCGCCGCGTTTCGCGGCGTGGCCAACGACGTCCCGTCGCGCCAGCAGCGCCGCGCTACCCACACGCTTGGCCCGCTCATCGAAGACCTGCTTGTCAAACACCAGATCGGCCGTGCCGCGCCGGAGGACGCCATCCGCGAAAACTGGCCCGCACTCGTCGGCCCGGCGATCGCCCACTACTCCCACGCCGGCCAGATCGATCCCCGCGGCAAGCTCGTCATCCTCTACAACCAGGCCGTCGCCGGCAACGAGCTGCGCTTCCACCAAGCCGCCATCCTCGCCCGCATCCGCGCCCTCCCCGGCTGCGCCCACGTGAAAAGCCTCGCCATCCGCGCCGGCTGAGCGCTCCGGGAAGCGCCACCAGGAGCGCCGGCTTCCCGCCGGCCATAGGCCCTAGGCGCTGTCTTCGAAATAGACCGGTGCTCCGTGGTCGGGAAACCAGGC
>CBINGR010000103.1:0-11776 GCA_966250295.1 uncultured Akkermansia sp. | reverse complement strand
GCCTCGGTGGCACGGGCCTCCGGCCCGCCTCCACCTCGGCCGCCTTGGCCGAGCCTGGTTTCCCGACCACGGAGCACCGGTCTATTTCGAAGACAACGCCTAGCGGGCCTCGCTGGAAAAACGCACGGAAAAACCGTGCCGCGGGCCTTCCTCTGCCGCGGATTGCGGGATCTCGCCGTCCGGGGTTCAGATTTGCGTGCCCTTACCCGCCTTCGGGGTTGCCCGCCGCGGGGGCGCGCCCAGCAATCGGGAACCGTGACGACCGAGTGGAAACGCCTGCTGGACTTCGCCGCCGCCCAAGCGGCCGGACCTTTCGCGCTGGCCACGCTGGTGCGACGGCAGGGCTCGAGTTATCGTTCCCCGGGTGCGCGTCTGCTGATCACCCCCGAGGGCCGCCACGCCGGCTGCCTGAGCGGCGGCTGTCTGGAGGAAGGCATCGCCGAGGTCGGCCGGCGCGTGCTGCGCCATGGCATCGCGGAACGCCTCCACCTCGACACCCGCCCGCACTTCGGCTGCCCGGGGCAACTGGATATTTTGGTCGAACCGCTGGCGCCCGGCCTCCTCGCCGAACTCGGTCCCACGCTGGCGGCCCGGAAACGCGCCTGGCTGGTCACGCGCTTCGCCGAAGGCTTCCCGCCGACCGCCCTCGGCACGAGCCTGCGGCGGGAGCAGCCGGAGGAGTCGCCCGACATCGCCTGGTGCGAGAAAACGGGGCTTTTGCCGCGCTTGCTCGTGGTCAGCGCGACCAGCGATGCGGACCCACTCTGCGAGCTGGCCGCCTGGCTGGGCTGGGAAGTGCGGCGCGTGGTGCATTCGGCGGAAGCCCGGGCCGACATCCCCGCCCAAGCCGGGGGACAGGCCGAGCTTTGCGCCCCCGAGACGCTCGCCTCCGCCTTTCCGGCCGACGAGGCCACGGCCTGCGTGATCATGACCCATCATCTCGGCCGGGACCTGGCCTACCTGCATCAGGCTCTCGTCGCCGGCTACCCGTATGTGGGGCTGCTGGGCTCGCGCCGCCGGCGAGAAACCCTGCTGACCGAGCTGGGCGAACTCGGCCTGCTCGCGGACCAAGCCCTGCCCGACCGCCTGCACGCTCCGGTCGGCCTCGACCTCGGCGCGGAGGAGCCGCGCACTGTCGCCCTGGCCATCGTCGCCGAAATCCAGGCGGCCTGGGCCGGCACCGCCGGAGGTCCGTTGCGGAATCGCGCCGGTCCGCTCCATGCCCGGCCGGCCCTGGCCGCGCCCGCTTCCTGACCTTATGCCGATGGACTGCGCCGCCCTTATCCTCGCCGCCGGGGCCGCCCGCCGCTGGGGCGGCGGGTCCAAGGCCCTCGAGCCCTGGCTGGGACGCAGCCTGGTCGACCACGCCTGCGCCACCGCACAGGCCGCCGGCTGCGGCCCGGTGTACCGCGTGCTCGGCGCGCACCGGGCCGCCCTCGAGGCGGCGCCGGTACCGGCCGGGGTCGGCACGGTGTTCAATCCGGCTTGGGAAGAGGGGCTCGGCTCCTCGATCGCCTGCGGCATCCGCGCGCTCGCGAACGCCCCCGCCGCCGCCGGCTGCGCGGGCGTGGTGATTATGCTTTGCGACCAGCCGCTCGTCACCCCTGCCCTGCTCCGCGCGCTCCGGGCCGAACACGCACGCGGCGGCCGGGGCATCGTTTTCTCCGACCACGGCGACGGAACCCGCGGTCCGCCGACGTTTTTTGCCCGGACTTTCTGGCCGGAACTCGCGACGCTCGAGGGGGATCAGGGTGCCCGGCGGCTGGCCCAGGCCCACCCGGAGTCAGTCGCCGCCGTGCCGGCGGCCGAGGCCCGCTGGGACCTCGATACACCGGAGGATTACCGACGGCTCCACCGGCATCTGTCCGACGCCGCGGCCCTTGAAACGAGGCGGCCGGCGGCTTCACCCTGAAACCCGCCCCTCCTCCGCCCGTCCCTTTGCCATGCCCCTCGCGATCACCGTCAACGGCAGCGTCCGCTCCCTTCCCGAGGACACGGATCCCGCCACTCCCCTGCTCTGGATCTTGCGCGATACCCTCGGCCTCGTGGGCACCAAATACGGTTGCGGTCAGGGCCTGTGCGGCGCCTGCACCATCCATTTCAATGGCCAGCCCATGCGTTCCTGCGTGCTGCCGGTGACCGCCGCCGCCGGGGCCAAAATCACCACGATCGAAGGCCTCGATCCCGCGGGCGCCCACCCGGTGCAGCGGGCCTGGTGCGAGCTCGACGTGCCGCAATGCGGCTACTGCCAGGCCGGCCAGATCATGAGCGCCGCCGCGCTGCTCGCCCGGAATCCCGCGCCCGACGATGCGGCGATCGACGATGCCATGGCGGGCAACCTCTGCCGCTGCGGTACCTACAAGCGCATCCGCGCCGGGATAAAGCTCGCCGCCGCCGGCGCGGATGCCGGCGCGGCGCCGGCCGGGATGGAGGCCGCCCGATGAGCCCCGCCTCCGCGCCCACCCTCGGACGCCGCCGGTTTCTCACCCTTTCGAGTCTGGCCGGCGCCGGACTGGTCCTCGGCTCCTATCTCCGCTTCGCCGGCGATGCTCTCGCGGTCGAGATCCGCAGCGGAGCCCAGCCCGCCCCGGAAGGAGCCAGTCTCAACGCTTTCGTGCGCATCGCACCCGACGGCCGCGTATTCATCGCGGCCCACACGCCGGAGATCGGCCAGGGCGTGCGCACGTCCCTTCCGATGATCGTTGCCGAGGAACTGGACGTGGACTGGCGGTCCGTGACGGTCGAGCCCGTGCCGCTGGATCCCGCCTACGGCCGCCAGTCGGCGGCGGGCAGCGGCACCACGCCAAGCAACTTCACGCCCCTGCGCCGCGCCGGCGCGAGCGCCCGCGCGCTTCTCGTCGAATCCGCCGCCCAGGCCTGGGGAGTGGCCTCGGCCGAGTGCCGCACGGAAGCCGGCGCCGTCCTGCATCCCGCGAGCGGCCGCCGTCTGCCCTACGCCGAGCTCGTAGCTCGCGCCGCCACACTCCCCGCGCCGCCGGCCGACTCCGTCCCGCTCAAGGACCCGCGCGACTACACGATCATCGGCCGCCGCATCGGCGGGGTCGACAACGCCCGCATCGTCACCGGCCAGCCGCTTTTCGGCATCGACCAGACCCCGCCCGGCATGCTCCACGCTGTCTACGTGAAATGCCCGGTTTTCGGGGGCAAAGTCGTCTCCGCCGATCTCGACGCGGTGAAAAAGCTGCCGGGCGTGGTCGACGCCTTCGCGGTCGAGGGCACGCGCCACATCAACGGTTTGATGCCCGGCGTGGCGATCGTGGCAAAGTCGACCTGGGCGGCCTTCCAGGCGCGGCGCGCACTCCAGGTGACCTGGGACGAGGGCCCGCAGGCGGGCGAAAGCTGGGCCGGCTTCGTCGCCCAGGCCGAGGCGCTGGCCGGCCAGCCCGGCCAGCAGACCCCGCGCAACGACGGCGACGCACCCGCAGCCCTCGCCGCCGCCGCCCGCCGGGTGGAGGCGACCTACGTGTACCCGTTTCTCGGCCACACCAACCTGGAGCCGCAAAACTGCACCGCCCATTTTCGCGGGGGCCTGCTCGAGATGTGGGCACCGACCCAAAACCCCGGCGCCGGCCAGCGCATGGTCGCGGACACGCTGCGCCTCGCGCCGGACAAGATCAAGGTGCACATCACCCGCGTCGGCGGCGGCTTCGGACGACGTCTCGAGGGCGATTTTATGGTCGAGGCCGCGGCGATCGCCATGAGGACCGAGGCCCCGGTGAAACTGACCTGGACCCGCGAGGACGATATGCAGCACGACCACTACCGCCCGGGCGGCGTGCACCACCTCCGCGGCGCGGTGGACGCGAACGGCGCGCCGGTGGCCTGGCACGGCCACTTCGTCACCTTCGGCAACACCGCCGGCCGGCCCGGCAGCGGAGGGGGCATCAGCGGCAACGAGTTCCCCGCGCACTACCTCGCGAATTACCGCCAGGAAAGCACGGTGCTGGTCTGCGGCGTGCCGATGGGCTACTGGCGCGCGCCCGGCAGCTCCGCGCTGGCCTGGGTATCGCAGAGCTTTTTCGACGAGTTGGCGCACGCCGCCGGCGCCGATCCCTACCGGTTCCGGCTGAAGCTGCTCGAGAACCCCCGCGAGCCGAAGCCGCCGCGGGGCGGCTTCGAGCCCGGGCGCATGCGCTCCGTGCTGGCCGACGCCGCGGAACGCGCGGGCTGGGACGGCCCGCCGCTGCCGCGCGGACGCGGCCGGGGCATCGCATTTTATTTCAGCCACCGCGGCTACTTCGCGATCGTGGCGGAGGTCACGGTCACGCCCGCCGGAGCGCTCACCGTGGACCGTGTGGTGGTGAGCGGCGACGTGGGTTCGCCGATCGTCAACCCCAGCGGCGCGGAGAACCAGGTCGAGGGGTCGGTGATCGATGGCCTGAGTGCGGCCTGGTTGCAGGCGGACGAGTTGAAGGACGGGCGGATGACGGCGACCAACTTCCACGAGCACCCGATTCTGCGCCTGCCAGCCGCGCCGAAGGCGATAGAGGTGCGGCTGATCCAGACCGACAACCCGCCGACCGGGCTCGGCGAACCGGCGCTGCCGCCGCTGGCTCCGGCTTTGTGCAACGCGATCTTCGCCGCCACCGGCAAACGCATCCGCACCCTGCCGATCGGCCAGACGGACCTGAGCTGGAGCTGAGTTTCCGAGGTAGGGCGCGACCGCCGGGCGCGCCGGTTTGGGAGGTGTGGCCAGGGAGGACTTCGCGGCGGGCCCAGCGGTCCCGCCCTACCTGAGGCACAGTCAGTCCCCCGCCTCGGCCGGGAGCGTCCGGATGGTCGCGACGGACTGGGTCTCGGCGCCGCTGAGCGCGGCGGCGACCGCCTCCCGGCGCCGGGCCGGGTCGCCGATCGTGCGTATCCACTTTATCGCGACCGCCGGATCCTGCTTCGCGTGGAATCGGATCGAAGAGGGCGCGGGAGTTGGCGAGTTGGAAGAGGATGCCGTCCCGCAGGTCGGCCTGCACCGGCTCGGCGAGCCATTGCGCGACTGCGGCGGAGTCCCGCCGGAGCCAGTTTTGCAGGAGGAACGAAATCTTCCCGGCGATGTTGCCGCCGCCGGCCTGCGACAAGCCCCAGGTCGAAGAAACGATCAGGGTCCCGGACGGTTTTCCTTCGCCTGCATTTTAGCCGCCCATTCGGCAAAGGTCTTCCGGTTGGTGTCGTCGCCGGGCAGACGCTCGAGCCAGGCCCGCGCTTCGTCCGGCGCATAATGATTCCAGATAGAGAACAAGTTCAGGTTGTCGAGATTCCCACCGGAAGCATCCCGATTGAGCGACCATTCCAAGGCCGCCCGGGGATTGTCCTCCGCCCAGGCGCGGACCGCGGAGGTGCGGGCCTGGTCGCGCGCCTTTCCCCACTCCAGCCGCCCCACCCAGTCCAGGGCGGCCGCAGGATCCTTCGCAGCCCAGGCCCGGGCCACCGCGGCGAAGGTCTCGTCGCGCACCGGGCCGGCCCTCAGCGCCAGGGCGGAGGCGGCAGCGGCCTGCGGATTGGTCCGGGACCAGACATGATGAACGTAGGCCTGATACGAATAGGAATCGAAGGCGTAGGAGATATTCTTTCCCGCATCCTCCGGAAGCGCCTCCAGCACAGCGACGGCGGAAGCCGGATCGCTGCGCGCGAGACTGACGGCCACCGTGTTCAAAAAGGTGGTGCGTTCCGACCCTTCGGGAAGGGCGGAGGCCCAGGTCAGGGCCACATCGGGCTGGTCGGCAGCCCACTGCCTTACGACCTCGTTCCGGAAGACGTTTTGGGGTCGAAACAAACCTCGCCAGCTCGCGTCTTGGGCAAAAGCCTCTCCGAAGGCCAGGGCGCCTTTCGGATCGAGTTTTCCCATGCGCGCCGCGACCAGACGCAGGACCATCTGACGCTGCCCGTCCGGCAGTTTTTTCAGATGCAGAATCGACGCCTCGAGCTCCTCCATGCCCAGCGAGTTCAGATGTTCCCGCAGGTCCAGCCAGGCGGACGGATCCTCGTTCGTAAATGCGCGCTCGAAACGCCGGACAATCTCCTCGGGAGGCATCGGCGCCGCCGGGTTCTCCGGCCCCGATGGGAGCGCGGGGGGCGAGGCCGCTCCGGCGATGCCTGCTGCCCCGCCCGGCGAGGACCGGGTGGTCACCGTGATGACCGTACGCGCAGGCGAGCCAAAATGACCGCGCAGGAACCAGCCGCCAGCGAGGCCTGCGGCGGCAGCTGCGAGCGTGGGGAGCAGAAGCGAAACGCGAACGGTTGTCATGGAGCAGGAAAAACGGACCGAAAAGCCGGACAGACCCTGCCGGGCACGGTTCCGCGCGAGACAAACGGCGGAATGAGGCCGCGACGCTCCCGACACAAGGCATTGCCGAAGGGGAGTCCGGGGTCCATGCGTTCGGCTTCCCATGCCGTTTCTTCTGCTGACGTCCCTGCTCTGGGCCTTCTCGCCCGGCCTCATCAAACACTTCCTGGGCGACCTTCCCTCGTCTGCCGTCGCCGTCATCCGGCTCGGGCTGACCTTTCTGGTGTTTGTCCCGTTTTTGCGGCCCCGGCGTCTCGCCCGCAGCACGGCGGCCTGGCTGGCGGGCATCGGCGCGATCCAGTTCGGGCTCATGTACCTGCTCTATCTCCAAGCCTTCAAGTTCCTGAAGAGCCACGAAGTCTTTCTCTTCACCATCTTCACCCCGATCTATGTGGTGCTGCTCAGTTCCGCCCTGGTGAATCGCTTTTCTCTCCGCCACGCCGCCGCCGCGGGGCTGTCGGTGATCGGAGCGGCGGTGATCCTGCAACAAGGCCGGGTCGGCACGCCGAACGTCATGATTGGCTTCCTCCTGGTGCAGGGCGCCAACCTCTGCTTCGCCGCCGGCCAGATCGCTTACGGCCACACCCGCCCGGCCCTTGCCCGGCTGAAGGATGCGGACCTTTTTGCGTGGCTCGCGCTGGGCGGTTTCGCCGCGACAGCGCTCGTAGCGATCCCGGTCGTCGACTGGGGGACCTTCGCGCCTTCCCGGGTGCAGTGGCTCGTGCTCGCCTTCCTCGGGCTCGTGGCCAGCGGCGCGGGTTTTTTCCTCTGGAATATCGGCCTTGCCCGGGTCAACCCGGGCACCCTTGCCGCGCTGAACAACGCCAAGATTCCCCTCGGGGTGCTGGTCTCGCTGGTCTTCTTCCGCGAGGCGGCCGACCTGCCCCGCCTCGTCATCAGCCTGGGCCTGCTCGCCGCCGCGGTGTGGCTGGCTGAATCCGGCGAAAAGCAAAAGCCCGCCGCCTCCGAAGAGACGACGGGCTGAGCGGGGCTGAGTCTGTAGGCCCGACCGCTGGTCGGGCAGTTTTTCAGAACCCGGCCAGCGGCCGGGCCTACAATTCCAGGTCGTTCAGCGCGGATCGAGCACGCTGGCCTGGGAGACCTTGCCCGCGCCGGCGGCGCTGAGCTGGGTGGCCTTGCCGTTCTCCGTATCCAGAATCCAAAGACTGCTCGCCCCGGCGGAGCGGGAGGTGAAAACCACATGGCGGCCGTCGGCCAGCCAGCTCGGCTCCAGGGCGTCCGCCGGCTGCTTCGACACCAGCTTGGCGATGCCGGCCGAGAGGTCGTAGACCGCGACTTGGAAGCCCTTGCCGCTGCGCACGGTGAAGACGATGCGGCTGGGCTGGGCCTTGCTCCAGTCCGGCTCGGCGCAGTAGCCGCTGATGCGGGTCGGCAGGCGCCGCGCCGTGCCGCCGGCCGCCGGCATGAGGTAAAGCTGCGGGCCGCCGGCCGCGTCGGAGGTGAAGACGATCTGCGAGCCGTCCGGCGAGAAGCAGGGGCTGGACTCGATCGCGGTGGTGCGCGTCTTGCGCGTGATCTGCCGGCCCTGGGCGTTGCCCACGTAGATCTCGGGATTGCCCTCGCCGGAGAGCACCATGGCCACGTTTCGGCCATCGGGGCTGAAGCGCGCGCCGCTGTTGGTGCCCTTGAAGCTCACGAAGGTGTTTCGCTGCAGCGAACCGAGATCCATCAGGAAGATGTCGGGGAACCCGGTGCGGAAGTAGCTCGTGTAGAGCAGCCGCTGGCCGTCCGGCGCCCAGCGCGGGGTCAGGGCCAGGGCCTTGTCGCTCGTGATCTGGCGTACCTCGCCGAGGAAAAGATCGCCGACATAGACCTCAGGCTTGCCGGTGCGCTCGCCGATGAAGGCCAGCTTCGAGGCGAAAAAGCCCGGCTTGTTGGTCATCGCCTTCACCGCGAGGTCCGCGGCTTTCAGGAGGGCGTTGCGGCCCGAGCTGCCCGAGACCACCTGGCTGAGGACGGGGGCGCCGGCGGTCGGAGCCGTGCTCGCGGAGGCGCCGTTGGGGCGCTCCACGCTGACCGCCCCCGACCGGCGCGTCACCGTCACCTTCACCTGGTTCGGACCCGCCGGCGCGAAATCGACCTTGTACGCGTAGCCCTGAGCCTGCCGGCGGAAGGCGCCGTGGACGTTGAAGGCCTGGTTCGCGAGCGTGTTCAGCTCGGCGGTGGAGCCGGTCACGAGAATCGGCGTGTTCTTCAAATCGGCGGTGATGACGACGTCGCCCAGGTTGTTCTGGGCGCGCGCCTCCTGCCGGGCAAGGGACACCGCCGCGAGCGCGGCGACGACGATTAACGAGAGGGATTTGAGCCGGGGAAAAAATCGGGTGAACATGTGAGACGTTGACGCCCCTTCTATTTACCCCGCCACTCGACCGCTCAACGCCAATCCCGTCCGCCTCCGCTTTTATTCTCCCGTGACACCCGACGCCCTCAAGGAACACCTCAAGCAGGTAAAATATCCCGGCTTCAGCCGCGACATCGTGTCGTTCGGCCTGGTCAAATCCGCCGCCCTCCTCGACGGCACCGCGCGGGTCGCCCTCAATCTCACCACGTCCGACCCCAAGATTCCCCTCCACCTGAAACGCGAGGTCGAGGCCTGCCTGCGCGCCCTTCCGGAGGTCAGGGACGTGGTCATCGACATCGCGGTCGCCGCGCCCAAGGCCGCCGCCCCCGGCGGCAACCTGGGCGGCAACGCCGCCGCGCCCAAGACCATCCGCCACGCCGTTGCCATCGCCTCCGGCAAGGGCGGCGTCGGCAAATCCACCTTCTCGGTCAATCTCGCCGTGGCCGCCGCCGCCCACCTCGCCGCGCACGGCCGCCCCGGTCGCGTAGGGCTCATGGATTGCGATATCTACGGCCCTTCCGTGCCGCTCATGATCGGCCTCCATGGCGAGCGCCCCGGCGTCGAGGGGCAAGGCGAGGCATCGCGCCTGATCCCGCTCGAAGCCCATGGCGTGAAGGTGATGAGCATGGGCTTCCTGGTCGACGACAACACCCCCGTGGTCTGGCGCGGCCCCATGATCATGAAGACGATCCAGCAGTTCGTGCAGAACGTGGACTGGGGCCCGCTCGATCTCCTGCTCGTCGATCTGCCGCCCGGCACCGGCGACGCCCAGCTCAGCCTCGTGCAGACCCTGCCGCTCGATGGCGCGGTACTCGTCACCACGCCCCAGCCCGCGGCCACCCAGGTGGCGCGCAAGGGGGGCCTGATGTTCCAGAAGGTCAATGTCCCGCTCCTCGGCGTGGTGGAAAACATGAGCTGGTTCACCGATCCGGCCGGCCTGCGCCACGCGCTTTTCGGCGAAGGCGGCGGCCAGGCGACCGCCGACAGCCTCGGCACCACGCTGCTCGGCCAGGTGCCGCTCATCCCCGAGGTCCGCGCCGCGGGCGACGCCGGCGCCCCGCTGGTCGCCTCCGAACCCTCCGGCGAGGCCGCGAAACACTTCACCGCCATCGCGGCCGAGCTGCTCGCCCGCCTGGAAAAGAAGGCCGGGGCCGGCAAAGCGCCGGCGGAGTGAGGCGACCTTCTGGGTTTCTCAACGCGAAGCAGCGGAGACGTCAAAAGGCCGTGACCTTCAAAACCTTCGCCACGAGGATTGAACATGCCCCGCCATTACGATGATTCACCCGGCGATCCCAATCTAGGGGATGAATCGGCGCGTGATTTGGGTATCCTCAGCGATCACGTCACCCGCTGGTGGGGCGACGGAATCGTTTTCCATGAGATCGTCTCCGAATACGTGCATCTGGATGTCCATATCTCGCGCGCCACGGCTTCGAGGCCGTACCATGTGCTTGTGACCACCGGCATGAGCGACCGCCCAATGAAGACTCCGGAAGGAAGCGAGGACTGCCGCCATGCTGAGCTCATGCTGGCCTTGCCGCCCGAATGGCCGCTCTCGGAAGACGACGTCGAAGACGAAAAAAACTGGTGGCCACTTCGCCATCTCAAACAGACCGCGCGTTTTCCCCATATCGTCGAAACCTGGCTGTGGCATCACCACACGGTGGGTAATGGCGAATCGCTGGACCCCGTTCATCCCAGCGCTCCCTTCGTCGGCTTCGCCCTGGGGACGCCCAGACTCTGCCCCGACGAGGCCCGGAGCCTGCGGATTCGGACGGGCAAGGAAGTGCATTTTTTCTCCCTCATCCCGCTTTACGAGGCCGAGCTGAAATTCGCCTGGAAACACGGCACCGTCGAACTGTTCAAACGGCTCGACGCCGCCGGCGTGACCGAGCTCGTTCAACCTGGCCGTCCATCCGTCGTTTCCGTTCCGCTGCGCGAACGGCTCCGCCGCTTCTGGCCCACCCGAAAGTAGGGTTTCCTCACACGGTTCTTCCCGTGAAAGAACCCGCCTCGGCCGACCATGGTGTCGCGACCTGATTGGCACGACAAGCACCCGCCCGCTCATCGCGAAAAAACGCTTCGCCCCAAGGCCGAAATCCCCTCCCTGTTCTCCGTGCCCTCCGCGGTGAACCCGCCTTGGGTTTTACCCGCCTGCCGGCGCCATCCGCGCTCGTCCCTCCGCAATCCGGCTTTGCCATCGCCGTTTTTTTTGCGCCTTCTGCGCGTTTTTGCGGCCAAATCCGCCGCATCCGCCTTCCCTTCCCGCTCCCATGTCCACCGCCACCGACCTCATCGACGACCTCCAATGGCGCGGTCTCCTCGCCGACTGCACCGATCTCGCCGGCCTCCGCGACCGCCTTGCGACCGGCACGCCGATCACTGTCTACTGCGGCTTCGATCCCACCGGCGACTCGCTCCACGTCGGCCACCTCATGGGCCAGCTCACCCTCGCCCGCTTCCAGCGGGCCGGCCACCACGTCATCGCCCTCGCCGGCGGTGCCACCGGCATGGTCGGCGACCCCTCCGGCCGCTCCTCCGAACGCAACCTCCTCACCCGCGAGCAGCTCGCGCACAACATCGCCTGTATCAAGGCCCAGCTCTCCCGCCTGCTCGACTTCAACGTCGCCGCCAACCCCGCGCGCCTGGTCGACAATGCCGATTGGATCGCTCCTTTCAGTTTCCTCGATTTCCTCCGCGACGTCGGAAAACATTTTTCCCTCAACGTCATGCTCGCAAAGGACTCCGTGAGGTCCCGCATGGAGGGCGACGGCGGCATCAGCTACACCGAGTTCAGCTACCAACTGCTCCAGGCCTACGACTTTTACCATCTCCGCCAGGCCTTCGGTTGCGAGCTCCAGATCGGCGGCTCCGACCAATGGGGCAACCTCACCGCCGGCACCGACCTCATCCGCAAAAAGCTCGGCGCCGATACGCACGCCTTCGGCTGGACCTTCCCGCTCATCACCAAGAGCGATGGCACCAAATTCGGCAAGACCGCCTCCGGCGCGGTGTGGCTCGATCCGCAAAAAACCAGCCCTTACAAGCTCTACCAGTTTTTCGTGAACACCGAGGACGCCAAGGTCTGCGAATACCTCCGCAAGTTCACCTTCCTC
>CBINGR010000102.1:0-12313 GCA_966250295.1 uncultured Akkermansia sp. | reverse complement strand
AGCCTATGCCCGCTATCGCAGGTGATGTACAGCTACGAATGCCTTAACGGCATTGGCCCTAGGCGCTGTCTTCGAAATAATCCAGCGCTCTGCTGAAGCCCTGCGGGTGGTCGGGAAATCAGGCTGGGCCGGCGTTGGCCTCGGTGGCACGGGCCTCCGGCCCGCCTCCACCTCGGCCGCCTTGGCCGAGCCTGGTTTCCCGACCACGGAGCACCGGTCTATTTCGAAGACAGCGCCTAGGGGCGCTCGAGGAAGGCGCGGACGAGTGCGTAGAGCTCCGGGCTCTCGAGCAGAAAGGAGTCGTGGCCGAGATCGGTGGCGAGCTCGGCATAGGAGGCGTTCTTGCCGGCGCGCTGGAGGGCCAGGACGATTTCGCGATTCTGTTCGGGGGGGAAGAGCCAGTCGCTGGTGAAGCCGACAACGAGGGTTTCGGCCCGTACGGGGGCGAAGGCGGTTTCCAGCGAGCCGCCGTAGGACGCGGCGAGATCGAAGCCGTCGATGGCGCGGGTGATGTAGAGGTAGGTATTGGCGTCGAAACGGTTGATGAAGCTCTGGCCCTGGTAGCGCAGATAGCTTTGCACTTCGAAGCTGACGTCGAAGGCGGCGGCCGCGGCAGGCGCGCCCTCGTCGCCCGGCATAACGAGACCGGCCCCGCCGGGCGCGACGCCCGCAGGGCGGGGCTTTACGGTCTTGCGACCGAACTTTCGGTCCATGGACGCGTCGGAGAGGTACGTGATGTGGGCCATCATGCGGGCGATGGCGAGGCCGACGCGGGGCCCGCCGCCTTTCGGGTAGTCGCCCTGGTTCCACTCCGGGTCTTGGAGGATTGCCTGGCGGCCGACTTCGTTGAACGCGATGGCCTGTGCGCCCTCCCGGGCGGTGGTGGCCATGGCAAGGATCTTGTCGCAGAAATCGGGGTACTCGATGGACCACTGAAGGGCCTGCATGCCGCCCATGGAGCCGCCGAGCGCACAGCGCAGGCGGCGAACGCCGAGGTGATCGAGGAGGAGTTTTTGCGAGCGCACCATGTCGCGGATGGTGACGGCCGGGAAAGTGATGCCGTAGGGCCGGCCGGTGGCGGGGTCGATCGAGAGCGGGCCGGTGGAGCCCTGGCAGCCGCCGAGGACATTCGCGCAGACGACGAAGAGGTGGTTGGTGTCCACGGCCTTGCCTGGCCCGATGAGGTTGTTCCACCAGCCGGGCTTGCGGTCGGAGAGGGCATGGATGCCGGCGCAGTGGTGGTCGCCGGAAAGGGCGTGGCAGACGAGGACGGCGTTGTCCCTGGCGGGGTTGAGATGGCCGTAGGTCTCGTAGCGGAGGGTGAAGCCGGGCAGGACACGGCCGTCGTCGCAGGCGAAGGGGGCGGAGGAGATGAAGTCGCGGGGCTCGACGAGGCCGACTTCGCCGGGTTCGGCGGAAGCGGAGGCGGGAAGATCGTCGTCGAAAGAAGCGTCGTTCATGCGGGCGAAGGAGGCGGAGTCGGAGGAGATGGCCGCAAAAAGACGTGGGCGGCGCAAAAAGATAAGGCGGAAATGAAAAAAGCCCGGCGCGCGCGGAGCGCGGCCGGGCCGGAGGGAAATGAAACGTTTTTATCCCGCGGAAATCAGTCTCCCGTGACAGTCGGGAAGAGGGTGCCACTTTGGTATTTGGTCGCGCCCATCTTTATGCGGGTCGGGGCAATGCCGGCGTAGGGCACGAAAATGTTGGTGGCGTCGAAGGTTTGATGATACCACCAGCCGTTGCCGGTGATATTCATCTTGGTCTGAGTCACTGCGGCGATGGGACCCGGCGTGCTGCGGAGCGAATAGGTCATGTAACCGAGCGCTTCCACCCGCCAGTATTCTCCGGCGGTGTTGTAGTCTTCACCGCCTACCAGGCCGGCGAGAGACGTTTTGCCATCGACCAAGTCGCTGAGGGGATCGTTGGTGTAAAATGACGTGAAGACGAAACGGAAACACGTGGTGACGCTTCCGCTGGCCTTGCTGACTCCGCCTTCGCTGAGTGTTTCGGAGGTGTTGCCTGCGGTTTGCCGCGGCTGGATGGTGAAACCGGTATCGAAGGTGAGGGCTGGGCGGCCTACGTTCACTCCGTCGATGGCGGTGATAAAGACCTTATAAGGAGTGCTGCAGGCTCCTTCTACGGAGGCTTGGGGAGCGCGGACAGCGGTGATTTCCCATTGGTCCGAGAACCTGTCCTTGGCATATTCGATATGCTCCGTAAGCGTCGTGATGTTATTGGAAAGCGCCTCTTTCATAGCGTCCCAATCGGTCGAGGTGGGGTTCGTAGCATTCGTGTCGAGGATGGACTGAAGGGTGTCTATCTGCTTCTGCCGCCAAGAAATCTCACGCGTGAGAAGTTCCTCACGAAGCCAGCTTCGTCTTGAAAACGACTGATAGATGGCGAGCCATTCCTGATAGAACGAGACGTCATCGGTGAGCTCATCGATCTCCGTTTGCATGGAGGCCGGGCCATCTGTGGTCTGGACACGATCTATTGCGGCCATCTTGTTCTCATTCAGGCGGATGGTTTCTGCATAGGTTTCAAGTATCTTGCGTTGAAAATGCTTAACGAAAAAGGCCTGATTGCCGTTATCTTCGGAATAAATGGCGGGGACGCCGATTTCTGTGGTGATCCGCTCGACCGGATTGCCTGGGTTATCCCCGGGAGTGGGCGCGGGGCTGGTCGGACGATTGCTGCTTACCCCCGTGACGTTAAAATTGGCAAGCAGCGTGAGCGGAGCCGTTTCCACGCGGGGCAGTTGAGCGAACCCCGTGTGGGCCAAAAAGAGCGCTCCGAGGGTGACAAGCGGAAAGGAAAGAAAATTTTTCATAATAAACGGGTAGAGCGAGAATGTTTAGTACGGGCGTTTATTGTGATCAGGGAAAATTCTCCAAAATCGGATAGTCGGTGAGAGGGCTCAGCGGCGGGATTTCGTACAGAGAGGCAGGAACCAGCTTGGCGGCGCCCACGCTCAGCGTGATGGAAATAAGCCCTTCGGTATCCGCCGCCGGGCCGGCACCCGTTTGGACGGTACCGGTGAAGCCGCCACGGGTGGTGGCACGGATGGAGTTTACGGCGTAGAAAAACGCTTCGTAATTGTCGGAAACATCCTTGGCGACGAACTGGAGAGTCGCGAATCCCTCGCTGGAGGATTCGGTCAGGGTATAATTATTACCACCGGCGGTGAAGGTGGGATTGAATTCATATTGAACGAAATTGGTAACCGTTCCCTTCGAGCTTAGGACGTATTGGCCCTGGTTTCTTTCGGTATACTTTTCCACCGAATACGATGCGGAAGCGCCGAAGGTCTCGGGCGGCACCGCTATCCGAATCCCGGTCCCGAGGTTCACGGCGTAGAGGAAAAAGGCGGCGTCGATGTAGGCGAGATCGGGCGGGGGATTGTTCACGGCAACCAAACTCCAACCTTGGATTGATGCGCCAGGTATTATGCCGGCGAGGCGAAGCTGCTCCATCACTTGCGCGTGGGAAAGCCGGGTAACGGTGGCGGTGGTCTTCCGCTCCGTGGCGGAAACGGTGACGTTATTGGTGGTCAGCGTCAGTTGAATGGTGACCGGCGCCTCGGTGACAAGGTCGATGAACTGGGCGGAGGCGGTTTTGGCGGTGAAGAGAACGGCGCCGAGGGCGAGAAGCGGGCGAAGGCGTAGATTCATGGGTGAGAGAAGGGGGGCCTTGAAAAAAACGTGCGAGTATGTGCCTCCGATACGGGGGCGAAGCCAAGTCAAATGCAGGGCGCAAACTGTGAAGCCGCCGTGATTTTAACCGACGCCCCCCTAGGGACGATCACTTACGAAAGCCCTGCGCATTTATCTCCCTTCGTGACTCGATCCATGTTTTGCATGGCGCGCCATGCCGACTTTGAAGCTCGATTCCCGAACGGCCTTTCCTGGCCGTACCGGCCGTCCGGCCCGGGTCCGGCTCGTCCCGCCATGACCGATCCCGAAAAAGTCAGGCACCTCCTCGAAGCCCGGATTGGGGGGCGGGAGGGATGCGGGCGCCCGGTTTCCGAGGAGCTGCTTCCCTTGGTTTACGATGAACTCAAGTCGCTCGCCGCGCGGCGAATGGCGGGCGAGGCGCCTGGCCAGACCTTGCAGGCGACCGCACTGGTGCACGAAGCCTGGCTGAGCCTCGCGAAGGCCCCCTCGCGCCAGTGGAACGACCGCGCCCACTTTTTCCGCGCAGCCGCGCTCGCCATGCGGCGCATCTTGGTGGGGCGGGCACGGGCGAAGGCTCGGCTGAAGCGTGGCGAGGGCCTGCCACCGGTGAATCTGGACGCAGTCGAGATCGCCGACGAGACGGAGGAAGATCGGATCTTGCAGGTGGATGAGATGCTGGACCGGCTCGAAACCGAGGACCCCGACAGCGCACGGATCGTTACCCTCAAGTTTTTCGGCGGTCTGACCAATGGTGAGATCGCGGCGATGGATGACGTGACCGAACGCACGGTGGAACGGAAGTGGGCCTATGCAAGAGGCCGGCTCTACCAAATGATTCGTCAGGAACCGGGTTGATTTGGTCCACCGGATGCCGCCGCTTCCCGAAAAAGTAATCTTTCTCGCTGCCTCGGCGTTGAGCGACGAGGCGGAACGTCGCCTCCTGCTCGATCACGCCTGTCTCGGACACCCGGCCTTGCGGAAACGGGTCGAAACGCTTTTTGCGGTTCAGGAAGCAGCGGGAAATTATTTTGAGAGAAAGCCGGGCGAAGCGCCCGTGCCGTTGCCGGACGACAAAAGGGGGCAGGTCGGGACAAGGATGGGTCCCTACCGCTTGGTCCGGCGCATCGGCGAGGGCGGTTGCGGCGTGGTCTATCTCGCGGAGCAGGACGAGCCGGTGCGGCGCAAGGTCGCGTTGAAGATCATCCGTCTCGGCATGGACACGGAGCAAGTGATCGCGCGTTTCGAAGCGGAGCGGCAGGCGCTGGCCTTGATGGAGCATTCCCATATCGCACGCGTGCTGGATGCGGGCGCTACGGCGTCTGGCCGGCCTTTCTTCGTCATGGAGTTCGTGGACGGGGAAAAGATCACCGATTTTTGCGATGCGCACCGGCTTGGCCTCCGCCCGCGGCTGGAGCTGTTCATGCAGGTCTGCCTGGCGATCCACCATGCGCATCAAAAGGGCATCGTGCACCGCGACATCAAACCTTCGAACATCCTCGTGCGGATGCACGACGGCTCGCCGGTGGCCAAGGTGATCGATTTCGGCATAGCGAAAGCCACCGGCGCGAAACCGGGCGAAAGACCCGAGTTGACCCGGGCGGGCCAGGTAATCGGAACGCCCGCTTACTTGAGCCCCGAGATGGCGGCAGGCGAGGCGGACATCGACACCCGGAGCGACATCCATGGCTTGGGCGTGGTGTTGCACGAACTGCTGACGGGCGCGACGCCCTTCGCCGACCGCCCCGCGGCCGCGCGCGGCGAGGTCGAGGAGCTGCGGCGACTCCTGATCGAGGAATCGCCGCCCGCCCCCTCGACCTGTCTTGCCGCCCTCGGCCCCGAGGAGCTGCGCCGGATCGCGGCGCTTCGCAGGAGCGAGCCGGGGCGGCTGCTCGCGGCCGTGCGCGGCGAGCCGGATTGGATCGCGCTCAAGGCCATGGAACGCGATCGGGAACGCCGCTACGAAACGGCCTATGGACTCGCACTCGACGTGCGCCGTCATCTGGATCACCAGCCGGTTGGCGCCGGTCCGCCTGCCCGTCTTTATCGCTTCGGCAAATTTGTCCGTCGGCACCGGCTTGCCATGGCCTCGGGCCTGGCGGTGACGGTTGCGCTGACCGCCGGCCTCGGTGTGTCCACGGTCATGTATCTGCGGGAGCAGCGGGCCCGCGCAACCCAGGAGCGGCTCCGCGTCGACGCGGAGGCCGCGCGCGCCAACGAAGCCGCGCTGCGCGAGCAGGCCGAGCGCCGCGAACTCGTTGCCCAGGCGGCGGTGCGGCTCAGCCATGGCGATTTCGCCGGGGCGGATGAGCTGCTCGCCCGCGTGCCCTTCGACCAAGCGCCGCTTTCGCTGGAGGCGGCGCAGACTTACATGAAGACAGGCGAGTGGCACGTGCTCGCCGGGCGCTGGCGCGAGGCCACCGATCGTTTCGCCACGCAGGCCTTGGTGCTGCCCAACGTGGATCCATCGGATTCCGATGCGATTTCGATCACACTCCTGCCGGCGGTTGCCATGCTTTCCTGGACGGAGGACACGACGCGCTGTGCCGTCGTCCGGGCCACGGCGCTGGAGCGCTTCGGCGATACTTCGCGCCCCGTCGTCGCCGAGCAGGTGCTGAAAGCCTGCCTGCTCACGCCGTCACCTCCGGAACTCGTCGCTCATGTTCGCGTCTTGGCCGACCGGCTCGAGCGGTCCGTCATCGAGGGGCATGCGGAGTTGGCCAACAACCGGAGCCGTCTCGCCTGGTCCTGTTTCGCGCTGGGCTTGGTTCATTACCGGCAGGGCGAGCCGGCTGCCGCCCGGGCCTGGACGCTTCGTTGTCTGGACGAGGCGGGCGTCAACCTCTCGCGCGACGCGTCCGCCCGTTGCCTGCTTGCGCTCGCCGAAACCGCGCTTGGGGAGCGTGAGCAGGCCGGCCTTCAACTCGCCCGCGCGCGCGCCGGGATCGATAGTGCTTTTGCGGACGAGCTGCGCCTCGGTAACGTAAACTCGTTTTGGTTCGACTGGGTAAACGCCCGGGTGCTGCTGCGGGAGGCCTCGGACGCCGTCGAGCATGGGGAGCGCTGACCTCGGGGAAAATTTTTCGTCCGCATGTCGGGTTCGGGGACGGAACGGCCCTTTTGATGATGTCATGTCAAAATCCCAGCTATTCGCCGCCCTGTCATCCCTGCCCCTATTCGCCGGCCTGTCGCTTTCGGCCGCCTCCGGGCCGATTTTGCTCGATGTGGGCGTGACCGGCGATCCCGTGGCCACCGCCACCGACTTCGCCACCGCCGGGGTGCCGACCTTGAGCGGCTCGGAGGCGGTCTCGAACCTCGCGTTGGCGTCGTCAGACGAGGCTGGCACCACCTTCGTATTCACCGGCGGCCAGACCCTCGCTTTCAGCTCGCGCGCGCAAGGGGCGTGGACACTGGGCGCGCAGAAAAACGAGCTTCTCGCCGACTACCTCTATTTGGAAAACGGGAGCGGCCACGGCGGTCAGATCAACGTGGCTGTAGGCCAGCTCGGCCTCGCACCCGGGGCGGATTACGTTCTCTACCTGTTCGGCAACAACGGCTCGGCCGACCAGCTCAGCGCCTTTACGCCGATCAACAACGCCGGCATCACCTTCCGCTCCCTCGCTGCGTCCAAAGGCAATCTCACGGTGGTATTTTCAACCTCGCCCGCCTACGCCGGCGAGCCGCTGGAGTTCGCCTGGGCGCGCGCCGTCACCTCGCCCAAGTACGCCGCCTTCAACGGCCTCGCGATCATTCCCTCCTTCGAGGGGCGCGGCGTCGCGTTGCGCTGGAAATCGAGCACGGCGGGCGCGCCCTGGATCGATCTGTTGGAGGTGCCGCTCAACGAGGTCATCCCCTCGCCCAACACCGCGGCGCAACGCGTCGTGGTCAGCTCCACCGCTTGGAAGCAAGTCATCGAAGGCTGGGGCGCCTGCTTCAACGAGCGAGGCTGGAAGGCCATGGAGGTTCTGGCGCCGGAGCAACGCGACGGCCTGATGCGCGAGTTCTTCCACCCCACCGAGGGGCTTCGTCTCGGCCTCTGCCGCACGCCCATCGGCGCCAGCGACTACGCCATCGACCTTTACTCGCTGAACGAAACTGCGGGCGACTACGCGATGCAGCATTTCAGCATCGAGCGCGACCGCCAGCGGCTCATCCCCTACATCAAGGCCGCCCAAGCCCATCGTCCCGATCTCAAGCTCTGGGGCTCGCCCTGGTCGCCGCCTTCGTGGATGAAGAACAACAACAAGCTCCGTGGGCGCGACGGCTCGAACAACACGATCAAGGACGATTCGCAGACCTTCGATGCGCTCGCCCTCTACTTCGCGCGCTACGTCGAGGCCTATGCCGCCGAGGGCATCCCGGTTTACATGGTGATGCCCCAAAACGAGCCCAACATGGATACCAACTACACCTCTTGCGTGTGGACCGGCCAGCAGTTGTCCAAATTCATCGGTCGCCACCTCGGTCCCGTTTTCGAAGCCCGCGGTCTCGATACCCAAATCTACCTCGGCACGCTCAACGACGACGACGGACGCGGCGGCTACGCCTACTGGGTCGAGCCCTCGATGCAGGATGCCCGCACCCGCGGCTACCTGGACGGCGTCGGCGGGCAATGGGCGGCGGCCCCGGTCATCGCCGAGACACATTTGCTCCGCCCCGACCTGCCCCTTATGCAGACCGAGGCGGAATGTGGCAACAAGGAGAACAACTGGGGTTTTGCCGAATACCAGTGGGGCCTTGCGCTGAAGTGGTTTGGCACCGGGGTCCGCGCCAACATCGTCTGGAACCTCGTGCTCGACGAGACCGGCATGAGCACCGGCGGCTGGGCGCAATGTTCGCCCGTGGTCGTGAATTCGAGCACCGCGCAGGTGACCTACACGCCCTATTTCTATCTCTACAAGCACTTCAGCCACTTCATCGATCCGGGCGCGCACCTGACCGCCTCCGTCGGCACCTGGACCGACCAGCTGGCCTTCACCAATCCGGATGGGAGCGTGGTCATCGTCGTGGCCAACCGCTCCGACAAGGATCAGCCGCTCACGCTGAATATCGACGGGCGTTGGACCGTGCCGGTCGTCATTCCCGCCCGCTCCTTCAACACCTTCACGACGCCGGCGGCCGCGCGGAGCGCGGCCGGGCCGGAAAACGGGAAGTGAGAGGCGAGGCCGGCCGGCTTACCAGCCGACGGAGCTGCGCTGGCCCTGCTTGGTGATCTGGGTTTCGTCTTCCCAGACGGCGAGGCCGTCCTTCACGCGGGTGAGGCTGAGCTGGAAGGTGTAGGTGGTCTGGTGGGTCTTGCCGCTTTCCACGCGGTCCTCCAGCAGCTTTCCGGAAAGGGTGAAGTAGGGCAGGGTGGTCTTCTGCTTTTCGCCGGAGGTGAAGGCGTTCATCGCGGCCACATCGGCGGCCATGGCGTCCTCCACCTTGCCGTCGGGGCCGAGAGTGGTGGTGGTGCGGACCTTCTGGGATTGGTTGAGGGCGATGCGGATTTTTTTGGTGAGGCTGTCGGTGTCCACCTGTTGCTGGGTGTTGTTCCGAATGCGCGAGACGGCCATGACGGCGGGAAGCTCGGGCGCCTTGTCCAGTTCGCCGGAGGCGAGGAGCGAGGCCACGAGTTTGTCGGCGGCGTTGTTCCAGTCCTGGATGTTGATGCGGCTGAGCGATACGACCGTGTCCGGGCCCTGGGAATCGACGTACTTGGCGTCGTGCTTGGTGGCGCAGCCGGTGGCGAGGAGGGCGACCGAGGCGGTCGCGGCGAGGAGGACGGATTTCATGCGGAGGAGAGGAAAAGGAAGGAGACGACGAAGGATCGGATGAGTTTAACGCGAAGATCGCTGAGCGTGCGAAGATAAGATCGAGAAGATGTGACGCGCGGGCTGTTTCCGACTTTGCGGCCTTGGCGAGGGCCGCGCGTCCTTGCGTCTAATGAGCTTCAGTTCTCGCGGAGCTTCAGACGGAAGTCCGCGGCGGAGGGGCTGGTGGCGATGGCAGAGACGGCGCGCGTCTCACGGCCCTGAAGCTGGACCTGTTTCCAGCCGCCGGTGGGGCCGGAGAGTTCCATGCCGTCCTGGCCGATCCAGTCGAACTTGTAGGTGAAGGCCTGGGGTTTGGAGGAGCGGTTTTCGAGGGTGACCTGGATCTTCAGGAGGTTGCCGGAGACTTTGGTCTCGTTGACCGAGACAATGGCGACCTTGCGGCCGAGGGTGGCGTCGGTGATGACGCGCTGGTCGTTCACGTAGTTCGGCGTGGCCTGCGGCTCGGCGCGGGAGACGGTGTTGACGCTGTGGGCGCAACCGGCGGCGAGGAGGCCGAGGGCGGCGAGTCCGGCGAGGGCGGTGGCGCGGGCGATGGTCGTGGGATTCATGCGGAGGGAGAAACTAGCGGGCCGGGCGCACGGAGGCGACCGGCGGACGAGGTTATTTTTTCAGGATGAACTGACCGACAAGAAGGGGGGCGAAACCACCGGGGCTCTTCACATAGACGACGGTCACGGCCGCTGGTTCCAAATCGACTGTAACGCTTTGCGCTCCGGCCGAGAGCACGAGGCGACGGTCGGCGGGCGTGGGGAGGCGGGCGTATTGAAACTCCTTGGGCAGGCTGCGCCAGGTGCGGGTATCGGCCACGTTAATGGCGGCTTGGGTGACGGCAGTGGCGAGCTTGAAGAGCAGCGCCCCGGTGGCGCCGGACTGGTCCTGGATCTGTTTCTGGAGGACGGCGTCGATGGTGGCCTTGGTGGCGGTCGAGATCAGGGTTTTGGTCAAAATCGAGGGCCACTCGTTTTTGAAATCCTGGGCGACGACGCTGTCCATGGACGAGACCAAGGCGGTGGGGTAGACGGCGCCATCGCTGGTGGTGACTTGAAGCAGCGGGGCCTGACCGCCGACGGTCTCGAGTTGCGGGAAGGCGGCGCCGACGTAGGAGAGGCTGTTGGTGACGACGAAGATGGGGATATCGATGCGGAGCTGTTCGCGGTAGGGGGCAGAGCCCGTCTCGAAGATGACGTAGGTGAGTCCGTTGGGAGTGGGCGTGGCGGGCGGAGCGGAGGCGGTCTGGAGATCGGGCTCGACCGAGACGTAGTCGGCGCGGGCGTAGGGGTTGCCGGAGGCGAAGTTCACGACGCGTTCCCAGGATTTGCGGGCCCGCTCGAGGTCGGCGGCGTCGGAGCCCTGGTGGGTGAAGACGAGGGCGTCGAGGAAGGTCGTGAAGGGATTGACGTAATCGCCGTAGGGGAGGATCGCGGCGTTGAATTTGCTTTCGACCCCGGCGAGCCCGGCGGAGGTGCGCGGATCGGACTTGGCGCGGTCGACGTCGTAGGACTGGCCCTGGCGGCCCTGCTCGTCCTGCACGCCGCCGGACTGGGCCTCCTCGGCGAGTTTTTGGGCCTCGCGGATCTGTTTGGCGTTGGCCTCGACGGCATCGCGTTGGCGTTGGAGGGCGCGGTTGAGCTCGACGCGGGCGGCATCGCCGTCTCCGAGCTGGAGGTAGTTGAGCGCCTGATACGTGTGGAGCATCACCTTGTCGTAGGCCCGGCCGCGGTAGGGCACGTTGGCTTGGTTGGTGAGGAGGGCGCCGGTCTCCGCGCCGACGCGGATCTTTGCGGCGGCCTCGTAATCGTCGATGCGGCGGGCGGCCTCGTCGAAGGCGGCGACGGAGCGCGTGAGGTAGGCGATACGAGGGGGAATTTGTCCGGGCGCCGCGGCGTTGAGAGCCTGGCTGGTCTGGGTCTGGCCTTCGAGCACGGGTGCGGCCGGGGCGGCGGAGGCGGGAGCGGGGAGATTGGCGAGAGCGGCGGAGCGGAGGATGGCACCCTGTTCCAAGCGGTAGAGGATGGTATCCTTGTTATCCTTGTTTTTCTCCACGTCCTTTTCGGCTCGGGCGACGGCGGAGGCGATGTCCCCGGAGCGGACGGCCTCGTCCCGCCCGGCGGTTTTGGCGGTGTAGGTCTGGCAGCCAGCGAGGGCGAAGGCCGCCGCGAGGGCGAAGGCCAGGCTTACGATTTTCGATTTACGAGTTACGACCGGGCCGAGGGCGCGGGAGGCGGGCGAGGACGGCATGGAGCGAGAAGGCGTGGATTGAAGCGGGACGGAATACGGAGGCGCAGGCAAAAAGGGCCGGGTTTGGCAACCCGGCCCGGAGCGGACGGCGATTATTGCTCGACGCGACGGACGATGGCGCCGCGGTCGATGCCGAGGTCCTCGCCGGTGACCTCGCCCTGGGCGGTGCGGGGGGTGACGCGCTGGATGCGGACCTTGCCGACGGAAACTTCTTCGCGGCCGAGCGAGGCGCCGGTGTCGGGGTCGACGAGCTCCTCACCGAGGGCGAAGACTTCCCAGAGCTGGCCGGCGGCGATGCCGGTGCCGTCGCCGCGGTTGATGGTCACGATCTTGCCCGTCTTGGCCAGAATCCGGGCGGGGAAGGCGACATCGGCGACACGCTGGGCGACCTTTTCGCTCATGCGGCGGGTGAGGGCGACGAGAAGAGCGTCGGAGAGTTCTCCGCCGGAGGAGGTGGAGTTGGCGAGCTCTTCCTCGGCGTCGAGGTTCTGCTCCTGGAAGTTGGCGGTCTCGACGAGCTTGTTGGTCTTGGTCTCGTAGAGCTTGGCGACGGTGGAGAAGCGGATGACGCGCTTGGTGGCGGTCTTG
>CBINGR010000101.1:0-12393 GCA_966250295.1 uncultured Akkermansia sp. | reverse complement strand
TCAACGGCCTGCGCGGCGGCACCGACCTCGCCCGCCGCGTGCAGCACGACATCTATTACATCGAGAACTGGTCGCCCTGGCTCGACCTGCAAATCCTCGTCCTCACCCTCTTCCGCTGGCGCAACCCGGCCGAGTAGGCCCCGCGCGCCGCCCGCGACGCAAACCGACATGCATGTTTTCTCCAAAGCCAAAAACTGGGCGGCCCGGCAAAGGCGCTTCATCCCGGAATGGCTCTGGCGGCCGGCGCGCTCCGTCTGGTTCCTGCTCGTGGCCGTCTTCTGGCGGCGACGGCAGGTCGAGCACTCCTACGTGGGCAACCGGCTCAAGGTCTGGATCACCGACCCCGTTTCCGAGGAATGGTATGACGGCGACTGGCATGAGCCGAGGGAGATCGCCCTCCTCAAGGCCTCGGCCCGCCGGCGCGGGCGGGGCGGGCTGAAGCCAGGCGCGACCGTTTTTAATCTCGGCGCCCACCAGGCCGTGGTCGCGCTGGTCCTCGGCAAGGAGGCCTCTCCCGGCGGCCGGGTCGTGGCCCTGGAGGCCGCCGCAAGGAACGCCGCCCTGGGGGGCCAAAACGTGGCGGCCAACCAGATGGAGCGGGTCGTCACCGTGTTGCACGCCGCCGCCGGCCCGGCCGACGGGCAAATCAGCTTCGACAGCGGCTTCAACGGCCAGGTCGCCACCGGCCGGAGGATCACCTCGGCCTCCGTGCCCATGCGTTCGGTGGATTCCCTCGCCGCCGAATACGGTGCGCCCGATGTCGTCTTTCTCGATGTCGAAGGCTTCGAGGGCAAGGTCCTCGAAGGCGCGCGCGCGACGCTCGCCGCGAATCGCACCGACTGGTTCATCGAAATCCACGCCGAGGAGGACCTCGCCAGGTTCAACGCCGCGCCCGCCAGCGTCCTCGCGGCCTTCCCCGCCGCCGCCTTCGACTGCCACGCGATGGAGGATCCTGCCGTCACGCCCTCGGCCCGGTTTCGTCCGCTCTCCGAATGCGCGGACGTCTCCGGCTCCGGCAAACGCTTCTACTTCCTCGCCACATGGAAGTGAGTTCCCCGCCCTCTTCCGGCCCGCCGCCGGCCCCCGGGCCCTTGCAGGTCCTCGTCAACAGCTACGGCCGCGAGGCCTGGTATGTGGAACGCGCCGTCGCTTCCTTCCTCCGCCAGAAATATCCGCCCGCCCGCATCCACGTCATCGACCAGAACGAGACCCCGCTCGCGCTCGATCCCACCCTCGCCCGGGATGCCCGCGTAGTCCATCACCACCGCCCCGGCCGGGTCGGCGCGCGCGCCCGCAACGCCGCGCTGGAACTGGTGCGCGAGGGCTGGATCGCCTTCGCCGACGACGACGCCCACTGGCGCGAGGACTATTCCGAAAAGCTCCGCGAACTCCTCGCGCGCGAGGCCGGCCTCGGCCTGGTCGCAGGCGCGGTCATCGACGAATCCACCGGCGACTATTATTCCGTGCGCCACCGCCTCGGCGGAAATTTGGAGACCTTCCTGGGCTCCAAGCTGCTCGCCGGCGCCAATTTTCTCGTCCGCGCCGACCTCTTCGCCGCCGTCGGCGGCTACGACCCGCGCCTCGGCCCCGGCACCGCTCTGTCGAGCAGTGAGGAGGCCGACCTCTGCTGGCGCCTCCTCGCAGCCGGCGCCCGCGCCCGCTACGTCCGCGAACTCGCCGTGTTGCATCCCACCATGCATGTTGCCGATGCCCGCGAAGCGGCGCGCAAGGGCTACCGCTACGGTCTCGGCAAGGGCGCGCTCGCCGCCATCTGGCTCTTCGAACGCCGCCATCGTTTCGGCCTGCTCGAGCTCCTCGAGATGTCGTTCGTCCCCTTCGTCAACCTCGCCCGCGGCCTCCTGCGCGGCGACTTCGCCCAGCTCCGCATCCAGCCCGCCATCCTCCTCGGCCGGCACCGCGGCTTCTGGTCCTTCGCCCTGCGCCGCCCCGGGTCATGAGCATCGCCATCGTCACCATCACGCTGAACAACCTGGCCGGGCTTCGCCGCACCTTGGCCAGCGTCGAGGCGCAGACCACGCCGCCCGACGAACACTGGATCATCGACGGCGGCTCCACCGACGGCACCCGCGAGTTCCTCCAGGGCCTCCCGCCTCGCCCCGGCCGTCACTTCGTGTCCGAACCCGACCGCGGCATCTACGACGCGATGAACAAGGGCGTGGCCCTGGCCGTCTCCGACTTCGTCTGGTTCCTCAACGCGGGCGACGCCTGTGCCGACGAGCACGTGGTCGCCGATCTCGGCGCAGCCCTGCGGCGCCACCCCGGCCTCGACGGCCTCTACGGCAAGGTTTGGTGCGAAAGCGCCTACGGCCGCCGCAGCGTCGGCCGCCCGGTCGGCCCGAAGGATTTTCGCACCCGCATGGCCGTGGGCCACCCCGCGATTCTCTACCGCCGCCGCATGCTCGTGGAGACGCCCTACCCCACGCAGTACCGCATCATCTCCGACTGGGTCCTCACCCGCAGCCTCTTCGACCGCGGCGCCCGCTTCACCTTCATCGACCGCCACTTTGCGATCTACGACATGGGCGGCATCAGTTCGCGCGCCCACTTCCGCCTTTTGCGCGAGCAGCTCCGCCACGAACCCGGCTGGCTTGGCAAGCTCCTCCTCCTCGTCGTCTGCGGCGGACGCTACACCCGCCTCTGGCTTTCGAAAAAACTCGGCATCTACCACCTCTACAAACTCTACGAACACCGCGGCCAGCGTCGCGCGAACAAACCTTAAAATATACCGCGAAGTTCGCGAAGAGACGCGAAACCGAATCCGCTTTGCCGTTTTCTACTTCGCACTCCTTCGCGTTCTTCGCGGTTAAAAATCCCGATGTAGGAAGGCGATCAGCCGCCGGCCACCACGTCCGGCGCGAAGCCCGCCAGCAGCCGCCGCAGCTCCGCGCGGAAGATTTCCGGGGCGAAACGCTCCGCCTGCCGCCGGCAGGCCGCGGCTGAAAAGGGCTCCCGCCGCGATTCCAGCTGCGTCAGTGCCGACGCCAGCGCCTCGGGCGTCTGCTCGTCGAAAAACAGGCCGGTCTCCCCCTCGGCCACCGTCTCCAGCGCGCCGCCGCCGCGATAAGCCACCACCGGCCGCCCCGCCGCCTGAGCCTCCACTGCCGTGATGCCGAAGTCCTCCAGTTGCGGGTGCAGGAAAGCCCGGCAGCCCGCCATCAACTCCGCCACCTCCGCGTCCGGCCGGCGGCCGCGAAACTCCACCGCCCCGGCGAAGTTCCGCCGGAGCCGCTTCGCCTCCGGCCCGTCGCCCACCACGACCAGCCTCCGGCCGAGCCGCGCGCAAGCTGCCGCCGCCAGGTCCGCGCGCTTGTACGAAACCAGCTCCGAAACGAGCAGGTAGTAATCGCCCGGCCCCGCCGCCGCGGGCCGGAATCGCGCCACCTCGACCGGCGGGTGCAGCACCGCCGCCTCGCGGCCGTAAAAACGGCGGATGCGCTCCGCCACGAAGTGCGAGTTCGCGACGAAATGATCCACGTTGTCCGCCGCCTCCCGGTCGAAGCGCCGCACCCGCTCCGCCGCGATCCGAAAGATCCGGCGTCCCGGGCCCCGCAGCCCGCCGGTGTGCCGCGCATAGTCCTCGGCCATGTCCCACAGGTAGCGCGGCGGCGAGTGGCAGTAACACACCTGCACGCAGCCAGGCGGCTTGCGCAGGCCTTTGATCACGGAGGCGTCGCTCGTGAGCAACAGCCGCGTCCCCTCCGGCGCTCCGAGGCGCCGCACCGCCCAGGGATAAAACGGCAACAGCCAACGATGGTCCACCGGATGCGGCGAAATCCGCTGCAGGGGCGAGGAGTGGATGCGACGCCGCGCCATCGCCGGCGTCAGCGTCTCCGGCGCGTGCACGATCATCGACACCTCCGCCTCCGGAAAAAGCGCCGCCATCTCTTCGAAGACCTTGCCGCCGCCGCGCGGCCACACCCACCAGTGGTGAGCCAGGTGCACCGGACCGCTCACGCCACTCCCTCCCCGATGCGGATCAGCTCGCCCCGCAGCCGCCGGTAAGGCACCCAAATCCAGCGCGCCTTGAAGCGTTCCCATCGATCCCGAAAGCTCCTGCCCGTCGGCAGCCGCTTGTAACCGAGATTCGGCACGATGCCGTGCCTGACCCGCAGGAGCGCCTGCGTTTTTGCCAATTCCCGCAGGTAGGGAACGTAGACCGCCTCGCGCAACCCGCGCGTGAGCGGCGCCCGATAGGCTCGCAGCCCCGTGTCGAAGCGGCCCGGCTCCACCTCGCGGATCCCCTGGTAGTGGAAAAACAATACCGGCCGGCCGTCTACCTCCGGCCCGCTCGCCCCGCGCGCGACCTCCGAGCCCTCCACGTTCCAAGGCGCCAGGTTGACGCCCGGGTGCCCGATCTCGCGCACGCCCCGGAAACGCTCCGGAAATTCGTCCAGGTAGCGCTGGTCGGCGAAGCGATTTCCCTCCACGTGGTCGTGGCACCACTCCAGGCAACGCTCCCGCCACCACTCCAGGCAGGCCAGGCCGTCCGCGTCCCGCCGAAACCATACCCAGCCCACGTTGAAGCGCCCGAACTGCAGCAGTTCCTCCGTCCGCTTCGCATAGCGGTGCGGCACGATGCCCACCGAGGCCTCGCCCTGCTCCGCCAGCACCGCCGAGGCGGGACCAAAAAAGTACAGGTCCGCGTCGAGGTAGATCATGTGCTCCGCCCCGGGCGCGCGCCGCAGGCAATGGCGCACGAGCACGGGCGTGGCGGTGAAAAAGAACTCCACCCGGCTGCGCAACGGCTGCACCGCCGCGTAGGCCGGATCGGACTCCAACACTTCGGCAAGCGGCACCGCCACCAGCGAATCCGCAGCCTCCGCCCGCACCACCGCCTCCGTCTCCGAATCGAAGCAGAGCACGAAAAGCCGGAAGGGCTCCCCCTGCCGCTTCAGCGATGCATGCAAGCACAGCATGCGCGCCGCATAGCCCTGATCGCAGTAGGTGCAGAAGTGGAGCATGGGCGGAAAGAGGACCGGTCCGCCGCGCCTAGCGGGTGCCGGTCAGCGCGCGCCACGCCTTGCCCGCCAGGTTCCCCAGCATCGCCCGGCGCAGCCGGCTCACGCTGGCACGTTCGAGGTCCGCGAACAATCCGCTGGGAAACCGCCGCGTCCCCTCCGCCGCCACCTCGAACGCATGCGTGTGCTGCCCGAGCAGATCGGCGAAGACCCAGGCCAACAGCAGCCCGCGCCGGTCGAGGGGCGCCCCCTTGCCGAGATCCCGCAGATAACGGACGTTGGCGAAAACCGGCGCGGTGGGCGCAAGCCGCGGCACCAGCCGGGCCCAGGCGGGACCGAGCGCCTGCTTCAATGCGGCCGCCCGGCCACGAATCGCGAAGCCCGCCTGCAGCTCGCAGGCCCAGAAAGGTTCCGACTCCATCGCCTGCAGGGTGCGCCAAAGTTTGTCTTCACCCTCGTAGGCATCGATCAAGCCCGGCTCGAAATCGACCGCCAGCAGGCGCGCCCTCCAGTCTTCCGGCAGGCTGAGATAGATGCTCAGGTCCAGCCCCTGCGTGTCGCATTTGAGCCAGTCAACCCGGCGGATCCCCTGCGAGGTGAGCGCCCCCGCCAGGGTCACGGCCGGGACCCTCGCCTCGCGCTCGGGCGCGAACAGCTCCGCGAACTGCCACGCCGACAACGCCTTCGTCCTCGGTTTCAGCAGGCTGGAGCAATGCGGCGCGCGGGTTAGATGAAAGGGCTTCTTTTCGCCCGGCTCGGCCGAGGGCGCGACGAGCCCCTCGACATAGGCCCAGCGGCGGAATCCGTTGCCGCCCGACAGGGCGCCGGCGTCCCGGCCATCGGGCTCGAAACCCACGCCCACCGAGTAACCCGCGATGGCGCGCCACAGGGGCCACATTCCGCCCGCCGCCCCCACGTCCACCAGCACCGGCGGATCGTCGCGCAGCTCGGGTTCGGAAAAAATCCGTTGCAACAGGCTCATGCCGTATTCCGCGGCCGAAGCCACAGGCCCGTCGAGCGCAATTGCTCCCCGTCCACCGGCCAGACCGCCTCCGAAGCGTATTCCTCCACGATCTCGTAGTCGCGCGCGATCCGTTGCAGGAAGTTGCGGCGGCTGAAAAACCACAGCGGATAACTGCCGCGATAGATCTCCGGCGGTACGTCCTGCACCCGCAGCCGGTCCCGGTCGCCCGCGATCAGCGGCAGGTTGTTCAGGAGGACGTGACGGACGCGCGCGGTTTTCCAGGCGGCAAGAGCGCCCCAGGGATCCTCCAGGTACTGCAAAGCCGCCGAGCAAAGCAGCACGTCGTGGTCTCCGTCACGCTGCGCCGCTTCCATATCCGCGTAAAACCGCAGCCCGGGCGCGAACACCTCCCGGCGGCCCGCCTCCACGAAGGCCGGCTGTTCGACCACGTCCCAGGCCGGCATCCGGGCCGTGGGGAAAAAAAGCCGGTGCCGCCAGTAACCCGAACCCAGCGACCCGCCAAAATCCAATACCCGCGGCCCGCGCCCGCCCACCTCCGCCGCGATGGCCTGCAACCGGCGCAGCAGTTCCTCGTCGGGCTCGGGCGCGCCGAAGAGCATGCCGTCCCGTTCGAAGGAGGCGCCACCTTCCATCACCGTTTTCGTCGCCGACAACACCCGGGCCAGAATCGCCCCGTCGCCGTAGCCGCCCGCCGCCGCCCGCGCGTCGGACCAGCGCGCAAAATCGCCTCGGACCCAGCTCCGGCCGAGCAGCCGGTCCGCGCCCGCCCGGAACGCGGACGGCAACACTCCGCGCCAAAGCCCGCGAGCCACCCGTCGCAGGCGGCGCCGGAAACTTCGCACGGCGCGGGACCCGAGGTGGTCCTGCCCCTTCCATTTCGCGCGGCAAACCGGGTGCTCCTGCGCCTCCGGCCAGGCGGCGGGCAGGGCGGGCGCCGGGCGCAGCGGCGGGTTGGCCCACTCCGTCGCTCCCGCCGCGTTCGTCGCCACCGCATCGAAGCCGATATGCTCCACCATCGACCAAGGCGGCCGGAGGCAGAGCCCCCCGGCTTGAAAATGATGATACAGCCAGCGCACCGCCCACACGTTCCTCCGCTCCTCGTAGGCGGCCTGCACCGGCAGATCGGCCCCGTAGGCGTTCGTCGCCAAGCCCCGCGCCTCCGCCGCGCGCATCTTTTCCAGCGCGGTCCCGTCCGTCATCCCCTTCCATGACCGTGCCCACGCGCCCCAGACCCAGCAGTCGGCCCGGCCGTCGAAATAAGGCGACTCGCCGACATCCGCCGGCGTCACCCGGGGATGGGTCCAACCCGAGACACTCATCACCCGCGGGTCATCCGCGTAATGCCGCAGCGCCGCGCACATCCAGGCATAGGTCCCGGGAACGCAGACCAGGTCGTCCTCCCACACGATGAAGGCGTCGTGCGCGGCGGCCGTCTCCGTCACGCCCGCGAGCACGTTGCGGCCGAGCCCGAGGTTCGTCGCCCGCTCCACCAACCGCAACTCGCACCAGTCCACCTCGCGCAACAGCGCGCGCGTCTCAGCCACCCGCGCGGCGTCGGCCCCGCCCTTTGCCCCGTCGGCATAGGCAAGGATCAGCGGCACGCGGTTTTCGCGCAGGCAGGCCAGCACGCGCGCCAGGTGACGGGGGCGCGCGTAGGCGAAGAGCACGACCGGGATCGGTTCATTCATTCTGCCGGTTCCTCGATGTGGCTGAGCCCGCCAACCCCGTGCATGGGCTGGCGGGGCCCGGCCGGGGGAAGCCGGAACTCCCGGTGGAAGAACAGCGAGGTCGTCCAAGTATAGTCGTTGATCGGGCCGAAGCCGGTCATATCCACCTCCAGCAGCCCCCTCTCGCGCAGGAGTTCCGCGCAGCGGTGGTGCCAGTCCGAATTATCGAGGATGACCAGTCCGCCCGGCGCGAGCTTGCGCAACGCCGCGGCGCAGCAGGCGCGCCGGGCGATCCCGTCCACCACGATCACGTCGAAAGTCTCCGGACGGCGGTCGAGGACCCGCGCATAATCGGCCGGATCCGTGGCGAGCACGAGTTCGCCATTCGCCGGTAGCCGGAGCCGCACCCGCTCGTGCCAGGCGGCGTCGTGCTCCACCCCCACCACCCGCGCCGCCCGCCGGCACCAGAACAGCGTGGACCCCCCGGTCCCGAACTCGAACACGGAACTCCGCGAGAAATCCAGCTGCCGCAGATACTCGATGGCCGGATAGGTGAACCACGGAAGCGGGGCCCCGTCGCGGTCGACCGGCTCGCCTCGCCGCACGCTGAGCGCATGGCCCTGCCCCTGGCGCAGGATGCGCGAATGGCGAAGGGCGACCCCCAGCGGCCGCCGAAGCCGGCGGAAACGGTCCTTGAGCCATCCCGTGATCTTCATCGGCGTCGGAAAAGCAGGTCCTGGTAACTCCCGGCGTCGAACAGGACCTCGGGCGTCCCGTAGCGGGAACCGAGGCGGCCTTCGATCGCCCCGCGCTCCCGCGCCTCGACCAGGATGAAGCGGGGCGGGTGGCGCTCCAGATCCAGGCCCTCCAACGCCTCCACCTCGCCGCCCTCGACGTCAAGGCTGAGCAGGTCGATCTCCCGCCCCGGCAGCTCCGCGTCGATGATCTCGCTCAGCCGCCGCGCCGGCACGCGGACTTCGTAGCTCCCTGTCAGCCCGCAGCAGCCGACGCCCAGCTCCACGTGGCGCCGCCGCGCCTCCCCGTCGCCGAAGGCGTTTTCCGCGACCGACATCAGGCCGGCGAAGTGCATGGCGATGGTTCCGCCCGCGTGCTTCGGGCCGACGAGGGCCGCCTGCACCACCTTCGAGGCAGGCCGCTCCGCGCGGCAGCGTTCGCACAGTTCCGGGATCGGCTCGATCAGCAGGCCGCGCCAGCCCCGGAACCGCTCCAGGTGGTAGGTGTTGCTCTGCAGATAGCCGTCGTTCGCCCCCGCCTCGATGAAGATCCCCGGCACCGCGCCCAACACCGCGTCCAGGCGCCGGTCCAGCCCGTTCAAGGCCGGCCAGGAGTACACGTCGCATCCCAGTTTTTCAGCCGTGCGCCGCCGCCAGCGGCCGAGAATTTCCCTGCTCCGTCTAATCATGCGTTTTCTTGAGGTCGCGCACATAGCGCCAGCCAGTTGCCGGCAAGAGCAAGGCCTTTGTCTGCCGCAAGGCCGAACGCCGAGTGGGCCGAAAACAAAAAGGCAGCAGCCACACCGCCACGCCATAGGAGACCAATGTCGCCGCCGCCGCGCCCGCCGCGCCGAAGCCTGGGATCCACAGCCAGTTGAGTCCCACGTTCGCCGCCGCGCCCGCGAGGGTCGTCCACAAGGTCCAGCGGTTCAGATCCTCCAGGACCCATTCCTGGCTGCGGACCACCCCCTGGAAAACGAAGATCGCGGCCCAGGCATGAATGGCGAGCACTGGAGCGGCGGGCGCAAATTCCGCGCCGAACGCGAGCGTGACCAGCCAGCCGGACAAGCACGTGACCGGCGCCGCGAAGCAAAACGCGAGCGCGGTCAAAAGATCATACATCCCCTGCGTTGCGCGCTCGGCGCCGGCCCCGCCGGCCTCGCGGGCCCGCGACCAGGCCGGCAACAGCGCCATCACCGTCGCCACCGGCAGGAAATACACCGCCTCCGAAAGGCGGACCGCCGCCGCATAGATGCCGGCCTCCTCCTCCCCCGCCATCGCCCGCAACATGACCTGGTCGATCTTCATGTAGACGGACACCGCCGCGCCCGCCAGAAGCAGGGGCAGACCGGAGCGCATCAGGCCGGCGGCCAGCTCGCGATCCCACTTGCGCCACCATCCCGCTCCCCCCTCGGTCCGCGCCATCGCCCAGAAAAGCCCTGCGGCCAGAAGTACCTCCCCCATGCCCGCAACCGCGAACCAGATGAGCCTCGCCTCGCTCGCCACCAGCGCGATCCGCGCCGCGCTTCCGACCACCAACGCGATCAACTGCATCCTCGCGCCCCGCCGCGCCTGGTCCCGTGCCTGGAAATACAGTTCCGGCACCCATAATGCGGGCTGCAAGAGCATCAGGCCGGAGACCAACAGCAAAGGGCGCTCCTCGACGCTCCCCGCCCAGACCGCCGCAAAATACAATCCGTATGCGGCCAGCCCCGCCGCCGCCCGCAACCGCCAGGCCGTCCCCAAGACCCGCATCGCCTCGTCCGCCCCCGGCACGCGCAGGACTTCGCGCCGCACGACGTCGTCCAGGCCCAGCGCCGGCAGGAAAAGCGCCAGCCCCGCCAGGGCCCAGGCATAGTTGAGCAGGCCGAAAGGCCCGGGTCCGAGATACCGGGCCACCCAGGCTCCCACCGCCAGGCCGCAGACCAGCCGCAATGTCTTTTCGGCCAGCAACCAGGCGAGATTGCCCGCGACCTGTCGCGCCCCCGTCGAGCTGGCCAAGCGCCGCACGGCCTGCGAGACCCGCCTCATGCCCACCCGTTCACCGCCGCCGCCACCCGCTCCGCCTCGGCGTCCGTGAGATGCGGGCCCATCGGCAGGCTCAACACCTCGTCGTGGATCGCCTCCGTGAGCGGCCAGGGTCCGCCCAACTCGCCGCCGGCGTAGGCGCCCTGGCGGTGCGGCGGGATCGGATAGTGTACCATCGTCTGCACTCCCTGCGCCGCCAGGTGCGCCTGCAGGGCGTCCCGCCGCGCGCAGCGCACCACAAAAAGATGCCACACGTGCTCCGCCGCCTCCGCCGGCGCCTCCGGGGTGCGCACGCCGGGATGCACGATCGCCCGGCGGTAGAGCGCCACGAGTTCCCGCCGGCGCGCGTTCTCGGCATCGATCCGCGGCAGCCGCACGCGCAGCAGGGCCGCCTGAAGTTCGTCCAGCCGGCTGTTCACGCCGCGCATCCGGTTGTGGTATTTTTTCTCCGAACCGTAGTTGCGCAGGGTGCGCACCGTGTCCGCCAGCGCCGCGTCGTCCGTCGTCACCGCGCCCGCGTCGCCCAGCGCGCCGAAATTCTTCGTGGGGTAAAAGCTGAAACCCGCCGCGTCGCCCCACGTGCCCACCCTCCGGCCGGCGTGGATCGCCCCGTGGGCCTGGGCGCAGTCCTCGACCACCTTCAGGCCGCGGCGGCGCGCGATCGCCGTGATCGCCGTCATGTCCGCCGCGCGCCCGTAGAGATGCACCGGCAGGATCGCCCGGGTGCGCGGCGTGAGCGCCGCCTCGATCCGCGCCGGATCCAGGTTGAAGGTCGTCGGATCGGGCTCGACCGGCACCGGCCGCAGCCGCGCCTCGCTCACCGCCAGGATCGAGGCGATGTAGGTGTTGGCCGGCACGATCACCTCGTCCCCCTCCGCCATCGTCCCGAGCGCGAGGTAGGCGCGGAAAATCAGGGTAAGCGCGTCGAGGCCGTTGCCCACGCCGACGCCGTGGCCCGCGCCGCACCAGGCCGCGAACTCACGCTCGAAGGCAGCGACCTCGCCGCCCAGCACATACCAGCCCGAGTCGAGCACGCGCGTGAACGCCTCGATCAGCTCCGCGCGGTGGCGGGCGTTGATGGCCTTCAGGTCCAGGCAGGGGATCGGGTTCGTCATGAAGCGGTTTGGACGAGGCGCAGGAACTCCCCGCGGTCCCGGATATAGTCGGCCTCGTCGTAGTGGGCGTCCGCGAGCACCAGCAGCACGCAATCCGGGGAAAAATCCGCCATCTCATGCCACACCATCGGCTCCAGCACCAGGCCGCGGGCCGGGTCGTCCAGCGCCACCGACGTCTCGGCGCGGCCGTCGTCGAGCCGCACCCGGCAGGAGCCGGCCAGGGCCACGATCACCTGCCGCAGCCGGTGGTGGGCGTGGGCCCCGCGCGTCAGCCCAGCCTGAAGCCGGACCAGGGCGTAAACCCGCTGGATCGCGAAGGGCACGACCTTGCAGGCCTCCATGGGAACCAGGAGCCCGCGGGCGTCGCCCCGGCTCGGGAAAGTGATCCACTGCGCCTTCATCGAGGCCGCCGACTCCAACACCCGGCCCGGTCGCCGCAAGTGCTATCCGCTTTTCACCGTTTCCTCGCGTTTCTTGCTACGACCCCAAAAAAGCTAAAACTACGATGCCAAAAAATCGGTAACACCTCAAGCCTACCAGCTCCGACCTCACCCGCCTATGAGGCACCCGGCCGGCCGCTTACAATGAACTTGCCGCGACTCGTAGCGCTTTCTCGGCTGGCGCAACATAGTTCTTTCGAGTCGCGGTTCTTACCCGGTTAGTAGCCACAGTCCGCGAAGGTCTCGCGGGCCAAGGGCGAGGTTCCGGGGACAGTGGATGGAGTGTGTGGACCTTTCATTGAACCGTCCGGACGGTAAGATACATGGCAGTTTACTCTCTCTGCAACGAGAAGCTCGATTGTAAGCGTCCACTCCGGGACCTCCTAGACAGGGTTAAGGGGAGGGCGAGCCGTCGTAGGCGTGGTGACTGCTACGACACAGGGTG
>CBINGR010000100.1:0-13004 GCA_966250295.1 uncultured Akkermansia sp. | reverse complement strand
CCTGTTTTTTTTGGGGGGTAGATAGGCCAGACCGCTCAGGCTGAACAGGAGGCAGTCAAGGGACTGACCGAATGCACGCGGGATTGTGCAGCTTCGGAAGAAAAAGATTAGTAATCCGCATAATACTCAATCTTGCGCTTATTTTATCGTATAATGTGACCCAGCCTGAACAGGCCCCAAGGAGTATACGTTATACAAACTTTCAAAAAGCTTCGGCGTGGAGCTTCGTTCATTTATAAAAAGGCGGCCGTCCGGGGAGGGCGGCCGCCAAATGACGTTAAACTGCCTGGAATCCCGCGGGCATCACCACTGGCTGATGCCGTTGCAGGTATAGGAAGCGCTCGCCGGTCCGGGGGAGCCGGAGGAACCCTCCATCTGCAAGTTACGGATAAGCCAGAAGTTTTTATTGCGGAAGTTGTTGCCAGTGTGGCTGGCCTTCACGGAATTGTTGATCGAGAGATCGACCCGCATGTTATTCTGGCCGGCAGTGGTGCTGATTAGCCAGCAATGGGCCTTGAACACCGCGGCGTTGGCCGAGGTGAGCTTGGTCTCCCAGCCGCCATCGTAGGTGTTCTGCCAGCAATTGTTGTCACCCTTCCACTCGGCGATATCCACCTCGCCGGTCCAGGCACCCTCGGTCGTAAACCAGAACGCGGGCCAGACGCCGCGGACGCGCGCGCTGACATTGCAATAAGCCTGGGCACCCATGGTGGGATCGCCAGACCAGGCATATAGTTTCACCGAGCTATAGGAGGCGCCTGAATTGTATTTATAACCGTTGCTGCCCGGCTGGGTGGCCGTCATGACATCGCCGCCATGCGTCATATAGGCGCTGCCGTTGTGTGTACGGCCCCAGGGGTAGCCGACGGTCCACGCGGCGTGGAGCTGGGTGAGACCAAGAAGCCCGAAAGCGAGGGCTCCGACGAGGGTTTTTACTGTTTTATACATGGGGTTGTTGTCCTGCCTTTCATTGGGGGGTGAATGGCCAGTCATCAAACGGGCAGGGGCGGTCGGGGCTGACCAGACGCCGCGCGGGGTTGCACGGCGTCCGTGATCGACCGGAGCGCAAAAGCGAAATCTAAGCAACGCCACGTATAGTTTAGCGTAAAATCATACCTGTTTATACCTACTTTGAGGTAGGAGAATGTTCCTGAGAACTTCGCTCCTTTCGTGAAATCATCGCGGGCCACTTTTCTATTCAAGTCTTTATGTTGTAATATATAACGATAAACTTGCCTCCCATTCAAACGGGCGTCGCCCCTGTTTGATTTAAGCGGTCCTCTTCCATAAGAGCCGCCGGGCGCGGGTAAAAGGTTAGACCAGGGATACGTTAAACCAAGCGAGGGGTTTCGCGCCTCCGTGGCTTGCGACAGAAAATTCCCAGGCCTCTTCTCGAATCGGCCTCGGCTTACTGGCTCCGAGCTTTTCGCGATCTTCCCTCCCCTCGCTGCCCGCCTGTCGCGTCTCCTCTCCTTTTCCGTCTCCCCTCGTCCCCGTGCGTTTCCTTCGTCTGCTGCCTGTCCCCTTCCTGCTCGCGACCGCTCAGGCCGCGCTACGCGCCCCTTATGCGGCGGATGCGGCCACGCTGCACCTGTACCAGTTCGAGGAGGCCTCCGGGGCCACCGCCTCCGCCAATCTCGGCTCGGCCGCGCGTTCCGTCTTTGCCGTGTCGCTTGCCACCGCCACCGCCCTTCCGCCGACCGTTACGACCGTGCTCGGCGCGGCCGGCGCCCCCGGCTTCGGCAGCGCGGCCGACCTCAGCGGCGCGGGTCAGCTCCTCGGTTACGATGGCAACGGCAGCGGCGCTTACCGTGCCGACGTCAGCGCGGCCAGCCTGAGCACCGACCGCGTCGCCCTTTCCACCCTCGGGGTGGGCGGGACCGCGCCCTTTACCCTCGAAGCCCTGGTTCGCCCAGGCACCAGCAGCGGCGCCCGCGAGATCATTTCGACCGATTCGTCCGCCGGGACCCGCGGTTTTCAATTCCGAATCAACAATAGCGGCACCACCCAATTCCTCGACTTTAACCTTATCGGTGCCGGCCAGCAGTTCACCGCCACGCTCCCGTCCTCCGGCCCTCACGCCTACGCGACCGGCACCTGGTTTCACGTCGCCTTCGTCTACGACGGTGCCCAAGTCCGTTTTTACTGGACCGCCCTGGACGCCGTGTACACCGCCGCCAACCCCGTCGGGACGCCCCAGACTGTCGCGCTCTCCACCTCCGCCGCCTCCATCGAGGGTCCCCTCACCCTCGGCAACGAAAACCGCAACAATGCCGGCGAAAGCCTCGCCGGCCTGCTCGACCAGGTGCGCATCAGCTCCGTTGCCCGCAGCCCATCCGAGTTCGTCTTCGGCATCACCGACTCTGACTCCGACGAGCTTCCCGACGACTGGGAAACCGCCCACTTCGGCGACCTCGATGAGACTGCCGGCGGGGACTACGACTCCGACGGCCTCACCAACCTCCAGGAATATCTCGCCGGCTCCGATCCGACCGTCCCGAATGATCCCGACGACACCGATGCCGACGGCCTGCCGGACGAGTGGGAGCAGACTCACTTCGGCAGTCTCGCACAGACCCCGACCGCGGATCCCGACGGCGACGGCTCGTCCAACGCCGACGAATTCGCCGCCGGCAGCGTCCCGCGGAACCGCGCGTCCACTCCCGCCGACACGGATGCCGACGGTCTGCCCGACACCTGGGAACAAAGCCAGTTCGCCACTCTGGCGTATAACGCCGGCGACGATTCCGACGGCGACCGCTTCTCCAACTTTCAGGAATACGCCGCCTCCACATCGCCCATCGATCCCCTCTCGCGGCCGGCCGGCACTCCGGTGAAACTCGTCCCCGTGGACGATGGCGACGCCGCCACCAGCGAGTTCGGCTACGCCGGCTCCTCCGCCATCAACTCCGTCGCCTTCGTCCGCTGCTCGCTTCAGACCTTCGGCGGCCAGCAGTTCATGACCTGGTATGGCCGCCACCAATACGATTCCGCCGCGGCCTACAATAACACCCTCTGGATCGGCCGCCGCACCCTGGGCTCCTCGCATTGGGAGGTCTTCCGGCATCCGACCTTCACCGCCAATACCATCACCGATGGCCACGACGTCATCTCCTTCGGCATCGACGGCGAAGGCTACATGCACCTCTCCTGGGGCATGCACGGCGATGCGTTCCACTACTCGAAATCGACCGCGCCGGTGACGGGTTCCGCACCCATCGTGCTCGGGCCCGACCTCACCATGACCGGCACCGAGAGCCAGGTCACCTATCCCCAGTTCCTCCGGCTTCCGGACGGCGATCTGCTCTTCCTCTTCCGCGAGGTCGCCTCCGGCAACGGCGACACCTATGTCAACCGCTACGATCTCGCCACTCACGCCTGGGCGAACGTCCACGGTTCCGCCTCCACCCAGTCGCCCTTCATCAAAGGCACCGGCTGGTCGCCCAACTACAATGCTTACCTGAACATGCCCCAGCTCGGCGGCCCCGACGGCGACGACCTCATCCTCACTTGGTGCTGGCGCTTTTCCAGCGGCACCTCCGACTCCGGCAGCGGCGCTTCCGGCTACCAGACCAACAACCGCCTCAACTTCGCCCGCTCGCCCGACGCCGGCCTCACTTGGCAGCACTTCGACGGCACGCCCTACAATCTCCCCATCACGCGCGACGGCGAGGCCGGCGCCGGCACCACGGCCGAGGTGATCCACGATATCCCGGAAAACTACAGCCTCATCAACCAAGCCAGCACCTGCCTCGACTCCGCCGGCAACCCAGTCACGGCCACTTGGTGGGCCCCCGAGACCGGCACGGGCAACCGCCGCCGGCAGTACATGGTCGTCTTCCGCCACGATAACGGCACCTGGCAGGCCCGGGCCGTCTCCTCTCGTGTCACCGATCCGGCCGGGACCCGCTACGCCGAGAACCATGTCCGCGATCTGGGCCGCCCCACCGTGGTGCGCGACGACGCCGACCGCATCATCGTCGCCTACCGCGACAACCAGGCCAGCAACCTCACCAATGCCGACGCCAGCCTGAGCACCGGCGTCTCCAACGGCATCACCATCGTCCATTCCCTGCCCAAGGCCCAGGATCCGGACCGTCTTCTCTGGATCAGTTTCAATCTCACCTCCGAAAACCTCGGAAACTACGAGACGATGATCGACAACGAGCTCTGGGACCAGCGCCGCCAGCTCCATTTCCTCTACCAGCCTTCCGAAGGCCAGGGCTTCACCGCCCCGGCCAATCTCGCCGCCCGCATCTCCGTCCTCGAATGGGACGCCGCCGACTATTTCAATCATTCTCCCCAGCCCGGGATCGAGAGCGCCGCCGACGGCGCGGGCGTGCGCATCCACTGGCGCTCCGAACCAAGCTTCACCTACCGCCTGCTCACCAGCACCGACTTGGTCGACTGGACCGAAGTCGAGACCCGCACCGGCACCGGCGCCGTCTTCGAGCACGTGCACACCCTCGTGCCCGGCGAACCGAAACGTTTCTGGCGCCTCGATCGCACCGAGGGCGGCTTCTAAGCCCGCCTCCGCGCTCCCCTTCACCCCCCACCACGACAATGCGTTCCTCCGCTTCACGCCTGCTGCCCGCTCTCACAGCCCTCCTCGCCGCGACCGTTTCCCGCGCGGATCTCGCCTGGCTGGACTTCCAGGCCTCCCCGCTCTCACCCGCGACGCTTCACCAAGCGGTGCCCGCCGCCACCGGCGCCAGCGTGACCAACGGCCCCATCACCTTCACTCTGGCGAGCGAAGGAATCGACTCCCGGACCCGGGACTACGCCGATCCCGTGTTGAAGGATTTCGCCATGATCGACGGCGAAAATTCCGCCATCGTACTGCGCATCGCCGGCCTGCCGGCGGGCTCCTATACCGTCGAATCCTGGCATTTCGACCGTTCCTACCCCGGCGCCCTCAGCATCGGCTATGGCCGCGTCGGCGAGGCGCCCGAGGTCCTCGTCCCCAAGCACGTCTTCACCATCACGCCGGTGACCTACACCATCCGCTCGGACGGCCACTCGGCCTATGAGCTTACCTTCCGGGAAAACAGCGAGGACAACCGCGTCCGCCTGAACGGCCTGCGCCTCCGCGCCGCCGACGCCCCGCCCTCCCCTCCCGGCATCTTCGTCGACATCGACTACATCAACACCTCCGCCGTCAGCGGCTTTCCCGACCCTTTCTTCACCGACGACGGCACCGCGCCAGGTTTTCTCTCGGGTCCTCTCTGGCGTCGGCGGCCCGGCTTCGGCCTCGATCTCGGCGGTAATCGCGACGTGTTCGAGAAAGACGCCAACGAAGGGATCGGCGACGCCTGCCCCCTCGTGACCATCGCCCGCGACCTGCCCATCGGCGCCACCTACGGCGTCTATGTCGCCTTCATCTCCCGTCCCACCGAGACCTGGCAGGTGAAGGCCGGCCTTTCCCCCGGCAGCCTCACGCTTTTCACCCGCCAGCGTCCGGCCGGCCGCATCATCGATCTCGGCGTGACCGGCGAACAAAACTCCAACCGCAACCAGTATCTGGGCTTTGTAGGCAACGCCACCGTCGGTTCCGAAGGCGCACTCTGGCTGTATTCGGATGACGGTGACGGCACCGAGGCCTCCATGGTCTCCCGCACCTGGCTGGACGGCTTCTATCTCGGCGCGCCCGTGGTCACCTCTCCTTTGCCCAACACCCCCTGATCGCTTCACCCCTCTCCGGTCCCCCCTCCCTGCCTTCCATGATCGTCCCCTCCTCCCTTCGCCTGCCCGCTCTCCTCGTCTTCTCTTCCGTTCTGCAGGCCGCTGGCCTGCCGCCCGGAGTCTTCGTCGATATCGATACCGTCAACACCACCGCGTCCGGCGGTTCGCCCGCGCCCTTTTTCACCGACTCCCCGGCCGATCCCGGCTTCACTTCGGGTCCGCTCTGGCGCCGCCGTGCCGGCTTCGGTTTCGACACCGCCGGCAACCGGGAAGTCTTCGAGAAGGACGCCAACGGCGGCGTCGGCGACGCCGCGCCTCTCGTGACCACCGTCGCCGGCCTCCTCCCCGGCGCCACCTATCCCGTCTACGTCGCCTACCTCTCCAGCCCTAACGAAGCCTGGCAGGTCCAGGCGGGCCTCGCCGCCGACAAGCTCACTCTCTTCACCCCCACGCAGCCCGCCGACCGCGTCACCGACCTGGGTCTCAGCGGCGAGCAGAATTCCAACCGGCACCAATACCTCGGGCTAATCGGCGAGGCCGTCGCCGGTCCCGACGGCACGCTTCGCCTGTATTCGGACGATGGCGACGGCACCGCGCGCAACTGGTCGGCACGCTCCTGGCTCGAGGGTTTCCATATCGGCCAGCCCACCGCCGTACCCAACCCCGGCGATTCCGTGAGCATCGCCCCCGACGGCGCCTGGACTTGGTTCAACGACGAACGCGCCATCGTGCACGAGGGCGCACTTTACGCCGGCTACGTCAAAGCCGGTGGCCAATACGGCGTCACCCGCCGCGACTTCGCCGACGGAGCGCTGTACCACATGACCTTGAGTACCTCCGCCTCCGCCCAAAAAGACGACCACAACAATCCCTCCCTCACCGTCCTCCCCGACGGCCGCCTCCTCGCGCTCTATTCCAAGCACATCGCCGGCAGCCAGTATTACCAGCGCACTTCTCTCGTGCCTCAGCCCAAAACCGACGCCGACTGGGGCCCCGAAATCGTCCGCCCCACCCCCGCCGCCAATACCTACGCCAACACTTACCTCCTCTCCGGCGAAGGCAACCGGCTCTACAATTTCCACCGCTGCCTGAACTTCAACCCGACCCTCTCCGTCTCCGACGATCTCGGAGCTACCTGGAAACCTGCCCGCCAGCTCATCGGCACCGGCACCGGCGGCACCCGGCCCTATATCCGCCTCGCCTCCAATCACCAGGACCGCATCGATATCACCTACACCGACGGCCATCCGCGCGACGTCGCCAATTCCCTCTACCATCTCTACTACCAGGCCGGCGCCCTTCACCGCAGTGACGGCTCGATCCTCAAGTCCCTCGCCGACCTCCCGCTCGCCCACGACGCCGGCGAGCGTGGTTCCGTGATCTATCGCTATCGTGCAGAAAATTGGGGCCCGAATGACGGCCCCGACGACTGGATTCCCACCGGCCGGGCCTGGAATTGGGATGTCCACCAGGGTCGCGACGGGCGGCCCGTCTGCGCCTTCCAGGTACAGCGCGATAACGTCACCGGCACCGGCTGGAACCACGACCGCATCTTCTACTACTACGCCCGTTGGACCGGCACCACGTGGCAAAAACGCTTCATCGCCCACGCCGGCCGGCCACTCTACGCGGCCGAAGACGACTACGGCGGCGGCATGGCGCTCGATCCGGTCGATCCGCGCGTCGTCTACATCTCCTCCAACGCCGCCGATCCCTTCAACCTCACCGACACCGCCAACATTCCGTTGCGCGCCGACAACCGTTACGAGCTCTGGCGGGGCATCACCGCCGATGGAGGCCTCACCTTCACCTGGACCCAGCTCACCAAGGACTCCCCGGCCGATAACCTCCGCCCCATCGTTCCGGAAAACCACGGCCGCACCGAATGCCTCCTTTGGTTCCACGGCACCTACCATTCCTACACGAACTATTCCACCCGGGTCCTCGGCCGCCTCGGCCAGCCCGCGCCGGTTGTCCCTCTGCCGCTGGCGCCGCCCGAGGAGAGCCCGGTTCCCCAGGACGGCCCCCGCCCGGCCGGAAAAGCTCCCCTCCTGCGCAATCCCGTCCGCCGCTAAGCGTCGCGTCACGCCCCTCCGCCACCCTTCGCGATGCCGCTTCCATCCTTCCGGCTCTTCCTTGGAGTCCTTTCGCTCTGCGCCGTCGCGACGGCTGCCGACCTTCCTCCCGGGGTCTTCATCGACATCGACGCTTCCAATACCGCCGCGGCTGCCGGCACGCCTTCGCCCTTCTTTACGGACGATGCCTCGAACACCGGCTTCACTTCCGGCGCCCTCTGGCGCCGGCGGACCGGTTTCGGCTTCGATGCGGCCGGCCACCGCGAGATCTTCGAGAAGGACGCCAACGGCGGCGTCGGCGATGCCGCCACCCTCGTCACCACCGTCACCGGACTCACGCCGGGCACGGCCTACGGCGTTTACGTCGCCTACCTCTCCGTGCCCACCGAGAGCTGGCAGGTGAAAGCCGGCCTCTCCGCGGACAGCCTCACCCTCTTCACGCCCGGCGCCCCCGCCGGCCGCGTCACCGATTACGGGCTCAGCAGCGAAAGCGGCTCCAACCGGCGCCAGTACCTCGGCTTCGTCGGCAACGCCGCCGCGGGCGCGGACGGCAGCCTTCGCCTGTATTCGGATGATGGCGACGGCACCGCAACCAACTGGAGCAGCCGCTCCTGGCTGGAGGGCTTTTTCCTCGGCGCGCCCTATGTCGAGCCCCCGCTGCCCGGCGGCGGCGTCGAGATCGCCCCCGACGGCGCCTGGACCTGGTTCAACGATGAACGCGCCATCATCCACCAGGGTTCGCTCTACTCCGGCTACGTCAGGGCCGACGGCCAGTACGGCGTCACCCGGCGCGACTTGGACACCGGCCAGACCACCCACATGGTCCTCAGCACGTCCGCCTCCGCCCAGAAAGACGATCACAACAACCCCTCCCTCACCGTGCTGCCCGACGGGCGCCTGCTGGCGCTCTATTCCAAGCACATCGCCGGCAGCCAGTTTTACCAGCGCACCTCCCTCGTCCCTCGACCCGCCGCCAACTCCGACTGGGGGGCAGAGATCGTCCGCGCCACCCCCGCCGCCAACACCTACGCCAACACTTACCGCCTGACCGGCGAGGCGGACGCCCTCTACAACTTTTCCCGCTGTATCAACTTCAACCCTACGCTGACCATCTCCACCGACAACGGCGCGACCTGGGGCGCCTCTCGCCAGCTTCTAGGCACCGGCAGCGGCAGCACCCGCCCCTATCCGCGCTACACCAGCGATGGCACCGGTCGCATCGACCTGATTTATACCGACGGCCACCCGCGCGACGTCGCCAACTCCGTGTATCACCTCTATTATCGGGACGGAGGCCTCTACAAGACCGACGGCACCCTGATCGATACGCTCGCCAACATCCCCCTCGATCACGATGCCGGCGAGCGCGGTAACGTGGTCTACCAATACTCCGAAGCCGCCTGGAGCCCGGGCCAGGGGCCCGACGACTGGATTCCCTTCGCCCGCGGCTGGACCTGGGACGTTCACTACGACCGCGCCGGCCTCCCCGTCTGCGTCTTCCAGGTCCAGGTCGGCACCGACGCGACCTGGTCCACCTCGCGCATCTACTACTACTACGCCCGGTGGACCGGCACCGCCTGGCAAAAACGTTTCATCGCCCACGCCGGCCGGGGCATCTATGCGGCGGAATCGGATTACGGCGGCGGCATGTGCCTCGATCCCGAAGATCCCCGCATCGTCTATATCTCCTCCAACGCCGCGGCCCCCTTCAACCTCACCGACACCGCCGACGTCCCGCTGCGCGCCAACAACCGCTATGAGCTCTGGCGCGGCTTCACCGCCGATGGAGGCCTCACCTTTACCTGGACCCAGCTCACCACCGACTCGCCGGCCGACAACCTGCGGCCGATCGTCCCGATGAACCACGGCCGCACCGAGTGCCTCCTTTGGTTCCACGGCACCTACAATTCCTACACGAACTATTCCACCCGGATCCTCGGCCGCCTTGGCCAGCCCGCGTCTTCCTATGCGGGCTGGTCCGCCCTGCATTCGCTCGGCGGGGCCGACGACGCGGAGGAGGATGCCGACGGCGACGGCGTGCCCAACTTCCTCGAATACGCCCTCCTCGGCGATCCCCTCGACCCCGCATCCGCACCCCGGCTCGGCTTCGACGGCGCCGCCTGCGAGTTCCCGCTGGATCGCACCCGCATGGACGCCGAGTTCACCCTCGAACGCTCCGAGGATCTTGTCTCCTGGCAGCCGGTCGCCGTCATCCGTGCCACCGGGCTGCCCTCCGAACTCGATCCTGCCTACTCCATCGAGCTGCCGGAGGAATCCGGCGTCGCCCGCATCCAGCTTCCGGATACGCCGCCCAGCCGGCTTTTCCTCCGCCTCGACGCCACGCTCGTTCGCTGAACCGTTCTCCGCCCGCCATGCCCCGCCGCGTCGCCTTGTCCGCGCTCTGTCTTCTCCCGGCCGCCCTCGTCGCCGCCGACCAAGGCCTGCCGCAGGCCGCGCCCGAGGTCCGTTTTCATCTCGCCGCCCGGCCCTGGACCCCGTTTGCGGATTCCAGGGAACAGTTGCTCGACCGCCTCGAGGGGATCGTGCGTGCGATCGCCACCCTCCAGCGCTACGACGCCGCCAAGCCAGCCGACGCCAACAACGGCGCCATCCGAGACCCCTACAATCACGCGGAGGTGCAATACGCCACGCCCTACTTCGCCTTCGCCGCCGCCACCCTCCTCGCCCAGGACCGGGCGCCCGAGCTGCTTACCCCCGCGATCCGCGCCATGGATCGCTGCACGCTGGATATCTCTGACGGCAAGGCGACCGATAACCACGGCGAATTTTTCGTCGCCCCCATGATGAAGGCCTACCGGCTCTTCGTGTTGCTGCAGCCCCGGCATCCCTCCGAGCTCACCGCGGAAAAGCTCCAGCTCTGGCGCGAACGCCTCTCGCTCCCCCGGGGCCGTTTCATGAACCTCGGCGTGAAGCAAAACTGGCGCACCTACGCCTCGAAAGGCGAGTGGCTGCGCCAGCAAGACGGCTTCATCGCCGACGGCACCGCTTGGATCGAAGGCAACTGGACTCGAGCCTCCGAGGGCAGCCAGCGCGACCGCTTTCGCCGCGCGGAGGAAAAGCAGGGCCGGACGCCACCGTTGTTTCTCTATCACGACGACACCGGCTCGCCCGAAACCTTCGCCTACAACGGCGGTGCCGCCGGCAACCTCCTCGACCTGCTCGAGCATGGCTACGACGGCGCCTCGGCCGCCGAGATGCGCGAGCTCATTCACCGCAACCTCTCCGTCTGCCTGCTCCTCATGGGCGGCTCCGGCGAAGCCCCTGCCGGCGGCCGCACCGGCGACCACGTGTGGAACGACGTCGTCTACGCCAACGACTACGAGATGATGGCCGAGGCCGCCTGGCGAGAGGGCGATGCGTTTCGCGCCGGCCAGTTTCGCCGCGCCGCGCGGCTCGCCTTCCGCAGCGCCTGGCGTTTCCAGCAGGAACCCGGCTGGATGTCGGTCACGAAGAACCTCTTCCACCCCTCGCTGAAGACCCGCTACGCCAATTATAGCGCGCTCACCAACTACAACGGCTACGTCGAGATCCATACCGCCGAGGCCTTCTTCAACCGTCGTTCCGAAATCCCCGAGCAGCCCACCCCGGCCGAGATCGGCGGCTATGCGCTCACGCTTCCGGAAAGCTACGCGAACTCCTTTCTCAACGCGGGTGGCCTCCAACTGCAACTTTGCACCCGCGGCCAGACCGACAATTACGCCGGTGTCCAGTGGAGTACGCTCGGCATCGTTCGCTTCAGCCGCCCCGGCTGGGACTCACGCCTCGGTCCCGGCGACGGCGCCGCAACCTCGAAGTTCGAAAACGGCGTGAGCTTCGCACCCATTTTTCTCGAGACCGGCGCCTGGACCCGTGTCTGTCAGCAGCCCGCCCGCTACGCCGCGACTTTTGTCCCGGAATTTGTCCATCCGCTCCTCGTGCGCGGCACCTGCGCCTTTGCACCTCGGCCCGGCCAGACCGGCCCGGTTTTCACGATGAAGATCGCGCTCACGCCCGATGGCGCGCTGATCGACACCGTGCGCAGCGCGGGCGACGGGCCCTTCGGCGTGATCTGGCCGCTGCTGGAGTTCGACGGGCGCACGCTGCTCGCCCGAGAAACCACCGCCCGCCTCGCCACCACCGCCTACCCGCCGGCCGGCGGCCCCGTCACCGTACTTCAGGCCGAGACGGCCCGTGCCTCCGGCGGCACGCACATCGAGCACGACCATACAGGCTTCCACGATACCGGTTTCGCCGATTTCCCGCCGGAGGGAGGCGCGCTCGAGTGGACGGCGGTGGACGGCGGCGCCGGCGGCAAAACCGCGGTCGGTTTCCGTTACGCTCAGGGCCCCGGCGCGACCGGAGGGGCCACTCGGGCCGTCACACTCACGGTCAACGACGTCTCATCCGAGATCGCCTTCCCGAGCACGGGCAGTTTCGACGACTGGCATCCGCTCTACGTGCCCGTCACGCTGGCCGCCGGAAAAAACAACCGTATCCGGCTTTTCACTACCGGGCAGGATGCCCCCAACATTGATGAATTGCGCGTCCATGTCCCCTCGGTGCCCGAGACAGAGCCGGACCAGCAATGTTTTCTAGCCCTGAAGTCCACCCACCGGCTCGACGCCTCCACCGCTCCCATGCGCAGTGCCTACGGCGATCTGCGTCCCATACAGGTGACGGATTCCGAAGACGGGACCGTCGAGACCTTCGTGTATCCGCGCGCCGCCGGCGATCCCTCGGCGGAGACCGTGCTGGTGAGTTTCGTGCGCGACGGCGCGAACTTCTCCTCCGTGCTCGGCCGGGTGAACGGCACGCTTTACGTCGGCCGCACGTCGGCCGGCGGCCATGGCGATGCGATCGACCTGAACGGCGACGGCCGGCCCGAAGTCACCTTCGACGAGCCCTGCGATTTTGTTCTGCAACTCTCGGCCGGCAAAGTAACCGCAATGGAAACCGACCGTGCCGTCGTCGCCCGAATTGAGGAGCGCTCGATCCAACTCGGCTCCTACGCGCCGATTTATTTCCGGCCCAAAGTACGGTGAAAGTTCTCCCCACCGGCTGATTCGCCTCCTTCTACGGTCAGGCCGGCCTGATCTATTTCGACGACAGCGCCCAGACCTCCGCCGACGCCAGCTAAGAAAAAAGCCCGCGCCGGAGAGGCGCGGGGCGAGGAATACAAAGGGGGGGCTGGATTTTTCCCGGCTGGCTCAGAACCAGAAGGTGGGGGTGCCGGACTTGATCCGGACG
>CBINGR010000099.1:0-13091 GCA_966250295.1 uncultured Akkermansia sp. | reverse complement strand
CGAGCCTGGTTTCCCGACCACGGAGCACCGGTCTATTTCGAAGACAGCGCCTAAGGCGCAAAGGCGCGGAGAAAGAAGGTAAACCGCGAAGTACGCCAAGGGTCGCGAAGTCGATCCATGGCCTCTGCCTTCCCTTTCGCGCCTCTTCGCGCTGCTTCGCGGTTCAATCCTTCTCCCTGGTTTCTTTGCCAAGATTCCGCTTGCTGCGCGCGCGCCGGGGAGCCTTCATGCCCGTCTTCTGTCCTTCATCGGGGTGTAGCTTAGCCTGGTAGAGCGCTACGTTCGGGACGTAGAGGCCGAGAGTTCGAATCTCTCCACCCCGACCATTTTGGATGCGCGGCGGGAGGCCCCGCCGCCGCGCCCCGTCCGTCTTGCGTCTTGGGCGGCATGCGTCATTCGAGTTTCCTTCCCTTTTTCCCACCCGGATGCCACCCGCCGCCAAACGCACCATCGACATGCAGATCCTCGCCGGCTGGATCGAGCCCGGCGCACGCGTGCTCGACCTGGGCTGCGGTCGCGGCGTCCTGCTGGAGTTTCTTGCCCAGACGCGCAAGGCGCGGGCCTTCGGGGTGGACCTGGATTTCGAGAAAATCACCGCCTGCGTCCGCCGGGGACTTTCCGCCTACCAGGGCGACATGCTCAGCTACATGCGTGCCCTGCCCGGCGGGCACTTCGACCACGTGGTCTGCTCGCGCACCCTGGAGGAAGTGCCCGATCCCGCCGCGGTGATCGCCGAGGCCCTGCGGGTGGGCCGCACCGTCACCGTGGGCTTCGCGAACCACGGGTATTGGAAAAACCGTTACGACGCGTTCCTGCTCGGCCGCAAGCCCCTGAATCCAGTCTATCCCCAGCCCTGGCACCGCAGCCGGCCGGTGAACCCGGCGACGATCGCCGACTTCGAGGCCTTCGCCGCCGGCGAGGGTTACCGCGTGGCCCGGCGGGCCCACCTCCGTGGCGACTGGAAGACGCCCTGCGGCCTCGCTCCCAACCTGCTCGCCGGCTACGCGCTCTACCAGCTCACGCGTTGAGGCGAGTGGTGGGCAAGGCTTCCGCCCCTGCTACGTGGCGCGTCCCTATACGGACCAGGTGCGGAGTTTGGCCGCGCGGACCACGAAGACGCAATTGCTCCCGTCCGCGGTCTCGAGCCACTCGGGCGCGAGCGGCGCGAATTCGCGGCTGACCGCCTTGCGCAGGCCGCCGATCTCCACCGCCACGATGCCGTGGGGCGCGAGGCGATCGCGTGCCTGGCGCAGCAGCTTGCGCACGATCGCAAGGCCGTCGGGGCCGCCGTCGTGGGCGAGGCGGGGCTCGGCGGCGAACTCGGGTTGCTGACGGTCCACGTGGGCGCTCGGCTCGTAAGGCGGGTTGCTGACGACCAGGTCGTAGCCGCCGGGCGGCGGCGGCACGGCGTCGAAGACGTCGCTGGCATGGAGCCGCACGCGTTTGCCGGCGGCGTGGGCCTTCACGTTGATGGCCGCGACCTCGAGCGCGGCGGGCGACAGATCGAGAGCGTCCACGGCAGCCTTCGGATAGTGTTCGGCAAGCAGGATGGCGAGGCAGCCGGAGCCGGTGCAGACGTCCACGGCGCGGCGCACGGGCGTGCCGGGCGGCAGCAGGCCGGCCAGCTCCGGGATGAGCTCCACGAAGTAGCTGCGGGGGATGATGACCCGCTCGTCCACGTGGAAGCGGAGGCCGCCGAGCCAGGCCTCCCGGGTGAGATAGGCGGCGGGGACGCGTTTGACGGCCCGCGCGTGCAGGACTTCGCGGAGGGCGACGCGCTGGGCGGGAACGAGCGGCTTTTCGAGCACCTCGGGTCCGCTTTCGAGCGACCAGCCGAGGGTGCGGAGGAACAGGTAGAGCGCCTCGTCGTGGACATTGTCGCTGATCTGGCCGAGGGCGAGGCCGGCCTCGGCATAGACCTCGCCGGCGAAATCCATCCACGCGCCGAGGGTGGCGAGCTGGGAGGTCGGAGGAAGCGCGGTGAGGCCGGTTTTGCGGGCCGGGGACGTTTTTTTCATCGCGGAGCTTCGATGTGGACGTGCGCGCGGAGGTGTTCCGAACAGTAGCATTGGTCGCCGGCGCATTTGGAGCAGTAGCGAAAATCCTCCTGCGGGTGGCTGTCGCTGGTCTTGCCACAGACCACGCAGCGGTGCCGGGGGCCGGCGGCCTCGGCTTCGCGCCGCTCGGCGCGAAGTTTGGCGTGCCAGGCCAGGCGGCGCCGGCCGCTCTTGGCGTCGCGCCACATCGAGGAGCCTAGAAAGAGCAGGTAGTTGCCCAGCGCGGCACCGGCCGAGAGCTGGGAGGCCCACTCGCCGCTCAGGAGGGCCAGGGTATAGCCGACAAGGCTGAGCAGGGCCAGGTATTTGGCCTGCACCGGGAAGATGAAGTAGAGATGAAAGACGTAGTTCGGCTGGTAATACGCAAAGGCCAGCAGGATCGAGCCGGCGATGAAGACGTTCGAAAGCACGGCCGGGGGGATGAAAATCCCGGCCACCACCGTAAGCAGCCAGCCCGTGAGCAAAAAGAGATTGAAGCGCAGCGTGCCCCACTCGTGCTCCAGCACGCTGCCGAGGAAATAGGTGCAGGCCACGCCGAAGGCATAGAGCACCCAGTAGCAGCCCGCCGGGTAGAGGGCGAAGGTGAAGATCCGCCACCACTCGCCTGCGGCGACCTGCAGCCAGGAGTATTCGAGCAGCGAAAGGTCCATCAGCCCGAACATCCTCGCGATGTAGAAAAACACCTGTCCGAGCAGGATGGCCGGCAGCAGGTGCGGCACGGCAAGGAACTGGAGACGGCGTTCGAGTTTGCGGGACCAGGTCATTCGTGGAGCGAGGGTGGGCCCGCCGGAGGCTGCGGCCAGTTCTTATTTGGCCGGAGCGCGGGCGGCCGCTTCGCGCGCCTCGGCCGCGTCGTCCGCGGCGAATTCGGCCGCGAGAAGCGCCTTCTGTCCCGCGAGCGTGGGCTCGTCCACCGAGGCGAGCAATTCGCGCGCGTCGCCGGCGAGGCCCTGTTTCCAACGCACGCGGGCCAGGTGCAGCCGCACCGCCTGAGTCTCGACCTTGCCTTCGAGACGGGCCTCCAGGGCCGACCAGGCGGCGAAGGCCTCATCCCACTTCGGCTCGGCGAGATCGTAATAGGCTTCGGCCGCGCGATAGGCGAAGTCGGTGCGCTCGGGCGCGAGTGCGACCGCGCGGGCGAAGGCGGCGAGCATCGATTTGTCCAGGGCCGCCGCGGTCCAGGCTTTCGTTTTCAAGAACACGTCGCGGCCCTCGTCGAGCACGAGGCCGATCTGGAAGTGGTAGAGCGCCTCGGTCGGGGCGAGGTCGCTGGCGGCGATGAAATAGTTGAACGCGTCGATCACGCGACCGTCTTCGGCCATGAGCACGCCGATCTGGTTTTTGACCACGGGAATGTCCGGATCGAGGCCGTTGGCTTTCAGGAGGAGGGCGAGGGCAGGGCGGCGCTGCTCGACCAGCGGATCGCAGAGGAACAGCCCATAGGCCGCCCAGCCCGCGGCGAAGTCGGGATGCCTGGTGAGCAGGGCTTCGTAGGCGTCTACGATCTTTTGCAGTCGGGGGCGGACGTCCTCGAGCTCGGAATCGTCGCCGGCCTCGCGGGCTTCGGCGAGCGCCGCCTTTTGCCGGGCGACGAGTTCGTGCAGCGCCTCCACGGCTTCGGGCGTGCCGCCACCCCGCGGCTCGGCCGGGAGCGCCGCCGCGGGTTTTGCGGGTGAGGCGGCCGGGGTTTCGTTCGCCATCGCCGTGCCCAGGCCGGCCAGCAGGCTGGCCGCGAGGCTCGTCGTGAGGATCGTGCGACGGAAAGATCGTTTTGCCATGCGCATCGGACCAAACCGGCGGACGCAGGTGCCGCGATGGAGTGTTTTTGCGCGGCGTGGGCGGCGAAGAAGCATGTTCGCAAGCCCGCGGCTCGCCGCGGTCGGGCGGGTCACTCCCAGTCCTTTTTGGCGTTGGCGATGGCCACCGTCCAGGCCTTGGGGTCCGCGCCGAGATCCTCGCCGCCGGTCAGGAAGGCGAGATGCTCGCGGATCAGCGTCTGCATCTCCGGGGTCTTTCGTACGGCGAGAGCGGCCAGATAGAGGTCGGCCTGATAGGCGAGGGGACGGTTCAGGGCTTCGGAGAGGATGGTTTCGGCGAAGGGATCGGGCAGGGCGGGATCGGTGACGAGCGGCGTGAGGACCTCGGCCTCGTTGCCGGCGGAGAGGTTGAGCGCGTGCGCGAGGGCTTCCTCGCGTTCGGCCATCGGGGCCTTGTCGTCGCGGACCAAGACGGAAAGTTTTTTGGCGACGCGGACGAGGTCCTCGTCGGGCTCGGCGAGGATATCGCCGGCGGTGGGCGTGGCGGGAGCGAGAGGCTCGACCGGGGCTGTGCCGAACGCAGGGGCCTGCGTCGTGGCGGCGAACTCGGTGGTGGGGCGAGGCTGGGCCGCTTCATCCTGCGGAAGGGCGGCCGTTCCGCTCAAGGTCGGCACCGGCGCGGTTTTGACGACCCTGGGCGCGTCGGTCGCGGGGGAGGCTTGGCGGGCTGCCGGCCTGGTCGTGTGTTCCAGCCAAAGCCACCCTGAAGCAATGGCGAGGGCGATGAGGCCCGGAACGAGAAGACGCTTTTTCATCCGGCCAAATTGATGCGTGGAAGAGGGCGATGGCAATCCCGGCGCGGCGTTCTTCGGCTCCGCCTTCCCCGGGGGCCGGTGGTGCGAAGACTTGCCCGGTTCACGACTCGCTGGAATACACCGGGCCGGTTCCCACGCCCCGCCGAATGAAACGCCGTTCTTATCTCTTCCTCCTGCTTGCCTTGGTCTTGGTGACGGCGGCCGTTCTTTTGCTCGCAACTCGGCGCTCGGCGCCGCCGCCGCCGCCGAAGCCGTCGCCGCTTTCCGCCCCTGCCGGAGGCGAGGAACGCGGGCCGAAGCCGGAGCCGCCGGTTGCCAGTCCGGCAGAGGCGCCGGCAGCGGAGGCGCCCGTCAGGGAAGCGGCAGAGGCGCCCCGGGGCCGCCGGCTCCGACCGGGCGAGCCGCTGCGCATTCCTGCGGGCCGGCCGATCCCGGAAATTTTTCCTTACGAAAAGGAACGCGGACTCATCCAGAGCCTCGCGTCCACCTACGACGCCAAACGCATTCCGGAGATCGCGGCCTTTCTCGATCACGCGGATCCGCTGGTGCGGGAAGCGGCACTGCAGGGGCTTATCCAGTTGAGCAGCCCGGAGGCGGCGCCGGTTTTGCGGGCGGCCGCGGCCAAGGCCAAAAGCGCGGAGGAAGCGGCCGCGCTACGCGAGGCCGCCGATTTTCTGAGCCAGACCGGCCCCGGTTGATCCCGCGGTTTTCTTACCGGTCGGCCAGACGGTAAATTCTTGGCAAATGCGGACCGGGCACTTGAAGCGGTTTTGGGCAAGGGCAGCTTAACCATGCATGTTCAGCCGCTTGCGAAGCCTCGGGAATTCCCCCATGCCCAGGGGAGGCTCTTTACGGATTTCATGTAAATGTATATATCCGTAGGTTTTATGACGCTATTTTATTTCCTTCTCCCAAGGGATGAAGGACTTATTGCTCATGTCCATTTCCGCTTCAACTCCTGTGAAGATCCTCGTGGTCGAAGACCGGGAGGAGGATTACCACTTCCTATCCATTCTGCTCCGCAAGCCCGGGCTGGCGGAGACCTATGAACTGGACTGGGCGGTGTCGTTCGACGAGGGGATCGCGCGGCTGAACAGCGGACGGCGCTACGACGCGGGGCTTTTCGACTACAGCCTGGGCGGCGGGACGGGTCTGGATTTGTTGCGCAAGGCGATCGCCGCGGGCGTGGACATGCCGATCATCCTGCTTACCGGCATGGACAGTCCGCACATCGACGAGGAGGCCCTGCGGACCGGCGCGTCCGATTACCTGAGCAAGGTGGGGCTCACCAGCGTGCAACTGGAGCGTGCGATCCGTTATGCGCGCAAGCAGGCCGACACCCTGGCCGAGCTGCGGCGCACCAGTCATCTGCTCAAGAGCGTGCTTTCCCGCCTGCCCGTCATCGCGGGCCGGGTGGATGGCGACGGCACCATCCTGGAATCGCAGGGGAGGGGGCTGAGCCTCCTGGGGCTGGGGGAGAACGATCTGGTGGGCACCAACGTCTACAAGGCCTGGCCGGAGGTGGCGGACGAGGTTCGCAAGGCGGTGGACGGAGGCGAAAGCGAGTTTACCCGCGAAGTGGTGATCAACGGGGTGCGCCACTATTTCGACCACTACCTCCGTTTCGACGAGGCGCGCGGGCGCGGGGCCATCGCCTTTTCGGTCAACGTGACCGCGCGCGTGGTGGCGGAGACGGAGCGGCGGCGCCAGGCCCACCTCCTGCAGAGCATCCTGCGCAACCTGCCGGTGATCGCGGGCCGGCTCGATGCGTCCGGCCGGATCGTGGAGGCGCAGGGCGAGGGTTTGCAGCGGCACGAACTCACGGGGACGCGGATTCTGGGGCGTCCGCTGGCGGAGTTGTTTCCCCAGAGCCGCGAGGCCGTCGCGGAGGCGCTTGCCGGCGGCAGCGCAGGTTTCACTCTCGGCGGCATGCGCGCGGACGACGAGTGGGCGGTGGATTTTTTCGTCTCCTTCGATTCGGAGCAGGGTGCCGGTGCCACCTTCTTCGGCCGCGACCTCAGCGAGCGCCGCCGCCTGGAGCGCCAGTTGCTCAAGGCGAGCGACGCCGAGCAGCAGCGCATCGGCGCCGACCTGCACGACGGCCTCGGGCAGCAGCTGACCGGGCTGGCCTGCCTGGCCGCCGCGCTGCGCGACCGGCTGCGGGCGAAGCTGCCCGACGAAGCCTCGATGGCGGACTTGGTCGCCCGCCTCTCCAACGAGGCGACCGAGCAGTCGCGTGCGTTGGCGCGCGGGCTCAGCCCGGTGCAACTCGAGGTGCATGGCCTCGCCTCCGCGCTGGAGGACCTTGCCTTTCAATCCCAGCGTCTGCACAACATCGAATGCGTCTTCACGCTGCGCGGAACCACGCCCGAGATGGATCACCTGGCCGCCATCCATCTCTACCGCATCACCCAGGAGGCCATTCACAATGCGGTGCGGCACGGCGCGGCGCAGCGCATCCGGGTGGCGCTCATCTCCCGCCCCTCGCGGCACCGCCTTCTCATCCTTGACGACGGGCAGGGCTTCGATGCCCGCTCCGAGGGCATGCGTTCCGGGCGCGGCTTGTGCCTCATGCGCTATCGAGCGAACATGCTGGGCGGGACCCTCCACGTGCGTTCCTGCCTGGGCTTCGGCACGCGGGTGACCTGCGACTGGCGGCTCCTTTCTTCCTACCAATCCCAATGAAAACCGAAACGCCCTCCGGCTCCGTTGCCTCTGACGTCCCACCCTCCGCCTCGTCATCGGAGAAAACCGCCGCCCGGCGCATCGTCCTCGTGGACGATCATCCCGTCACCCGGGAAGGCGTGCGCATCCTGATCGACCAGGAGCCCGATCTCACGGTCTGCGGCCAGGCGGACAGCGCCCCCGCCGCCCTGCAACTTATCCAGAAGCTCAAGCCCGACCTCGCCGTGGTGGACATCACCCTCAAGACGACCAGCGGCATCGAGCTCTTGAAAAACGTGCGGGCGCTGCTGCCCGATCTGCCGGTGCTCATCATGTCGATGCACGACGAAAGCCTCTACGCCGAGCGCGCCCTTCGTGCCGGCGCGAAGGGCTACATCATGAAACACGAGGCCAGCGAACGCATCCTTGTCGCGATCCGCAGCGTGCTCTCCGGCGATCTCTATCTCAGCGAGAAGATGAAGGAGAAGATGCTGCACCGGCTGGTCCGGAGCCGGAAGGACGAGGTGGTTTTTACCATCGACACCCTCAGCGACCGCGAAATGGAAGTGTTCCAGCTGATCGGAAACGGTTTCGGCACCCGCCAGATCGCGGACAAGCTCAACCTGAGCGTGAAGACCATCGATTCCTACCGTGAACACCTAAAGCTGAAACTTCGCCTGGAGAAGGGCGCCGACCTCGTGCGGCACGCGATCCAGTGGGTGCGCAGCGAGGGCGTGGTCTGATCCAACCCGGGTCCCGCCGCCCCAGCCCCTGATCGGGCTCGGCCCCGATGGCGGATTTTCAACCGGACGGCTAGGCTCTTCTCACTTCGGTGGCCGGACCGTTTAAAGTTACCCCCATGGAAGCGAGAAGCCATGTGCGGTCCGGCCACCGAAAGTTTTTTTTCCGGCTCGGACCGCCGGCGCAGGCGCTCTTTCGCATCGGGCCCGGGCCGGGCGGTTCATGGGATTTTCCTCCAAGCGCCGCGGGGCGGCGACCCTGATTCAAGCCCGATCCTCCGGGCGGCATAGTTACGGGATGCCCGCCAAGACCCAGCCGCCCCGAAAGTTGCGCCCCCCGCAAAAACAGACGCGCCAGCCCGGCCTCGAATCGCTCATGCGGCCGCCTCCCGTCAGCGAGGATTCCAGCCTGAAAGGCTCCGGCCGGCTCGCGGGCCGGGTCGCGCTTATCACGGGGGGCGACAGCGGAATCGGCCGCGCCGTGGCCATCGCCTTCGCGAAAGAGGGCGCGGACGTGGCGATCGCCTACCTGAACGAAACGAAGGACGCGCGCGAGACGGCGGCGCGCGTCGCCGCGTTCGGACGTACCGCACTCCTTCTGCCGGGCGACGTGGGACGCACCGATGTATGCCGGCGGCACGTCGCGGCCGTGCTCCGGAAATTCGGCCGGCTCGACATCCTGGTGAACAACGCAGCCGAGCAGCATCCGCAAAAGTCGCTGGAAAAAATCTCCGACGCCCAGCTCGAGCGCACTTTCCGGACCAACATCTTTTCCTTTTTCCGCCTGATCCGCGCCGCGTTTCCCCACCTGAAGAAAGGTGCTGTCGTCATCAACACCACTTCCGTCACGGCCTACCGCGGCAGCCCGGCGCTGCTCGACTACTCTGCGACGAAGGGGGCGGTGGTGGCCTTCACCCGCTCGCTTGCGCTCGCGCTCGCCGAACGCGGCGTTCGGGTGAATGCGGTCGCTCCCGGTCCGGTGTGGACGCCCCTCATCCCTTCCACGTTTCCGGCCGAGGAGGTCGCGAAGTTCGGATCCGAAGTGCCCCTTGCCCGGGCGGGCGAGCCGGCGGAGATCGCCGGCGCCTACGTGTTCCTGGCGGCCGGCGACTCCAGCTACATGACCGGCCAGGTGCTGCACCCCAACGGCGGCGAGATCGTCAACGGCTAGCCGGGTCGCTCCTCCGGTCTTCTTTAGTTTGTATCCAAAATCTAACCACGAAAGTCCGTCGTCATGAGCACTTCCACCATCCTCCTCATCATCCTGCTGCTCCTCGTCGTCGGGGCCGTGCCGAGCTGGCCCTACAGCCGGAACTGGGGTTACGGCCCCAGCGGCGTGCTTGGCCTCATTCTCGTGATCCTGCTTATCATGGCCTTCCTCGGGCACCTGTGAGACCGCTGGCTGCGGGGTATTGCGTCCTGGGCGCGCGCCGGCTTTCGAACACATAAAAACCGAACCGGCCAGCGAGCCTGGTGTTCCCGGGCGGGAAGGGTTCTCGTGGGCCGGTACGGGGGAATCCCGATGTGCCGACGCGGCCGCGGCCGCGCGCCCAAGCGCATCGCGGCCGCGGCGCGTCGACGCATCGGGATCAGGGGTAGTTCACCGGGCCGCCACGATGACGGCCCGGTGCCGTCTGCGTCGTTATCCAGGCGGCGGGTTTTATTTCTGCACGGTATCTTCCAGCGATTGGGCGCGGGCGAGGTGGGCCTTCACCGTGGGCAGCGTCCTGTTGGCGAAGGCCGCGATCTCCGGATCCTTGGATTCGGCGCCGTTTTCCAGCACGTCGACGGTGTCCTGATGGGCGTCGATGATCGCATCGAGATAGTCTTCGTCGAAGTCGTCGCCTTTCTTGGCGTTCCATTTCCGCTCCTCCTCGCGAACCTCGACGCGGTCGCGGGTCTCCCATTGGGCGCCCTTGCGGCGGGCCAGCGCGGCCAGCTCCTCGTTGACGGTGGAGTGCTCGCGCGCCATCTCGGCGGCGAAGGAACGCACTTGGGGATGGATGGCGCGGTCCGCGGCGATGCGGGAAAGGACGACCTCCTGCTCGCCAAGACGGGAGGCTTTGCGGAAGAAGCGCCGGTCGCCGCGCGGCACCGTATTTTCGGCCGGAGGCGGGGTGGCGTTTTCGGAGACAGCGAGCGGCCGGGTGGTCGCGGAGTTACTTGCTCTATCCTCGCCGAAGGCGGGTGAGGCGCCGGCGAGGAACAACAGGGCTCCGCCAGCGAGACATTCGGACAACAGTCGAAAAGCTTTGGTTTTCATAACGTGCCCAGTGTAGGCGGCCTGTCGCCGTTGGCCTATCGGGCCCCGCTGGCCCGCTTTTGTCGGGCCACGAACCTAGGGCGCGGACCCAAGGGCGAGGGGGCTTATCCCCGGGCTCTCGGGCACGGCGGCAGGCTGAAACTCCAGCCAGAAGCGGCTGCCGGCCCCGGGTTCCGATTCGACGCCGCATTCCCCGCCCATGCGGGTCATGCCTTTTTTCACCAGCGAGAGGCCTATGCCGGTGCCGGCGTAGGCCTGGGCGCTGTGCAGGCGGTGGAAGAGCTTGAAGATGGTCTCGTGGTGCCGGCGGTCGATGCCGATGCCATTGTCCACCACCCACAGGCGGGTCCGGCCATCGTGTGTCTCCGCACGGACGAGAACCTCGGCCGGGGTCCCCGGCTTGGTGAACTTCAGGGCGTTCGTCAGCAGGTTGGAGAGCACCTGGCGGAGCCCGACGGGATCCGCGGGCACGACCGGCAGGGGACGCTCCACGCGTACCGTCGCCTTTCCCGTCCGGACGGTGGCTTGGAGTCCGGCCAGCACCTCGTCGACGGCGGCGCCGAGGTCGGTCGGCACGATCACGATCTCGGCCCGAGACATCCGGCTGTAGGCGAGCAGGTCCACGATCAGGGTGTCCATGCGTTGCGCCGACGCGAGGATGCGCCGCAGATTGGACCGGCCGTCCGCGGACATGCGGGTTTCCTGATCTTCGAGAATCGCCTCGGCGAAGCCGTGGATGTGGTGCAGCGGCACGCGCAGGTCGTGCGAGGCGGAATAGATGAAGGCTTCCAGTTCCCCGTTCACCTCCTCGAGCCGCGCGGTGCGCAGACGAACCTCGTTCTCCAGGTTGTCGGCGTGACGCTTGAGCTCCGCTCGGGCTTCGGAGAGTTCGGCATAGGCGCGGCGCTGGGCGTCGATGTCGGTGGCCGTGCCCACCCATTGCACCACGCGTCCGCTCTCGTCGCGCCGCGCCACGGCGAGGCTGAGGAACCAGCGGTAGTTGCCCGAGGCGTCCCGCAGACGGTGTTCCATCTCGTAACGGTGGCCATCGCGCATGGCCTGCGCCCAACGCTCGCGGGTGGCTTCGAGATCGTCCGGATGGACGATCTGGGCCCAGCGGTCCCGGGCGTCGTCGTCGAAGCCGATGCCGGTGTATTCGATCCAGCGGCGGTTGACATAGTCCTGCCGTCCCGCCGCGTTCGTGGTCCAGACGTTCTGCGGCATCGCGTCGGCGAGGAAACGATAGCGTTCGAGCAGCTCGGCCAGCTCGCTTTCCGCGCGTTTGCGCTCCGAGATGTCGATGCCCATCGCGAAAAAGCCGTCGACTTCGCCGGTCTCCGCGAAATGAGGCGTGAGCGTGGAGCGGATCCACCGCGGTTCGCCGCGGCCGGGAGGCAGGAACTCCTCGTAGGTCACCGGTTCGCCGGCGAGCACCTGCCGGATTCGCTCCTCCACGAGCAGGTAGATGTCGTTGCCGAGGACTTCCTCCAAGCGGCGGCCGCGCATGAGCTCGGGATCCAGGCCGAACCACTTCTGATAAGTCTGGTTGGCAAGGCCGTAGCGACGCTCCTTGTCCACGTAGGCCACGAGCGCGGGCATCGTGTCGACGAGCAGCTTGAGCTCGGCCTCCTTGCGGCGCAGCGACTGCTCGGCCTCCACTTGGGCGCTGATGTCGGACACGGTGCCGATCCACTCTTCGATTCCGCCACCCGGGGCCCCGATCGCCTCGGCGCGGGAGTGCACGTGGCGGTGGCGCCCGTCCCGGGCCATCAGACGATAGACGCAATCCCAGCCGCGGACCTCGCGGCAGGCGCGCCGCCATTCCTGGTCCACGCGGCGCCGGTCCTCCGGATGGATGAGTTCCAGCCAGAGGTCGTTTATCCTATGTCCCGCATGGCGGCCGGTGAAGGTCTCCCAGCCGTTCGTTTCCAGAATCGTTCCGTCCGCGTCGGCGGTCCAGACGATGGCGGCGCTCGCGGTGATGAGGGTGCGGTAGCGTTTTTCGCTGCGTGCGACGGCGATGGCCAGGCGCCGGGACTCCGTGATGTCGTAGGCGTGAATGACCACGCCCACCACCTTGCCCGTCGCGTCGATGTCGGGCCGGTAAGTGACCATGGCGTCGCGCGACTGGTGAGGAGCCTCGATGGTTTTTTCGTAACGGACCTTGTTGCCCGCGAGCGCGGCCTGGAGGTGCGGTTGAGCCTCGGGGTAGCGTTCCTCGCCCATCAGTTCGCGCACGGTCTTGCCGTGGATGTCGTCGAAGCCGATCGCCAGCCATCGCTCGTACTGGCGGTTGTGCAGGACGAAACGCTCGTTCGGATCGATGTAGGCGACCATGGCGGGCACGGTGTCGATGATGGTCTTGAGAAGCTTGCGCTGGTGCTCGAGCTCGGCCTCCGCGGCCTTGCGCGCGGTGAGATCGAGCAGGAAGACGAGGCAGGACTCGCCGTCGGGTTGGATGCTGCCGCCGACCAGCAGGGGCACCCGCCGGCCGTCGCGGCGGATGCAGACCTTTTCGAAAGGCTCGCAGCGACCGGCCTCGGGCATGTGTTCCCAGAGAAAGGTGCCGAACTTTGCCTCGCGGTCGCCCATGTGGGCGCGAAGATTGACGCTTCCCGCCTCGAGGTCCTCGCGCGAATGACCGCAAAGACGGAGGAAGGCATCGTTGCCGGCGCGGACGCGGCCGTCGCGCTCGATGATGCAGATGCCGAAGATGTCGGCCTCCCAGGCGGAGCGGAAGCGGCGCTCGCTGTGCTCGCGTTCGCGGCGGGCCTGCTCCTCCGCGGCGAGCGAGC
>CBINGR010000098.1:0-13373 GCA_966250295.1 uncultured Akkermansia sp. | reverse complement strand
TTCATGTGGGGCGCCGGCGTCAACGATCCCTGGCCCGTCGCCAACCTCTACCCGGTGGTGCAGGCCGGCGACCCCGACTGGCGGGCCTATTACACCGTCAACCTCCTCAACCTTCCCCACCACTACCACAACGGCGGCGCCTGGCCCTTCATCGGAGGCATGTGGGTGCGTTTCATCCACCGTCTCGGCTTCCACGAGGTCGCGGCCCGCGAGCTCCTCAAACTTGCCCGCCTCAACCAACTCGGCCGCGACCAGGAGTGGGAATTCAACGAGTGGGCCCATGGGCGGACCGGCCGTCCCATGGGGAAAGCCTTCCAGGCCTGGTCCGCCGCCAGCTTCCTCCGCGCCTGCCACGAGATCGAGGCGGACCCCGCTCATCTCAAACCAGACTGAAACCAGAACGACGAGAATCAGAACGACAGAGCGGCAGAACGACAGCGGTACAGAGCATCAGATCCAAAACAGCCTGCTTCCCTCTCCGCCTTTTCCGTCCTTCTGTCGCTCTGTCGCGCTCTTCCTCTATGCCCGCCATCGTCCTCTGCTACGGCGAAATCCTTTGGGATTTTCTGCCCGACGGCCTCTTCCCCGGGGGCGCGCCCGCCAACGTGGCTTATCATCTCGCCCGCCACGGGCTCGATGCGCGCCTGGTCTCTGCAGTGGGGGACGACGCGCTGGGCGACGAGCTCCTCCGCCGCTTGCGTCATTGGGGACTGAATACAGGCTTCGTCGCCCGGCACGAAGACCTGCCCACCGGTTCCGTCGTGGCGGAACTCTCCGATTCCGGCGACGCCCGCTACCGGATCACCCCTGGCGTAGCCTGGGATCGCATTCCCGCCACGCCCGCCGCGCTCGCGACCGCCGGCGGCGCAAATGCGCTCGTTTTCGGGACGCTCGCGCTGCGTTCCCCGTTCAATCGCGGGGCGCTTGACGGCCTCCTCGCCGCGCTCCCGCCCACCGCCCTGCGCGTCCTGGACGTCAACCTGCGCCCGCCCCACGACGATCCTGAGCTCGCACGCAACCTTGCCTCGCGCGCCACCCTCCTGAAGCTCAACGCAGACGAGGCCGCGCGTCTCTCGGAAGCCGGCGACACCGCCTTTCCCGGTGCCGAAGAGGCCCATGCCCGCGCCCTCCATGCCCGCCATGGCTGCCCGCTCATCGTGGTCACCGCGGGCGCGCGCGGCGCCGGTTTGCTGCGCGATGGCTTCTCCTGGACTTGGGAACCCGGTCACGAAGTGGCCGTCGCGGACACCGTCGGCGCCGGCGACGGTTTCCTCGCCAGTCTTCTCGCCTCTTTTCTCTCCAGCCGGGACGCCGACGCCGAAATCCTCGCCCGCGCCTGCCGCCACGGCGAATGGATCGCCACGCGGCGCGGCGCCACCCCGCCCTATCCGGGGTCGTGAGACCTCGGAGTGCGGAGCCTCGGCTCCGTTTTCGACGGTGAACCGCGGCTTGCCGCCCCGCCACGTCCCGGCGCCCCCGTTCGACTTCGCGGTAAAAACGGGCATCTTGAGCCAACCTGCTCCGGCCATGAAAACCCTGCTCGTTTGCACCGACGGCTCGGCCTATGCGCCAAGTCTCTACGACCATGCCCTGTGGGCCGCGCGACGCCTCGGCGCCGCCGTCCACGTCATCCATCTCATCGAACCCGCCCCTCTGCTGCCTTTGAGCGCCGACTACTCCGGGGCCCTGGGCGCGGAGACCCACGCCCGGCTCACCTCCGAACTCATCGAGCTGGACAAGACCCGCACCCGCCTGGCCGAGGAGCGCGGCCGCGCGGTGCTCGCCGCCGCCCGGGCCCACCTGGAGGCCGGCAGTCTGGCCGCCGGCAGCATCCGTGAGGAGCTCATCCACGCGCGCCTGGCGGAGACCATCGAGCAGCTCGCGTCCACCCACGACCTCGTCCTACTCGGCAAACGTGGCGAGGAACACGCCGCCGACGCCCACCTCGGCCACAATCTCGAGCGCATCGTCCGAACCTGCGCCCACCCCGTACTCGTCGCCTCCCGGGCGTTTCAGCCGATCGTCCGCTTCCTTCTCGCCTACGACGGCGGCCCCGCCGCCGAGAAGGCGGTCGCCCATGTGGTCGAAAGTCCGCTCCTGCGCGGCCTGCCCTGCCATCTGCTCGCTGTCGGCCTGCCCGGAGAAATCCGCGAGTCAGCCTTCCTCGCCGCCCGCGACCGCCTCGCCGCCGCCGGCTGCCCCGTGCGCGCCGAGTTGGTCCCCGGCTTCCCCGCCGAGGTCATCGTGGAGACCGTGCGCCGCGAACACATGTCGCTCCTCCTGATGGGTGCCTACGGCCACGGTCGCATCCGCAACTTCTTCGTCGGCAGCACCACCGCCGACATGATCCGCGGGTGCCCCATTCCCCTGCTGCTCTTTCGGTGAATTTCCGGGGCCCGTTCACGCCTTGAACCGGACCGGGCTTTGCTTCGCACTGGGCGCGCAGCGACCAGCGCGCTGCGCGCCCAGCGTCATGACCCGCCTTCCCCGCCCTTTCCTCGCCTTCCTCGCCCTTCACTCGCTAGCCGCGCAGGAGTCCCCGCCCGCTTCCCCTTCCGCTCCCGCCACGGACGACGAAATCGTAACCCTCGAAGACTTCGTCGTCCGCGAAACCGCACTCGCCGATTCCGGCGACCTTTTGCCCACCTCCCGCCCGGTCGAATCGGGTCTCTTCTCCAGCCAGACGCTGGCCGACATCCCCCGCTCGGTGACGGTGCTCACGCCCGAGACCCTGCGGCTTTTCGCGATCGACGATTTCAACGACCTCGCCCGCGTCGCCGCCGGCGCCTCCAGCCCGAACTTCTACGGCGTGCCCGGCACCCCCTTCCTGCGCGGCGACTTCGCGGGCACCTTCTACAACGGCATGCAGCGCGTCTTCCAGCGCAACGAGTCCCCCACCTCCTTCGGCTCGCTGGAATCCATGGATGTCGTCAAGGGCCCCGCTCCCGCCAACTTCGGCACCACCCAGGCCGGCGGTTACGTGAACTTCATTCCCAAGAGCCCCTTCTACGACAAGACCCGCGGCGCGCTCCGCGTCACCGCCGGCTCCTACGATTACACCAACAGCCAGTTCGATCTCGGCGGCCCGCTTCTGCTCCTCGGCAAGCCCGCTGCCTTCCGCGTCTCCCTCACCGGGCAACGCGCCGACTCCTACTATTCCGACGTCGGCACCGATTACGTTTCGCTCTACGGCGCGGTGAAGATGCAGCTCGCCCCCGCCCTCCAGCTCTATTCCGGCGCCGAATATTACGATTTCAAAAGCAACGAAAACGCCGGCTGGAACCGCGTCACCCAGGAGCTCATCGACTCCGGCCGCTACATCGACGGCGAGGTTGCCCCCGCCACCAGCGCCGCCGCCGGTGGCTTCGTCGACCCTGCGGACGTGCCCTTTGCCTTCGTGCCCTTCGACGGGCCCGCGCCCGCCATGGGGATCATCCCGCCCCAGTCGTTCCGCGATTCGCTTTCTCCCGAATTGCAGGCCCTGCTCGGTCCCGACGGTCAGTACACGCAGGCTTACTTCGACGCCGGCGGCGAGCTCCACACCGTGAAGATCGACGGCGACCAGGTCCTCGCCGATGCGCGCGATTTCGCCGACTCGCAGAGCCTTCTCTACTTCCTCGACCTGATCAGCCAGGCCCACCCCGACCAGCTTTTCAAAGCCAAGCTCTATCTCGAGTATTTCAACTCCGACAAACGTTCCAGCTACGGCTACGCTTTCCGCAACGAGCAGTTTGTCGCCGAGGAAAAACTCCAGCTCGAGCGCTCCCTCGATACCCGCGTCCCCGTCCGGTTCAACGTCGGCGGCTCGGTCCGTTACCAACACGCACGGCAGATCCAGGACTACAGCACGGAACCCTTTTCCCGACGCGACATCAGCAACCCCGCCGTCACCGCCAACTCCGTCGTCCTCACCGGCAGCCAGCATCTCCTGGTGGGCGACACCCGGCCCTTCTGGTCGCAAAGCGGCTCCTCCGATCTCGGCACGCTCGGCCTGTTCTCCATCGGCGAATTCCAATGGACCGGCTGGACCGCCACCACGCTCTCCGCCCGCCTCGAGGGCGCCCGCTTCCGGAACCGCATCCCAGCCGAACATGAACGCAGCCCCGACCGCGGCCGCACCATCGCCGACGGCGGCAAGAACTACACCAGCCTGGCCCTCGGCGAGGTCTTCAGGCTGCCCAAAGGCTTCAGCCTCTACGCCACCGCGCAGCAGGGCACCGCGCTCAATCCCTCCGAGGGCGGCGTGGTCGCCGGCGAGGGCAGTTTCGCCGAATCCGAACTCTACGAGGCGGGCATCAAAGGCGACCTCCTCGAACATCGGCTCTACCTCTCCCTCGGCGTTTATTATTTCGACAAGGTCGGCTTCGACTCCGTCAGCCAGGTGGATTTCCCGCTGCGTGGCAAAGGCCTCGAATTCGAAACCGTCTACGCCCCCTCCACCCAGTTCCGGCTCGTCGCGAACTTCACCGCGCAGCGCACTCAACGCCGCTCCGATCCGGGTTTTCGGTTCGCCGCCCTCAGCCCTGAACAGCTCGCGCAATACGCCGGCGGCCTCTACGCCACGTCCGACGACCTGCAGGGCCTGCTCGCCGCCAACAACCCCGATCTCGTGACGCCCGGCGCGCCGGAACTGGTCGCCAACATCTTCGTCATCTGGTCCCCCGCTCCGCGCTGGGACTTCGGCCTCGGACCGACCTGGCGGGACGGCTACTGGCACAATTACGAACGCACCATCCGGCTGCCTTCCTCCCTCGTCTGGAACGCCACCGCCGGCTACAGACGCGAGCGTTACGAAATCCTTCTCACGCTGAGCAACCTCTTCAATGAGGACTATTTCTACGGCTCCGATCCGGGCTTCGCCTCCAACGCGCTCATCACCAAAGCCCCGCCCCTCGAGGGCCGCCTCAGTTTCACCTACAAGTTTTGATTTGTAGCCCGGCCTCCCCGCCTATCCCCGCAGTTCCGCCGCCACCTCGCGCAGGGCCGCGAGCAGGGCGTCCCAATCCCCCTCGGCCGTTCCCCAGCCCGCGCTTATGCGCAGAGCCCGCCGCGCCTCTTCCGGCGCCACCCCGAGCGCCGCCAGCACATGCGAGGGCGCCTCCTTGCCGGTGGCGCAGGCGGCGCCGGTCGAGACCTGCACGTCGCGCTTGTCCAGCCGCGCGATCCAGCGGGTTTGGTCTCCGTGCGGCATGACCGCGAAAACCGTGTTCCAGAGCCGCTCGGTATCCGCCGCCAGGATACGCACGCCCGGCAGCGCCGCCGCCAGCCCGCGTTCGAAACGCTCCCGCCAACTCTGGCGCTGCGATTCCCAGATGACGTGCTTCCGTTCGCACTCCACCAGCGTGGCGGAGAGGGCCGCGATGCCCGCCACGTCCTCGGTGCCGGCCCGGTGGCCGCCCTCCTGCAGGCCGCCCCCCTGCGAAACGAAACCGGGATCGGCGGCCGGCAGCTTCACGAAGCCCACGCCTTTCGGAGCGCCGAATTTGTGTCCGCTCGCGATCACCCAGGCGCCGCAGGCACCCAGCCCTGCGCCGGGCAGCTTGCCCAGCCACTGGGTGGCATCGCACAGGAAAAGCACCCCGGCCTCGCGGCAGGCGTCCGCGATCGCCGGCCAGGGCTGGAGCGCGCCGGTCTCGTTGTTCGCCGCCATGACCACCACCCCGGCCGCGCCGGTCGCGATCGCCGTGCGCACCGCTTCGGGGGATACCACGCCGCCAGCGTCGTGCGGCAGCCAGTCGATCCGCCCCGCGAAAAAAGTCCCCGCCGCGGCCAGCACGCACGGGTGTTCGGTCGCCGCCACCGCGATCCGCGACCCCGCCGGAAGCCGCGCGGCCCAGTGTCGCAGCACGGCGTGGGCGCCCTCGGTCGCGCCCGAGTTGAAGACATAGTGCGCCGGCTCGCCGCCGAGCAGCACCGCCAGCGCCTCGTGATAGGATTCCAGCCGGATGCGCGCACGCGCGGCGGCGCGCGTGGGGCTGGAGGGATTCTGCCAATGCTCCTCCTGCACCCGCAGCCAAGCCTCCCGGGCGGCGGCGGCGAGCGGTGTGGTGGCGTTGTGGTCGAAGTAAGGCACGGTATGGGGGAAAACCCTAAATCCCGGACGACTAAATCCAAATCAGGATGTGGGCTTGCGGCGAATGAAGGCAAGGGGTGGGCTTGGTGTTTTCCTCCATCCATGAGCTCCTCCAAAGAACTTGCCGTCATCTCCACCACCAAAGGCGACCTCACCCTCGAATTCTGGCCCGACGTCGCGCCGGGCCATGTCGAAAACTTCAAGAAACTCGCCAAGCAGGGCTTTTACGACGGCACCGCCTTCCACCGCATCATCAAGGGCTTCATGATCCAGGGCGGCTGCCCCAACACCAAGCCGGGCGGCCGCGGCATCCCCGGCACCGGCGGCCCCGGCTATCAGATCAAGGCCGAGTTCAACGCCAAGCCCCACACCCGCGGCGTGCTCTCCATGGCCCGCTCGTCCAATCCCGACAGCGCCGGCTCCCAGTTCTTCATCTGCCACGGCGACGCCCGCTTCCTCGACAAGCAATACACCGCCTTCGGCAAGCTGGTGAAAGGCGACGAGGTCCTCGAGGCCATCGCCACCGTCCCCACCGGCGGCCCGGAGCGCAGCACCCCGAGCGAGCGTATCGAGATCAAGGGCATCACGTTTGTGGAAGCCCCCGCGGCCTGAGCGGGCAGTCCGCGCTCCCGCCACACCTTGCGCCCCGGCGTCCGAACGCCGGGGCTTTTTCGTGCATCCCGGCGCCGAACGCTGCGCCAAGGTAAGGCGCGCCCGCATCTCGGCCGACCGTACAGTGGTCCCGCCCTACCTACAATCCCCCGGAGTTTGCCAAACGCCTCACGCCCGCCTCACTGGCGGGCGTGTTTTTGTTTATCGCCCTCACAACGCTCGCCGCCCTCGGCGCGCTGGCCTTCGCCCTGCGCCGCCAGGTGTGCCTGCGCCGCAAGGACTGCTGCGGCAAGGGCTGCGGCTGCCTGTTCCCAAGGAACCGGTAACCGTGTAGAGCGGGGTCGCCGCACCCCGCCGTGGCGTGACCAGTTTGCGAACGGCGGGATACGGCGATCCCGCCCTGCATTATCGCAACCGATCCGCAACGTAGCGGGGAGCGCCCACGATCCCTTCCGAGGAAACGCTTCTCTACTGGGAGCCCCCCTCAGACCACGCTGACGTTGCCCTTGTAGCCCTGGATCGGCTTCACGCCGATCTGCTGCTGCTTGAGAGCCTTGATGCCCTGCAGGGCGGCGCGAGCGCCGGTCAGGGTCGTCATGATGCACACGCTGTGGGCGTAAGCCGCGGCGCGGATCTTGTTCTCGTCCTGGCGGGGGATCATGCCGGCCGGCGTGTTGATGATGAGCTGGATCTGGCCGTTCTTGATCATGTCGATCGTGTTCGGGCGGCCTTCGTCGATCTTGGCGACGCGATTCACCGGCACGTTGTTGTCGGTCAGCACCTGCGCGGTGCCGCCGGTCGAGTAGATGTTGAAGCCGAGAGCGACGAGCTGGCGCGCGGTATCCACCACGCGGTGCTTGTCGGCGTCCTTGACCGAGAGGAAGACGTTGCCGCCCGTGGGCAGGCCGGGCTTGGCCGCCGCCTGGGCCTTGGCGAAAGCCACCCCGAGGTCGGCATCGATGCCCATGACCTCGCCGGTGGAGCGCATCTCGGGCGAAAGCACGATGGTGGCGCCGGGGAAGCGGGCGAAGGGGAACACCGCCTCCTTCACGCACCAATGCTTCGGGGTCTGCTCCTGCGTGAAACCGAGATCGACGAGCTTGCTGCCGGTCATGACGCGGGCGGCCAGCTTGGCCAGCGGCACTCCGATGGCCTTGGCGACGAAGGGCACGGTACGAGAGGCGCGGGGATTGACCTCGAGGACGTAGAGCTGGTGGTCCTTGATCGCGAACTGCACGTTCATAAGGCCGACGACCTTGAGGGCCTTGGCGAGGGCGTGGGTGGCCAGGCGCACGGTCTCGAGCATGGCTTTCCCGAGGGTGTGCGGGGGCATGACCATGGCGGCGTCGCCGGAGTGCACGCCGGCGAACTCGATGTGCTCGAGCATGCCGCCGATGACCGTCGTGGTGCCGTCGCTGATGCAGTCCACGTCGAGCTCGATGGCATCCTCGAGGAACTTGTCGATGAGCACGGGCTTGTCCGGCATCACGTCGAAGGCCTGGCGGACGACGGATTTGAACTCGTCCTCGCTGTAGACGATGAACATGCCGCGGCCGCCGAGCACGAAGCTGGGGCGGAGCAGCACGGGAAAGCCGAGCTCGTGAGCGGCCTTGAGCGCGTCGGCCTCGTTCATTGCGGTGCGATGCGCGGGCGACTTGAGCTTCGTCTCCTCGAGGATGGCGGAGAACAGCTTTCGGTCCTCGGCGGCCTCGATGGACTCGGGACTGGTGCCGATGACGTTCACTCCGGCCTTCTTGAGCGCGGTGGCGAGGTTGAGCGGAGTCTGGCCGCCGAATTGCACGATCACGCCTTCGCACTTCTCCTGCTCATAGATCTCGAGCACGTCCTCGAGGGTGAGCGGCTCGAAGTAGAGGCGGTCGGAGGTGTCGTAGTCGGTCGAGACCGTCTCGGGGTTGCTGTTGACCATCACGGTCTCGAAACCCGCCTCGCGCAGGGCGAAGGAGGCGTGCACGCAGCAATAGTCGAACTCGATGCCCTGGCCGATGCGGTTGGGGCCGCCGCCGAGGATCATGATCTTTTTTTTGCCCTTGGGAGGCATGATCTCGTTCTCGTCGCCGTAGCTGGAATAATAATACGGCGTGAAGGCTTCGAACTCGGCCGCGCAGGTGTCCACCAGGCGATAGGTGGTGCCGACGCCGCGCTCCTTGCGGGCGGCGCGGACGGCGAAGAGGTCGCTCTTGAAAATCTCGGCCAGTTGGGCGTCGGAGAAACCAGCCTGCTTGGCGCGGCGTAGGAGAGGCAGCGGGACGTCCTTCAGGCTGTGGCGTTTCAACTCGGCCTCGAGCTGGTAGATGTCCTGGAGCTGGGTGAGGAACCAGGGATCGATCTTGGAGAGGTTGAAAATCTGCTCGACGCTGTAGCCTGCCATGAAGGCGTAGCGGAGGTAGAAGACCCGCTCGTTGTTGGGCGTGGCGAGCTTGCTGCGGATCGTCTTGTCGTCGGGAATTTCGTCGCCGCCGAGCTTGCCGCCGCCGAAGCCGCGGGCGCCGACCTCGAGGGAGCGGAGCGCCTTTTGGAAGGATTCCTTGAAAGTGCGGCCGATCGCCATGGCCTCGCCGACGGATTTCATCGCCGAGGTCAGGGTGGTGTCGGCGCCGGGGAACTTCTCGAAAGTGAAGCGCGGGATTTTCGTCACCACGTAGTCGATGGTGGGCTCGAAGCTGGCCGGCGTGAGGCGGGTGATGTCGTTGCGCAACTCGTCGAGGGTGTAGCCGACGGCGAGTTTGGCGGCGATCTTGGCGATGGGGAAGCCAGTGGCCTTGGAGGCGAGCGCGGAGGAGCGCGACACGCGGGGATTCATCTCGATCACGACCTGGCGGCCGGTCTTCGGATCGATGGAGAACTGGATGTTGGAGCCGCCGGTCTCGACGCCGATCTCGCGGATGACGGCGAAGGAGGCGTCGCGCATGACCTGATATTCCTTGTCCGTCAGGGTCATGGCGGGAGCGACGGTGATGGAATCGCCGGTGTGCACGCCCATGGGGTCGAAGTTCTCGATGGAACAGATGACCACGCACTGATCCTTGTGGTCGCGCATGACCTCCATTTCGTATTCCTTCCAGCCAAGCAGGCACTCCTCGACCAGCACCTCGTGGACAGGCGAGAGATCGAGACCGTTGGCCACGATGCGCTCGAACTCCTCCTTGTTATAGGCGATGCCGCCGCCGGAACCGCCGAGAGTAAAGGAAGGGCGGATGATCAGCGGAAACATGGCCAGTTCGTCGGCCGCGGCACGGGCGGCCTCGAGGGTCTTGACGGTCTTGGAGCGGGCGACGTCCAGGCCGATCTTGAGCATCGCCTGCTTGAAGAGCTCGCGGTCCTCGCCCTTCGCGATGGCGGCGGGTTTGGCACCGATCATCTCGACGTTGTACTTCGCGAGAATGCCCTTCTCGTGAAGCTGCATCGAGAGGTTCAGCGCAGTCTGGCCGCCGAGCGTGGGGAGGAGGGCGGAGGGGCGCTCGAGCGCGATGATTTTTTCGACGAATTCGACCGTGAGCGGCTCGATGTAGGTGGCGTCCGCGAACTCCGGATCGGTCATGATCGTGGCCGGGTTGGAGTTCACCAAGATGATACGGTAGCCCTCTTCGCGCAGGGCCTTGCAGGCCTGGGTGCCGGAGTAATCAAACTCGCAGGCCTGACCGATCACGATGGGACCGGCGCCGATGATGAGGATGGACTGGAGATCGGTGCGCTTGGGCATGGACGTAGAGAGGTCGGAGGGTTGGTTCCGGCGAAAGGTCGGGCAAGCGGAAAGGCGGCGGCGTAGGCGAGGGCGACCGCAGCAGGAAGAAAAGAACGCCAGGTTTCGGTCCCAAGGTCGAACGTGAGCTCAATGACCCCGGGGGGAATGCGCTTACCGGACTCGGGCTCACGCCCAGCCTGCGTTCTCGATCCCGCGGAACCGCGCGGCGGCCCGGCCTCAGCCCAGGCGCGCGATCTCGACGCCCAGCACTCGCGCGGCCTGGCCCTTGTCGCCGCGGCAGGCCTTGAGCACCTGGTCGATATAGTGCTTTTCCTGGAGCGCGAGATAGTCGGCAAGCCGGGGCCAGCCGCCGAGGTCCTTGATACGCAGGGGAAGCTGGTCGACGCCCACGACGCGGGCCTCCGCCGAGGCCGCGATCTTGGAAACCACCTGCGCTAGGTCGGCGAGATTGCCCGGCCAGGAATAGGCCTTGAGCACGCCGAGCGCATCGGGCGTGAACTCGATCAGCTTCGAGTCGAAATGCGGGTTGGTGGTGTGAGCGATGAAATATTTGACCAGCGCAGGAATGTCCTCGGGGCGGTCCCGCAAGGGCGGGATCTGAACCGGCAGGGAAGCCACGCGATAAAATAGTTCGTCGTTGAAATTTCCCTCCTCGGTAAGGCGCTCCAGGTCTTCGGTGCTCGTGCAGATGAGGCGCAGGGTTTGGAGATTCGCCCGCAATACGCCGACCAGTTCCTGCTGCATGCCGGCATCGAGCTTGTCGAGGCTCTGCAGGAGGAGGGTGCCACCCCGCGCCTGGGCGACCCACTGGCCGCCAGTGCCGTTTTCCCCGAAGAGCCCCGCCCGGAAATTCGGCTCCGCGCTGTGCGCGCAGTCCACCCGTACGAAGGGCGCGTCCACCGTCGCCGTCGCCGCGTGCAGCAACTCGGCGATGGTGGTCTTGCCCGTGCCGGTCTCGCCCTGGAGCAGGACGGGGGTGCGCACGCTGGCCAGCTTCTTGACCTGCGCAACCAGCTTCTTGTGCGCGGCGCTCACACCGACGAGACTCGCATCGATGTCGACCGCACTTGCTCCGGTCGCAGCCGGCGCCGCGCCCGCGGCCGCGCCGGCATGGGAAGCCGCCGCCGTGCTGAATTTGCGGTAATCGAGGGCGCGTTTCAGCGTGGAGATGAGATCGTCCACGCGAAAGGGCTTCTGGAGGTAGTCGAAAGCGCCGAACTTGAGGGCCTGCACCGCGCTCTCGGTCGAGGCATAGGCCGTCATGATGATCACGACCGCGGTGGGATCGTAGGATTTGAGCTGCTTCAGCAAGGTGATGCCGTCCATCGGCTTCATGTCGATGTCGGCCAGCACCAAGTCGTATTTCTCCGTTTTGTAGCGCGTCAGCGCCTTTTCCCCATCGGTGGCGAACGCCGTACTGTAGCCGGTCGGCTGGATGACCGCATCCAGCATCTCGTGAATGGAAAGGAGATCGTCAACGATGAGGACGGACGGCATAAGGGGTGCGTCGAACAGACCTTAGGTAAGATTGAGAGGCAAGCAGAGGAACGACGAAGATTTGCTTACTTCAATCCGCCCGCAACCGCACCGAGCTGGAAGATGGGAAGGAACATCGCCATGACGATGCCGCCGACGATCACACCGAGAAAAACGATCAGGAGGGGTTCGATCAGCGAGGTAAGCGAGGCGACGGTGGCCTCGGACTCGGTGTCGTAGAAATCGGCGATCTTGTTCATCATGCCGTCCACATTACCCGTGGATTCGCCCGCCTTCACCATGTGTTTCATCATGGGAGGGAAATAGGGATTGGAGGCCAGCACTTCGGACACCTGGCCGCCCTGGCTGACGTGCTTGGCGATTTCCGCGCAGGCATCCTCGACCTGCACCTTGTTCGAGGCGGCGGCCACGATCTCGAGCGTGCGCAGGATGGGCACGCCGGAACGGATAAGCGTGGCATAGGTCCGGCAGAAACGGGAAAGCGAGATCTTGTGGATGAGGCTGCCGAAGATCGGTGCCTTCACCAGCGACTGATCCTTGATGCGGCGCCCGCGCGGGGTGGAGATGAACTTCCGGATCAACCAAAAGGCCGCATACGCGCCGATGCAGAGATAAAAGAAGTTGTGCTTCAGAAAATTGCTCAGGTCGATGAGCATCTGGGTGGGCGCGGGCAACTTGGCGCCGAAATCCGCAAACATCGCCGCGAAGACCGGGATGACGAAAATGAGCAGCACGTTTACCAACGCGATAGCCAGACCGATGACCGCGATCGGGTAGGTCATGGCCGATTTCACCTTCTTGCTCAGCTTCACGCTCGATTCGAAATAGCTCGCGACCTTGCTGAGAATTTCCGCGAGCGCACCCGAGGCCTCGCCGGCCTCCACCATCGAGGTGAACAGCGAATTGAACGAACGCGGATACAGTTTCACCGCGTTCGAGAAGGAGCTGCCTTGCGCGATCTCGACGCGCACGTCGCGAATCACTACCCGAAAAACCGGATCCTCGGTCTGGTCCTGCAAGGCCTCCAGGCACTGCACGAGCGGCAGACCGGCGCTGAGCAGCGAGGACAGCTGCTGGGTAAAAATCGCCAGTTCGCCCAGCGGCAGTTTGTAGTTTTTGGCCTTCTTTTCGTAACTCTTCTGTTTGGCGAGAGCCTGCGAGGCGGCGAAAGAAGGTTTCTTTGCCGGGGCGGACCCGGCCTGGGACACGGCGGCAGCAGGACGGAGCGACTGGGGCTGGCTGCCGGCGGAGCGAGTCGAGATAAATGCCATGCGCTAGGCTTGGCCCGCGCACCTGCGCCCCGCAACCCGTTTTCTAGCCGAGGCTCCGGCTTTCACGCTCGGTTCGCATCGACCGTCCCATCGAACCATTCGCCGAGCTTGACGCTGCGCGCACGTTCAGGAAGCGTCCGCCCCGCGAAACGCGGCTGTAGTTTAGTGGCAAAACTCCACTCTTCCAAAGTGGTCT
>CBINGR010000097.1:0-13860 GCA_966250295.1 uncultured Akkermansia sp. | reverse complement strand
AAGTGGAACCGCGAGCTGTGCCAGCGCGGCATGAGCGAGGAGGGGCGGAAGTTCCTCGCCGAGGCGCTGACCGCGATGGGCTGTGCCGACCGCATCGGCCAGATCGTCAGCGTGCCCGACCTGATCGACTTCGACGAGGGTCGGATCGAGTAACGCGGGTCCGGGCGGGTAGGGCGGGGTCGCTGGGCCCGCCGAAGCGCCACACGGACGGCCCGGCGGTCCGTCCTACCGGTTTTGGCGCCACGGAAACCTCCGGCCTCAAACCACCCGGCCGGCGGCCGGGCCTACATCGGCTGCGCCGCGCGCGCCCGCGCCGTTCCCGGCCGCCGCATCGGCATGCGTGGGCAGGGTGAAGAAAAAACAGGTCCCCTCCCCCACCCGGCTCTCGGCCCACACGCGGCCGCCGTGGAGCTGCACGATGTGCTTCACGATGCTCAGGCCGAGGCCGGTGCCGCCCTTCTCGCGCGAACGGCCCTTGTCCACGCGGTAGAAACGCTCGAACACGTGCGGCAGGTCCTCGGCCGGAATGCCCGGACCGTCGTCGCGCACCGAAAATTCGACCGTATCCACTCTATCCGTACGCGCGGCGAGGACGATGCGGGAGCCCTGGGGGGTGTATTTGACCGCGTTGGAGACAAGATTTTCCATGACCTGGCCCAGCTTGAGCGGATCGGCGAACACGGCCGGCAGGGCCGGATCGATCTCGAGCGACAGGTGGTGGCCCTCGGCGGCGGGGCGGGCGCGAAAATCCGCCAGCGTGTCGGCAAGCAGCTGGCCGGCGTCCACGCGCTCGCGGGCGAGGCCGGGCTGGACGGACTCGAGGCGGGAAAGCACGAGCAGATCCTCCAGAAGCGAATTCAGGCGGTCGGCGTGCCGCTGAATCGTTTTGAGAAAACGATCCCGATCGGCGATCGGCATGGTGTCGTGGGCATCGACGAGGGTCTCCACGTAGCCCTTGATGACCGACAAGGGCGTGCGGAGCTCGTGGGATACGTTGGCGACGAAATCCTTGCGCACGTTCTCCAGGCGCTTCTGACGGGTGATGTCATGCAGGACGAAAAGCAGGGCGGGGCTGTGGCGGCCATCGAAAGGGCCGACCGCGGAACCGGTGACCTCCACCCAGGTGGACGAACCGCGGACATCCACGAACTCGATCTCCTGGCGGGGCTGGGCGCGACCGGCGCGCACGGTCGCGACATGGCGCAGGAAGGCGTCGCTTTGCAGGGCGAGCTCGAGGCGTTCGCCGAGGATGCGGCCGGCCTTGGGGAAAATCGCATGGAAGGCCTGGTTGGCGAGAAGGACGTAGTTGTTCGAGTCGATGAGCAGCACGGCCTCCTGGAGCGAGCCGAGGGTGGCCTCGAGCTGGGCGAGCTGGCCGCTGTGTTGCCGGTCGAGCCGGTTTACCTCGGCGACCAGTTCGCCGGCGGTGGTGCAGAGCTCGTCCCAGCCGGGACCGAGCGCGCCGGGTAAATCGTCGCGCAACAACGAACGGCGGGCGAGCAGGGCCTCCCGCAGCGCTACGACTGCCCGCCGGTGCAGGGCGAGGCGGCGCAGGGCCACGCCCAGCGCGACCGCGAGCACAAGGAAAGCGAAGGTGAGCATGGGCGAAGGGAGCGGTCGGACGGAAACGGCACCCGGGAAAGGTGCCGGATCGTGACGAACCCGGCTACTGCAACCCGGCCGGCTTGCCAATCAGGCGTTGGCAGATTCGGCTGAACGACGCTCGGCGAAACGATAGCCTACGCCGCGGATGGTCTCGATCCAGTCGGCCTCGACGCCGAGTTTTTCGCGCAGGCGGCGCACGTGGGTGTCCACCGTGCGGGTCTCTATCTCGGTCTCGTAATTCCAAACGTTGATCAACAGGTGCTCGCGGGTCTGTACCCGGCCGCGGCGCTCCATGAGGAGGCGGAGGAGCTTGAATTCGGTGGCGGTGAGCTCGACCGGCTGGCCGGCCACGGTCACGGCGTGACGCTCGCCGTCGAGCACGATGCGGCCGATGGTGATGAGCTTGGGGGCCTCGACCGCACCATCGTTCACCCGGCGCAGGATGGTCTGGATCCGAAGAACCAGCTCCTTGGTGCTGAAGGGCTTGCAAAGATAGTCGTCGGCCCCGGTCTCCAGGCCCTGGATGCGGTCGCTCTCTTCGGCCTTGGCGGTGAGAAAGATGACCGGGACTTTTTTGAGCTTCGGATCGGCGCGCAGCATGCGGCAGATCTGAATGCCGTTCAGGTCGGGCATCATGACGTCGAGCACGATGAGGTCGGGGAGAAAGCTGCGGGCAAAGCCGATGCCGCGGTTGGGGTCATTGAGCGTCTCGACCGCGAAGCCCTTGGCCTTCAGCGTGTAGGCCAGCAGCTCGGTGACGTCGGTCTCGTCGTCGATGACCAGGATCTTTTTCGGGACGGAGGAGGCGGTGGAATCCGACATGGGCGGCGGGATTTGTGACGAAACAGGAAGGAATTGTTACGACTTTAGGCCCCCCTCGTCACCCTGCTAGGGGAAAGGCGGAGTGTTTCACAAATGTTACAGCGGTAAAAGACCCGCGGCGATTGCCGCGTAAGCCGGGAGGGTTGGCAAAAAATCGCACGACCTCGCCACCGTCCCGGGCCGGCAGACGCAGAATGGTGTTCCCTCCCTGCCGCCGGCCGGGGAAAACCGATGCACCGCTGATTCCCGCCCTATCTTCCGACGACCACGCCACCCATGGCTCCCCGCCGATCCCTGCTGCCGCAACTTCCCCCCGCCTGGTCAAATCCCTGGCTGCGCTATTCCACCACCGCGCTGCTTGTCCTCGTCGTCACCCTGACCGTGCCTCGCCGGTGGTGCGGACGCGACGCGAACCGCTGGTACGAGGGAGACACTTCCCTCGTGCTCGCCCACGCCCGCGAGGTCGTCGCCACCGTGGAACGGGGGGTGTCCGCCGAGGACTTCACCTCCGCGAGCGAGTTGTTCCGGAACGAATGGCGCTTCGGCACCTACCAGATGTCCGCTCTGGCGCTCCTGCAGATCTGCCTCGACCGTCCGGAGCTTCGCGCCGAGCTCCTTCCCGCGGGGGAACGAGCCATCGACGCGCTGCTCTCCGACAGTATTCGCGCTTTCGATACGGCGAAATGGAACGAGGATCCTCTCGCCGCTTTGGAGGCGGGCGGCAAGGATCACGCCGCCTACCTCGGCTATCTCAACCTCGCGCTGGGCCTCCACCGGCGGGTCGTGCCGGATTCGCGCTTCGCCGCGCTCAACGACCGCATCACCGCCGCCCTCGTCCGCCGCCTTGCGGCCAGCCGCCACGGCATCCTGGAAACTTATCCCCGCGAAGCCTACCCGGTGGACAACGCCGCCGTGCTTGGCTCGATCCTGCTCCATGGACGCACGACCGGCGCCAGCCACTCCGCCGTCACCGCGGCCATGCTCGCCCGCTACCGTCTGGCCTGGCGCGATCCCCAGTCCGGCCTGCTCTACCAGGCGATCGACCCGCGGGACGGCCAGCCCGCCGACGCCGCGCGGGCCAGCGGCACCGCCCTGGCCGCCCTGCTGCTCTCCTATGGCGAGCGCGCCCTCTCCCGCGAACTTTACCTCGTCACCCGCGATCGCTGCGCCGATTCCCTGCTCGGCTTCGGCTACATCGACGAGTACCACATCGGCTCCGCCGGCGGCGCGGGCGACATCGACTCCGGCCCGCTCATCTTCGGCGCCAGCCCCTCCGCCACGGGCTTCACCCTCGCCTCCGCCCGCATGTTCGGCGATCGCCATCAGTTCGTGACGCTTTACCGCACGGCGCACCTTCTGGGCACGCCAACCTCCCGCGGCGGCCGGCGTGTCTTCGTCACCGGCGGCCCGCTGGGCAACGCCATCCTGCTCGCCATGCTCACCGCCCGGCCCGACCTGCCATGACGCACCTCGAACGCCACCTTCGCCGTCTCCGCCGCCTGTTTCCCTCCCCGCTGCGTCGCATCCTGCTGGAACTGGCTGCGCTACTCGTCGTGCATTTCGTACTCGTGCAGATCCTCGCCCGGGTACGCCTCCTCGAGCACCTGCTCGCTCCCGGCCCGGGCTCGCTGCTCGCGCTGGCGGTCACCGGGATCTTCCTGGCCCTGCGGCTCTTCGTCTGTCTTTTCGCCCCCGGCTGGTTCCTCGCTCGGCTCTGGCTGCTCATGTCCCGCCCCCGGCCGCCGGAACACGGCTGATCCCGCATGGCCCGCCGCCGCACGAAAACCACGCGCCCGTCCCGCCGCCGCTCCGCCGCCTCGCCGCGGTCCGGCCCGCCCTTTCGCCCCTGGGCGGCCGGGCTTTTGATCCTCGGGCTCGGCGCCGTTGCGTGGATTTTCCGCACGCGGCTCGGCGACCTGCTCGCCCCGCCGGCGCCCGCGCCCGTGGCGGTCCGCCCGGTTGCCGCGACGCCCGCGCCCCGGCCGGCGCCGCCTCCGCCTGCGGCTGACGGCGAACCGCTCCCCACGCTCAAGTTCACCCCGCCCCCGCCCGTCCCGCCTCCTCCGGTGGCCGACGACACCGGCTACCCGCGGGTCGTCGCCAACTTGCTCGAAGCCCAGATTGCGCTCGCCCGCCGCCATATTTCCTCCGGCTCGATCGACGGTGTTCCGGGAGCGCAGACCGCCGCCGCTCTCGCCGCCTTCCAGGAAGATGCCGGACTTCCGCCCACCGGCCAGTTGGACTCCGCCACCCGCGCCCGGCTCGTGCTGGATTCGCCCGCCTTCGCCACCCGCCTGCTCACCGCGGACGACTTCGAGGGGCTGCTGCCCCTCTCGCCCAGCTGGCTCGGCAAAGCCGGGCAGCCCGCTCTCGCCCACGAGACCCTCCTCGAACGCCTCGCCGAGCATACCCAAGCCCACCCTAACCTTCTCCGGCGTCTGAATCCCTCCGTGGCCTGGGATACCCTCGCCCCGGGCGCGGCCCTAAACCTGCCCGTCGTCGGCCGTTCCGCGCCCGAGGCCTCCGTCGCCCATCTCCATGTGCGCCTCGCCGCGCGCATTCTCCAGGCCCGCGACGCCCAGGGGCGGCTCGTCGCGCACTTCCCCGTGAGCATCGCCAAGAAGGTGGACAAGCGGCCGATCGGCGCGCTGCACATCACCGTCGTCGTGCCGAACCCGAACTACACTTTCGATCCGGAGGTGTTTCCGGAGTCGGCCGAGGCGCGGGAACTCGGCCGCAAGCTCATCCTTCAACCCGGCCCGAACAACCCGGTCGGCGTAGCCTGGATCGGCCTCGACCGCTCCGGCTATGGCATCCACGGCACCCCCTCGCCGGAACAGGTTGGCCGCACCGAATCGCACGGCTGCTTCCGCCTCGCCAACTGGGATGCCCGCGCTCTGCTCAGCTTCGCCCGGCCCGGCCTCCCGGTTTACGTCGAGCCGTGAGCGTTGCCGCCCGGGACCGCCGGCGGCCGGGAAGCGAAGGCCGGCCGGGTCAACTCCGCGATCCGCTCCGCCTGCGCCGGGTAAGCCGCCGCCAGCTCGTCGCGCCAGCCGGCCTCGAAGTCCCGCTGGTCGAAGCCCGGGGCCAGTGTACATCCAAAAAATGAATACGCCTCGGCGCTGTCGCGAACCGGCCGCGCGCCCATCCACGTGCCGGCGGGGACGGTCACCTGCGCATGCTGCCCGGCCAGGATGTCGGGCCCGAAATGGATGACCTCCGCCCGCCCGTCCGGGCGCAGAAGCAGCAACTCGGCCGCGTCTCCGCCGTAGAAATGCCAGGTTTCGTCCGTGCGCAGGCGGTGAAGAGCGGAAAAATCGGTCCGCGTGATTAACGCATAGATGGCGCTGCCCGCCGGCCGGGGCCCCGTGCCGGCATAACGGGCGGGCAGGGCTGCGGCCGGGATGAGGTCAGGGCTCACGTGATTGAGGACGAACCAGGCGCCCTCGTCCGGGATCAGGGCCATGCGATAATAGGCGATCAGCCGGGCCGCCATGCCGGCGGGCGGAACGGAGGGAACGATGTGGTTCGTGGCGGAGGGAGCGCCCTCCGGAAAGGCGTTGGGAGAGGACGTCATCGGAATTTTTCCGATATAACGGTGCCGGCACCGTCCACGCTCGCCTTTTGTGGCCCTTTTTGTGCTAAGATTAAACCGCAACCAAGCCCGCCGCGGCCAAATATGGTCCACCCCCACACCGAACTTCGGTTCGTCAACCCTCACATCGGCTGGGGCGTTTTCGCCACCTGTGCGATTCCCAAAGGCACCATTGTCTGGGCCCTCGATGCGCTCGACCAGCAGTTCACGCCTCAGCAGGTCGCCGCCCTGCCTGCCTACGCCCGCCGCCTGCTCCACATTTATTCCTATGTGGATGGCCGCGGCCGCCACGTGCTCTGCTGGGACCATGCCCGCTTTTTCAACCATTCCTGCGAGGCCAACTGCCTCTCCCTCGGCTACGACTTCGAGCTGGCGGTGCGCGATATCGCGCCCGGGGAGGAGCTGACCGACGACTACGGCACGCTCAATCCCGGCGAGCCTTTCCCCTGCGGCTGCGCCTCCGCGGTCTGCCGCGGCAGCGTGCTGCCCGACGACATGCTGCGTTTCGGCAACGGCTGGAATGCCGCCGCGCGCGAGGCTTTTTTCCTCGTGCCGACCGTCCCCCAGCCGCTGTGGGAAATCGTCCGCGACCGCTCCGAGATCGAGTCCGCGCTCGCCGAGCCCGCCCGCCTGCGGCCCATCCACCACCACTACCGGGGTTCGCTCAAACCGTCGGCGGCGAAAAAAGGTGGCGGCGGTGGCGGCCGGCTGAACGACACGGGATTGGGCCGCTTCCGGGCCAGCTCAGCCAGCAGTTCCGGGAACGCCTCCCTCACCGGGGAAGCCTCCAGGTAGGCTTCCGCCTCGGCTTTGCGCCCTCGCGAGCAAAGGCCGGCATAGACATGCAGCTCGAACTGCAGGCGCAGCCGCCCCGCCGGCTCCGCATGGCCGAGCGCCTCGAGCAGAAACAACAAGGCCTCGAAGGTGGAAAAACGCCCCTCGCCGTTCTGCGCGCGCAGCGCGTAGCGGCTTCGCCCGCGCATCGGCAGGCGCACGCGGCGCCCCCAATCCTGCACCTGGACAAGCATGCCGCCCGCCTGGGCCCAGCTCGCATCCAACAGCAGCACTTGCAGGCGCCCGGCCGACGGCGGCACGGCCGGCGGCTCCTCGCCGTTCGGATGCAAAATCCACAGCTCGCCCGCCTCCGGCCGCACGATTTCCTCCCGCACTAGCGGACGCTCCCGCCGGTAAAGATGAACGCGCGCGCCCTCCGTCACTCGCGGGATGAGGTTGCCCGTGCTGCTGGGCCGGTGCGCCTCGAGCGCGTGCTGGAGCACGTCCACAAGCAGCGGGCAGGCTTCGCTCCGCTGCTCCGCGCAGACGCACCAGCGCGGCGGCATTTCGCAGCGTTCACAGCGGCGGGTGCCTTGCAGGACGACGCTACGAGCCATGATCGGGGCCTCGTGGGTGCGCGGTCCGGCGGGCGGACGCAAAACGAAAACACAGCGCCTCAGCGTCCGATGGGCCGCCAAGCCAGCCAGCCGTAAGCGAGGCCATAAATCGCACACTGCGCGCAGAGCAGCGCAAAGCCGATTCGCAGCCACGGGCTGCTCAGCTCGCCCCTCACGCCGAGCCAAGGGAGCAAAACCAGGCGCCCGCCCCACCACAAAGCCGCCCCCGCGGCCAGGAGGCGCCCGGCAGTCGAGCCTTCGAGCAAAACCGACGCATGGAACAGGCTCACATAACCGAAAAACAACAAGACGGCCCCGATGGCGGCGTTCTGGGCGATGGCGAAACGACGGTGGACCGGCGAAAGCGCGGCCAGACCGGCATCCCAGTCACGCGGGATCGGAGTCACCCAAGCCAGCCCAAAGGTGACAACATGCAACAAGCCCGCGACCCGCAGCCCCAGAAGCCAAAGATCCGCACTCACGGCATCGCAGCCGAAACGGTGACCGGCGACGAAACCGCCGGCGCGACATCAGCAGGAGGGAAGGGTAATCTCTTCACGCTGCCGGAAACCAAGGCGCTCAGAGTCCCGCAGGTCAACGCCACGCCTGCCGCCGACCCGGCACCTGCTCCGCCCAAAAACTGTGGCTGTCTAAATTGTCACCAAATGGGTGACATTTTGTAAAAGCGCCTGCGTTTCGGCGGGGGCTATGAAACGTTATTTGTCACCAATCTGGTGACAAAATGCCTTTGGGACACGCGGGCTTGAGGGTTTTCGGCGATGCGGCAAGGGTCCGCGCGGCGCGACTGCGCTGTATCATGATTCTACGTTTCCCACGTTCCCTTGCCGCCGCTTCGTTCTTGCTCGCACTGGCCTCCATTCCACCAGCCGGGTTTTGTGCCGACGCGACTTCGCCCCACGTTCCCTCCCCGTCGGCAGACGCCGTGCCTGGCGCCGCCGCCTATGCCGGCGCGGTGAAAGTCACGCCGCTCTTGAAAACCAAGATCGATGCCGCCGGCCGGCCGCTCGCCTATCCCGCCGACGGCCCGGCCGAGATCACCGCGCTCCTCGTCGAAGTGCCCCCCGGAGGCCGTACCGGCTGGCACAAACATCCGCTGCCGTGCGTGGGCTACATCCTCGAAGGTCAGCTCAACGTGACGCTGATCGACGGCCGCGTGAACGTGTTCAAGGCCGGCGAAGCGGTCGCCGAAACGGTCGATCTCGAACACGAGGGCGTGAACCCCGGTCCCGGCCCGGCCAAGCTCGTCATGTTTGTGCTCGGCACCGAGGGAAAGGCCTTCACGGTCAAAACCCCGGCTCCGGCGGGCAAATAAGCCCGGGGGCCAGCCGCTCAGCCGCGGCCGGCCTTGAGGAACCGCTCCAGGTCGGCTTGATTGGCGAAATTGGTCTCGGCAGGAAAAAGCTGCACCAGATCGAGCACGTCTTGTACCGGGGCAGGAACATGCATGAGCCGCAAGTCGCCGCCTTGGGCGCGCATCGCCTTGAGGGTCTGCAACAGCACGCGGATGCCGGTGGACGCGAGGAAGGTAAGCCCTTTCACGTCGAGCACGATGAGCTTGGCGCCCTCGCCGATGAGACGCTGCAGCTCCTTTTCCAAGGCAGGATACGTGACGGCAGTAAGCACGCCGTCCACGTGCACCACGAAGGCGGTCGGGTTGAGCGTGGTGGTGGCAAGGGCGAGGATCATGGCGAGGAAATCGACGGGGTGCGGTTTCGAAAGCAGGTTCGCCGCGCATCAAGGCGGGCCGGGCGCGACGGGTAAATCTTTTGTTGCGGGTAAACGCAAAATCACGGTCCGGCGGCGGACACCGGCCGCCCGGCTTCGATGAAGCGGCCGGTACGCAGGAATGCCGCCACCTGACGTCGTGTCTCGGTGCGGTTCATCAACCAGGTGTGGGAATACGGCAGGGTCAGGTGAGCCTGCTCTCCGGCCACATGCGTACGCGACACCGCCACCTTGCCGTCGTCCGGCCCGGTGATGAGCGCCGAAAACAGCGGATTCCATGAAAAGTCGCCCGCGATTACCCCGACCTGCACGCCGGTCGGAAGCGGGCCGAGCAGGGCGGGAACGTGTTCGGGAGCGGTTCCGAGGCCGAAACCCGCCGGACCGTTGATCCAGCGGTAGACCCGCCAGTTCCCGAGCGCATCCACCACTTCACTACCGCCGTTGGGCGGGGCCAACATCACCACCCGGCCGATCGAGGCGGGCACGCCATGGTCGTGGAGGTATTGGCGCACGAGGATGCCGCCGAGCGAATGAGTGACGACGTGCACGCGGCCCGAGGCGGCAAACGATTGGCTGGTTCGATTTGCGAACACCGGGCCCAGCGCCTGCTCCGCGAGTTCCGGTATGGAACGTCGCTGCGAAGGATAGGAGATGTTCACGACGCGGTAGCCGTCACGCCGGAGAGATCGCGCCAGCGGCCACATCGAGGCGGGGCCGCGGCCGAGGCCATGGAGGAGTACGACCGTATCGGCACCGGATACCGGCGCACTCATGGCGCTCAATACACAGACGAGCCCCGCGATTTTCCACATGGCATAAAGGTCGTCGAAAAACACCTTCCGGCCAAATAAAAAGGCGTCCCTGGGAATCCGGGACGCCTTTGGGAAAAACCGGGAAGTTTCGTTCGTACTCAGCGGGTGCGGCGCTTGATGGCCAGTTGCACGCCGGCAAAGCGGATCGCGCTCTGCAGGCGCTCCAGCTCGGAGGTATCGATGTCCTTGGGCGCGTTTTTGAGCTCCTCTTCGGCGCGCTTGAGCGCAGCCTCGACCGCCTGCTCGTCGATCTTGGCCTCGTTGATGGCATGCTCGGCGAGAACCGAGACCGTGTCGCCTTCCACTTGGGCAAAACCGTCGCCGACCGCGAGGAGCAGCTCATGGCCGCCCTTGGTCACGCGCAGCTCGCCATGCTGGACCTTGGTGAGTAGCGGGATGTGGCCGGGCAGGATGCCGATTTCACCTTCGGTCGTGGGAATGACCACGGTGTCGATGGTGTCGGAATAGACCCGGGCTTCGGGGGTGACGATTTCGAGGGTGAGAGCCATACTATTAATGATTTATGATTTGTGATTTATGATTGGATAAAACCGCTGAAAAGCCCGTTCGCCGGCCGGATCGGGCAAATCATAGATCTTAAATCATACTTCATAAATGGACGCTTGGCGTCCGGTTACTTCTTGCCGCCGGCGGCGGCGAGCACCTCGTCGATGCCACCCTTCATGTAGAAGTCACCCTCGGCGACGTGATCGAGTTCGCCGCTGAGGATCATCTTGAAGCCGCGGATGGTCTCCTTGACGGGGACATATTTGCCGGGCGCGCCGGTGAAGACCTCGGCGACGGTGAAGGGCTGGGAGAGGAAGCGCTGGATCTTGCGGGCGCGATAGACCGTCTGCTTGTCCTCGGGGGACAGCTCGTCGAGACCGAGAATCGCGATGATGTCCTGAAGGTCCTTGTAGCGTTGGAGGACACGCTGCACCTCGCGGGCGACCTGGTAATGCTCGCCGCCTACGACCGAAGGCTCGAGGGCCTTGGAGACCGAGGCGAGCGGATCGACGGCGGGATAGATGCCGAGCTCGGCGATGGAGCGCTCCAGCACGATGGTCGAGTCGAGGTGGGCAAAGGTGTTTGCGGGGGCCGGGTCGGTGAGGTCATCCGCGGGCACGTAGACGGCCTGGAAGGAGGTAATGGAACCTTTCTTCGTGGAGGTGATGCGTTCCTGGAGCTGGCCCATCTCGTTGGAGAGGGTGGGCTGGTAACCCACCGCGGAGGGCGAGCGGCCGAGGAGGGCGGACACCTCGGAACCGGCCTGCGAGAAACGGAAGATGTTATCCACGAAGAGAAGCACGTCCTGGTTCTTCTCGTCGCGGAAGTACTCGGTCATCGCGAGGGCGGAGAGGGCGACGCGCATACGGGCACCCGGGGGCTCGTTCATCTGGCCGTACACGAGGGCCACTTTGGACTCCTCGAGCTTGTCCTGCTTGATGACGCCGGCCTCGGACATCTCGTGGTAAAGGTCGTTGCCTTCGCGGGAACGCTCGCCGACGCCGGCGAACACGGAGTAACCACCATGGGCCTTGGCGATGTTGTTGATGAGCTCCATGATCACCACGGTCTTGCCCACGCCGGCGCCGCCGAAGGCGCCCACCTTGCCGCCCTTGGTGAAGGGGGCGATGAGGTCGATGACCTTGATGCCGGTCTCGAGGATCTGGGCCTTGGTGTCTTGGTCGACCAGCGCGGGGGCGGGACGGTGGATCGGATACTTCTTGGTGAATTTGACCTCGCCCTTACCGTCCACGGGGGTGCCGGTGACGTCGAAGATGCGGCCAAGAATGCCCTCGCCGACAGGGACGGAGATGGGGGCGCCGGTGTCCACGACGCTCATGCCGCGGGCGAGGCCTTCCGAGGAGGACATCGCGATGGCGCGGGCGACGCCGTCACCGAGGTGCTGTTGGATTTCGAGCGTGAGCTTCTCCTGCTTGCCGGCGACGGTGAAGTCCACCGTCAGGGCCTGATAGATGGGCGGGATGGTGGCGTCGGTGAACTTAACATCGACCACGGGGCCGATGACTTGGACGATTTTGCCGGTGTTCATGTTCTGAAAGGGAGGGGCGGTGGAGGAAGGTTGAGTGAAAAACGGTTACACGGAGGCGAACTGGGCCGCGGCGATCTCCAAGATCTCGGCCGTGATGGCGGCCTGGCGGGCCTTGTTGTATTCGAGGGTGAGATCGCCGAGGAGCTTGGTGGCGTTGTCCTTGGCGGTCTTCATCGCGACCATGCGGGCCGAGTGTTCGGAGGCGCGGGCGGAGAGGACGAGTTGGTAGATGTGGCGGTTGACGTAGAACCCGATCAGCGATTCGAGCACCTCTTCGGCGCTGGGCTCGAAGAGCATGTCGCGGTCGTCCACGGTTCCGGCAGGAGCGCCGGCCTCGGTCTGGGCGCTGACGAGGAAGGTCGCGAGGCTGGCCAGCGGCAACACGGGACGGACGGTGGGCTCCTGAACGAGGGTGTTCTTGAAGCGCGGGTAGATGACCTCGATGGAGTCGATTTCACCGTCGAGGTAGGCCTTGACCATGAGATCGACCACGACCTTCACCTCGGCGAAGGCGAGCCGGTCGGAAACGTGGAAGTCCGCGACGAGTTCACGCTTGGAACGGGCCAGGAACTGGGAGCCCTTCTTGCCGATGGAGAAGAACTTGGCGGGCGTCTTCACGTCCACGACGAGCTTGAACAGGTTGGCGTTCAGCGGACCGCAGAGGCCCTTGTCGGTCGTAACGAGGAGGATGCCGCGGGTCTTGATCTCGCGTTGGACGAGGAAGGGATGCTTCACCTCGGACAGGCGCGGCGCGAGGCGGGCGAGCATCTTCGCCATGAGCTGGGCGTAGGCGCGGCCGGAGAGCGCGGCTTGCTGCGCCTTCTTCATCTTGGAGGCGGCGACCAGCTCCATCGCCTTGGTGATCTGGCGGGTGTTTTTGACGGACTTGATCCGTCGGCGGATATCGCGGGTGGAGGCCATGATTATTTATGATTTATGATTTAACATTTATGATTTGCTGAGCGGCGACCGGGAGTTCGGGCCAATCATAAATCACACATCATCAAATCATTAATAGTTAGGCGTTGGTGCTCTTCCACTCGTCGAGGGCGGCGACGATCTTGGCCTCGAGGTCCTTATCGAGGGCAGCCTTGGTGCGGATCTCGGTGAGGAGGGCGTCCTTGCGAGCTTTGAAAAACTCGCGGATCGAGACCGAGGCAGCGGTGACCTTCTTGAGGTCGGAACCGTCGTAATAACCCTTCTGGAGGGCAAAGATGGTGACGGCCTGGAGCTCGATGGAGATCGGGCTGAAGGCAGGCTGCTTGAAGAGCTCCACGATGCGGGAGCCGCGGTCGAGCTGGGCCTTGGTCTTGGCGTCGAGATCGGAGCCGAACTGGGCGAAGGCGGCCAGCTCGCGGAACTGGGCGAGCTCGCCCTTGAGTTTACCGCCGACCTGCTTGGTGGCCTTGATCTGGGCGGCGGAACCGACGCGTGAAACGGAGAGACCGACGGAAACGGCGGGGCGGATACCCTGGTTGAAAAGATCGGTCTCGAGGAAGATCTGGCCGTCGGTGATCGAGATGACGTTGGTCGGAATGTAGGCCGAAACGTCGCCAGCGAGCGTCTCGATGATGGGCAGCGCGGTGAGCGAGCCCTTGCCTTCGAGACGGGCCGCGCGCTCGAGGAGGCGGCTATGGAGGTAGAACACGTCGCCGGGGTAGGCTTCGCGGCCGGAAGGGCGCTTCAGGATGAGCGAAATCTGGCGGTAGGCGACGGCGTGCTTGGAGAGATCATCGTAAACGATGAGGGCATCCTGGCCGTTCTCCATGAACCACTCCCCGATGGCCGCGCCGGAGTAGGGGGCGAGGTATTGGTTGGCGGGGTTGTCGGCGG
>CBINGR010000096.1:0-13884 GCA_966250295.1 uncultured Akkermansia sp. | reverse complement strand
CAGAAGCAGCACGTCGAGATGACGCGCGACATGGCGATCAAGTTCAACCTCACCTACGGGGAGACTTTTGTGGTGCCCGAGTCCGTGATCCGCGACGAGTCGGCGGTCGTGCCCGGTCTCGACGGCCAGAAGATGAGCAAGAGCTACGGCAACACGCTGGAGCTCTTCGGGGACGAAAAGGCCACGCGCAAAAAGATCATGGGCATCCCCATGGACTCGCGCACGCCGGCCGAGCCCAAAGCCGACGCGGACCAGAACATCGCCATCCGCCTGCTCAAGGTGGTCGCCCCCTCTGCGCTCGCGCAGGAGACCGAGTATCGGCTGCGCGCAGGCGGGCTGGGCTACGGCGACCTCAAGAAGATACTTTTCGAGCAGGTCTGGACGCACTTCGCCGCCGCGCGGGCTCGCCGCGCCGAACTGGCCGCCAACCTGGATCACGTGGAGACGGTGCTACGCGATGGCGCGGCCCGCGCCCGTGCGATCGCCGCCCCCGTGCTGGACCGGGCGCGCAAGGCCTGCGGGCTGCGCTGAGAGTGGGTAGGGCGGGACCGCTGGGCCCGCCGAGGTGCCACGGACGGCCCAGCGGTCCGTCCCTACCGTCAGACCGGCCTCACCCGCGCCGGTCGCGCGTGCCGAGCTGTTCCTCGTCGATCTCCACCCCGGCGGAGCGGAGCGTGGTGCGCAGCGCGGGTGAGAAGCGCGGCAGCAGTTCTTCGAGGTCGAAATCGAATTCGGTGGCACCGGCTTCGCCGACGAAGGCGAGGGCGTCGGCCAGCCGGAGCAGGTCGGTTTCGTCGAAGTGTTCCTCGATCACGGCCTGGCTGCCGGCGAGCGCGACCAACTGGGGGACGAAGCGCTCGGCGGCGGGGTCCATGGCGAGCAGCCGCACCGGCCCGCGGAGGCCGGCGAGGGCGATGCGCCGCGAAAGCTGCGCGAGCGTGGAGTAGGCGAAGGCAGCGTTGGCCAGGGTGGCCTGACGCAGGAGGGCGGAACGGGAGGCGAGCAATTGCGAGAGCTTCATGGTCAATGATCTTTCGTGCTGGGTGCCCGTGCACCGGTTGATGTGTGGTCGTGCACCGGACCCCAAGGCCCGGCGGCGACAGAACGGCTGACTCCGACCCCGCGAAGGTAACCCGGCGCTGCGCCCGCGCAAGGGCGCGCCTCCCGGATGGGTTAAACTACCGGGGGTCAGATTACGGGGATTCGTGGTGGCGGAATGGCGGCGATGGCGGCCATGATGCGCTCGCTGGCGCGCTGGTAGCGCTCCTTGCCGTCGCTTTTCCGATCGTAGAACTCCGGCTGCAGCGGGGGGCCGAAGACGATGTCCACCGGGGTGCCGGGGCGGAATCCGCCGACGCGGCCGAGCGCGAGATGGCTGTTGAAGATGCGGCAGGGCACGACGGGCACGCGGGTCTTGCAGGCAATGAGCCCCACGCCGGCCTTGGCGGGCTGGAGACTGCCGTCGGGCGAGCGGGTGCCCTCGGGGAAGAGCGCGATGGGCCGCCCGGCGGCGAGGGTGGCGAGCACGCGCTTGATCGCAGCCAGATCGGAGCCGTCGCGGTCCACCGGGATGGCTCCGACGCCGTCCATCCACCAGGCGCCGAGGCCGGGTTTCCAGAGCGTCTTCCGGGCGAAGAAGGCCATCTGGCGCGGCAGGGCGGCGCCGATGAAGGGCGGGTCCAGATGGCTGGCGTGGTTGGCGGCGACGAGGAAGGCGCCGTCCGCGGGAAGGTTTTCCAGGCCGCCGACCTCGCCGCGGAACATCGCCTCGTGGACACAGCGGAGGACGTAATGGCAGAAGCCATACAAGGGCTCCATGCCGAGTTGGGGAAAGGTTTCGCTTCCGGCCATCGTGGAAAGAGCCCGCTCAGCCTGCGCCGAGGCGCGCGGCGATGGGGGCGGAGACCCGGGCCACGACCTCTTCCAGGGAGAGGTGGGTGGAGTCGATGTCGATCGCGCCGGGGGGGCAGACCAGGGGGGCGGCCTTGCGGGAACTGTCGAGGCGGTCGCGTTCGGCGATGGAATCCTGCTGGCCCTCGGCGGCGCGGCGGCGGGCCCGCTCCTCGGGATCGGCGTGAAGGAAGAAGCGAAAATCGGCGTCGGGAAAGATGACGGTGCCGATGTCGCGACCTTCCATGACCAGGCCGGCGAAACCATGCTCGCGGGCGATGCGGGCCTGGTCGCGCTGGTAGGCGAGGAGGGCGGCGCGGACGGCCGGGATGGCGGCGAAGTGGGAGACGGCGCCGTTGACGGCCGGCCCGCGCAGCTCGGCCTCGGGCACGAGGCGGCCGGCGATCTCGATCTGTGCGCGGCGCCCCTCGACCCGCGTGCCGAGAGCGAGACCGGCTATGGCCCGTTCGACGGCGGGGAGGTCGGCGGAGCTGACCTCGAGGCGAAGCAACTCGGCGGTAAGGGCGCGATAGTAGGAACCGGTGTCGATGTGCAGGAAGTTGAACCGGGCGCTGAGGGCGCGGGCGGTGGTGGACTTGCCGGCGGCGGCACCGCCGTCGATGGCGACGATGAGGAAGGGAGAAGGCATGAAAACGGAGAGCGGAGGAGCGGCAGAGGACGGAACGACGGAGGTCAGGAGGCGACGCGGAGGCCGGCGAGGACGTCGAAAAAGTTCGGGAAGGTCTTCGCGCAGCAGGCGGGATTGTCGATGGTCAGCCAGGGCAGGCCGTCGCCATGCAGATCGTGGCAGCCCAGGATGGCGAAGCTCATGGCGAAGCGGTGGTCGTGATAGGTCTGGACGATCGTGCCACGCGCGGCGCGCAGCGCGGCAAGGTTCGGGATGATGTGGAGGCTGTCCTCGGTCTCGACCACGCCCTGGCCCAGACGGCGGAGCTCGGCAGCCATGCCGGCGACGCGGTCGGTTTCCTGTTTGCGCGTGTGGGCGATGCCCTTGATGAGCGTTGGGCCGGGCAACAACGGGCTGATGGCGGCGAGGGTGAGGAAGGTGTCGGAGAACTCGCGGAAATCGCGCTCGCCTGCGGCGTGGAGCGAGGCGGGGCCGCCAGCCGGGGCGGAGATAACCAGCCCGGCGGGCGTGGCCTCGGTGGCGAGGCCGAGATCGGCGAGGACGCGGATGAAGGCGGTGTCGCCTTGCAGCCCTTCGCCGGGGCCGCGCAGGGCTTCGAGCGTGAGCCCCCCGCCGGTCACCAGGGGAAGCGCGAGGTAGTAGCTGGCGGCGGAGGCGTCGGGCTCGATCGCGTAGCGGCCCTCCGGGCAGCGGTAGGGGGTGCCGGCGGGGGCCAGCACCGTGTCCTGGGCGTCTGCCGCGGCGGTGGGTTCGGGCTGGCCGAAATGCGCCATGAGGCGCGCGGTCATGCGCACGAAGGGCCAGCGTACGCCCCCGCGGAGTTTGATGCGCAGGTCGGCCGCCGCGAGAGGGGCGACCATGAGCAGGGCGGAGAGCATCTGGCTGCTCTCGGTGGCGTCGATCTCCACCGGGCCGCCGCGAAGCCCGGCGGCGTGGATTTCCAGGGGAAAAAAGCCCTCCTCGCCGGTGCAACGGATGTCGGCGCCGAGCGCCCGGAGCGCCTCGATGAGGCCCTTCATCGGGCGCTTGCGCATCTGGGGGACGCCGTCGAGGCGATAGACGCCGCGGGGAGCCGCGGCGCAGAGGGCGGTCAGGAAACGGGCGGCAGTGCCGGCGAGGCCCACGAAGAGCTCGACTGGACGGGGATTCTTGAAGGCCCTGCCCGGCTCCACGTGAATGGTGAAGGATTCAGGCGAGGCTTCCACGGTGAAGCCGAGGGCACGGAGGGCCTCCGCCATGAGATGGGAGTCCTCGCTGAACAGGGCGCCGGCGAGGGTGACGGGCGCATCGCAGAGCGCGGCGAGCAGCAAGGCGCGGTTGGTGAGGCTTTTGGAACCCGGCAGGGTGACCCGGCCGGAGACCGGCTTGGCAAAGGGAACGACGGGGAGTTGCGCGGGCAACGGGGAGGCGGCGGACATGGAAAAGAGGGCACGCGGGCTAGGTGCGGAAACCGTCGCGCCAATGTTTGCCTCGCTCCAGCCGGTCGCGGATTTCAGCCCAGTCGGACCGCTCGAGGGCGTGGCGGAAGGCCGCTAGTTCCTCCTCCTGGCGGGCGAGGGCGTGGAGCACGGCGTTGCGGTTGTGCTGGAAAATTTCGACCCACATGGTGGCGTCGCTCGCGGCGATGCGGGTGGTGTCGCGCAAGCCGTTGCCGGCCAGGTGGCGCCATTGGCCGTCCTTGGCGGCGAGGGCGCAGGCGAGGCTGGTGGCTACGGCCTGGGGAAGGTGGCTGATGTGGGCCACGATCTCGTCGTGTTTCGCCGGCGCTTCGGTCACCACGGTGCTGCCGAGGGCGCGCCAGAACTCGACCAGGGTCTGCAGGGCGGCCGGCGGAGTGTCGGCCGCCGGAGTGACGAAGGTGACGCGGCCCTCGAAAAGAGCGGGTGTGCCGTGTTCCCAGCCCGTTTTTTCGCTGCCGGCCATGGGATGCGAGCCGATGAAACAGGCGCCCGGTGGGCGGGAATGGGTGGAGGCGGCGGCGCAGACGGGGGCCTTGACGCTGCCGACGTCGGTGACGATCGCGCCGTGGGCCAGGTGAGGGGCGATCTGGCGGTCGAGCTCGATAATCTTGTCCACCGGGGCGGCTAGCACGACCAAGGTGGCGTGGGCGACGGCCTGTTCGGGGCTGTCAGCCACTTGGTCCGCCCAGGGCTGACCGCGCAGGGCGGCGCGGACCTCCGGGCGGCGGGCCCAGAGGGTGATGGTCTGGGCCTGCCCGCGGGCACGGGCGGCGCGGGCAAGGGAGGCGCCGAGCAGACCGGGGGCGAGGATGGCGAGGTGTTTGATCACGGGCGGAAGGGGCAGGGTGAAAACGGCGGGAGGCTTGTCGAGCCTAGGGCGCGGGTCCGGTGGCCGTGGAACGCCGCATTACGAGTGAAACACGGGGTGGGCTCGCCGTTGCTTTTTACGAATGGGGACTTTTGGCTCTGCGCTCCTCTTTTCATGTTATCTTCTCATACCCGTCACAAATTGGCAGAAACCTGGATCAACGCACGCCCCTGGGTTCTGGGCGCCACGGGTTGTGCGCTGCTGTTCGGTCTGTGGTATCTGCTGGCCAGTTCGGGACCGGGGCGGGCGGTTATGGAGGTGCCGGAGGCTCCGGCGGTGGACGACCCCGAGTTCAAGCGGAAGGTGGATGAGGTCGCGGCGCTCGAGGCTCGCTATAAGGTCTTCGCGGCGGCGGAGATCGTGTCGGACGAGGCGCTGGCGGTGCTGAGCGAAGCGGTGGAGAAGCAGCGCGCGATCGCGCGTTCCTCGCTCCATGGCGACTACGCGCAGCAACAGACGCTGGAACGGCTGGAGAGCGAACTCGACGCGGTGCGGGCCAAGCGGGTGGTCGGGCGCATCGAGCAGCGCATGATGGATGGCGAGGCCGACGTGAAGGCCATGCGCCTGGAAGATGCGGAGGCGGCCTACAAGGAGGCGCTCGAGCTCCAGCGCGGGATCAACACGGGGACGGCGCCTTCGCATTTTAAGAACTATGTCCGGGAGGCAGAGATCGAGAAGGCGCTGACTTCGCTGCAGGTTTTCCCGCTGAATTTCGAGAAGGAGGCGGCGCTGGAGAAGGCCCGCAAGGCGGTCGCCGAGGAACGCTGGGCCGACGCGCTGGCCGCGTATACCGTGGCGCGGGATGCGCTGGAACGGATCAACCGCGAGTTCGGCGCCACGCGTTACGCCGACATCCCCGGCTTCGACCGCATCTCCGCCGAGATCGACTCGCTGAATGCGTCGGGCATCGCGCGCGAGCTCGACGAAAAAGAATCCCAGGGCGACGCGGCCGAGCGCGCGGGCGATTACAAGGCCGCCGCCGAGGCCTACGCGGAGGCGCTCACCCGCCAGCAGCAGATCAACCAGCTTTTCGCGCGCAGCCGTTTCATGTCATCGAAGCGGATCGAGTCCCTGGAAACGAAGCTCCAGACCTCGCGTTCACATCCCCTGGCGGCGGAACTGGCGCGGCTCGACGCGAGGATCAGCGCGGACCTGCGCCGCCGCCGCGTGGTGGCGGCCGAGCAGGCGCTGCCCCAGGCGATGCAGTTGACCGACAAGCTGGCCGCGGACTTCCCCCGCAGCCGCTACGTGGACGGCTCGCTCCGCATCAAGCTCAGCTACCTCGGGCTCAAGAGCGCCGATTTGAAGAAGCTCCAGGACCAGGTTTTCGACCGCCTGCTGCCGATGGTCGGCATCTCCGACCGGCTGCTGCTGGCCAGCGAGGTGCCGCAGGGACTTTATGAGGCGGTGATGAACACCAACCCGAGCCGCAATCCCGGCCGCGCGATGCCGGTGGACTCGGTGAACTGGAACGACGCCACGGAATTCTGCACCCGCCTGAGCTGGATCATGGGCTCGAAGGTGCGCCTGCCGACGGCGGACGAGTTTCGCGTGGCGCTAGGCGACGGCGGGGGCGACGTGCGCAGTTCGGCGGGCGAGGGCAAGGTCGGCTCGACCGACAGCGGCCGGCCCAACGTTAACGGCTACCGCGACCTGCTGGGCAACCTGGCGGAATGGCTGGATGCGCCGGCTGGCAGCGACCGCGCCACGATCGCGGGGGGCAGCAACCTGGACACGCCGGAGGCACTGGCGAAGTTCCCGACGGAAACCAGACCCAAGGTGGACCGCGCACGGCATATCGGCTTCCGCATCGTGCTGGAACTGCCGGCGGACCGCTGAGCGCGGAGTTCCCGCGATGCGTTTTTCCGGCCGTGGTTTGCTGCTGGGGGCCGTCCTTTTGGCGGGGGCGGGACGGCCGGCCGGGGCTCAGGTCGTTCCGGCGGAGTGGCTGCGCGAGCCGCCCGGGGAGCGTGCCGCGGCGGTGATCGTACAGGGGGCGGGCCATTACGGCTGGCCGGCGATGGCGAAGGCCTTGCGTGCGGCCGCGCTGGAGGCCTATACGCGGGGCGGCCTGGCGCCGGCGGAGGCCTGGCGGAACGCCGCGCGCTGGGCGGGCGTCTGGGCGGCCGACGCGGGCGTGGCTCCCCGGCCCTGGTTGCTCGCGGACGCGGAGTTCTCCGCCGCGTATTTCGCGCGCGAGCAACCGGAGGACGACCGCGGGGCCGCGCTGCGGATCCTCGACGAGTTGCGCGGCCGAGACACGAGAGCCTTTGGCGAGTATGCGTCGCTCGCGCTGGCTATCGCCTTGGTCTACGACACGCCGCCGCCGGGTCGCGACTGGCCGCACTGGCAGGTGACGGAGCAGGCGCTGCCCCGCCGCCTGCCGGCGCCGGCGGATGCCTTCGCGTATTTCACGGAGCTGGACCGTTCGGGCCGCAGCCTGCAGAAGCTGTCGCGGCTCGATGCGGCGGAGCTCCGTTTCCTGGTGGACCTCGCCGCGCCGCTGGACGAGCTGCGCTGGGCGCGGGAAAAGGTGAAGACGCCGTTGGCGAGGCTGGACGAGACCTACGCTTCGGTAGCCTATCGCCGGGATCGCATCGAGGACGGGGCCTACGTGTGGCCCGGGCGTCGCTACACATTGGAAGAGATCCTGGCCGAAGGGGGAATCTGCGTGGATCAGGCCTATTTCGCAGCGCAGGCGGGCAAGGCCCGCGGCGTGCCCACGCTGCTTTTTGGGGGGGCGGGCCGGGACGGGCGGCATGCCTGGTTCGGCTACCTGGGCACGGGCCGGCGTTGGCACATGGACGCCGGGCGTTATGCGGAGCAGCAGTTCGTGACCGGGCTGGCCATCGATCCGCAGACCTGGGCGGAGGTGTCGGACCATGAGCTGGCCTTTTTGAGCGAAGGTTTCCGGCGAGAGAAAAACGCGCGGGAGGCGGCGATCCACGCGGGTTTCGCCGGCTGGTTGCGCGAGGAGGGAAAGCGGGCGGAGGCCGAGGCGGCGGCGCGCGCGGCGGTGCGGTTGGAGCGGCGTGAACTGGCCGGATGGGAGGTGCTGCTGGCGCTGCGCCCGGAAGCCGGGACGGAGCGCGAGGCGGTGGCGCGCGAGGCGGCGGGAGGGCTGAGCGCCTATCCGGAGCTGCAGGCGCGTTTCATGGAAGCGGCGATCGCGAGCCTGCGGGCGCGCGGCGAGGCCGAGGAAGCGGATCGGCTGGGTCGCGAGTTGGCGAGGCGGTTCGCGGACCGGCGGAGCGACCTGAGCCTGATCCAGATCGCCCGCGAGCTGGAGGCGGCCGGGGCGCGGCCGCCAGGGGAGCAGTTGAAGCTGTTCCGTTCGCGCCTGCGGCGTTTCGGGCACGGTGCGGGCGCGGGAATGTGGGACGAGGTGGTGCGGCCCTTCGTGATGCGGCTGGCGCGGGCGGGAAACCTGGCGGAGGCGCGGGCGGCGCTGGCGGAGGCCCGGGAGGTACTGGGCGGCGGGGGCGGCTCGCAGCTCGACACCGAAATGCGCGAGGCGGAGGCGGCGCTGGCGGCGGCGGAACGGGCTGCGCGGGTGCGATAGACGGCGTTCGATGGCCCAGATATTCTGTGGTTTGCGGGTAGGGCGGGACCGCCGGGCCCGCCGCAGGGGAAACGTTTCCGAACCGGCGCGCCCAGCGGTCGCGCCCTACCTCGAAAACGGCCAACTGGCCGCCGCGGCGAGGATCAATGGACCTTTTTCCGGGCCGAGGGCGTGATGGTCGAGGAGCCGCCGGCGAGGCGGGCATCGAGCGAGAGGGCGCCGGCGCCGGTCAGGACCAAGGCCAAGGCGACCAGGAGAAGGGTGAGCGGATACTCCATGCCGTCATCCCGGGCGAAAAAGGCGGAACGGTGCGCGGTCCAGATGGCGACGCCCATGATGAAGGCGGCCTGTGCGGCGGCGAAGCGGGTGGCGAGGCCGAGCACAAGCAGGATACCGCCGAAAAATTCGCCACCGCCGGCGAGGGCGGCGAGAACCGGACCGGGAGCGAAGCCGACCTGTTTCTCCAGGAATTGCGCGGTGGCCTCGAAACCCTGGCCGCCCCACCAGCCGAAGAGCTTTTGCGCGCCATGGCCGATGAAGACGGAGCCGAGGGCCAGGCGCAGCAGGAGCGGCGCGGCGGAGGTTGAATCGGTGCGGAGCGTTTTTTGGAAAAAGCCCATGGCGGAGGAGGTTTCAGGCTGGCGGCGTGGAGGCCGGGGGTTTGCGGAAGGCGGGGCGGCTCACTCGATTTTTTTGACGCGCGGCAGATGGCGGCCGCCGTCGAAGGGAGTGGCGAGCCAGGTGCGGACGACCGCGAAGGCCTGCTCGACCGTGACGGTGCGCTCGCCGAGGGAGAGGACGTTGGCGTCGTTGTGCGAGCGGTTCCAGATGGCGACCTGTTCGTTCCAGCAGAGGCCGCAGCGCACGCCCCGGACCTTGTTCGCGACGATGGCCTCGCCGTTGCCCGAGCCGCCGAGCACGATGCCGTAGGTGAACTCGCCGCGGGCGACGGCCTCGGCGGCGGGACGGATCCAGTCCGGGTAGTCGCAGGAGGCATCGGAATAGGTGCCGAAGTCCTTCACGGTATGGCCCTCGGAGAGCAGCATGGCCTTGATGGCCTCCTTGTACTTGAAACCGGCGTGATCGGAAGCGATGGCGATGGAATAGGTGGGGGCGGACATGATGAAGGGAAAGCGGGGTTTTGTCCGGCAAACGCGCGAAAGAACATGAAAAAGAAAAGCCGCCGCAAAGTGGCGTCCCCGGGCAGGCTGGCTAGGCTGGCGGCATGAAAACCCGGAGACTTCTCACGGTACTGGCGGTGACGGGTGGGCTGGCGGTGGCGGGTTGCAGCTCCACGCCGGAGAAGCGGATCGCGAAGGAGCAGGAGGCGTTCGCCGCGATGCCGGCGGACGTGCAGGCGAAGATCCGTGCCGGGCAGGTGGAGGTGGGCTTCACCGCCACCCAAGTGAGGCTGGCCAAGGGCGAGCCGGACCGGATCGGCCGGCGTACTTCGGCGACCGGCCAGGAGGAGGTGTGGACTTACGAACGGAAAAAATCCGGCCTGGGCTTTGGCCTCGGAGTCGGCGGAGGCAGCGGCGGGATGGGCGGGGGCGTGGGAGTGAGCACCGGCGGCCGCGGGCCGGAGGTGGCGATGCGGGTGACCCTTTCCGGCGGGGTGGTGACGGCGGTGGAGGACTATACCGGCGGGAAGTGAAGGCGTTTCCTGTAGGAAAAACCGCTGGTCTGGCAGCCCGGCCAGCGGCCGGGCCTGCCGTTCGGCTCAGCGGCGGTTCAACTGCTTCGCGCCGATATCGCACCGATAATATTTCGTGGCACACTCGATTTGGTCGCAGGCGCGGTAGGCGGCGTCGGCGGCCTGGCGCAAGGTGGGGGCAAGGGCGGTTACGCCGAGGACTCGGCCTCCGTTGGTCACGAGCTGGCCCCCGGCGTTGCGGGCGGTGCCGGCGTGGATGACATGGACGCCGGGCGGGAGGGCCGGGGGAAGGGTGATGACGTCGCCCTTCGGATAGGCGTCGGGATAGCCCTTGGCGGCGACAACGACGCAGAGGGCGTGGCTTGGACGCTCGGCGGCGCGGCCGGAGACGTGAAGCTGGCCGGTGGTGGCATTCCAGAGGAGCCCAAGGAGGTCGTCGGCCAGACGGGGCAGCACGACCTGGGTCTCCGGATCGCCGAAACGGGTGTTGTATTCGAGCACGCTGGGGCCCGAGGGTGTCAGCATGATGCCGATGAAGAGGGTGCCGCGGAAATCGATGCCCTCGGCGGCGATGGCTTCGACGGAGGGGCGGACGATCTCGTTCTCGATGCGGTCGAGGAGGGCGGGGGTGACGACTTCGGCGGGCGAATAGGTGCCCATGCCGCCGGTGTTTGGGCCGGTGTCGCCGTCGCCGGCGCGCTTGTGGTCCTGGGAAGTCGGAAGGATGGTGTAGTTTTTTCCGGATACGACCACAAGGATGCTGGTTTCCTCGCCGCCCAGGCAGTCCTCGATCAGGACCTGGGAGCCGGCGGCGCCGAATTTGTTGCCGGCGAGCATGTCCTTCACCGCGGCCTCGGCTTCCTCGACGGTCTGCGCGACGACGACGCCCTTGCCGGCGGCGAGGCCGTCGGCCTTCACGACGATGGGAGCGCCGCGCTCGCGCAGGTGGGCGAGAGCGGGCTCGACCTCGGTGAAGATGCCGGCGGGGGCGGTCGGGATGCCGTACTTGAGCAGGAGCCGCTTGGTGAAGACCTTGGAGGCCTCGAGCCTGGCGCCGTCGGCGCGGGGGCCGTAGGCGGGGATGTTTTCCTTCGCGAGGGCGTCGACCAGACCGAGGGAGAGGGGGACCTCGGGGCCGACGATGACGAAGGCGACCCGTTCGCGGACGGCAAGGGCGACAAGCCCGGGGATATCGTCCGCGGCGACGGGAAAGCAGGTGGCTTCGGTGGCGATGCCGGCGTTGCCGGGCGCACACAGGACCCGGGGGGGCACGGGGCTGGCGAGCAGGGCTTTGACGAGGGCATGTTCGCGGCCGCCGGAGCCGACAACGAGGACGGAGGAGGGGAGGGACATGGGTACGGAAATGATCAATGACGAATGACCGATGACCAATGACGAGCGCGGATTTCCATTCCGGAGGACGGGTTCCTTCGGGCTCCGGATCCAGGTTTCAGCCTTCTCCGTCAGAGAACTTGCAGCTTCTGGCGGTAGAAGCGGAGGACCTCGGCGGGATCGTCGGTGAAGAGAACGTAGTCGAGCATCCAGGCCGGGGCGCGTTTTTCGGCGACCATCTGCTGGAGCTGGACCTTCAGCGCGGCGAAGTAGGCCTGGTCGAGAAAGACATAGGGGACGCGCGGGCGGATGCCTAGCTTGAGGTTGCACAACTCGATGCCGATCTCCTCGAGGGTGCCGACGCCGCCGACGTTGAAGATGCAAAAGTCGGCGACTTCGAACCACTTTTGGCGGAAGTGGCGGGAGGTTTCCTGGAAGGTGTTGAAAAAATCCACGCCGAGTTCGGGGGGCTGGGCTTCGAGCTCGAGGAAACAGGCGCCGGTGAGCGCGCCCTTGTCCCGCGCCTGGTCGGTGGCGAGGCGCATGACGCCACCGCCACCGCCGGTGAGTACGCCGACGTTGGTGCCGACGAAGCTGGAGAGCTGCTCGATGAGAGTGGAGATGCGGGTGGTCTGATCCGCGGTGAGGCCGACGGCGCTGCCGTAAAAGGCGAGGATGGTGGATTCCTGGAAGCGTTTGACCATCTCCTCCCGAACGAAGAAGCCGTGGTTTTTCTTGTAGGCGTGGAGGTAGAGGTCGCCGAGTTCGGGGTTGAACCAGTAGACCTTGATGCCGAGCGCCTCGAAGGCATCGAGGCGGGCGTGGGCGTCGCTTGAGAGAAAAAAGCCGTGGGAGCGCGAAGGGCGGCGGAAGACGAGGCGCTTGAGGGGGAGCTTGCCGAGGCGGGTAAGGAGCTCGACCTGTTCGGGGAGGTTCGGGAAGTAGTCCACCAGCAGCGTGTCGGCGTCCTCGGGCGCGGCGTCGAGGGCCTGGATCATGGTGAGATGGCCGCAGGTCTTGCCGAGGATGGCGGCCGAGGGCTTCTGGCGCAGGGACGCGAAGGTGGAGGAGTCCACGAGCAGGCTGGGGTTGGCCATGGTGGAGCTCTGGCCCTTGACGGTGACCCGCGTGCGGGGACGAACGGCCGCGGAGTCCCCGAGGGGCGGATTGGCATCGAGACAGTCGTAGAGCGCGCGGGCGGCGGTGATATCCTGCTGACGGCGACGGCTCTGGATTTTGAACGAGGCGGAGTCGGGAACGGGGGCGCGGTAGATGTCCACCGAGACCATCGGGTTGACCACGGGGTGGTCGCCGAGGTTATAGATTTCGAGCATGATGTTCGTCCCGTGGGTCTTGATCGGGTCGAGCAGGATGGCGCTGGTGTGGATGCCGAAGTTGCCGGCGCCCGGATTGAGCACGACGTAGTGCTCTTTCAAATACATGGAGCAGCTGGTGAGGATGCCGGAGCGGGGACCGACCGAGATGGGCGTCGCCTCGTGGCGGATCTGGACCTTGTCGAGGAAGCCGCGCCCGGAGGCGCCGTCGACGAGACGCTCGAAGGCGGGGCGGGTGAGGCGGGGGTTGAGCGTGTAGGTCAGGGGGTGGGGGGTAAGAAAAACGCGGCCGTAACGGTCGATGCTGGTAGAGGCGGGGAGCTTGAGGCGGTTGGCCTTGAGGGCGTCCCAGATCTCGGTGGAGGTCAGCTTGGCCTCGACGGGGGCGTGGAAAAGGCGGCCCACGGGGATGCCGGGGCGCAGGAGTTGCTGCCAGAAGGAGGCGTTGGGAAAACTCTCGTCATAGAGGAAGGCGTCCGCGTCCAGGAGGAGCTGTTTGCCCTCCACGCGGGGGGTGCCGTGGGTGAGCATTTCGATGCCGATGCGGGCCAGGGTGCTGCGTTCGGTGAAGCGCAGGGACGCGGCATGGACGCGCACGAATTCCCATTCGGCAGGGCTGCGGGGCCCGAAGGCCAGGGTGAGGGCGAGGGTGCGGGGATCCTTGCGGCGGACGGCGAGGACTTCCCCGTCGTTGCTGGTCCAAAAGGAGTGGGGATTCATCTCGGTGGGTGCGGACAAAAGGCGGAGGAGGCGGGCGGGACAAGCCTTGCCGAAGGTCTCCGCTGCGCCCCGGGGCAGGACAAAATCACGCGTGACTATGAGTTTGCCACGGGGGTGGGCGGGCAGGCAGCGTGGAACTTCCGTCGATTCGGAAGGCTCTCAGTTCGGATCGCGAAAACAATCCACACACCCCTCAACGCATGAAACTCGTCCGCTTAATGCAGGCTTCCGCCATCGCCGCCGTCGGCGCGCTCTCGTCCATCAACGCCTCCGCCGAGGAGACCGCCGCCCCCGCCGCGACCCCCGCCCCTGCCGCGACTCCGGCGCCCGCCGCTCCCGCGGCGCCCAGCTACACCGACGAGCAGGTGTTCGAGGCCTTCGGCTATCTGGTCGGCCAGCGCATCGGCATCGCCGA
>CBINGR010000095.1:0-13938 GCA_966250295.1 uncultured Akkermansia sp. | reverse complement strand
CGGCCCCGTTTCCCTTACCCTCCTTCCTTTGCCTTAACGGCATTGCGCCTAGGGCCAAAGGTCACCGCCCGCGCGGCCCCTTCCTCCACGCGAGTTTCGCATGCCCGTCGCGAAAGACCTCCAGCGCCGGCAGGGCCCGTCCCTCGAAATCGAAAAGCGTCGTGTTACTCACCACGTTGCGGCCGCCCTTTTCCCAACCCACGCCCGGCACGGCGATCATGACGGGATCCCAATAGAGAAAACCCAGCACGGTGCCGGCCGGCAGGCTCTGCAGCCCGCGTGAGAGTTCGCGCAAGAAATCCCGCTGTCCGTCCGGGCTGCTCGGGTAGGGCGCGCCGCCGTTGTCGGCCAGTTGCCCGCGCCGTCCGTCGGGCAGGGTCGGATGCCAGTTGTAGCCGGCTTCCATGATCAGGACGGGCCTGCGGAACTTCGCATGCACTTGCGCCGCCCAGGCGGTCACCTCGGCGACGGATTTTCGGGTCCAAAACGGGTAGTAGGAGGCGCCGATCACGTCGTAAGGGATCTCGTGTTTTTCGCAGCGGCCGAAAAAATAGTCGTACTTCGCCAAGTCCCCGCCGCCATCGAGATGGAGGACGACCTTCGCTGCCGGCGCGCCTGCCTTCACGCCGCGCCATCCCGCCCGGAGAAGCGCCGCGAGGTCCGGCCAGTTCACCACCGCCCCGTCGGGGTACAGGATGCCCGCCTGGATCTCGTTGCCCAGGCTCACGAATTCCGGCGGCGTGCCCTGCGCGGTCAGGCGCCGCAACACCTCGCGCGTATAGTCGAAGACCGCCTGCTCCAAGGCCGGAAAGGCAAGCCCGTCCCAGGCGTGCGGCTTTGTCTGACGCTCCCCGTTGGTCCAGTAATCGCTGTAGTGAAGCGTGAGCTGGATCTGGAAACCCAGCGCCTTCGCGCGCCGCGCCAGCGCCAGCGAGGCCTCGAGATCCTGATAGCCGGGCACCAGGCGCCTCGAGGGCGAATAGGCGGGGTTGCCAGGATCGTTATAGAGGCGGATGCGCACGAAGTTCGCACCGTGCGAATGCAAGATCCGCAGGGCGTCGCCCGTTTCGCCCTTGTCCGAGAAACGGCCGCCCGCGTCCTCGATCTTCGGCAGCTCCGAGATGTCGCCGCCACGCAAGAATTCCGGGGCGCCGCGCGCCGCCGTGAAGGACAATCCAAGCGCCAGCGCGGCAAAGAGCCGGACGAGGGTTTGCACACCGTAGAACTCAAAAACAGAGAAACCGCAGATCGCGCAGATGACCGCAGATACCTGAAAATGACGGAAAGGAGGAAGTGAGTGCATCTACTTTATCTGCGCGCTCTGCGTAATCTGCGGTTGGTTGGACAGCCGAATTCAGGTTGAACACGGTTATCTTGGAAGCGCCCGCTTTCCAGCGGCAATCCGGTCGAAGTCCTGTCTCGCTTTGCCGCCGCCCGCTCTTCACGTCCAAATCCCGCCCGTCCCCGCGCATGAGTTCCCCCGACCCCCTCGGCCACCGGCTCCTCTCCGAACGCCTCGCCAGCATTCCCGCGACCCTCGCCGGCATGCTCGCGCGCGGACCCGCGTCCCTCTCGCCGCGCACGCTCGCCTCCACCCGCTTCATCGTCACCGGCACCGGCAGCAGCGAGGCCCACGCGCGCTACCTGGCGATGTTGTTCAACCTCTATTCCGACCGTTCCGCCGCCTACCTGCCGCTTTCGGGTTTCGTCGAGCCCGCCCCGGGCGCCTTCGCGGGCAAGACCCTCGTGGTCTTTTCTCAGGGCGTATCGCCCAACGCCCAGATCGCGTTGCGCCGCCGCCGCGACTTCGCCCACCTGGTGCTCTTCTCCTCGACCACCCCCGACGCCGCCCGCGCCGCCGGCAAGCCCGATCGCGCCGCGCTCCTCCAGGGCCTGCTCGACGAGGGTCACGAGCTGGTCGAGTTCCCGCTGGCCGAGGAATACACCACGCTCATCCGCTTCGTCGGCCCGCTCGCCGGCTACCTCGCCGCTCTCCAGTTCGCGGGCCAGTTTCCCGGCTGCCGCGCACCCTTGCCGGAGGCCGCCCCGCTGGCCGGCCTGCTCGCCGCCACCGCCCCGCGCGATCTGCTCGACGCCATGGTGCGCCTGCCCAGCGCTTGGTCGGGCGGTTTCAATCTCGTCACGGCCGCGCCCATCTCGGACTTCAGCCAGAACCTCGCCTGCAAGTTCATGGAAGGCGTCTACTGGCCCTGCCCTCCGATTAGCGACTTCCTACAGTTCGCGCACGGCCCGTTCCAGCAGATGAACGCCGCGCCCAAGCCGGTGATCTTCCTCCAGGGCGGCAGCGCCGCCGAGGCCGAGATGGTGGATCGCAGCGTGCGCATGCTGCAGGAGGTGGGTCTCGCCGCCTTCGTCATTCGCATCGACGCACTTCCCTTGTATTCGATCTTTGGTTACGAGGCGGCGCTCAACGACCTCGTTTTCCAAGTCATGCGCCACCTCCGTTGCAACCAGGTCGAGTGGCCCGGCAAGGGCCGGGACGACCTGCTCTACGGCTTTTGCCCGGACGTGTGAGTGACGAGTGAGATGTGACGCGTGGCCGGAGGGCTTGGGTGCCGGCACTCATCGCGCTTCACTTCCCACTCATCACTTCATTCCACCCATCACAGCCCGCGCATGAAGTTGTACGTGAAATCCGCTTCGCCCGGCAGGGCTTCGTGGCCGAAGTCGGGGTAGATCTTCACGTCCTTCTTCCCGGTGATCTTGTTGTACACCGCGAACTGCGTGCTGGGCGGACAGATCGTGTCGGCCAGGGAGGTGAAGAGCAACACCTCGGCCCGGATGCGCGGCGCGAGGAACTGGATATCGATGTAGCCGAGCTTCGTGAAGATCTCGTCTTCGCGCTCGTGCCGCGGGTCGAAGTGGCGGAAATAGTTCCGCAGCTCCGCATAGGCGTCCTTCGCCTGGTCCATCTCCCAGACCCGCCGGTAGTCCGCGAGGAAGGGAAAGACGGGGGCGGCACGCCGGATCCGCGGCTCCAGCGCGGCGCAGGCAATCGTCAGCGCGCCGCCCTGCGAGCCTCCCATCGCGCCCACGCGCGCCGGGTCCACCTCCGCGAAGCCGAGCACCACGCGGGCAAGCTGCGCGGTATCCAGGAAGATCTGGCGGAAAAGCAGTTTCCTCGGATCCGGATCGTCCAGGCCGCGGATGATATGGCCGTTGAGCGTGTTGCCCCGCACCCCGCCCCGATCCTCGGAGCGTCCGCCCTGGCCACGGCAATCCATCGCGGCCACACAGAAGCCCGAGGCCGCGTAGGGGAGCCGGCCCGCCCAGTCGCCGCCGTTGCTCGAATAGCCGTGGAATTGGAGCACCGCAGGGGCCGCTTTCGCCGCCGCCGGCCGCAGGTATTTCGCATAAACGCGAGCCCCGCCCACGCCGGTGAACCATAGGTCGAAACACTCCACCCCGGGGGGAGTTAATACCGTGCTGGGCACCAGCTCCGGCCGCGGATCGGTGGCGGCCAGCTCCCGCAACGCCTCATCCCAGTAGGCGTCGAAATCGGACGGCCGCGGATTGCGGCCGGCGTAGCTGCGGAGTTGTTCCAGGGGCAGATCGACCAAGGGCATGGGACGAAAAGATGCCGATCTCATCCGGCCCCACCCTCTCGCCAAGCGCGAAACGTTTTGTCGCGCGCCCCTGTGGCACGGGTCCTGCGGCTTTCACGTCTCCCGCCCTCCCTGCTTCTCTCTCCTTGTGCCATTCCCTCCGCACCCGTAGTTAGCCCAGCACCATGCGTCCCCGCTTTTCCCGCCCGCTCCTTCTGGCGCTCGCCGCGCTGGTGCTCGCCCCCGCCCTCGCTTCGGCCGCCGATGTCGCGCTCGTGCGCGTGTGGCCCGAGTACCGGTCCGCCGACTCCTTCGTACGCATCGCGGAATATTTCGGCGGCAAGGAGTCCGCGCCCGAGACCATTGTCCGATCCCAGCCCGGCTCGCGCGCGGGCTATTATTTCCTGGCCCGTTTCAAGGCCGCCGCATCCGTGCCCGGCTCGATCCTCGCCCTCGAATACGTCGTGCCGGGCGACGAGCAGCCCCGCGTACAGTTTTTCCCCATCGACCTGCCCAAGGGCTCCCGCGCCGTCCTCGCGGGCCTCACCGGCGCGGACTGGCCCGGCGAAACGGTGCAGCCCACCGCCTGGCGCCTCCGCCTCCTCGGCCCCTCCGGCGCCGAGCTCGCCCGCGAACAAAGCTTTCTCTGGTCGCTGCCGCCGGCGGAAAAGTCCGCCATCGCCAGCCCGGCCGCGGGCGCGGCTCCAGCTCCCACTAGCTAGGCCGCCCGGCCAATGCCACCGACCAAGCTCCACCTGCGATCCATTGGTCATTCGTCATTGGCCGTCGCTCATTAGAGCCTCCTTCCCCTCATGCCCGATCTCTTCGCCGCCTACGATACCGATAAGTTTTACGACGAGATGTTTGCCGCCCCGGGGCGGCCCCGTCCGCATTATCAACGGCTCCACGAACGCTTTTCCCGCATGGAGGGCATCGGCGATCTCCTCGACCGCCAGCGCACCGCCGACCAGACCTTCATCAACCGCGGCGTCACCTTCACCGTCTACTCCGACAACAAGGGCACGGAGAAAATTTTCCCCTTCGACCTGATCCCGCGCATCATCCCGGCGCACGAGTGGACCCATCTCGAGGCCGGCCTCCGCCAGCGCATGGAGGCCCTCAACCTTTTCCTCGCCGACATCTACGGCGACCAGCGCATCCTCAAGGAAGGCGTCGTCCCCCGCGAGATGGTGGAGACCTCGAAGAACTTCCGCCCCGAGCTCGTCGGCGTGCCCATTGCCCGAAACCTCTACGTCCACATCAACGGCACCGACCTCGTGCGCGACCAGCACGGCACCTACCGCGTGCTGGAGGACAACCTCCGCACTCCCTCCGGCGTTTCCTACGTGCTCGAGGACCGCCAGGTCATGAAGCGGGTTTTCCCCAATCTCCTCCGCGACTACCGCGTCCGGCCGGTCGAAACCTACCCGGGCGACCTGCTCGCGCTTCTCGTCCATCTCGCCCCCGCCCACGTGCCGGAGCCCACCGTGGTCCTGCTCACCCCCGGCGTCTATAACAGCGCCTACTTCGAGCACAGCTTCCTCGCCCGCCAGATGGGCATCGAAATCGTCGAGGGCTCCGACCTGGTCGTGAAAAACGACAGGGTCTTCATGAAGCGCACCGACGGCCTCGCCCCCGTCCACGTCATCTATCGCCGCATCGACGACGACTACCTCGATCCCACCGTCTTCAACCCCCAGTCGCTCCTCGGCGTGCCCGGCCTCTTCGAGGCCTATCGCAAGGGCAACGTCGCCCTCTGCAATCCCATCGGCACCGGAGTCGCGGACGACAAGGCCATGTACCACTACGTACCGCGGATGATCAGATTCTATCTCGGCCAGGAGCCCATCTTACCCAACGTCGAGACCTTCCTTTCCGGCGACGAGAAGGACCTGGCCTACATCCTCGCCAATCTCGAAAACCTCGTCGTGAAGTCGGTCAACGAGGCCGGCGGCTACGGCATGCTCGTGGGCCCGCACAGCACCCGCGCCCAGATCGAAGAGTTCCGCGCCAAGATCGTCGCCCATCCGCGCAACTTTATCGCCCAGCCCACCCTCGGCCTCTCCCGCTGCCCCGCCGTCTGCGGCGACGCCATCGAGGGCCGCCACATCGACCTGCGCCCCTACATCCTCAACGGCGAGACGATCAAGATCATGCCGGGCGGCCTTACCCGCGTCGCTCTCCGCAAGGGCAGCCTCGTGGTCAACAGCTCCCAAGGCGGCGGCTCGAAGGACACCTGGGTCCTCGCCGCCGAGCACGAGGCCGCCACGCCGGCGGTGCCGGAAAAAATCATCGTGTGAGCGCGGCCACGCCGCGCTCACACGAAATGACCAATGTCCAATGACGAATGACCCATGACATGAAGGCCGACACCTACGATCTCGAAGAACGCACGGCGGTGTTTGGCGAAAAAGTCATCGAGCTATGCCTTGAGTTGCCCACGACGCCGGTCGCTTCGCCGCTCATTACCCAGTTCGTGAAAGCGTCCACTAGTATCGGCACCAACTACTGCGAAGCCGACGATGCCGAATCGAAAGCCGATTTCCGGCACAAGATCGCCCTCTGCCGCAAGGAAGCCTGCGAAACCAAGCATTGGTGCCGCATGCTCGCCAAAGCCTGCGCCAAGCAAGCCGTCCCGCTCCGGACGCTTTGGAAAGAGGCGCATGAACTTCACCTGATTTTCGCCCGCGTCGTCCGCACGACCGACGCCAATCTCCGCCGCAAACGCGCCGCCAAAAAACGACCTGCGTCGTCCTGAACGCCACGCTCACCTTACGTCCATTCGTCATTCGACATTAGTCATTCGTCATTACGTCCGCGCCCACCCCGCCATGCTTTCACGAGTAGCGAACTTAATCTACTGGATCGCCCGTTATCTCGAGCGCGCCGAAAACACGGCGCGGATCGTCGAGGTAAACGCCCAGCTCGTCCTCGACCTCCAGTCCCGCCAGGATGCCGGCGACCCGCGCGCCTGGGAGCCGCTCGTGTTTGTCACCGGCTCCGACGAGAAATTCCACGAACTCTACGGCGGGAAGGCCACCGAACGAGCCGTCATCGAGTTCATGCTCTTCGACAAGCGGAACCCCAGCTCCGTCCTCTCCTGCATCGGCTTCGCCCGTGAAAACGCCCGCTGCATCCGCGACCAGCTCGCCGCCGACCTCTGGGAGACGATCAATACCTTCTACCTCCGTCTGAAGGACGACGACTTCACCCGCTACGCCCAGCTCGGCGCCGCCGACTACCTCGCCTGGATCAAAGCTCAGACCCAGCTTTTCCATGGCGTCGCCGACGCCATGCTCCCTCGCACCGACGGCTGGTGGTTCTACGATCTCGGCCGCCATCTCGAACGCGCCGACAACATCACGCGCATCCTCGACGTGAAGTACTTCATGATCCTGCCCAGCCTCCAGGCCGTCGGCTCCGCCCTCGACATGGTCCAGTGGGCCTCCGTCCTCCGCTCCTGCTCCGCCTTCGAGGCCTTCCGCCGCACCCGCCGCGGCGACCTCGATCTGGTGCGCGTGGTGGATTTCCTCCTGCGTGACGAAACCTTTCCCCGCAGCGTCCTGTTCGCCGTCGCCGAGGCCGAACAAAGCCTCGTCCGCATCGGCCCCGGCGACGGCCAGCCTGCGGTCGCCGCCGCCCATGCGCTCGTGCGCAGTCTCCGCGAAGACCTGGAGGCAGCCGACGCCAAGGCCGTCATCGCCGGCGGCCTTCACGAATACCTCGACGGCATCCAGCTCCGCATCGAAGGCATCCACGCCGCCGTGCAGGCCGCCTACATCGACCACGGCAACGAGTTCTCCGGCCAGAGCCAAAGCCAGAGCCAGTCCTGAGGAAGTTTCCAAGGAGACGACGTGCGCCATTCACCGCAAAGCTCCTCTCGTCTGTTTCGAGTTGTCGCCTCTTTGATTGTCGCCGCGGGCCGGGCCTGCCATCCCCCGGGCCCTCCTCCACCATGACCGCAGCGCCCACGCTCGCCCTCGGTTTCGATGCCGACGACACCCTCTGGCACAACGAAACGCTTTTCACCGCCGCTCACCGGAAATTTCACGAGCTCCTCGCCGCCTGGCACGATCCCGCCGCCGCGGACCGCGCCCTCTACGCCACCGAGCTGCGCAACCTCCCCCTCTACGGCTACGGCGCCAAGGGCTTCACCCTCTCCGCGATCGAGACCGCCATCGAGCTCACCGAAGGCCGCGTATCCGCTAACGAACTACGCAGCCTGGTCGCCCTGGGCCGCGAGATCCTCGCCCACCCGGTGGAACTGCTCGACGCCGTGCCCGACACTCTCGCCGCGCTCGCCGCCGCCGGGCACCGCATGCTCCTCATCACCAAGGGCGACCTCCACCACCAGGAGCGCAAGATCCTCGCTTCCGGCCTCGCCGCGCACTTCCTCGCCACCGAGGTCGTCTCCGAAAAGGACGAAGCCACCTACGCCCGCGTCCTCGCCCGCCACGGCATCGCGCCGGAACGCTTCCTGATGGTCGGCAACTCCCTCAAGTCTGACATCGCGCCCGTGCTCCGCCTCGGCGGCTGCGCCGCCCACATCCCCTACCACCTGACTTGGGAGCACGAGAAACTCGATGTGCTTCCGCCCGCGCCAGGGCGTTTTTTCACCCTGGCCTCGCTGCGCGAACTGCCGGCGCTCGCCGCAAGCCTGGCGGGCTGACGCTGGGCTATTCGGTAGGGCGGGGCCGCTGGGCCCGTCGCGAATTTCAAACGACTCAAACCGGCGGGCCCAGCGGTCCCGCCCTACCTTTCGGTCGCCCTTCTCAGGGCTGCCAGACCGGGGCATTCTTCGAGGTGAAGGGGCCGAAGCTGTCCGACTTTCCGCCCTCGCGCGGAATATCCAGCCAATACCAGTAGGTGGCCCCTTCCGAGGGCACCTGATCCAGGAAGACCGCGGTCGGCATGGAAATCGTGGCGAGGTGCGTCCGCTCTTTAGGATCGGGACGCTCGGCGCGATAGATCTCCACCCGCCGCACGTCGGTGGAGGACGGCAGGAACCAGGCCAGGAACACATCCTTGCCGCTCCGGGCCACGTCCATGACCGGGGGCCGGGCGCCCGCCAGGCGCTCGAGGATCTCCTCCATGTTCAGCGGAGTGGATTTCCCATCGGTCGGATCGGAACCGGCCACGTATTCCTCGAAATTGGAGAAGGTATCGCCGTCGGCGTTGTCGGCCGCCCCCTGGCGCGCGATGATTTCGGCGGTGGCTTCACCGGGAATCTGGCGGAAGCTCGCCGCCTCCCAGTTGTCGGGCAGGCCGTCGTTGTCCGCATCCGCGCCGGATTCCAGGACCTCCACGGTGAACGAACCGATGCTGCTCCGGCCCGCCGGCACCGAAGCGGTGGTGTTGAAGCCGAAACCGACATGGGTGATCGCCTGCGGGGCGAAGGAACCGGAACGAACCTGCGAGCCATCCAGGAACCACTTCACGTTCCATCTGGACTGGGTGGTGTCGAGCAGGACGGTGATCGAGGACGAACTCACCTTCGGGGTTTCGGCGACGCCGGCGATAATCGGCCCGGTGAAGGTCTGGTCGTTCAACGGCATGCCCTTGGCGTCGCGCGGGGGGGAGCCTTCGCGGCGGATCAGGGACCAGAAGGCGGGGTCGTTGTCGCGGAAGCGCACGTCCCCGGAGGGATTCCGGCTGGCGGAAAAGCCCGCCCCCACCCAGTCGCCGCTGCGGATCTTCACCCCCAGCAGACTCAGCTTGTAAACCTGGCCCGGTACGGGCCGGAAGGGCAGAAAAGCGCCGGCGCCTTCAAAGTCGATGGCCGGCATCTCCATCGTGCCGTCGGCGAAAATGCGGCTGCCCTTGCTGTGGGTGGGCCCAACCCAGACCGCCGAGGCATCCGTTCCATAGGTACCCGTCCGAATCTCGGGTGCGCGCCCGCCCAGCCGGTCGCCGCCGGGCCCATTGAATGCATCGCGATAGATAATCTCGGCCGGCAGCGAAGCGGCGCCATAACCAAGGCAGAGGACCGGCAAAACAGCGCGCAAGAGGGCGACTTTCCGGGAAAAAATCGAAGGCATGGGCGTGGGGGGGGTTTTCCTCAAAAACGAAAAACCGGCCAAACGGGGAAGAATGCCGGTTTTTCGTCACAAGGGATTTACCGGTATCGGCCAAAGCCCCGCGGATGACCAACCTTTCTTGTGGTTTAACGTAATCCAGACCGAGGCCACCAATAGGCGCTGCCGCCGGCCCGGGAAACGTAACCAGAAAGGATTCGCGGCGGATTCGGCGTCCCGGGGCTGCCTTCTCGTCGGTTCTACGGCGGCGCTTCGGTGGCGGCCGCGGCGCCTGCGCCGCTCAGATCCTTCATCAGCATTTCCCGATAGCCCGCCCGTAAATCCGCCTCGCCCAAAGACTCGGCATAACGGCGTGCGGCGCCAGGATCCTGGCGTGCCCATTGCTGGATGATATCCATGAAAGCGATCGTGCGTTGCTCCGGGTCGGAAACGCTTTTGGCCCAGCTAAGCGCCGTCTCCAGATTGTTGGCCACCAGGAAGGGGCTGGTGGCGAGTTTGGCCGCGCCGCTGTCCAATTCCGGGGCGGACTCACGCGCATCCAACCAGGCGGAAGCGGCGACCGGATCCTGCGTGACCCAATTTTGCAGGGCCTGATTGAAGGCCTCCGTGCGCGCCGGTCCCGCAGGAAGCTGCTCGGCGAATTTGACCAGGGAGGAAGGGTCGTTGGAACTCCAGCCGAGGATGAGCCCGTGAATCGCCTCGTTATAGGCGGCCGGGGTCGTGACTTTTTTCAAGGCCTCGGCCGCTTCCTGCGGGCGATATTGGGACCAGGAATAGAAGGCCGCGCTCAGCCAGTAATCTCGATGCGCAGTGGTGCTCGCGGTGGCGAAATCCATGGCCGCCTCGAAGTCCGAATTACCCGCCAACGAGGCGATCAACATGCGGCCGTAGTCGTCCGCCATCCCCGGATCCTCCATGCATAGGGAGTTGATGGCCTGGATGGTCTCGTCGCGCTTGGCCACGCTGCCGGCGGCGATGATCGACTCCACGGCCGCGCGGCGCTCGGCATCGAAGAGGTTGGCCACCGCCCAGTTCATGGGGCCGCTCGGGTCCACAGTGGCCCAGCCGCCCAGCGCGGCGCCGAGCAGGGCCTGGCGGACCCGGAAATTGGTCTCCTTTTTCGCCAGTGCCAAGGCGCTGTCCGGATCGGTGACCGCAAGCTCGCGAAGCGCCTCCGCCATGGCCTTTTCCCGGGCGGCGCTGGGGGCCTGCGCGAGCAGGTCTTTCCACCGTTTTTCCCAACTCGGTTTGGGCGGAGCCTCGGTCGCTTTTCCCGCCGCGGACTCGTCGAGGTTTTCGCGTCCGGCCAGGGAAACCGCCGCCATCGGGCCGGCTCCAAGCTCGGCGACGGCGGGGCCGGGACCACTCCCCGGGACCGACAGGCGCCCGGCGACAAAACCGGCGGTCAGAAGAGCAAGGGAACCGCCGACGAGTATAAGCCGGGGAGACCGCGTGGTTTTCATGGCGGGAGAAAAGGGCTGCAGCGGCTCAGAGCGCCGGCCGTTTGCGGACGAAATCCGTGGGCGGAGAAGGCGCGACGGTCTCCGGCGAAGCTTCCGCGGCCTGCTTGGCCAGAAACTCCCGCTCCTCGCGCGCTTTTTCCTCCTTCCGCGCCAGCTCCTCCGGGCTCCATTCGATGCGGGCCTTCTGCTTCAGCTTCGCGGCGAAGGAATCCCAGAACTCGCCGATGTAGTAATAGTCTTTTTTGGCGATGATCTCGTTTTTCACCTCATCGAAGGACTTCTGGCGTTCCTCCCGCAAGCCGGTGAGCTTGATGATCTCGTAGCCGTCCAGCGTTTTCACGATCTCGCTGACGTCCCCGACTTTGCCGAGCGCGAAGGCCGCATCGCCAAAGGGATCGTTGCCGGGAGCGGTCACGTGACCGCGGAGCGACCAGCCCCGGTCACCGTCGCGCTTTTTCGTAAGCACGTCCTCCGAACAAGTACGCGCAAGCTCCGCAAAATCCTCGCCGGCTTTTACCCGCTGCAAGAGCGCTTCGGCCCTCGCTTTCGCGACCTTGTGGAACTCGGCGTCATGATCGGGGGTTGCCAGAATCAGAATGCGGCTGACCCGGCGTTCGTGTTCCTGCCGGTAGTCCCCCGGGTTTGCTTCGTAAGCCAAACGCGCCTCCGCGATGCTAAGATGCCGTTTGCGCGGGTCATGTGTTTCATAAAGCTTTCGTATAGCGAGATTGTTCCAGCGTATTTTCTCGCGTACGGCCCGCAGGCTCTTGCCTTCGTCGGCGATTTCGCGCTCGGCCTGGGCCAGGGTCTGGCCCTTTTCCTTCGCCTTGGCGAGAAAAGCCGCATCCACGTCGGCTTCCGTGATCTCGGTACCGTCCGCCTTGAGCTGTTCCGCGGTCAGGAGACGGCCGATGAGCACGTCGATCACCTCATCCCGGTAAAAGTCCCGCGTCTGGTCGCGTGAGGACTCCTCATATATCAGTCCCTTGGTCAGGGACTGCGCGGCGTAGATATTAATCCGCTCGTCGACCTCGGCCAAAACTTCTTTTTCGAGAATGGGGACGCCGTTGACGGTGACGACGACCTTTTCCGGGTCGGCGGGGGCCACGGCCGTAAGGCCGGGGCAAAGGCTGCAGAGGAGCAGCCCGAGGAGCAGCCATGGGGTGGAGGCAGATCTCATGATTTCCAGGGGGTAAGGGTAATGCGGGCGGGGCCGGCGGCAACTTGTATAAAGCGGCCGCCCAAGGGAGGCGGCCGCCGATTTTTGTCAAACCGTCCTGCGTCCCCGCACGATTACCACTGGGTGACGCTGCTGCAGGTAAACTTGGCCGAGCTCGGACCGGGCGAGCCCGAGGAGCCTTCCATCTGCAGGTTGCGAATGATCCAGAAGTTCTTGTTGCGGAAATTGGTTCCGGTGTGCAGCGCCTTCTGCGAATTGTTGATCAACAGCGAGACCCGCACGTCGTTGTAGCCCGCGGCGGTGTTGATAAGCCAGCAGTGCGTCTTGAACACGCCGGTCGTGATGGAGATATCGTGCCGTTCCTCCCAACCGCCGTCGTAAGTATTCTGCCAAACGGTGCTGCTGCCCTTCCACTCGGCAATGTCCACCTCGCCGGTCCAGGCTCCTTCGGTGGTCATCCAGAACGCGGGCCAGACACCCCGTACCGGATTGTGGTGGGTACAGGTGGCTTGCGCGCCCATGGTGGGATCGTCGGCCCAGACCTTGGTCTTGACGGTGCTGTAGGAACCTCCGGAATTGTATTTGTAGCCGTTGCTGCCGGGCTGAGTGGCATTCATGACGTCGCCGCCATGGGTCATATAGACATTGCCGTTGTGGGTGAGGCCCCAAGGGTAGCCGACATTCCAGGCGGCGTGGACTTGGGAGATGCCGAGGAGACCGAAAGCGACGGCTCCGAGCGCGAGTTTGAACGATTTATACATGTTGGGGGGCTGCTCTTTGGTGCGGATATCATACGGCCAAACCGCTCGGGCCGAGCAGGAGGCGGTCAGGGGTTTGACCGGAGGCTGCACGGAGTTGTGCAGCTTCAGAAAGGAAAAATGGGGAAATCGGCACAATCGACAATCCCGTGGTGGGTTTATCGTATAATCCGGCCCGGCCTGAACGCATCTACCCCAAACGGGTTATACAATCCCGCAATCATTTGGTACGTCATTTGCTGGCTTGGTAAAGACGGCCGCCCGCGAGGGCGGCCGCCAGTTTGTCATGCCGGAGCGGTTACCACTGTGTGATGCTACGGCAGTTATAGGAGGCACTGGCGGGACCAGGCGAACCGGAGGAGCCCTCCATCTGGAGATTTCTAATCAGCCAGAAGTATTTATTGAGGAAGTTGCCGCCGTTATGCTGGGCCTTGACCGAGTTGTTGATGGACAAATCCACCCGGCAGTTGCTTCCGGAGGTGAACCACATGTGAGCCTTGTACACGGCGCCGTTGGAGGCGGTGCCTTTGCTCTCCCAGCCGCCGTCGTAGGTATTTTGCCAGCAGGTGCCGCTGCCCTTCCACTCCGCGATATCCACTTCCGAGGTCCAAGCTCCCTCGGAAGTGAGCCAGAACGCCGGCCAGACGCCGCGCTGGTTGCTGTTGACGGTGCAGGTCGCCTGCGCACCCGCCGTGTCGGTGGAGGTGCAACGGACTTTTACCGTGCTATACGAGGCGCCGGAATTGTATTTGTAACCATTGCTGCCCGGCTGGGTGGCCGTCATGGTATCGCCGCCGTGAGTCATGTAGGCGGTGCCGTTATGGGTACGGCCCCAGGGATAGCCGACATTCCACGCGGCGTGGACTTGGACGAGGCCCAAGAGGCCGAAAGCAACGGCTCCGAGCGCGAGTTTGAACGATTTATACATGTTGGGGG
>CBINGR010000094.1:0-15184 GCA_966250295.1 uncultured Akkermansia sp. | reverse complement strand
CGCTCTTTTCTCCGCATCTCTCACGCAGGCGTAGCTCAGTTGGTAGAGCACCACCTTGCCAAGGTGGACGTCGAGAGTTCGAGTCTCTTCGCCTGCTCCATTTTACTAGAAGGTCCCGGATCCCAAAAGGATCCGGGATCTTTCGTTTTGGCCCGAAGCGTGTGCGGTTGACCGCAGTCTGGGGCGTCGCGGTGCCTGGCGCTGGGCCGGGTTGAGTTTGTTTGGACAAGCACGCGGCCAACAAGCCGGAGACCACGGGCATGATCACCCGGAAGCATTTCGGGCTGATGAAGCCCCGGGCGGTTCATCAACACCGCCCGCGGCCCCATCATTCGCGAAACCGAGCTTGCCGATGTCCTGCGCTCCCGCAGCGATCTCACGACTGTGCTCGACGTGTGCGACCATGAACCTCCTTTGCCCGGCAGCCCGCTCCTGGGCCTGTCCAATATCGTGCTGACCCCGCACATCGCGGGCTCCCACGCCGGCGAACTTCGCCGCCTTGGCCGCTACATGGTCGAGGAACTCCAACGCTACCTGCTCGGCGAACCGCTTCGCTGGCAAATCACCCGCGAAATTTCCAGCCGTCTCGCCTGATGCCACCAAGGAAAACCGCCGCGCTCATGCCTTTCCTGGCCCGATTCCTCTCTTTCGCGCTCTTCGGTTTGTCCTCCCTGCGCGCCGCTGTCTGGCAATGGTCCGTGCCCGATGGCGAGGCCCGGGCCTACCTCTGGATTCCCGAGGACTGCCCGCGCGTGCGCGGCGTGGTCGTGGCCAGCCACAACATGGTAGAACAGGGGATTCTCGAACATCCAGCCATGCGCGGGACGCTGTCCCGTCTCGGCTTCGCCGAGCTCTGGGTCGTGCCTTATCTCGACGCCACCTTCGACTTCAATCGAGGGGCAGGGGAGCACTTCCAGCGCGTCGTCGATGTGCTCGCGGCTGAGTCCGGCTACGACGAACTCGCCCGCGCTCCCGTTATCCCGCTTGGCCACTCCGCCTGCGCCACCTTCCCCTGGAACTTCGCCGCCTGGGCGCCCGAACGTACCCTCGCTCTCATTTCCTACCACGGCGATGCGCCTCGCACGACCCTCACGGGCAACGGCCATCGGCGAATCGATTGGGGCGGGCGCTCCATCGCGGGCATCCCCGGTCTCATGGTCATGGCGCAATACGAATGGTGGGAGGACCGTCTCGCGCCGGCCTTCGAGTTCATGGCCGCGCATCCCGATTGTCCGGTGGCCTTCCTCGCCGATACCGGCCGCGGGCACTTCGATTACGCCGGGCGCACCGTGGGCTTTCTCGCCCGTTTCATCGAAAAAGCCGCCGCCGCCCGTCTTCCGGCCGAGGCTCGGACTGACGGTCCGGTTGCGCTCCGGCCCGTCGATCCCCGCACAGGCTGGCGCATCGATCGCTGGCACCCCGACGCTCCGCCGGTGGCGCCCGCCGCGCCTTGGGCCGATTACCGAGGCGCCCCTGGCACCGCATTCTGGTGCTTCGACGAGGAAATGGCCCGCGCCACCGAGGCGATTCACGCTGCAGAGCGCGGAAAACTCCCCTCGCTCCTTGTCATCACCGCCGGCGATCAGCCCCTCGAGCAAGGCAACGGCGAGCCCGTCACGCCCCGCTTCCTTCCGGAGGCGGACGGTCTGAGCTTCCGCCTGCAGGCCACATTCCTGGACAAGGTGGCGGGCAATTCGCCCAAAGGCGCGCTCTGGACCGGCCTTCCCGTCGGCTCGCCTCTCGGGCATGCGACGGACGGCGGTCCGATTACCCTCTCCCGCATCGTCGGCCCCTTCGTCCAGACCGGGCCGGATTCGTTCCGGCTCCAGTTCGGCCGCGCCGAATACACCGCCAACGGCCGCAACCACGATCTGTGGCTCGTCGCCGCCCACCCCGGGGACGAGCGATACCGGGGCATCGTGCAACAAGCCATGGTCCGGGCCGCGCCCAACACGGAAGGCGTCCCGCAGACGATCGATTTTCCCGCAATCGGCGATCAGCCCGCCGGCCGGGCCGGGCTCAAACTCGCCGCCACCAGCTCGGCCGGCCTGCCCGTGTGTTATTACGTTTTGGAAGGGCCGGCGGAGATCGACGGCGACATCCTGCGCTTCACCGCGATCCCGCCTCGCGCCAAATTCCCGCTCAAGGTCACCGTCGTTGCCTGGCAGTTCGGCCGGGCCGCCGAGCCTCGCGTGCGCACCGCCCAGCGCTGCGAGCGGAGTTTCCTTCTCGTGTCCGCTCCGCGCTGAAGCCCGCCTCGCCCCGGCGCCATCTTTGCGGATCGCGCTAACTTGCCGAAGCGCCCTGCGCCCCGCTGGCGCGGAGCTGGGTGGGGGACTGGCCGGTGGCGCGTCGGATTTCCCGGCTAAGTTGCGAGACATGCTCGAAACCGCAGGTCGCCGCGATTTCGGTCATCGGTTCGGCGCTCCGCAGCAGGAGTTTTTTGGCGCGCTCGAGGCGGGCCCGGCGAAGCTCGACCGCCGGCGAAGCGCGGCCGGCCGCCTCGAAGCTGCGATACAGCACGCTGCGTGAGACGTGGAGGTGGCGAAGCAGCGTGCCCACTTTGTAGTCCTGTTCCGGCTCCGTCCAAATGAAGCGCAGCGCCCGCGCGACCAAGGGGTCGGACACGGCGAAGACCTCCGACGAGGCGCGGACCATCACTTCGCCCGGCTCCACCAGCGTCATTCCGGTCTCCGTCCGCCCGGTGCTCAGCATCCGATGCAGCACGCGGGCCGCTTCGTAGCCGACCGCTTCCTGGTTCAGGGTCGCGCTGCTGATGGGGGGATCGCTGAAAGGGCAGAACCATTCGTCGTTCGACACGCCTACCACCGCGACGTCGTCGGGGACCCGAAGGCCCTCGCGCTTTGCCGCCTCGACCAGGCGCCACGCATGGTTGTCGTCGGTGGCCAGGATGCCGACCGGCCGCGGAAGCGTCGCCAGCCAGTCGCCGAGATCTTCGATTTGACGCGAAGGAGTCCAGCTTTGCGCGGTGCGCGTGCCGAGGGTGAAGCGCCGCACCGTCCCGCCCGCCGCCACCACGGCCTGTTCGAAGGCGTCGTGCATCCGTGCCGCGCTCACCAGGCCGGGCGTCACGTCCATGAAGGAACCGAAGGAGGTGAGGCCGCGGTCCAGCAGATGCTCCGCCACCTTGATGCCGACGCGCGCATGGTCCGGGATCACGGTGCGCAGGCCGTCGTCCCCCCGGTAGGTGATCGATACCCGCGGAATCTCGGCGGCGAGCGGCTCGAGCCCTCGCAGGCGCTTGGCCACTCCGATCAGTCCCCGCACGTTCCGGCGCGAGAGTTCCAGGTCGAACCACGGCTGCCAGAGCGGCGACACCACGAGGGACCAATCCGTGTGCTGGCGGGCATAGCGCGCGATCCCGAGCTGCATCCCTTTGAAGTAGGGATGATAGTCGTCGAAAAGCACACAGATCGTGGTGAGCGGCGCATCGGCCATTGAGGAGAAGTCCGGTGTTTTTGGGACGAATCGTAAACTCTTTGACAAGCTGAGTCAGGCACAAGGCGCGTTTCGGGGCTAGAGTGAAATGCTGCGGGGGGCGCCAGTGATCTCGCCCCCCAGACTCTCCCAAAACTCCACCATGAACTCCATCAAAGCACTCCTCATCCTTCCGGTCGCGGCGGTCGCTTCTCTGCAAGCGCAGGTCGCGCTCGAAGATTTCGGCAGCTACGCGGTCAACAATAACCTCTCCACCCCCCTGAGCGGCGGCTCCGGTTGGACCGGCAACTGGACCACTGCCGCCAGCGGCGGCACGCTCAGTGCCTCCGGCGTGGTTGCCAACATCTCGCCGCTGGGCGCCGGCACCGGGCAATACCTTGACGTGGATCTCTCCAGCTCCACGGCCGGCGCCTCGCTGGGAATCGGCCGGCAACTCTCCACCGGTGCCCCGGCCGGCTCTTATACGGTTTCTTTTCAATGGCGGGCCGACGTCGTCGGCGCGGGTTTCAGCGCGGCTAACGATCGCTTCGAATTTTTCTCCGCCAACTCGGCCGCCACGGTCCACTCCGCCTCCACCAGCCCCACTGCCACGCTGAACTCGCCTTATCTGATGGGGGTGTTCGGCGCCAACCGCGGAAGCTCCACCGCGCGTACCTTCGCGGTGTATAACCCCGTCAATCCCGGCGACGGCTTCGACGCCAACCGCTACTTTAATCTCGGATCTGTGGCCACTGGCGGCGATGGCACGACGATGAGTCTGGCCGCCGGGGCGACCTACAGTTTCTCCATCTCAGTCGACGCCGACAGCCAAACCTGGTCCGTTTCCGTCTCCGACGGCACGATCACCGCCACCTCCGTCGGCCTGAACTGGTGGGGCACGCAAACGCAGCCCTTCGTGGCCTTCGGCGCCCGGGGCGATGCGGCCAATGAAGTCCGTTCCTTCTCCTTCGACAACGTGCAGGCGACTGCGGTGCCAGAGCCGGCGAGCGCCGCGCTCTTGATGGCCCTGGGCGTTGCCGCTCCCGCCCTGTTGCGTCGCCGTCGTCTTTGAACCGACAGTCCGCCGGACGGATCGTTTTCACCGCCGTTCGGCGCCTCATCACCGCGGACTGCGCCTCGTAAGGGCGTAGTCCGTCTATTTTATAACCCGATTCCTTCCGACAGTCCGCCATTCCCATGCGTTTGCTTCGTCTCGTCGCGTCCGCGCTGTTTGCGATCCTTCCCCTGATTTCTGCCCAAGCCACGACCGAAACCGAGGAAATCTACCTCTCCGGCACGGGCGCCGACGACACGGTCGCCTGGGAATTTTTTTGTACCGGCGGGCGCAACTCCGATTTCTGGACGACCATCCCCGTGCCCTCCTGTTGGGAGCTCCAGGGCTTCGGCACCTATAACTACGGCCACGACGCCAGCCCCGGCGCGGAGCAGGGGCGCTACCGCCACACCTTCACCGTGCCGGCGGACTGGCAGGGGCGGAGCGTTCAGCTCGTTTTCGAAGGCTCGATGACGGACACGGAGGTGAAGGTGAACGGTCTCTCCGCCGGGCCGGTCCATCAGGGCGCGTTTTACCAGTTCCGTTTCGAGGTTGGCGGACTCCTCCGCTATGGCGGCAGCGAGTCCAACCTGCTGGAGGTCACCGTCTCCAAGCGCAGCAGCAACTCCAGCATCAACGCCGCCGAGCGGGAGGCGGACTACTGGATCTTCGGCGGCATTTTCCGCCCGGTGCGGCTCGAGGCGCGGCCGGTCCAGTCGCTGCAACGTGTCGCGATCGATGCCCGGGCCGATGGTGCGCTCAACACGATCGTCCACGTCAACGGCATCGGCGAGGCGCTCACGGTCCACGCTCAGGTGGAGAATGCGCAGGGCCAGCCGGTGGGGCCGGCCTTCTCCGCGCCGATCGGCGCCGGAGCCGCCTCGGTGTCGCTCGCGACGCAGGTTCCGGGTGTGACGCCCTGGACGATGGAGGCGCCCGCGTTGTACCACCTGACGGTGGAACTGCGTCGGGGCGGGGAAACGCTGCACCGGCTGCGCGAACGCTTCGGTTTCCGCACCGTCGAGGTGCGGCCGGGCGACGGTCTCTATCTGAACGGCGTCAAGATCCGCGTCAAAGGCGTCAATCGCCACGTGTTTCATCCCGATCATGGACGCACCTCCAGCCGCGCCTTGAGCGAGGAGGCGGTCGGGCTGATCCAGGGGCTCAACATGAACGCGGTCCGCATGTCGCACTATCCGCCCGACCAGCACCTGCTGGACGTGTGCGACGAGCGCGGCCTGCTGGTCATCGACGAGTTGAGCGGCTGGCAAAGCCCGTCCTACGACACCGCCACCGCACACCGCCTGGTGCGCGAAATGGTCGGGCGCGATGTCAATCACCCCAGCATCATCCTCTGGGCCAACGGCAACGAAGGCGGCTGGAACACCGCCGTCGATGGCGACTTCGCCCTCCACGATCCGCAGGGCCGTGCGGCAATCCATCCCAGCACGAACTTCAGCGGCGACATCGCCCAGGGCGGTTTCGACACGACCCACTATCCGACCTACTCGACGCTGCTCGGCAAGCTGGCCGGCCCCAATCTCTATATGCCGACTGAGTTTCTCCACGGCCTCTACGACGGCGGGCACGGAGCGGGCTTGCAGGACTACTGGAACGCCATGCGCGGCTCGCCCCGCGGCGTCGGCGGCTTCCTGTGGGTCTTCGCCGACGAGGGCGTGCGACGCACCGATCAGAACGGTCGCATCGACAACGACGGCAACCACGCGCCGGACGGCATCGTCGGTCCCTACAACGAGAAGAAACCCAGCTACGACGCCGTGCGCGACATCTGGTCGCCGGTACTTTTGACCGCGCCTTCCCTCACCGCGCAGTGGAACGGGACGATCCCGGTGCTGAACGACTATTACTTCACGAACCTCGACCGGTGCCGCGTCCGCTGGGAACTCGGCGCCTTTCCGAGGCTCGGCGATCTCGCGCTGACCGGGCTCCAGATCCAGGCCCAGGGCGAGTTCACCGCGTCCCCGGTCGCGCCGCAGGCCACCGGCACCGTACAGCTTCCCCTGCCGGAAAACTGGCAAAACCACGACGCCCTGCGCGTCGCGATTCTCGATCCCGCCGGCCGCGAACTCCGGCGGTGGACCTGGCCGATCCGCTCCCAGAGCGAGATCGCCGCCGCGAACCTTCCCATCGCCCCGGCAGCCGGCGCGAGCGCCGTCGAGGAGGCGGGCAGCATCACGCTTATCGGCGGTCCCGTGCAGGTGACGATCGGCAAGACGACCGGACGCATCACCGGCGTGGTCGCGTACGGCGCCCCCGTCGCATTGGGCGACGGCCCGCGCATCGTGAGCGGGACCAGCACGCTGGGCAGCGTCACGCTCGGAACGGCGGGCGGCGACCCGGTCGTCACCGCCACCTACACCGGCAACCTGAACAGCGTGACCTACCGCATGCGCGGCGACGGCTGGCTCCGCATCGGCTACGCGCTGAACATCACCGGCAGCCAGTCCAACATCGGCGTCACTTTCGACTACCCCGAGGACCGCGTCAGGGGCCTGCGCTGGCTCGGAGGCGGCCCCCGGCCGGTCTGGAAAAACCGGCTCGCCGGCGCAGGGCTCGATGTCTGGCAAAAGACCGCCAACAACCCCGTGCCCGGCCAGACCTACACCTCCGCTCCGCTCTTCCGCGGCTACCACCGCGACTTCCGCTGGGGCGTGCTCGAGACCACGGAGGCGCGCATCCAGATTGTCCCCGAGACGCCGGACCTCTTCTTCCGCGTGCTCACCCCCGCCAACGGAGTCAGCCCGGAAAACGCGGTGTTCGCCATGCCTCCGGGGACGCTTTCGCTCCTTCACGGCATCTCGCCGATCGGGAACAAATTTCACGCCACCGGCGGCAACCAGAACAACATCGGTCCGATGTCCGCTCCCAACGCCGGCCAGGGCGGCTACAGCGGCGCCTTCTGGCTGGGTTTCGCCGACGTCGATCCGCGGATCAACGGCGTGGAAGTCGTCACGCCCTACCGCGTTCGGGTGGATTTCAACCGACCGATGGCCTCCGCGGCGCTCGATCCGGCCAGTTACACCATCCCGGGCCTGCTCGTGCACGGCGTCGCGACCGGCGAGGGCAACTCCGTGGTGCTCGACGTGCAACCCTTGCAGGCCGGCGTGCCCTACACTCTCGACGTCGCCGAACTGCTCAGCGCCACGGGTTCGCCGGTGGTCGGGACGCGGCAGTTTGCCCTGACTCATGAGCCCCGGCTCGAGCTGGACCTGCCTTTCGACGTCCTCGCCGGCGGCACCTCTCCCGACGTCTCCGGCGCCGGCCGCCATGCCCTGATGGGGGCTGGCGCGAGCCTGGCGGCGGCGCGCCGCTCGCAGGGACTCCGCCTGAACGGCACCAGTGCCTCGCGCGCCACCGTCGCGCTGCCGGCAATGACATCCTTTACCGTGGAGGCCTGGGTGCGGCTCGCGAGTGCCGGTCCCAGCACCTTTCCCCGGCTCGTGTCGATGGCGGACGAAAACGCGCAGGCGTTTTTCGATTACAGCGCCGGCGCCCCGAATCGCAGCATCGGCCTGAACGTCCGCGGACGCGGCGACTGGCGCAGCTCCGCCGGTGTCCTGCCGGCCTTCGGCACCTGGTTCCATGTGGCCATCGTCTACGACGGCACCGCCTCCGCGCCGGCGTTTTATCTGAACGGCCAGCCGCTCGCCGTGGCTTCCTCCGCCGCCTCTTCCGGCACCTACGGCACAGCGGGCAACGCCGTCATCGGCAATCGCGCCACCGACGGCCTGCGCGGCCTGGACGGCACCCTCGACGACTTCCATGTCCACTCCCGCGTTTTGCGCGTCGCCGAACTCGCCGCGTCCGCCGCGCTTCCCCCGACCGAGAGCTTCGAGAACTGGATCGCCGCACGCGGCCATCCCGGTGGTGCTGCGTCCGCGGACGCCGATGGCAACGGACTGCCGGACCTCGTGGAATATCTGTCGGCCGCTCCCGAAGGCGCGGCGCCGATGCCGCTGGAACTGCTGGCTCTTCCCGAGGGCGAGCTGGCCTTCCGGTTCCGCGTGGGCAAGGCCGTGGACCGGGTGCAGTGGCGGCTGGAGACCGTCACCGACCTGATGGCCGGTTTATGGACAGGAATTCCCGCGGAGGCCATTCACCCCTGGCACGACCTGGGCGCGTCGATCGAATACCTCGCCTTTCCGCCCGACACTGGCCAGCCAAGCTGCTTCGGTCGCCTGGTGATCACCAAGGAGTAGCCGGCTGGCGGGGCGCCCGGGGAAGAGGCGATTCGCCGGCGCGATTTGGGCCGATCGTGCTAAAGGTTTGCCCGCGAATGAAGGCGGGGACGGGGCGGATCCGCTAGGCTGGGGCTTTCCCATGGCTTTGTCTCCTTCCCCCCATCTCGGCGGCCTGCGAGTCGAGAATCTCGAAAATCCCCTCGGCCTCGACGAACCCGTGCCGCGTTTTTCCTGGCGGCTCTTCGACGGGCGCATCGGCGCGGGGCAGACGGCCTGGCAGCTCGAGGTGCGCGTCGACGGAGCGCTTTTCTGGGACAGCGGCCGGGTCGTCTCGCCCGAGTCGGTGTTGGTGCCCTATGCCGGGCCGGCGCTTCGTCCGCATACGCGCCACGCCTGGCGGGCGCGCGTGTGGGACCACCAGGGAAAGCCGGTCGCCTGGAGCGAACCCGCCCGTTTCGAGACAGGTTTTCTCGCACCGGAAAAAGCCTGGCCGGCGGCGAAGTGGATCCGGCTGCCCTTGCCGGAGACCGAGTCGGCCCGCCCCGCGCCCTGCCTGCGCAAGGGCTTCCGCCTCGGGGCCGCGCCGCGCTCGGCCCGGCTCTACGTCACCGCCCGCGGTCTCTTCGAGGCTCACCTCAACGGCGAACGTGTCGGGCGGGACCGGCTCACGCCCGGCTGGACCGACTATCGCCATCGTCTCGAATACCTCACCTACGATGTCACCGCGCGGCTGGTCGCCGGAGACAACGTCCTCGGGGCGATGCTGTCGGACGGCTGGCACTCGGGTTCCCTTGGCTGGGTGCGGGAGCGGGACAACTACGGGCGGGCCGCTTTTCTGGCCGTCCTGAGGATCGAGGAGCCGGACGGCGCGGTGCGCTGGATCGGCACGGACGAGACCTGGCAGGGCAGGGTGGGCCCGATCCTCGGCGCCGACCTCTACGATGGGGAAACCTACGACGCCCGGCGCGAACTGTCTGGCTGGGCGGGGCCGGGCCGGCTCCGAGGCAAATGGGAGCCCGTCACTGTCGTCGAGCCGCCCGCGGTGCCGGTGACCGGAAAAGCCTTTCCTCCGGTGCGCAGGGTCGAGACCCTTCCGGCCCGCAGCCGCACGGAGCCGGAGCCAGGGCGCCACGTTTTCGATTTCGGTCAAAACCTTGTCGGTGTCGTTAGGCTGAGGTTGTCCGCCCCCCGGGGCACGCGCGTCGTCCTGCGCCACGCCGAGATGCTGGAGGCGGACGGGCGGCTTTATGTGGCCAACCTGCGCGGCAGCCGTTCCACCGACGTCTACGTCTGCCGCGGCGGCGGCCCGGAAATCTTCACGCCGCGCTTCACCTTTCACGGTTTCCGCTACGCGGAGATCAGCGGCCTCCCGAAGGCCCCGGCGCTGGAGGAGGTAGCCGCCGAGGTCTGGCACACCGATCTGGAGAAAACCGGGGAGTTCTCCTGCTCTGATCCCCTGATCAACCAGCTCCAGAGCAACATCCGCTGGAGCCAGCGGGGCAACTTTCTCGAGGTGCCCACGGATTGCCCGCAACGCGACGAGCGTCTCGGCTGGACGGGCGACGCGCAGGTCTTCGCCCCGACCGCCGCATTCAACTACGATGTCTCCGCCTTTTTCCGGAAGTGGACCCGGGACCTTTCGGACGGCCAGCGCGCCAGCGGCGCATTCCCGGACGTGGCGCCGGACGTGTTTTTCAAGCTCTGGCCGGCGAGCGAGGGCGGCAACGCCGCCTGGGCGGAGGCGGGAATCATCTGCCCCTGGGTGATGTATCGAAAATATGGCGACACGCGCATCCTCGCGGAGAACTACCCCGCGATGATCCGCTACCTCGGCTACCTGGCGAAGACCTCCGCCGGCCTCATCCGCCCGGACACGAGTTACGGCGACTGGCTGGCGCCGGACGCGGTCCGCCCGCAGTGGGCGCCCACGCCTTGCGACCTGATTGGGACCGCCTACTTCGCCCATGCCGCCGCGCTGGTGGGTGAGATCGCCCGCGTGCTCGGACTCCCTGCCGCGGCCCGGCGCCACGCGGCGCTGCACCGTCGGGTGGTGGCGGCCTTTCGGCGCCAGTACGTCACTCCGGAGGGGCGGCTGGCAGGCGACACCCAGACCGCCTACCTGCTGGCCCTGGCCTTCGACCTGCTGCCGGAGAGGCTGCGTCCTAAGGTGCTGGGCCATCTGGAGCGCGCGCTGCAGCGCCGCGAGCACCACCTCGCGACCGGCTTTGTCGGCACGCCTCTGCTTTGCCCGGTGCTCGCGCGCTTCGGCCGGGCCGATCTCGCCTGGCGCCTGATTTTCAACGAAACCTATCCCTCGTGGCTGTTTCCGGTGCGCAATGGCGCGACCACCATGTGGGAGCGTTGGAACAGCTGGACGCCGGACAAAGGCTTCGGCGAGGTGGGCATGAACTCTTTCAACCACTACGCCTACGGCGCCGTCGGCGAGTGGCTCTACGCCGCGGCGGGCGGCATCGTGGAACTCGAGCCTGCCTTCCGGCGCGTCCTCCTCCGGCTCGAGCCCGCGCCCCGGCTCGACCACGCCGAGGCTTCGCTGGAATGCCCCTATGGCCGGATCCGCAGCGCGTGGCGCCGCGCGGAAGGGGGCTGTCTTGCCTGGAAACTCGAGCTGCCGCCGGGGACGGAAGGCCTGGTGGTTCCGACGGCAGCCGAACTCGGCGCAGTGAAGATCGACGGCCGGGCCTGGCACAGGCATCCCGGCGCGGCGCCTGCCGGGCCGCACGAGGGCCGCGCAGCCTTCACGCTGCGCGCCGGACGCTACGAGCTCATGATGTCCGTCAAAAGAGACTGAGCGCATCCAAGGTTCGGCGAGGCGCTTTTCCCAGCCCCGGACCATGCAATCGCGCGGGTCGCAGCCGCCTGGCCGGTTGACGCCCCGGCGGATTCCGCCAGCGTCGGCGGCGATGCAGCGCCTGCGCGTCGCCGATTTTTTTCCCGTGCCCGAACTGGCGGTCGCCGTGACGCTCGAACCGGCCCAGCAGGCCTTGGCGCTGCACCGGCACGAATTCGCCGAACTCGTGGTGGTGGATGCGGGCGCGGGTTCGCATCTCACGCCCCAGGGGAGCTATCCGATCGCGGCCGGCGACGTGTTTTTCATCCCGCCAGAGCAGCCGCACGGCTATGCCGATGTGCGCGGGCTGGGCCTGTGCAACGTGCTGTTTCTGCCGAAGCGGCTCGCGCCCCGGCCCGGGGAGCTGTCGGCGCTGCCCGGTCACCAGGCCCTCTTCGAATCGGAGCCGCGCTACCGCGACGCGCAGGGTTTTGTCGGCCATCTGCGCCTGCCGCCCGGCGAACTCGAGCGCGTGCTCGCGCTGCTGCGGGAACTGCGCGAGGAGACCTCGCGTTATGCGCCGGGCGGGACCACGCTGGTCGAGGCCCTGTTCCGGCAACTGCTGGTGCGGCTGGCCCGCGGCTACGGAGCGCACGCCACGCCGGGCGCCCGCCGCCTGCTCGCGGTACAGCGCGCGGTGCGGCATATCGAGGAAAACCTCGGCGGGACGATCGCGCTCGCGACGCTCGCGCGCGAGGCGCGCATGTCGCCGAGCAGCTTCAAGCGCGCGTTCAAGACGGTAACCGGCACCTCGCCGATCGACTACGTCCTGCAGACGCGGCTGGCACGCGCCTGCCACCTGCTGCGCGATCCCGGGCAGAGCGTGACGGAGGCGGCCCTCGCCGCGGGGTTCAGCGACAGCAACTACTTCGCCCGCCAGTTCCGCCGCCGCATGGGCTGCGCGCCGCGCGGGTGGCGCACGTGCGGCGGGTGAGCGTGAGCGGGATCGAGCGTGAGCTCAATGGCCTGGCGGCACCCGGGCCCGGGCTCACGCCCGGGCCTGCGTTGGCTCGTCGCCGTGGCCGGCTCAGGGCGCCTTGGCTTCGAGGCGGACCTCGGCCGGAGGCAGGCCCTCGGCGGTGACTTTCACCGTGGCGGGACCGGCGCCGCGCGCGGCCTGGACGATGGCGAGGGCGCGGCTGTTCCAGGTGTTGCGGGTGGCGGAGCGGGCGGGGGTGTTGTCGCTGAGGTTGCCGGTATCGAGCGCGAGGAGGCGGGCGGCGCCCGACACCTCCACGGTGACGGGCTTTTCCTGGTCGGCGACGGACCGGCCTTCGGCGTCGACGAACTGAATCGTCACGTGGACCGCGTCGCGGCCATCGGCGGTGAGGGTGGTACGGTCCGCTTCGAGGAGGAGCCGCGCGGGCACGCCGGTGGTCACGACCTGGTCGGCAAGCGCCTGGCCGCCGCGGGCGGTGCCGGTGGCGCGGAGCACCCCGGCCTCCCAGGGCACGCGCCAGCGGGCGACACCGCCTTCGGGCGTGACGGCTCCGAGGGCGCGGCCGTTCAGCGAGAGCGTGACCTCGGGCAGGTTGGTGTAGGCCACGACCTCGGCGGGGATTTCCGAGCCCGGCCCGGCGATGGCGTTCCAGTGGGTGAAGCGCGGTCCGCGCCGGCGGTTGGCGCCGGGGCCCTCGGCCGGCGGGGTGGTGGGGCGGTAGGCGCGCAGATGGAGGACGGGACGTTCCGACCAGAGAGCCTCGCGGCGCAGGCCGTCGCTCTTGGCGAAGCCGGCGGTATCGAAGAGGCCGGCGTAGCTGCCGTGGACGGGCCAGCTCTCGGCCTCGCCGAGGAAGTCGAAGCCGGTCCAGAGGAACTGGCCCGCGACGAAGGGCTTGTCGCGGACCACGAGCCAGTCCTCGAGGCGGTCGCCGTTTTCGCTGCCGAGGATGATGCGCGCGGGAAAACGGGCGTGGTCGTCGTCGTAGTTCTTTTCTTGGTAGTTGTAGCCGGCGACGTCGAGCATGCCGGCCAGGCCGATGGCGTTGGCCGCGGGGCTGTTGGAGAGGGCCATCGTCACGGGACGGGTCGGATCCTGGCGCTTGACCGCCGCGATGAGAGCGGGGGCGACCGCGGCGAGGCGGGTCATGGAAGGCTGCTTGGGGTCGTCCTTGAATATCTCTACCTGGCGCGAGCGGGGGTGCACGTAGGGATCGGTGGGATAATCGATCTCGTTGCCGATGCTGTAGAGGATGACGGAGGGGTGGCGGCGCGAGCGGCGCACCGTGTCCTCGACATCGCGGACCGCCCAGGCCTCGAAGTCCTCGCTATAGCCGAAGCGCTCGGCGGTGCCGACGTTGCGACCCTTCACCCACTTGCGCTTGCCGATCTCCCACTCGTCAAAGGCCTCGTCCATGACCACGAAGCCGAGACGGTCGCAGAGATCGTAGAGATCGTCAGCCATGGGATTGTGGGAGCAGCGGATGGCGTTGACGCCGATGTCCTTCAGGATGCGCAGGCGGCGCTCGAGCACGGCGCGGGGAACGACGGCGCCGGTGTTGCCCGCATCGTGATGGATGCAGGCGCCCTTGATGACGAGGTGTCGGCCGTTCAGGAAAAAGCCCTGGTTGGCGTCGAAATGGGAGGTGCGGATGCCGAACGGCGTGCGGATTTCGTCCACGGTTTTGCCGCCGGCGGAGACGATGTGAACGACCTGATAAAGGTAGGGATCCGCGACGTCCCAAAGGCGCGGCTTGGCCACGGGATGGTAGAGCGGGAAGGTCCAGGCGGCGCCGGGGGCGATTTTTTGGGTGCGCAGGGCTTGGACGAGTTCCTTGCCTTCGGCGTCGAGCACGCGGGCGGTGACGGTGACCTCGGCGGCCTCGGCGGAGCCGTTGAGCACCTCGCACGTGCTGTTCACCTCGGCGCCCTGCTCGTCCACGACGGGCGTGGTGACGAAGCTGCCATGGCGGGTGACGTGGATAGGGTCGAGGACGGTCAGCCAGGTGTCGCGGTAGATGCCGGTGCCGGTGTACCAGCGGGAGTCGGCGACGTTTTCGCGGGCGACGCGCACCGCGACGACGTTTTGCTCGCCGGGCGGGCGAAGGTGCGGAGTGAGTTCATACTCGAAGTCGATATAGCCGTTGGGCCGGTGGCCGAGGTGTTGGCCGTTGATCCAGACGTCGCTGTTGCGGTAGACGCCCTCGAAGCGGAGGAAAACCCGTTTGCCGCGGGCGGACTCGGGCAGGGTGAAGTGCTTGCGATACCAACCGGTGCCGCCAGGCAGGTAGCCGGTCGCGCTGGCGTGGGCCTCGGAGAAGTCCCCCTCGATCGACCAGTCGTGCGGAAGATCGAGCTGGCGCCAACTTTCGTCCGCAAACCCGACCGTTTCGGCGGCGGGCGGATTGCCCAGCAGAAAGAGCCAGCCCTCGTTGAACAACTGTTCGCGGGCGGAGGCCGGGAAGGCGAAAAACGCGCTGACAATCAGGCCGAAAAGAAACAGACGGGCACGGCGGGCGGGGAGGACGTTCATTGGGCGAGGGAAAGGAAGGCGCTGGGAAAGCGTGGTTGCGAGGCATGACGCGCCGGAGAGGGCGCAGGTAACAGCCGGCGAGGCATGCAGCGGCGCAGCATTTTGCGGCGTTCGACGGCCTAGGCGCTGTCTTCGAAATAATCCAGCGCTCTGCTGAAGCCCTGCGGGTG
>CBINGR010000093.1:0-15969 GCA_966250295.1 uncultured Akkermansia sp. | reverse complement strand
GCCGCCACCTGGTTCTGCGTGGTGTTGATCGAGGCCAGCGCCTCGTCCACGTCGGACGGCGGGTCGATGGTCGTGATCAAGGCCGCGTCCAGCTCCACGCCATAGCGCGCAGCGGTCTTGCGGCAGGTCTCTTCCATGTAGCGGTTGATGCTGGAGAGGTTCTTGCGCAGGTCGTTGATCGAGACGCCCTCGACCGCGCCGTCCGCCGCCTCGCCTTCGAAGGTCGCGATGCGGTCGCGCAGCACAGAGATGAAATAGCCGATGACGTGGACCTCGGGATTCGCGACGCCGAAGAGATAGGCGTAAAGGTTGCGCTCGCAGGGGCGCCAGCGAATCTGGCCGTTGATCGCGACCGTGAGATTGTCCTTCGTCACCGCCTCGATGTGCGGCTGGTTCACGTCCGGGTCCCAGGTGATGTCCGTGGTCTGGATGGTCATGTCCACCTTGTGCAAGGTCTGCCACGGCCACTTGAAATAGGGTCCGCCAGGCGGGATCACGCGGATGTTGGGGTAGTTGTAGCGCGCCCTTTCATCCTCCTTGAGCAGTTCGCCCAGGACCGGATCCTCCGAGGTCATGCCGGGAATGCGCGGCGCGCGCCGGAAAGTGCTCAGGACCCCGCGTTGGGTGGGGCCGATGGTGTAGACCCCGAAAAGCAGCGTGAGCAACGCCGCGAATGCGAAACCAAGGAACAAACCAGCGAGAACAGGCATGTTAGGGAAACGTCCGACATTGGGTGAAGCCACCGCGACCATCGCTATGGCCATCGCCGCATCGAATCGGGCCAGAGCGCCGGCGCGTCAATCACAGCCGACGGATTTGGAATATGGGTCGCTCTTTGCAACCGACGCCCGCCAGGCGCATCCGGAAGGTATTATCGGCCCCGCAATATAAATCTCCACGATGCGCCTGCGATCCGGACGTTTCTGACGCAAGTTCCCCGCCACCATGAAACCACTCCGCGCGCTCCTCCGACTCGCGACGCTGTGCCTCGGCGCAGCGGTCGCTTCCGCCATGGACAACAACGACGTCGTCAAGATGGTGAAAGCCGGCCTCGATGACGACACCATCATCCTCGCCGTCGACGCGGCCAAGACCGCCGAATTCGACACCTCCGCCGACAGCGTCATCAGCCTGAAAAGCAACGGGGTCAGCCAGGACGTCGTTCAGGCGATCCTGAAAAAACAGGGCGGTGGATCGAGGGCGGGAACCGAAGCCTCGCCCGAAGCCATGCCCCGCATCGTCTCGAAAAAAGTGGATGACGCCAGCGTGCTCCCTCCGGTGATAGAGCCCGTCGCAGGGAAGGAATATTTCACCCGCTACACGTTCGCCTATGAGGACGACGAATGGCCCACCACCAACTACCGCCGCGGCGCGATCATTCCGATCAACACCAAGGTCACTTTCGTGGGTTATGGCAAAGATGGCTTCACGCTCAAATTCGCCGACAGCGACGTGGTTCTCAAAGTCGAAAACGTCGAAAAATACTCGCGGCGTTCCGTCGTGCAGGTCGCCAAGGAGATGCTCTCCGAAACGCCCACAGCCATAGAAAAATACGGCAAGGACATGGAAGCCGCGATCAAAAGCGGCACGCTCCGGCTCGGCATGACCAAGACCCAGGTCCTGCTCACCCGCGGTTACCCGCCCGGCCACGAAACCCCTTCGCTCGAAAGCCCGCTCTGGAAATACTGGAGCAGCCGCTTCGTCGTCCACAGCCTCGCTTTCGAAGGCGACATTTTGGTGAACGCCCGCGGCGTGTACTGAATCCGGCCGCGTTCCGAACCGGCCGCCTACCCCGCCCGCAGTCCCAGAAACCCTGCCAGCTCCGCTGTGGCCGTTTTCGCCGCGGCGGCGTATCCGCGGCGCACCTCCCGGCCCGCAACGATCAGCCGGCCGGCCTTCCGGTCGGCTTTGGGATCCACGTGCCCCACCAACTCCGCACCTGCCTGCAAGGGCAGGGCATAGTAGCCGCGGCGGCGTTTCGCCGGCGGCGTATAAACCTCCCAGGTGTAATCGAAATCCCACAGGGACCGCGCGAGCGCCCGGTCGTAGAGCAACGGATCCAGAGGCGCGAGCAGGCGCGGACGAGACGCCAGGTCGTCGCCGTTTTCGCGTGCGGCGGCCGCCTCGCCTGCGACCTCCAGGGCCGTGACATCCTCACGCAGACAATACACCGGGCCCCGCGCACCCTCGATGCGCACCGCTTGCACGCGGTCCGCGATCGCGGCCAGCTCCGCGCGGCGAAGCGCCGCCAGCCGGCGCTGCCGCAGCTTCAACAGGGCCTCCCACCGCGCGGTCTCCTCCGGTGCCGCCTCCGGCCGGGCGAGTACCGCCGCCGACAGCACCCGTTCCGGCAAATCGTAGAGCCGCCGTCCCGCCTCGCGCCGCGCGATCAGCACGCGGCCATGGAAAAACAGCTTCTGCAAGGTCGCCTTGACCAGGGTCGTCGCTCCCCAGGCCCGCCGCCCCGGCCGGGGATCGGCCACCGCATCCGAGCCCAACGGACCGCGCTCGCCCAGGGCCTCGATAATACGTTTCGCCAGTTCCGCCTCGCGCGGCGTCAGCCGCCCCGACCAGGCGCTCGTCCGCCGCGACCGTTCCCGCATCGCCCGCCGCAGGTAGGGCCATGCTTCCGCCTCCAGCGCGACCAGAATCCCCGTCGAGGGCAGGTGGTGTTCGAAAGCCGTTCGCAGCTCCGGCCGCCGCGGCCGCTCGTCCTCGTCCGCACCGTGCAAAAATCGCATAAGGTCCCCCTCGCGATAGCCCGCCACCCGCGGGCGCAGGATCAGGTCGTGCATGCGCCCGCAGACGTTGATGGGATCGATCTGCACGTAGCCATGATGAGCCAACGCCGCTGCCACCCCGGCATGCGGCTCGACCAGGCCAAGCGAGCTTAACACAAAACGACGAGCCTGAAGGGAACTGACGGAAATCGGCGCGGGTGACACGCCGCCGATCAATCGTCCTACGGTCCAGATGCCAAACCCGAAGCGGCCCGAAAAACACGTTTGAATCTTGACCACCACCCAATATTTCAGAAATTACAGAAATAATGAATCTCCCCCCCACGGCTAAAAAATTCATCGTTCACTGGGGCGAAATGGGCACGCGCTGGGGAATCAACCGCTCGGTCGCCCAGATCCACGCCTTGCTTTACCTTTCGCCCAAGCCTCTCCCGGCCGACGAAATCGCCGATACCCTCGCCATCGCCCGTTCGAATGTCAGCGTCGGGCTCAAGGAGCTCCAGACCTGGGGCCTTGTCCGCGCCACCCAGACTCTGGGCGATCGGCGCGACCATTTCGAGACTTCCGCCGACGTCTGGGAGCTGTTCCGCGTGATTATCCGCGAGCGCAAACGGCGGGAACTCGATCCCACCCTCGCCGTCCTCCGCGAATGCGTCGCCGAAGCCAAAGCCTCCGAGTCGGCCCAACTCCCGGAACTCGACGACCGACTGGAGGCGATGCTCGAGTTCATGGAGCTCACCGAAGCTTGGGGCGAACGCGCCGCCAAACTCGCCCCAAAAAACCTCCGTCGCCTCGCCAAGCTGGGCGACTCGATCTTCAAGCTGGCCGAGTAACCCCTGGTCTTCATCCGCCGCGCCAGGCCCCTTCCCCGAGGAAACTGTTCCGCCGTTCGCTTCATCAAATTTCTATATTTACTGAAATAACAACTAACACAGTATGAACAAGCTCGCCGCCGCCCTCGTTTCGATCGGCATCACCACCGCCGCCGCCCTCGCCCTCACCCAGCTTTCGACCCACGTCTTGGACGACTACGGAACCGGGGTGTTTATCCTGTTGCCGGTCGCCTGCGGCAGCTTGTGTTCGCTGCTCTACAACCGTCGGGAAAACCGCGGCCTCGGCCCGAGCGTCGGGGCGGCGCTGCTGGCCTGTCTCGTCACCTTGTCGGGGTTTGTGGTCCTGGGCTTCGAGGGCCTCATCTGCCTCCTGATGGCCGCCCCCTTGCTCGGCCCGCTGTTCGTGATCGGCGGCGTCCTCGGCTACTACCTGAGCCGTCTTGTCCGCCGCCCCGCGGCGCGCGATGTGCTATGCCTGCTGCTGCTTGCCCTCGCCCCGATCTATTCGGGCTTCGCGCCCAGCCGGCGGAGCGAAAGTCCCGACCATAGCATCGTCAGTCGGATCGTCATCGATGGCACTCCCGAGGAGGTCTGGAGGCAGGTCGTGGCGTTCTCGCCCATGGCCGAGCCGGACGAGCTTTTTTTTCGCCTGGGCGTGGCCTATCCAAAACGCGCCCACATCGAGGGCAGCGGCCCGGGGGCGGTGCGTTACTGCGAATTCTCGACCGGCCCCTTCGTCGAACCGATCACCGACTGGCAACCCGGCCACCGTCTCGCCTTTTCGGTCGTCAGCCAGCCGAGGCCCATGACCGAGCTCGGTCCCTACGGGACGATCCATCCGCCCCACCTGGACTGGGCGCTTCGCTCGACCCATGGCGAGTTCCTGCTCCGCCCGCTGCCGGGCGGTCAGGTCGAACTCACGGGCACCACCTGGTATCAGCTGAAAATGGCACCCGCGGCCTACTGGACGCTCTGGTCGGACGACATGATCCACACCATCCACCTCCGTGTCCTGCGCCACATCAAGGCGGAGGTGGAGAAAACCAACGCGCCCAAGTTCACGGCCGAGACCACGTAGCGGGAAGCGCGCGACCCGTTCTCAACCCCGCCACTCTCATGAAAATCATCCTCCCCGGAGGCACCGGCCAGCTCGGCCATTTGCTCGTCCGCGCGTTCACCCGGGCCGGACACGAGTGCGTCCTCCTCACCCGCGATCCCGCCCGGGCCGCATCGGACCTTGTCCGCCACGGCTTCGGCGGTGCCGCCCGCGCCGTGGCCTGGGATGGCGCGAACCCCGGTCCCTGGGTCGCCGAATTCGAGGGGGCCGATGCGGTCGTCAACCTCGCTGGCCGCAGCGTGAATTGCCGCTACACCGCAGCGAATCTCGACCGTATGCTGCGCTCGCGCACCGACTCGACCCGCGCCGTCGGCGAGGCCATTGCCGCGGTGAAAAACCCGCCGCGCGTCTGGCTCAATTCCTCGACCGCCACGATCTACGCCCATGCCGGCCCCGCCGACCCGCCGCGCGACGAACGCCGCGGTCCGCTCGGCGGCGGCGAGCCCGGTGTGCCTGCCGCTTGGAAGCGTAGCGTGGATATCGGCCTGGCCTGGGAGGCCGCCCTCTTCGCCGCCCCGACTCCGCGCACCCGGCGAGTCGCCCTTCGTTCGGCCATGGTCATGAGCCCGGACCGCGGCGGCGTCTTCAGCGCCTTCGCCACCCTCTGCCTCCTCGGCATGGGCCGGCAGGGTGACGGCACGCAATGCGTGTCGTGGATCCACGAAGACGACTTCGCCGCCGCGGTGAACTTTCTCCTCGCCCACGAGGAGATCGAAGGCCCGGTAAACCTCAGCGCGCCGCAACCCCTGCCCAACCGCACCTTCATCTCCGCCCTTCAGGCCGCGCTCGGCCGCCGGCTCGCCCTGCCCGCACCGGCCTGGCTGCTGGAACTGGGCGCGTTTTTCCACCGCACCGAGACCGAACTCCTCCTCAAGAGCCGCCGTGTCGTGCCGACCCGTCTGCAGGCCGCCGGCTTCCGCTTCCAGTATCCCGAATGGCCGGATGCGGCGCGCGAACTCACCTGCCGCTGGCGGAAAGGAATGAGGGATTGAGGGATTAAGGGGACGAACCAAGGGATCGGAGGCTCGCGCCTCCCCCCCCTCACTCCCTCATTCCCTCACTCCCCCACTCCCTCAGCCAGGCTCGCCTCCAACAGCGTGCAGCGGAGGGCACGGGGGCCGAGGGCGGCGTGGATGGTGGCTTCGGAGCCCCACACGTACACGCAATCCTTCGCCCGCGTGATGCCGGTATAGATCAGCTCGCGCGTGGCGAGCGGGCTTTCGCCCGGCGGCAGGACAACCACGACCTGATCGAACTCGCTGCCCTGCGAGCGATGGATCGTCAGCGCCCAGGCCGGGCTGTGATCCGGCAACTGGCCGAGCGGCACGCGACGCGGCGCCGCGCCCGGCGAAACGGCGGGGAAAAAGGCCGCGCGCACGCCGGCGTCCTCCAAAACGATGCCGACCGAGCCGTTGCTCAGACCCGTTTCCGGGTCGTTGTGGTTGACGATGATCGGCTGGTTCGGTGCGCGCACGACCCCGGGTCGGCGCAGGAGTTGCAGATGGATGGCTTCGTTGATTCCGGACACCCCGAGACCGCGCTCGCGGTGCGCGGTGAGCAGGCGCACGCGCGCCAGGGCCTCCAGCGCCTCCGCGGGGGTCGGCGCGTCCGCCACCGCCTCGAGCGCGACGCGCACCGCGGGCGGCAGTTTCACCCACGAAAAGGAGCCGCCGTGATCGCCGAGCCAGGCGAGGCCGCCGGGCGGCGGGGTTCCGTCGGCCGGCGCCGGATGGGCGGCGAGCAGGGTCACGGCGTCGGCGGCGCGGAGGCCGACCACCGCTTCGGCGAGCGCGCCGATCCCAGCGCGGTGCCGGAAACGCCGGCTCTCGGTAAGCTCCACCCAAACGCGGCCGAGGGGTCCTCCAGTTCGCGCGCGCGCCTGCCGCACGAGGGCGCCAAGCACGTCACCGGCATCCACGCTCTCCAGTTGGTGCGGGTCGCCGAGCAGGATGAGCCGCGCGGCAGGCGGCAGGGCGACGAGCAGGGCGCGCCAGAGCAGCGTGTCCACCATCGAGCACTCGTCCACGATGACCACGTCACAAGCGAGCGGCGTATCCGCGTTCTGGCGACAACGTCCGCTGGAGGGATTGAAGCCGAGAAGCTTGTGCAAGGTGGTCGCGCCGGCGGCGGCGGCCTTTAGCGGGTCTCCGGTGCCGGCCCGCAGCTCGGCGGGCAGTTGTTCGGCGGCGGCCTCGACCGCCTCCCGCATGCGCTCGGCGGCCTTGCCGGTGGGGGCGGCCAACCGGATGACCGGACTCGCGCCGGGCCAGGCGGCGATAAGAAGAGCGAGCAGGCGCGCGAGCGTGTGGGTCTTGCCCGTACCGGGGCCGCCGGTCACGAGGGCGAGCGTATGCCCAAGCGCGCAGGCGATGGCTTGGGACTGCCGGACGTTCGCCTGGTCGGGACCGAGTTCGGCAAGAAGCGCATCGGCCGGTCGGCGCAAGGCCGGCGCCGGCCGCCCGGCCCGGGCAAGCAGCTCGCGGGCGATGGTCTGCTCTGCCTGGAAAAAGCGCCAGGCCTGCAGGTATACCGCGCCGGCGTGATGCCGCAACACCAGCGGGCTCGGCGCCGGAATTGCCGAGGCTTCGCCGGCCGGGACGGTAGGAACGGCCAGGCAGGCCGGACCCCAGGCGGCGGAATCGGTCGGAACGTCCGCCGGGAGCGGGCAAGCGGTGCCGCCCTCGGCCTGGGCGGCGAGCAGGCGCGCGATCTCGTCTTTCCGAGCGGGGGGCAGGCTCCAGCGGCGGACGAGAAGCTCGATCTCGGGCGGAAGCGTGTCGGGGCTGGTCCAGAAGTTCATGCTCATTCGAGGGCGGCGGGCAGGAGCGCGGACGCAAAAAGCCGGTCGAGCGCGTCGAGCATCTCCTCCGGGGGAAGAACGTGGAGCACGCCGCGCGTTTCCCCCGGAGCGATGGCACGAAGGAAGACCAGCCAGGCGCCGGCAAGAGGGGCGTCGGCAAGGCCGATGCCACGCAGGTAGCGGCGGAGGGCGACGAGGTAGAGGTGGGTTTGCAGCAGGTAATGCGACTCCATCGCGCAACGCAGGAGATCGTCCTCGTCGTAATCGGAAAGCGCCGCGCCGAGCCGGTTGGTTTTCCAGTCGACCACGCCCCAGGCCGGGCCGTGACGGACGAGGCGGTCGATGAAGCCCTGGAGCAGGCCGCGGAAGCTTTCCTCGGAAAGCGCCGCCAGCAGCGGTGCGTAGGCCCGGTGCGCGGGCGCAGCGTGAGCCGCGAAACAGCGGGCGAGTTCGGCAACGGAAAGCGCGCCGGCGAGAGGCAGGTGGAAATGCCACTCGGAACCGTGCGGCTCGGGACAGAGCTCGTGCAGCGGAGCCTCGCCGCAGCCGGGCAGCCGGATGAGCCTGAGTGCATCGAAAAGCCCGGCCAGGGCGGGTCCCCAGGAGGGCTGGTCCTGCCGCGGCGCGGGCAGGCGTGCGGCGGCGACATGACGGGCGAGCCCGGCGGCATCGGGCGGGGAAAAATCCCAGGTCTCGATCCAGTCATGGATCGCGGTGCCCACGGCCGCGCCGGCAGGGCTGGCGAGGAACAAAGGCGCATCCGCGCCGATTCCCCCGGATCCCGAAACGGCGGCGGCGGACGCTGCCGTCGGCTCGAACGGCGATCCAGGCGCGAACGCGGGCGCGCCATGGGCGTGTCTTTCACGGGTCAAGGTGGAGAAGGACGTGATGCGCCAGCTCGGCGGCACGAAGGGCACGGGCAGGGCGGCCAGAAGCGCGGGCGCCTCGGCGGCGGGCGGAGAGTAGACGACGACGGAGCGGTAGCGTTCGTCGCTGGATACCGGCGGCGGGCGGTAGGTGATGAGCGCGTCGCCCGCTTCGGCGTCGCCGGCCGGGCGGGCGCCGAGTTCGGCGAGCGCCGCCTCGTGGCGGGCAGCGCCGCCGGCCCGGGCAGCCGCCACCCACTCCGGCGACCAGACCGGGTGCGCCGCCAGTTCCGCGGCCGGGCGCAGGAGCCAGTCGAGCGGGCTGCCGAAGTCGGCTTGGGAGGCCACGCGGTAACTGCAGAACCAGGCGCAAACCTGGGCACGGGTGAGCGCGACATAAGCGAGGCGGAGACGTTCCTCCAATTGCGCCGCAACGAGCTGAGCATGGCGCTCCTTGCGCGCGACGTCGTCGAGCAGGTCAAGGTTGACCAAGGTGTCCGTGTCGGCCTCCACCGCGCCCGCCGTGTCGGGCCGGGCGGGAACCTGCGCAAAGCCCTCGGGTTTCCGAAGCGAGTCCGCGAGGTAGGGACAAAAGACGAGCGGGTATTCGAGCCCCTTGGCCTTGTGCATGGTGACCACCTGCACCGCCGCGCGGTCACTGGAGAGCTGGAGCTGGCGCTCCTCTGCCTGCGAGCGGTCCCCGGCCCGGACGATTTGCTGGCCGAGCCAGCGCACAAGCTCGGCGGGAAGCGGAGCCTCCTCCCGGGCAGCCTCCAGGAGAAGGTCGGTGAGATGACGGTGATTGGTAGCGCGGCGCTCGCCGGTGAGCGGCACGAAGGCGAGGCGGCGCGTGATGGCGACATCGGGCGCCTCGAGCGTAGTAAGCAGGGCGGCGAGCCCCCGCGTGAACCAGGTCTCGTGCCAACGAGCGAAGCGGTCCAGCCAGAGGATGGCGGGAGCCGCACCGCCGCCGGCAGGCGACATGTCCAGGGTGGCGATCGCCAGCGCATCGAGCCCGATAAGCCGGGTGGCGAGCGCGGCGCGGAGCCGCGAGACCCGGCGGGGCTCGAGAATGCCTTGGAGCAGGACATGAAGCTCGCGCGCCTCGTCGGAGGCGAAAACATCCGAACCGGAGTTGACCACCGCGGGCACCGCGCGCGCCTGCAACGCCTCGGCCATGGCCTGGGCCTGGTCGTTGGTGGCGACGAGCACGGCGAAATCGCGCGGCGTCACGCGCCGGGTAGTGGGCGCGCCGCCATCGTGCGGGGTGGTGCGGAGTTCGCCCTGGCGGAGCAAATCGACGATGACGGTGGCGACGCGGGCGGAAAGCGCGGCGACGCGCCGGGTCTTGGACGCATAGTCGCGCTCCTCGGACTCGGGAACGATCCAGGCTTCGAGCCGGGAACAAGGCCTGCCCTCGCACAGCAGCTGGCGATCGTAGTCGAGCGCGGACACGGCCCGCTCGAACTCCATCCCCGGATGGTGGAAAGCACCTTCGCGGCCGAACAGCGCGTTGATGGCCCCGACCAGCGGCGCGGGCGCCCGGTGCGTGCGGGTGAGCGTGTAGCGGGCTCCGGCCTGCGCGCGGGCGGCGAAGTAGGTGGAGAGGTCCGCGCCCCGAAAACCGTAAATGGCCTGCTTGGGATCGCCGACGAGAAGCAGCCGGCGGGGAGGCGAAGCCTCGAGAAAGATGCGGCGAAAAATGGCGAACTGGCGCGGGTCGGTGTCCTGCGACTCGTCGATCAGCGCGACATGATAACGCTCGGCGAGCCGGCCGGCCAGGCGCGCCGACTGGGCCTCGCCTTCGCGGCCGCGGCGGTGGAGCGCGCGATAAAGCGCGCCGATGAGACCGTCCTGCGTGATCAGGCGGCGCACGGCCAGCGCGGCCTCGAGTTCCGGCAGGGCATGGTCGGCAAGCGAATGCTGCCAGGCCCATTGCAGGCGGCCGGTGAGCGCGTGGAGTTCGCAGGCGGCGGCGAACCAGGGTTGTGCCGGAAGCTCCGCGGCCAGGGTTTTGTCGCCGGTGCGGCGCTTCGCGATACGGTCCGGCAGCATCCGGATTTCCCCGAGGGCCTGCCAGAACGCCAGCGTGGCGGGCGCCGGGCTGAACAAGGGGACGAGTTCGGCGCTCACCGAGGCGAAGGTCGCGCCCTTGTTCCAAGCGGTGACTTTTTCCAGATGCGCGAGGAGCGCCCGCTGGTCATCGGCGGCGGCGAGCGCGGTGCAGAGCTCGTCGAGGCGACCGCGGAGCTGGGCGTAGGACGCCACGGCGGGTTCGGAGCGAACGCGCCGGCAGCGGCGGAGGGTGTCGATGAAATCGAGCGTGGCCGCGAGGTCCCAGCTTTGAGCGGTGGAGAGCGCGGCCAGGGTCGCGTCGGCCGAGAGCGTCTCGATCCACCGCTTGCGCACGATCGGCTCGAGATAGGCGGCATCGTCGGTAACGACCTCCGGCAGCACGGGCAGCCCGCAGAGCGAACCCTCCTGCTGGAGCGTGCGCTGGCAAAAGGCGTGGATGGTCGAGACCGAGAGCAGGTCGAGATCGAGCAGAGCGCGGTCGAGCCGGGCCCGGGCGGCCGGCGCGGCGGGATTCCGCGCGGGGTCGAGCAAGACGCGCAACGCGGCGACGTCGCGGGCCGTCGCGGCCTCGTCGGGTTCGGGCGGCGCGGCGAGGCGAGTGAGCACACGGCGCACGCGTTCGGAAAGCTCCCGGGCGGCATCCTTGGTAAAGGTGACGAGCAGCAGCTTCGCCAAGTCCGGCAGCGCCCCCTCGAGCAGCAGACGGGGCACCAGGTGGCTTATCGAGTAGGTCTTGCCCGTGCCCGCGCCAGCCTCGATGACGGTGAGGCCGGGTTCGATCGGAGAGGTGTGGAGCTGGAGTTCCATGGCGCGGTCAGGCGGCGGGACGGACGTTCCACCACTCCTCCAGAGGGGCGGCGACGGAGCCCGCCCAGCGCAACCACTCGGAGTCGAGTGGCGGCGCGAAAGGATCGGCATCGCGCCAGACGAGCCGCGCCCAGGGTGTGGTGCCCTCTCCGCCGGGGCCGAAACGACCCGCCTCCTGGTTCCATGCCGTGCGCGCGGCCGCCAGAGCGGCGGAAGCGTCCCCCTTCGCCAGGGCGGACAACATCGCGGCGTTGGCGGCCGGCGCGTAACCAAGGGGTGCCCTCCGGCCCTGAAGGTAGCCGGTCACGAGCGCATCGAGCCGCAGGCGGGCCTCCCCGGGCGAAATTGCCGGCAGTACCCGGCCCCCGGCCTGGTCGAGCCCGCAGACGCGCGCGCCCACCGGGCGCTCCAGGTGCAGGGCCGCCGCCAGGGTGTGAAGAAAACCTTCGAGCTGATGCCTGGGCTGTTTCTCATACCGGCCCGCGCGGTGCACCAGCACCCAAGGCGCATCGGTGCCGGCATCCCCGAGCTGGATCTCGCCGGTGAGCCGAAGGCCCGGCCCAAGCGCCAGATCGATGCCGACCATCGCGCATCGGGTGCCCAGGGACGCGAGATCGGCGGCGAGCGGTACGACCTCGCGGTCGCGGTTTTCCCAGGCGAGCGCACCGAGCGCGCCGGGCGGCAAGGCACGGTCGGCGACCAGGCGGGAGCTCACCGTCTTTCCGTCCGCGGCGGCCAGCCGCGCACCGAGCGCGGCATCGCGGACACCATAGGCTTGGAGGCCGTCGAGCCCCAGTGGAGCGTCGTCCAGCGCCGCGTCGTCCGCGTCGCCCCCGGGCGAATCGAGCTGCATGGCGCGCAGCCAGGCTCGGGCCGGATCCTTCCAGAAATCCGCGAGTTGCTCCAGGATGAGCGTAACCGGCCCGGTCGCAGCGGGGGCGGACGAAAGCGCGGGAGCGTGCGCCGCGGCGTCGAAAAAGGGCCTGGGATGTCCGGAAGAGGCGGCGGCGAGACCGGCCGCGATGTCGGCGGAAGCGGAATCGAAGGAACGCGGCAAGGAGCCGCCGGCGGCGAAATAATCCGTCGCGAAAGGCTGGATACGGTGTCGGACGAGGATCTGCTGTTCCAGCGAGGCGCATTCCTCCGCGGGGCGCACGGTGGCCGCGGCGGCCCGGAGCAGTTCCTCGACGCAGGAGGCGAGCGGTCCGTCGTGCGGGGTGCGCAGGCTGCGGTTCGAGGCACCCAGGATGAGCCGGTCGGACGGCGTGAGCAACACGTCGAGAAAGCGCTGGCGGTCCTGCGTGCGGGGATCGGCATCCCAACGCTCGGGACGAAACGCGAGCAGATCCCAGGCGGGGCGGCGCGAGGCGCGCGGAAAGGCGCCGTCCTGGAGACCGAGCAGGGCAAAGACCCGGCAGGGCAGGCCGTGGAGCTGGTCGAGGCGGCCGAAGAGAATCTCGCCGCCCATGCTGGTGCGCAGGCTGGTGGCGTTTTCCAGCTTAGGTTGAAGCCAGTCCAGCAAGGTGCCGGAGTCGAGCGGCGTGTCGGCCGGGACGCGCGCCAGCTCGCCCAGGAGGCGGTGCACCGCCGCGGCATGATCGTCCAGCGCCGGCGCGAGAAGAAGGCTGTCCACCGCGTTCCCCAGGCGCGAGGCCCAGACGGCGGCGGGCGCCTCGACGCGCCAGTCCTGGAGCTGGCCGGCCAGGCGGACGAGCCAGCGGACGAAACGCAGCCGCGCCTGGTCAGCGTGATGCAGATCGGGCGCGAGCGGATGAACAAACGCGCCGGCCGCGTCGCGCGCATCCTCCGCCAGGCCGAACCAGGTGCCCGCGAGGTGGCGGTCGAGGGCGAAACGCCAGGTGCCGGCGGGGTCGCCGTCGCCGCGCGCGGAAACGTCCAGATCATGGGTGAGGCCGGAGCTGCGCACCGCCTCGGCGAGGCGCGCCAGCGTGTCGGCCTCGCCGACGAGATCGAGGTGGTGGTGAACGGCGGCCAGGTTGAGCAAGGCCACGATCTCGCTGGCGGCATGGCGGCCGGGCGCGAGCCGGAGCAGGGCGAGCAATGCGACCGCGACCGGGTTGGCCTCGCGCTCGGGCACGGCGGTCAGACGCAGCGGCAGCGGCCGGGCGCCGCCCCGCAGGATGCCTTCGGCGAGCGAGGCATAGACATCGAAGTCGGTGACGGCCACCAACACCTCCTCGGGCTGCAGCCCGGGCAACTCGGCAAAGGCGCGAAGCAACTCGTCGCGAAGCACCTCCAACTCACGGCGCGGGCCGTGGCAGGAATGGATGCGGAGGCTGCGATCGGCGGCGTCGAGGCGCGGGCGCGGGTCGGCGGCCAGCCCCGGGGCGGCCGTCGCGAACAAATCGGGCGTCTCGCCGATCGCCACGCCGTCGCCCGTCTCGCCGGCGGCCGGCGCGCCGGGCGGAGTGCGTTGCGCGCGGATGTCGGCCTGCAGGCGGCGGAGCAGGCTGGCGTCGGCGGGAAGCCCGGCATTGTCGTCGGGCGCGGGCCACTCGGCGTAGTCGGGCGACAGGGTTTCGAGCAGAAAAAATGTTCCCACCGCCTGCTGGCCAAGCGCGGCAAGCAGCGGATGGCCGCCGAATGCGATGGCCTCGTCCGGCCGGGCGGATGCGAGCCGGAGGTCGAGCGCGGCCCGCCGCGTTTGGTCGCCGAGGTAACCGAGAGACGGCAGGAGCACGTACAAGGAGATCGCATGGCCGCGCCGGGCGAGGACCTGCAGGGTGCGCAGCAGCAACGGATCGAGCAGCTCCGCGCCGACGACAAAAAGCGGGGAGTCGGAAGCGGCCGGCTCCACCCCGGGGACGGCCGCGGGCTCAGGCGCGGCCGCGAGCTCCGACAGCAGACAGGCGGGATGCGGAGGCGCGTCGGGCTGGGCGGCGATTTCGCGCCAGAGTTCGCGTTCCCAGGCCTCGTCGGTCCGTGCCTCTGCGGTCAGGGGAGCCTGGCCGCGCGGCCAGGCGGATTCGCCTGCGGCCCAGCGCGCCGGCCAGTCCGGACGGTGGCGCGCGTAGCGCTCGAACTGGCGCGCGAGCAGTTCGGCGAAGGCGAAGCGGTCCCGCGGGGCGAGGGGCCTGGCCGGATCGTGACCGAGCTGGCGGGCTACGGTATCCACGATCGGAAGCAAGCGCCAGCGCAGGTGCTCGGGACTCCAGAAAACGTGGCTGGTCGCCAGAGTCCGGGCCTCCGCGTCGTCGCCGAAGCGGCGGCCGAAATACTCGCCCGGCGGAAGAAACTCGAACCCCATGCTGAGCCCGAGATCGCGAGCCAGGCGCACCTGCAACCAGTCGGCGAGCTGGGCGGACGGGACCAGCACCGGCACCGGACGAGGGATGCCCGCGCCCTGCGTCCGCGTGGCGCTGCGCGCCTCGGCCAAGGCCGGCCGCAGCGCGGCCAACAGGGCATCGACATCGGCGGAGAGATGGAGGCGGATGCTCATTACCGGCAGAGACGCGTGAAGCTTCGCGGACGGCGCCCGTCTATTCGCCGATCACCGTGATCACGATCCGCCGGGCGTGCGGGGCCTCGCGATGCTCCCACAAAAAGATACCCTGCCAGGTGCCGAGCAGCAGGCGCCCCTCCCCGACCGGGATGGCCTCGGTCGTGCGCGTCAGCGCCATTTTGACGTGGCTCGGCATGTCGTCCGGCCCCTCCAGCGTGTGGGTGAAATGCGGGTCGTCCGCCGGCACCAGCCGCTCCAGCCAGGCCTCCAGGTCTCGTCGCGCACTCGGATCCGCATTCTCCATGATGACGAGCGAGGCGCTCGTGTGCTGGCAAAATACGTGGGCTACACCCGTGCGCACGCGGCTGCGTTTCACCGCCGCCGCCACCGTGTCGGTAAACTCGTGCGTGCCCGCGCCGCGCGCCGGAAGCGTGATCGTCTCTTGATGCACCATGCGGTTCAGCGTCCTCGTTCAACCGGCCGCCGCAATCGCGAAGCGGGCCTTCCAATCCTGAACTTATTTTCAAATTCGGACACCTCCGTCGAGAAACCGCAGTTGACAGCGCCCGGTCCGTCCCGCACTCCGGTCAACCTTTAATCCCGTCATTCGCCATGCAACCCACCTTCCGCCCGCACAAGAAAAAGCGCGCCCGCAAGATCGGCTTCCGCGCCCGCAACGCCACCAAGGGTGGCCGCAAAGTCCTCGCCGCTCGCCGCGCCAAGGGCCGCAAGCGCCTCACCGTCGTCTGAGCTTATCGGACTTTTCCTTCTTGTGACCGGGATCCGCGATCCCGGATGCATTTGATTAAACCCCGGGCTCGCCCCGGGGTTTTTTCGTTTCCTGCCACTCATCCATCCCGCGTCAGGCCATGCGCTTTCGTCCCGAGCAACACCTGCGCCGCCAGGCGGATTTCGACCATGTGCGCGGCGCCGGCCGACGCTACGATGCCGGGGCCTTCACCCTTCATTACGCCCCGCGTCGCCGCGACCTGCCCGCCGGACTGCCCTCGGCGGGCACCCCGGCCGCCCTGCTTCCCCCGGAAGTTCCCGTCGCGCCCGGGCCCGCCCGGGCCGGCTTTGTCGCTTCCCGCTCCGCGGTCGGCAATGCCGTCGCCCGCGCCCGCGCGAAACGCCGCCTGCGTGAGGCTTTTCGAGCCCACCAGGCGCATTTCCCCCCGGGCCTCGACCTCGTCTTCGTCGCCCGCCGCGCGCTCAATGGGCTTGAACCCGCCGCCTTGCAGGAGCGATTTTCGACCCTTTGCCGAA
>CBINGR010000092.1:0-15998 GCA_966250295.1 uncultured Akkermansia sp. | reverse complement strand
CACCCGCAGGGCTTCAGCAGAGCGCTGGATTATTTCGAAGACAGCGCCTAGGCCGCCGCCGTCAGCTGCTTCGGCGGCAAGGTGGAGCCGTCCACCCACGCGCCCTCGATGAGGAGTTCGCGCGGCGCCTCGGGGTTGCCCAGACTGCCGTGCATAATCAGCGAAATGACAGCCTCGCAGGCCGCCCTCCCGATCTCGAAGGGTTTTTGATCGATCCCCGCGTCCGCGTTGCCGTCGTGCACGCTCAGGGCCGCGAAGCCGATGTGTTCCGGGATGCGAAGCCCAAGTTTTCGAATCATCCCGGGCACCTCGCGCAGATTGCTCAGGATCGCGTCCGGGCTTTCCCGCTCGATCCAGGCTTTCAACCGCGCGGGGTCCTCGGCCTTGAGATCCTCTTCCGGCAGACTCAGGAAAGGCACCCGATCCCGCGACGGCAGATCCACCTGCCCCCGCAACACTCCGCTGAGAAAAAACGTGTGCCGATTCGAGTAATCGGTGCTCACGAAACCGATCCGGCGGTAACCTCGCTCGGTCATTTTCCGGATGGCGAGCGCGGCGTTGTACGTATGCGCGCTCGTCACCAGATTCACCCGCAGGTTATCGAACGCGTGGCCGAACTTGACCACCGCGAACTTGGTCCATTCGAAAGCGCTGAGGTTCTGGGAAAAGGTGCTTTGCGGGGGCGGGATGAGCACTCCCCGGATATTGCGAGCCTGCATGATCCTCTGGATGCGCGCCAGGGACAGCTTCGCGCTCGGGGCGAGTTGCTCCAGGCGGTAGCCATGCTTTTCGGCGACGCTCTTCACCCCGAGCCAATAGGCGTGGAACTCCTTGCGCGAGTGCATGGCCTCCGGCGAGTCCCAACAGCACAGCCAGGCCAGGGCCGACTGGATGTGGGCCGGCCGGTTCACCCGCCGGTAGGAGCTCAGCGCGTGCAGCATGGGATCCGGCCGGTAACCCATCTTCCCCGCCTCGGCCAGGATCCGCTCCCGCAGGGCGGCCGACACGCGGGGCACGCCGCGCAGCGCGTAGGACACGGTCACATGCGAGACTCCGAGCTTCGTCGCGATGTCGCGCATGGTCACCCGCCGCTCGTCGGGCGAAGTCTGGAACTCATCCTCATCCATGGAAGGAGCGCACGCTTGGAACATGGTTCTGGGGGAATCGGATCGCCCCCTCGGTCGCGCTGGCGAAAAGGAAGGAGGACGGGTTTGAACGCGCCCGATTAAAGCACATCCCCACCCGACTGGGTATGACTTGAATATGCCATAGACCCCGCCGCCCGCGCTCTTGCCGTCACGGCGTCCGGCATGGATTGAGGGATTGAGGGATTGAGGGATTGAGGGATTGAGGGATTGAGGGGACCTCCCCCGCACCCCGCCGCCCTCACTCCCTCACTCGCTTATTCCTCGCTCCCTTCGCGCCGCCATCGGCGGCGCGACATCGGCAGCGACGTCACTTGTTCAGGAACTTCACCACCGCCTCGGTGCGCGTTTGCACGTGGAGCTTCTCGTAGATGCGGCGCAGGTGGTTGTTGACCGTGTGCGGGCTGAGCCCGAGCCGGTCCGCGATCTCCTTGTAGGAAAGCCCGCGGGCGAGATTTTCCAGGATCTCGCTTTCCCGCTTGGTGAGCGTCTCCACCTCGCTCGCCGGTTTGCGAATCTGGTGAAAATGGGACACCACGCGCCGGGCTATCTTGATGGACATCGGCGCACCGCCGCGGTTCACGTCCCGGATCGCGGGGATAAGCTCCTCCGGCGCGCTGCGCTTCAGCAGGTAGCCGCTCGCGCCAGCGCGCAGGGCCTCGAAAATCAGGTCGGTGTCCTCGTAGGTCGTAAGCATGATGCACTCGACCCCCGGGTGGACACGCTTGATCTCCGCGACCGCCTCGATGCCGCTGCGCCCGGGCAGGTTTATGTCCATCAGGACCACATCCGGGGCCTGCCGGCCGATTTCCGGCCCGGCCTTCTCCGCGCTTTCATAGGCGCCGACGCAGACGATGTCCGGCGCGAGCCTCAGCAGTTTCAGCAAGGTTTCCCGCGTGGCGCGGTGGTCTTCGATGAGGCAGATTCGAATCATCCGGGGACGGGGCCCAGACCGCCTCCCTCCGCGGAAAGCGGCAACTCCAAAACCACCCGCGTCCCCCGCCCCGGGCGGCTCTCGATCCGGCACTCGCCCTGGATCTCGGCCATCCGTTCGTGCAGGTTTTTCAAGCCCTCCGCGCCCGCCGGCGGCTCCCCGACCTCGAAGCCCTTTCCGTCGTCGGCCACCTCCACGCGCAGCCGGCGGCCGTCCCACGCGACCAGCAACCGCACCAGCCGGGCGCCGGAGTGCCGGGCCGCGTTGTTCAAGGCCTCCTTCACCGCCAGGAACAGATGGTAACGCACGTTGGCGGAGAGCGGACGCGGCGGCAGATCCTTGGGCAGCTCGGTCTCGCAGGCGATGCGGGCCGACGCCAGGAAGGAGGCCGCCTGCATGCCCAGATACTCGATCAGCGCCGCGAGCGTGTCGTAGCGCGGGTTGACCGCCCACACGATCTCGTCGAGCGAATCCACCGTGCGCCGGGCGATCGAGGCGATCTCCTCCAGATGGCCCTGCGCCGCCTCGGGCGGCTCCACGCGCCCGAGGTGGCTGATCATCCCGATGTGGGTCAGGTTCGCGCCCAACTCGTCGTGCATGTCGCGCGCGATGCGCGCCCGCTCGCGCTCCAATTCACGGGCTTGCTGCAGGCGCCGGATCCTCGTGCGCACCCGCCACAGCACGATCCCCCGAACCAGCCAGGCCATGGCCGCAAGCCCGAGCAGGATCGCGCCGGCACGCGCGGCCGGCTTTTCCCACCAGGCCGCCCGCACCGTGAACTCCATCGCCGCGACCTCCGGCAGCCAGGTCCCGTCGTCCTTTCCCGCCATTACCTCAAACCGGTAGTTCCCCGCCGGCAGGTGGGAAAAGGTCACCACCCGCTGGCCGCCGTTCTCCGCCCAGCCGTCGTCCCCCGCCCCCAGCATGCGATAACGGAAACGCAGGCGGTCCGCCTCGCCCGGATGCGGCAGGGTGTAGCTGATCTTCAACCACTGCGGCCGGGGCGGCAGCTCCCGCTTCACCGCGAAATCGCCCCGGGCCACCAGGCCGTCCCCGCACCAAACCTCGTCGATCACCACCCGCCCGGAGGCCGGCTGCGCCAGCACGGCCCGCAGGTCGATGTCCAGCGCCCCTCTCGCCGTGGCGAACCAGAGATGTCCGTCGCGGGTCCGCACCGTGGAACCGCGAAACCCCAGGGCGAATTCCGCGGTGGGCAGCCCGTCGTAGCGCCCGTAACTGCGTGCCGTCAGGGCGAACCCGCGGCCGTCCATGGCGGCCTCCAGCCCCGCGCGCGGCACCTGAAACAAGCCCCGCTCGGTACCGATCCAAAGATCGTCGGCGATGCCGGGCGCCAGCATCCGAATGTCCCGGGTCGGCAGCCCGACGTCCTCCGGCAGCCGCGAAACTTTTCCCGCCCGCCAGCGATAGAGCCCCCGGTGGAGCAGGCCGATCCACACCGTCTCCGCCCCGTCCGCCGCGATGAAACGGACCGGGGCGTCCGAGGTGGCGCCAGGCAGGGGCACGGGATGGAAGCGCCCCTCGCTCCGCCGGTAGACGCGCCCGTCCGCGCCTCCCGCCCACAGCCGCCCGGCCCCATCCTCCGCCAGGGCGAGGATGCGGGAAAGCCCCTCTTCTTCACCAACCGGGAAATACTCCGCCCCGCTTCGGCGAAACAGGGCCCCCCTGGTCGTGGCCATCCAGAGATCGCCGGCGCGGTCCGTGAGCAGGGCAGTGAGGGGCTCGAAAAACCTCTCCCGCCGCGTCACGCCGCTCTTCCAATGCACCAGGCCGCCGAGCGTCCCCAGCCACACGCCTCCCGCCGGGTCCGGAATCACCGTCATCACCGCCCATTCGCGCTCCCAGCCCTCGGGCCGCCGAAAGGAGCGATTGCCGGGATCGCCGCGCACCAGCATGCGGTTTCTCCCCGCCAGCCAAAGCCTGCCTTCCGCGTCTTCACAGATTGAATACGTGTCGTCGTCCAGCAGCCCGTCCCCGGTCCGGCGCAGGGAGAACCGCCTCGGATGCAGGCGCGTCACCCCGGCGGCCGAAGTACCCGCCCAGATGTCGCCCGCCTCGTCCTCGAACAAGGACCATACCGCCCCCTCGACCGGCACCCGCACGAACTCGCCGCCCCGGAAGCGGATGAGCCCCGCGTTGTTCGAGCCGATCCAAAGCGTCCCGGAGGAATCCTCGAACAACAGATGCACGGACAAGGAACCCAGGTCGGCGACGACCGTTTCGGTGCGGCCGTCGGCGTGGTAGCGCACCAGGGAGCGGTCCCGCAGCGCCCACATCCCGCTCGCCCCGGCCGCCGCGAGGTGAACGTAGCCGCCCGCCTTCTGTCCGACCGACGCGAAACGCCGGCCGTCGAAGGGACCGCAGGCGGTCGTGTCGTAATACCACAGGCGGCCCGCCCTCGTCGCGGCCACCCTGGTCTCGTGGGTGGCGCGCGGCCCGCCGGCCAGGCCGTCCGCGGCCGAGAACCAGGTGAGTGCCCCGTCCTTCCAGCGGCATACCCGCACCCGTCCTCCCACGCCGAACCAGATCGCCCCATCGGCATCCTCGGCGAAGGTGGTGACCGCCTGCCCGTCCGCCGACTCCGGCACCACGATCTCAAACCGCCCGTCCCGCCAGCGCCCCACCCCGCCATGGATAGACCCGGCCCAAAGCGAGCCGTCCCGGGCGGTAAACACCGAGTAGATGTGATCGCCGCCTTCGTCCGTGGAGAGCCGTTTCCAGAACGGCGTGAACCGCACGCCGTCGAAACGGGTCAGCCCATAGGGCGTCGCCAGCCACAGGTAGCCATCGGGCGTCTGGGTGATCCCCATCACGCGATTGTGCGGCAGGCCGTCATCCACCTCCCACGAGCTCAGCACGTAATCCTTGGTCGTCGGAAGCTCCTCCCATACCGGCGCCGAGGTTTCCTCGGTCTGGGCCAGGACCAGCCGGCCGAGGAAAAACAGGAGGAGGAAATACAACCGGGGCACCTCGCCAGACCTATCGGCAAACCGAGTCAGGCCAAGCCAACTCACCCGTCCCCGCCGCTAACAAGGTAAGCAAATCCCGGCGCCGGGCCGGCCGGGCGCACAGGCGAAGTTCAGGGCGCCCGGAAAACGCCGGCGGCGGGCAAATTCCGAAGGACCCGCCGAAGCAGGTCGCCACGGGGAAGGCACGCAGGGCTATTCATCGCCGGACCGGGTTGCGTCGCTGAAATGGAGTTCCTGGCAGGCGCGCAGGTAGGCGGCGGCCGACCACGCCTGGTAGGCCTTGCCCATGGGCCGGCCAGTCGTGCCATGCACCCACTCGTTGAATTCCCAGGCGTGCTCGCGGCCGAGCTTGTTCACCCGGGCCAGCTTCACGAGTTCCTGGCAGGCGATTTCGTGAAGGCCGAGCCGGTGGATGAAACGAACCCACAGCCCGCCGATGAAGGGCCAGATGCCGCCGTTGTGGTAATGGTGCGGGAGGTTGAGGAGATTGACCGTGTAGTAGGCGCGCCAGTCGGGATCTCCCGATTGCACCGCCGGGTAGAGGTTTGCCACCGGCCAGGGATGGTTCACCCCCACGCCCCACATGAACCGGAAAGCGGTGCCGGCGCGCTCGGCGTCGATGACATTGGTGAGAAACGCGAGCAGGTTGCCGAGCACGTCGCAGCGCCAGTTGAAGGCGAAGGGCGTGATCTCGGCCAAAAGGTACTGGGCGTCGCCAAGCGCCGCCTGGCTGTTGGCGAAGGTGCTGGCCGCGCCGGCCTGGGGCCGGGTGCTCGGCCAGAAGGAGGCCTTTATTTTTCCGGCGATCTGTTGCGACCAGCGAAGGTAGTCGGCGGCGCGGGCGAACTCCTGCCGATATTCGAGCAGGCGTCCGAAGCAGACGTTGGCCCGATACCAGAGAATCTCGTCGTAAAGCACGTGGTAGCTCCGGCCAAACAGGTCCGTCCAGTCGCCGGCCTCGGGAATCTCCAGCAGGCCGTCGTTATTGCTGTCATGCGCGCTGAGCCAATCCATCACGCGCTGCAGGCGGGGCGCATACTCCTCCAGCAGGGCGGTATCGCCCGACTGGGTCACGTAATGATAAAACGCGATCACCAGCCAGAGGCCGCTGTCGATGGAACAGATTCCGCCCACGCCGGAATAATCCGGCTTGCGGTCATCGATGCGCACATTGGCCGGGACCTGGCCGTTCACGCTCACGGCATCGAGCAGCGTGCAGAGCGTCTGGCGCTGCGCCGCCCGGATGTCGGGATCGGTCATCTCGGCGGTCTGCACCACGGTGAAGCAACCGTCGCGCGCCCAAATGCCGCGATAGTTCGCATCGGTGCCGGTCACGGCGTTGTCGGCCAAGGAACAGGCGGAAAAGCCGAGCGGCGTGATGTTCTTGCGCAAGGCGACCAGCGCCTGCGCGTAACCGGTGGCGATCAGGGTGCGGTCTTCGCCGCTGAGCGTGCCCAGAAACTCCTGGCGGAAAAGCGTCGCCTGCCAGTCGGCGGCATGTCGGGGCGTGGGAAACAGGCTCCGCGGCGAAGGGGCGGCCGGAATTACGCCAAAATGCTGCAAGCCCTCCAGCACGCCATCGGCCATCACGGAGCGGGAAACGTAGACCGGCAGTTTCACCACCGCCTCGAAAAGCTCGGGCTGGGCGTTCTCCACCACGATCCCCGACACGCCGGGCAGCAGAAACATGCCGCTGTCGTTGCCGGTGTCGCCCGCCACCAGCACCTCGTGGAGCGGCACTCCGAGGCGACGGCAGAGCCAGGCGAGGGCGTTGCCCTTGTCGGCCTCCGCGGGAAGAACGTCGAGGTAACGAAGGCTCGAGTACACGACGATCACGCGCAGCCCGGCGTCGGCCAGCCGCCGGCGAAACGCGGCGAGCTGCGCGGCTTCGGCCCGCGGCCAATACCAGCTCGATTTGTAGGGATGCAGGAACTCCGGCGGCTGGCGCTGGATGCCGGCGGTTTCGCCCACGATCTTTTCGATCAAGGGCAGATCCCAGCCCTCGCCGAACTGGGCGGTGAATTCCGGGGGTGAACGACCGGCGCGCAGGTCGTGCAACTCCGTGCCGACCCCGCCGATGAGGTAGTCGGCGGCCGGCAGCTTCCTCGCCGCGATGAGCGCCCGCATGTCGGCCACGCTGCGGCCCGAGTTGTAGACCAAGGCAGGCCGGCCCTTGGGCGGCAGCGCTTCCCAAGTCTGTTTGAAGCGGTGGGCGGATTCGGGATTGCCCAGCAGCGTGCCATCGAGATCGGTGGCGAAAAGAGAGACGGATGGCATGGCGAAATCGGCGGGGTGATAGCGGGCGGAGGGGCGGCTGCGGACGTGACCGGCCTCACTTCGTGCCGGTCTGCATCGGCTGCTCCTGCCTCAGCTGGTAATCCAGCCCCACCGTCACGGTGCCGGCCCGGCGCCTGAAGATGCGTTGGAAAAAGGTGTTGTTCGGCACGAGGAAGGTTTCGCCGGGCCCCACTTCCAGGGTGGTGAAAAGCAGGTTCAGGTCGACGACCTTGCCCTTTACCCCCTCGCTGCCCGTCAGCTCGACTTCGTCGCCCACGGCGAAGGGCTTGAACAGGACGAGCACGAAGGCGCAGAGGAAGTTGCTCAACACGCTCCACACCGCGACGAAGCCGATGGCGACGAGGCCCAGGACCGTGCCGATCACCGCGATGATCGTATCGACCTGGAAACCCCAGCGTCCCAGGACCAGCACCGCCGCCAGCGCGAGGATCGAATAGCGCAGGGTCAGGCGCACCGGTGCGTAAGCCAGTCGCGGCAGATTCGCCCATTGGGCAAAGAGGAGGAGGCGCCCGCGCAACCCGCAGAACAGGACGAAGGCGATCAGGACGATGATCCCGCTTTGGATGAGCCTTACCCAGGTTTCCGATTCGAAACTTTCCATGCGCTTGAAAATGTTCAGGACGTGAGTTGCCGGGCTTGTGCCGCCGCGCCGTCAGTCGCCATCGGTCCAGGGTTCGTCCCAGTCCTTGTCGTCGAGGGTGATGGCGGCGACGGGGGTCTTTTCCACCGCGGCGATCAGTTGCTGCGCGATGCCCGTCCAGGTGAAGAGGCTGCGGGCTTTGTGCGCGCCCATGCGCGAGAGCCGTTCGCGCAGTCCCGGATGTCTGAACACCTTGGCCATGATGATGCCGAGGTCTTCGCGATCGAAGGGGTCGGCGTAGAGCGCGTGCCGGCCGAACGAGATCGCACGGTAGAGACCTCCGTGCACGGTGACGATCGTAGGCGTGCCCGAAGCCATCGCCTCGATGGCGGTCATGCCGAAGGGCTCGTAACGGCTGCAAAGCACGAAGAGGTCGGCCGCCCGGTAATAGTCCGGCAGGTCCGCCTCGGCCACGAAGCCGCCGAAGCGAATCCGTCCGGCATGGCCGGTGGCGGCGGCCCGGGCCTTGAGCTCGTCCAGCAGGGCGATTTCCCGGGGGTTCAACTGCTCGCCGCCCACCGCGAGGTGCAGCACCGCCTCCGGCTCGCGTCTGGCGAGTACCGAAAAGGCATCGATGAGAAGATCGTAGCCCTTGTTGCGCGCGAGGCGGCCGAGCGCGAAGACCACCTTCCCCTCGAAGCCGAGGCGCCGGCGGATCGCCGCCCGGCTGGCTTCGCCCACCGGAAAAAACCGCGTGTCGTCGTAGCCCGGCGGAATCATCCGGACCTTGTCAGCCGGGATGCCGTACTCCTGAGTGATCAGATCGAGCTGGGGCGGAGTCGTGGCGATCACCAGCGAGCAGTTCGCGTAAAGCCGCCGCTCCTCGTTTATCCGGCGCGTGAAGTTGTACTGCCGCTCGAATTTTTCCGCGTCCCCCGGGTAGTCGCGCAGCATCTGCCGCTGTTTCCAGAGGCCCAGCGAATGGGGCGTGTGGAGATGCGGGATATTCAACGCTTCCGAAACGGTCTGCCCCGCGAGTCCGGCATCCCAGTAATGGCTGTTCACGAGTTCGTAGCCCAGGCCGTGCTGCTTGATGAAACGCAGGGCCTGCACGCACCATTCGGCCAGCGACTCGTAGAGATATTCCTTCGGGATGAAGTCGGGGCCGCCGCAGGGCACGCGGATCACGCGCACCCGCTCGTTGACCGGATCCAGCTCAGGCTGGTCGGCGAAACGACGCGTCCAGATATCCACCTCGTAGCCGAGCTGCGCGACCTTCTTGGCCAGTTCCAGCACGTAGACCACCTGCCCGCCGGTATCGGCAGCGCCCAGCGGCGGATTCACGGCGACGTAACCGTGCGTCGAAATCATGGCGATGCGGGGAAGAGGGCTGGCGGCGTTGAGCAGAAAATCCGGCATAGGCAAATCGACGCCGCCAGCCCCGGCGGCGAAAAGATCGCGGAGCTGGCAGACGAATCGAATGCAGAGCCTCGGGCGCTCCCGCCGGCGTGCAAGAAACGCGGCCTGACATTTCGGTCAGAATGGGCCGGGAGCTTGGGGCGCTGTCTTCGAAATGGCTCGGGCCGGCGTGGAAGCGAAACCCTGACCGCGAGCGCCAGGACTCCAGCAAAGGCGAAGCGCCCGGCGGCGCGAGCTACCCGTTGCGATAGGCCGCGAGACGCACGGCATCCAGGAGCTGGATATGCGACCCGTTGACTTTGATGAGACCCTCGTCACGGAAGCGGGCGAAGGTGCGGGAGAGCGTTTCGCTGGTCACGCCGAGCTGCCCCGCCAGCACCTTCTTGGAAACTTGCAACTCGATGCCGGCCGGGGCGTCCGGCGAGGCGGAGGACGATTGCCGCAGGAGCCATTCCGCGAGCCGGTGCTCGATCTGCCGGCCCTTCAGGTCCTGCAACGATTGCACGAGGTGTTTAAGATGCAGGCTCATCGAGCCCAGCATGTGCAGGGAAAGCTCGGGCCGGCGGCGGATCAAATCGCGAAAACGGGTCTTGTTGACCAGGATGACCTGGCTCGGTTCCAAAGCCACGCCGTTGGCCGGATAACTGTCCACCGTCGCGAGCGTGACCTCCGCGAAGCTCTCCGGCGGCCGAAACACGCAGATGATCTGTTCGCGCCCGTCCGGCGTCACCTTGTAGATGCTCACCGCGCCGGTCTGCATCACGTAAAAACCCTCCGATTTCTCCCCTTCGCGGAAGAGCATCTCCCCGCGTTGAAGGCTGCGCAACGAACACCCCTCGGCCACCATCGCCAAGTCGGCGGGGCTGAGGGACGAGAACATTTTGCTCTGCCGCAGTGTCGCGCTTATCGCGGTCTGACGCAGCGAGGCCGGGCTTCCAGGGGCGGATTGCATGGACGTGAGGATTGAACGCGGCAATTGACCTGAATCAAGGCCGGCGCTGCGCGCTTGTCCTATCATCTCCTCCCCCTCCCATGTCCACTCCCTCGCCGCTCGAACTCGACATCCGCCCCGTGTGCGCCGCGCGTCAGGCGCCGCTTCCCTTTATCCTCGAGGCCGTGGGCCGCCTCGCCCCCGGCCAGGATTTTCGCCTGATCGCCCCGTTCGAACCCGCGCCGCTTTATCAGTTGCTTGGACGACAGGGGTTCACCGCCAGCGCCCGCGAGGTCGGCGACGGCAGTTGGGAGATCACCTTTCACCGCGAATAGACGAATAGACCGGTGGAACCGGCGGAAACCCGCCCGGCGCTCCGTCGCGGCTGCCTCAACCGCCGATGCGCTTGCGCCCGAGCCAGAGCCCGGTGGCCAGAAGACCGAAAAGCACGGTGGGCCAGATCACCCAGCCGGCGTTCACCGGCACGCTCCAGCGTGACACCGCCCACGCCACGAGGGCACATTTGGCCGCGATCAGGAGCCAGGCGCAGATTAAAAAACGGGAAAGACGAGGCGAGGAAGGGAAGGACACGGGTTGAATGGGTTCTCTCGGAAACTGCCCGCCCGACGAGTCCGCCGAAAGCGTCGCCCGCGTTTCCCTTGATCCACATCAAGCCGACGCGCGTTCCGCCGCGCCGCGCCCGCCGTCCGCACCTTCGATTCAATCCCTCACCCGCGTCTCGTCCCATCCGAGTTGCAGGCGCGCCGCCGGCGACAGCCGCTCCGGCGTCCACAAGGGATCCCATACCAGGTCCACGCGAACCGAGCTCACGCCGGGCACCGCTTCCGTCGCCAGCTTCACGCCGGACACGATGACTTCGCCGGCCGGACAATACATCGATGTCAGCGTCATGGTCACCACCACCACGCCGTCCCCGGTGGCGGAGACGCCGTAGATCAGGCCGAGGTCGCGCACGCTCACGCCGAACTCCGGGTCGTAAACCCGGCCACAGGCATCGAGGAGCGAGGAGACGAACGAGGAGGCGTCGGCGGATTTCATGAGGAAGGGGGTGCGGGATCGGGCAAAGGCTTCGCGGTCGGCTTCCCCTCGCCCGGCCGGAGGGCAGCTCCGCGCAGGTGACGCAGCACGCGGGCGGCATTGGCCAGCCACAGCCCCGCGCCGGCCGCCAGCAACAGGCCGCCCGCGACCCTCGGCCCGCGTGCGTCCGCCGCCGTCCCGATGACCAGGCCGGCCAGCCCCGCCAGCTGGGCGCCGAGCCACAGTCGCTCCATTCGCCGCGACGAAAGCGCGGTCGCCACCGGCACCGGTTCCCGGCCCACGCGCGGGCCGTAGGCCTTCATCCACACGAGAAAGGGCAGGATCTTCGTCAACATGCCGAGCACGGTCAGGCTCAGCCCGCCCGCGATCACCACGAGCCCGTAGGCCGCCACGCCCGGCAGGATTCGTTCCGGCCCCGTGAGACCGAGCGCAAGACCGAGCCCGCCCGCGCCGCCCAGCCCGAGCAGCGCCATGCCGATGACAAAGGCCCGTATGCCCACCTCGAGCCGCCGTCGCCGGCGCGTGGCCAGCGTCGCCGCGAGGGCCCAGCCCGTGCCGGCCAGCCCGGCCGCCGCCACCGCCGCTCCCAGCGCCGCCGCTCCGCGCCGGTCCCAGGCCAGTCCGGCGGCCAGAATCGGCAGCCCCACCTGGGTCGCGAGCAAGCCGGCCATCGCGATCCGGGGCTTCCGCGCCTTTCCCATCGTGAACATCGGCACCAGTTCAAAGGTCACGCCCTGCAACAAACTCACGAAATATCCGGCCAGGCCCAGATGCGCATGGGCGCGCAGCAGATCGAGCGTCGAGAGCGGCAGAAAGGCCTGCCTTCGGTTCAGGGCCATCGTCACGCCGGCCATCGTCGTCGCGAGCAACCAGGCCGCCGAGAAAACCAAGCTCCATGCCACCGCATCGCGCCGCCGCGAGGCGCGGAAGCTCCTCCAGGCCACGCCGCCCAGGATCACGACGCCGACCGCGATCGCCAGCCCTCCCAGCCCGGCCGCGAGATAATGCCCGCCCGCCAAACCCCACACCAGCGCCGCCACGCCCGGGAAATGCAGCCCGGCGTGAGTCCACAACCAGCCGTCGCGCGCACACAAGGGCGTGCCCAATACGACCGGCATCATCTGGTAGCTCACGCCGAGGCACACGCTGAGCAAAAAGCCCGGCAGCCAGAGATGCGCTACCGCCACCGCCTCCGGATGAAAAAAGACGGGAAACCCATTCCAGATCGTGCATGCCAACCACGCCGCCGCCCCGCCGAGGGCGGCCAGCCCGCCCACGATGAAAACGAGCGGCAGGCGCGCGCCTGTCACCAGGGGCACCGCGCCCCCGGCCGGAGGGGGGCGGAGCGCCCCGGCCCCGGACTCAACCGCGGCGGAGCGTGATGATCCAGCTGCCATCGGCCTGTTCCTGGCATTCGTGGCTCACTCCCCGGGCCTCCAGTTCGGAGAGCAGGTGAAGCGGTCTTCGGTCGGTGCGCGCACGCAGCACGCCACCGGCCGCGAGCCCCTCCACCGCCGAAAGGATGCGCAGCATGGGCTCCGGAGGTTCCAGCCCGCGCGCATCCACCTCGGGCGGTCCCTCCGCCTTCGCGGCGGCCGGCTGATTGCCGAGCGGCGGCCAGGGCGGCAGGTTGGGGCCCTGCACCTGCGCGGGCGCGGCCTTCGAGTGGGAAACATCGGCTCGGGTATTCATAAGAGAAAAATCGAGAGAATGAGGGAAGGCTCAGGTTCATGCCGACGGCGCGTCCGCACCGAGGGTAAGCAGCATCGAGAAAGGACCGGCATGCGCGCGGACCGCATGCGGATGTTCGGGCGGAAGGTGCAGCAGCGCACCGGCCGCGAGGCGGTTCCACGTACCGTTGAACTGGAATTCGCACTCGCCTTCCAAGACCTGCGCCAGCGCGCGACGCTTGCTGCGGTGCCCGGTCAACTCCTGCCCCTCGGCAAAGGCGAAGAGCACCACACGCAATTCGGGCGTCTGCAGCAAGGTGCGGCTCACGATGCCGGCCGGCGAGCTTTGCGTGGCGGACGCCAGTTCGAGGACACGGGCTTCGTCGGCGGGAAAAAGAGTGCGCGGATTCATCGCCGGCATCCTAGCGCGAAGGAAACGTGCGCGCCTTGACCTGCATCAAGGCCACGGCGCCCCGCCCCCGCTAATATGCCGCCATGTCCCACCGCACTCCGTCTTCCCCGGCCCCGAGCCGCACTCCGCTTACGGTGCGGCTAGCCTACGGCCAGCTCGTCCTCGCCACCCTCGTCTTCTCCGCCGTCCCCGCGCTGGCGCTTAAAAAAAACGGCTCGCCCGATCCCGCTCCGGTCGCGGAGGCGGCGGGCGGACCGGCGGCCGAGGCCGAAACGTCGGGCGCGGCCGAGGCCGATGCAGCCCTCGCCTCCGCCGATCCCGTCACGCGCGGCGCAGCCCTCTTCGCCCAGTCCTGCGCCGCCTGCCACCAGCCAGGCGGTACAGGCATCCCCGGCGCGTTTCCTCCTCTCGCCGGCTCCGATTTCCTCCTCGCCGATCCCGAGCGCGCCGTCGGCATCGTGCTGCACGGTCTTAACGGCCCGGTAACGGTCAACGGCACCGTCTTCGAAAGCGCCATGCCCCCCATGCCGCTGGAGGACGCCGACGTCGCCGCCGTCCTGACCTACGTGCTCCAGGCCTGGGGCAACCGCGGCCCCGCCGTCAGCCCCCAGACCGTCGCCCGCATTCGTGCGGCCGGGCCGAAATCCTGAACCGGCCGGACCTGCGCCCCGATACCGCGCTCCCTTCCTTCCGTTCGACTACGCCAACCATGAAAACCGTCAAACCCTCCTCCCGCTTCGCGAGCCTGCTGCTCGCCTCGCTCGCTCTGGCCTCCCCGGCTCCGGCCGCCGAGGGGCCCGCGCCGGTCGTCGGCCGTGTGCCGCTGCCGCCCGACATCGCGGCCCTGCCCGTGGAGCAGGCCGTGCTCACCGCCCCGCCCCGCGTGCCCCCCGCCATCACGCGCCGCAGCCCCGCCCGCGTGGTCGTCAATCTCGAGGTCAGGGAAATCACCACCCGCATCGCCGACGGCACCGACTACACCTTCTGGACCTACGGCGGCACCGTGCCCGGTTCCTTCATCCGCATCCGCGAGGGCGATGTGGTCGAGTTCCATCTCAACAACCACCCTTCCTCGAAACTCCCGCACAACATCGACCTGCACGCCGTCACCGGTCCCGGCGGCGGGGCGGCCTCCACGTTCACCGCCCCCGGCCACAGCTCGCAGTTCACCTTCAAGGCTCTCAATCCCGGCCTCTACGTCTATCACTGCGCCACCGCTCCCGTGCCCATGCACATCGGCAACGGCATGTATGGGCTCATTCTTGTCGAGCCCAAGGAGGGCCTTCCGCCCGCGGACCGGGAATACTACGTCATGCAGGGCGATTTCTACGCCAACGGCCCCTACGCCGGAGGCGGCCTCCAGACTTTCGACACGCCCAAATCCATCGACGAACGCCCCACCTATGTGCTCTTCAACGGCGCGGTCGGCTCGCTGGTCGGCGAGAAGGCCCTCGCCGCCGAGGTCGGCCAGAAGGTGCGCATCTTTTTCGGCGTCGGCGGCCCCAACCTCACCTCGTCCTTCCACGTCATCGGCGAGATCTTTGACCGGGTGTACCTCGAGGGAGGCACCCGCGTGGCCCAGGAAAATGTGCAGACCACCTTGGTTCCCGCCGGCGGCTCCACCATCGTGGACTTCCGGGCGGACGTACCCGGCACCTTCATCCTGGTGGACCACTCCCTCAGCCGCGCCTTCAACAAGGGTGCCATCGGCATGCTCAAGGTCGCCGGCCCCGAAGACCGCGTCGCCTATTCCGGAAAGGAGGTGGACGCCGTCTACCTCGGCTCCTCGGCCGATGCCGGCTCCGCCGCTGCCCGGCGCCAGGACGAGCTCGAGCAGAAAATCGCCGCCGAGATCAAGGCCAACCCCACCATCGCCGGCCTCACCAAGGAGGTGCGGATAGAAAAGGGCAAACAGCTCTACATGCAGAACTGCTTCGCCTGCCACCTGCCCTCCGGCGAAGGCATGGCCGGGGTCTTCCCTCCGCTCGCCAAGTCCGACTTCCTGCTCGCCGACCGGGAGCGCGCCATCCGCATCGTGCTGAAAGGCCTCACCGGGCCGGTCACCGTCAACGGCCAGACCTACAACGGTGCGATGCCGCCCCAGGGCGAAGCCCTCAACGTCGAACAGGTCGCCGACGTTCTTACCTACGTGACCAACAGCTGGGGCAATTCCGCGGACGTGTTCACCGCCGACGAGGTGCAGAAGGTGAAAGGGGAATGATCGTCCGGCTAAAAACCAGGATCGCGCCACGCCACCTCCTCCCGCCTGCCATGCCTTGCTCCCGCCCCGCCTTTCCGCGCCCGTTCCGGCTGCTCCGCGCCTTCCTCGGCCTGGCGCTGGCCGGCGCCGGGCTGCGGGGCGGCGAGGCCACCGTGCTCATCCCGGCCGGCACGTATCGCCCCATCGCCCGCGCCGCAGCCGATCCGGAGATCGTTCCGGTCGCCGCCTTTCTCCTCGAAACCCTCCCCGTCACCAACGCCGAGTTTCTCGCCTTCGTCACCGCCCACCCGCAGTGGCGGCGCTCGCGCGTCTCCCCGCTCTTCGCCGACGAGACCTACCTGC
>CBINGR010000091.1:0-17120 GCA_966250295.1 uncultured Akkermansia sp. | reverse complement strand
AGCCTGGTTTCCCGACCACGGAGCACCGGTCTATTTCGAAGACAGCGCCTAGGCGTCTCCGTTTGGGTGCCTGGGGAGAGCGGCCCAGGGGGATCGTGGACCCCGTGCCGGCTTGGCGGACGCGCGAAGGGGCGGTTTATTTCAAGCCGCCTTCGTGGGCGGCGGGGTTTTTGAGCTGGTCCTTCCAGCCGAGGATCTTGGCCTGTGCGCCGAATTTTTCGGCCATGGGCTTGTCGCCTTTCTCCATCCAGATGCGGGAAAGCGTGGTGTTGATGAACAAGTCGTCGCCGCGGAGGGCATGGGCCCGTTCGGCGGCGGCGAGAGCGGCGTCGAGCGCCCGGACGGAGAATTGGATCTCGGCGAGCGCGTGCCAGGCCTCGAAGGAGTCGGGTGCGGCGGCGGTGGCGCGCTCCAGCTTGGCGATGGCGGCGGGGGTATCGCCCATCGTGTGGTCGAAGGTCGCGTCCTCGATCAGGGTCTGGAGTTCGTCGGGAGTCATGGGAGCGGGAGTTGGCGGCAAAAAGGCGCAAAAGTCACAAAAAGAAAAACCGCGCGACCCAAAGGGCCGCGCGGCGAAGAGCGGGGGAGCCGGGGCGGTTCAGCCCTTGCCGGGGCCGCCGACGAGGGCGAAGGTGAGCTGGATGGTGGGTGAGACCTTGTCCTCGTTTTCGCCGGGCTTGATGCCGTAGTCGCCGCGCTGGATGGAGAAGGCGCCCCGCACGACGAGCAGGTCGCCGGGCAGCTCGGGTTTGTTGAGCCGCTTGCCGAAGGCGCCGGGCAGGTAACTGAGGGTCACGGGTACGGAAACATCCTTGGTCACGCCCTTGAGGCTGAATTTTCCGTGGGCGGTGGCGCTCCACTTGTTGTCGCCGGTGACTTTGACGTCCTCGAGTTTGGCGAACTCGAAGCTGATCTCCTTGTGCTGCTCGACATCGACCCAGCCGGCGCTGTGGAGATGCTCGGTCATGGTGGCGTTGGAGACTTTGAGGGACTTGGCCGCGACTTCGATCTCGCCCTTGGTGGCGGGGACGTCGGCCGGATCGAAGGTGACTTTGCCGCCGATGTCGGTGGCGGTGCCGGCGATGGCTTCGAGCACCGAGTCGAGATGGAACTGGATCGCGTTGACGCCCTTGGGGTCCTTGAAGTCGAAGACCTGCGGCGAGGCGACGGCCGAGATGATGGTGAAGCCGGCGAAGGCTATGCTGCGGAGGATCTGGGTCATGGTGGGATGGGAGGGAAAAGGAGACGCGTGACGCGCGAGGTGCCGGCGATCAGGGCTTCTTGCAACCACGCGAGGGGAGGAGGCTTGCGGCGAAGAGCACGGTGCCCGCAAGGATGCCGCCGGCGAGGTAGTCGACGCCCGGCACGAAGCGTTCCACGTAGGTCGGATAGACGATGCCCGTCACTTCGTCCACCTGGTCGATGCGCACCTGGTTTTTCGTCCAGCCGCGATGATAGCCCTTGGCCGCCCAGAAGCACACGGTGAAGAGCGCGAGCAGCACTCCGCCGGCACGCAACAGGAGTCGCCAGGCGGCGATGGTGCGTGCGGGCGGCAGGGGGGAGGCGATCGAGTCTGGCGGAAGGCTGGAACCGGAGCTCATCTCCGCAGCACGCAAGGGCTTCACGAGCCAGGCGCAAGCGGCACGGTGTTTTTTCCACCGGTTTTGCTCCCACGCCGGCCGGACCTCTTTCGAAGCCACCGCCTACAAAATCAGCATGGCGTCGCCGTAGCTGAAGAAACGGTATTCGCGGGCGATCGCCTCGGCGTAGATCTCGCGCAGCCAGGCTACGCCGTCGGTGGACCCGGGGGAAAGGAAGGCGGCGACGAGGCAGAGCAGGGTGGAGCGGGGCTGGTGGAAGTTGGTGACCAGCGCGTCGACTGCGGCGAAGCGGGCCGGCGGATACAGGTAGATGCCCGCCTCTCCGAGGAAGGGCCGGTCCCCGGGCTGGCGGGCGGGAAGTTTGCGGAAAAAATCCTCCAGCGTCCGCACGCTGGTGGTGCCCACGGCGATGCGTCGCGTGCCGGGCGCGGGCGCGAGCGCGGCGGCCTGGGTGGCGGAGGGCAGTTCGTAGATTTCGCGGTGGATCGGGTGCTCCGCGATGGTGGGGGTGGCGATGGGTTTGAAGGTGCCGAGCCCGACGTGCAGCGTGAGGTCGGCGGTACGCACGCCGGCGGCGCGAAGGCTTTCCAGCAGTTCGGGCGTGAAATGCAGCCCGGCGGTGGGTGCGGCGGCGGCGACCTGCCTGGCGCGGTCGGCGTAGACGGTCTGGTAACGTTCGAGGTCGGCGGCGCGTTCCTCCGCGGTATGCTCGCGCGCGATATAGGGCGGCAGCGGCACCTCGCCCAGGCGATTGGCGACGGCGACGATGTTGGACCCGCCTTTGCAGATGAAGCGTATCCGCGCGGCGCCCTCGGGGTCTTTTTCCAGTACGGTGCCGGCGAAGGCGCCCGCGATGCCGAAGCTCGCGCCAGGGGGGAGTTTTTTACCCGGCCGCACAAGGCACCACCACTGGTTCTCGTCGCCGCCGGCCGCGGGGCGGAGGAGCAGGCACTCCACCGCCCCGCCGGTCGGGCGCCGGGCGAGCAGGCGGGCGGGCAGGACGGCGGCGGTGTTGCGGAAGAGAGTGTCCCCGGGTCGCAGGTAGTCGCCGAGCTCGGAGAAGACCCGGTGCTCGATGCGGTGGCCGGCGCGGTGCACGACGAGCAGGCGGGAGGCGTCGCGGCGGGCGGCCGGGGTCTGGGCGATCAGGCGCTCGGGCAGGTCATAGTCGAAAAGATCGGTGGAGAGGGAGGACATGCGAAGCGCGTCGGGAATGCGGCAGAAAAAGCAAAGGAAGGAAGCTTGTCCCCTGTCGGCGGGCGAGCTTGTTCCCGAAACCTGGCCCGCTTGCCGGCAAGGCTCGGGGCAGGGCGGCGGAACCGAGCCGGTATCGTGTTTTTAGATACGTTTAAAAACCCCGCGGACAACAGGAAGCGCTTCGCGGTCCGGCTCCGGGGCGGCCGGCCGCGGCTTCCGGCGTCCATGGGCCTGCGGCGTGAAAACGCGGTGCGAACCGCGGCTCAGGCCGCCCGGCGGTCCTGGAAATACAGCGGCTTTCCGGGTTCCGGAGAAACGAAATCTTCCGGGTCCAGGCAGGCCTTGCGAATGGCCGCGGCGAGGCGGGCGGACGGCTCGTCGCGCGGCTCATCGGTGAGTCGAAAGGTGCCCCAGTGGCCGCCGACGCTGCGGACGGCCCCCAGTGCGAGGTGGATTTGCACCGCCTCCTCGGGATCGCAATGTTGCTCGCGCATGAACCAGCGCGGCGCATAGCCCCCGATCGGCAGCAGCGCGATGTCGGGCGCGCCGAGCCGCCGGCGGATGGCGGGAAACATTTCCGGGTCGTAGGCGGTATCGCCGGCGAAAAAGACCGAGCCGTGCCGCGTGGCGATGTGCCAGCCGCACCAGAGCCGGCGGTTGCGTCCGCTCGAAAGCCGGTTTCCCCAATGACGGGCGGGCGTGGCGGTGAATCTTGCCCGCATATCGAACGAATTCGCCTGCCACCAATCGTGCTCGGCGAAGCGTTCGCGCGCGAAACCCGCCCGCCGGGCAAGGTCGGCGAATCCCAGAGGCGCGAGGAGGCGGGCGCGCGGATGCCCGGCGGAGATACGCTTCAGGGTGGGCAGGTCGCAGTGATCGTAGTGGTCGTGGCTGACCAGCACGGCATCCAGCGGCGGCAGGGTAGAGAACTTCAGCGCGGGCGGCAGGACGCGCCGCGGCCCGACGGCGGGGAAGGGGCCGACCCGTTCGCTCCAGACCGGGTCGACCAGGACGGCGAGATCGGGCGTCTGGATAAAAAAAGTGGCGTGGCCGATCCAGGTGACCGCGAGGCCGCGCGAAGGGGGCGCCGGAGCGGCGAGCGGCCCGAGGGGGATAGGGCGTGGCCAGGCTGCCGGACGGCCGGCCGACTTCCAACGCAACACATCGAGCCACGAGCGATCGTCGTGGCGGCCGGGATTTCGATAGCGGCCGCCGCGGTATTCGGGACGGGGCAGGAAATCGCGGTCGGAGGCCATCGTGCGAAGTTGCCCGACCCTATGCGGGCGGGAAGGCGGAACCAAGCCGGCGTGCGTTTATGAACGAAAATTAATCTGCGATTCAGATTCGGTTCATCCCCGCCAGCTAGGGTGGCGGCATGAAATCCGTGCTTTTCGCCGCCGTCGCGCTCGCCGCGGCCTGCGGACTGGACGCGGCGGAACTCCCGCTGGCGGTGGACGCCGCGCAATCGCGCGTCGAGGTGGCGGTGAAGGCCACGTTCGATTCGTTCGTCGGAAAACTCGAGAATTTCGAGGCTGTCATCATGATCGATCCGGAAAGCGGCGGGATCGTGCGAGCCAGGTTCGCCTTTCGTTTCGCCGACGTGAAGACCGGCAACGAAGACCGCGACGCGGCGATGCACGAATGGCAGGACACGCCGGCGCATCCCGAAGGCGTTTTCACGCTCGGCTCGATCGAGCGCGACGAGGCCGGAACCGGCCTGCGCGCCCGCGGCACGCTCGTGTTGCACGACCGGTCCAAGGAACTCGTCTTTCCGGTGTCGGTGACCCACGACCACGACGCCTACGCGATCGACGGCGACGCCACCGTCGACACCCGCGAGTTCGGCCTGCCGATCATCCGGAAGTTCAAGATTCTCAAGGTGGATCCCGAAGTGCACGTGCGCTTCCACCTGCAGGGCGCGACCGTCCCGCCTGCCGACTCCGCCGGGACCCGAAAATCGGACTGAAGCCCCATGGTCGCTCTCCATCGTCCTTGCGATCCGCTGGTCTTCGCCTTGCGCGAATTCGCGCCGATCACCAACGGGCTCGAACCGCATCTCGAGGCGGCCATCGCCCAGGCCACGGCCGAGCCGGGAAAACTCGTCCGCGCCCGGCTCGCCCACGAGGCCGCCCGCCTCCACGGCCTCGGCGGGGCCGAGTCCCTTCAACTCGCCTGCGCGGTGGAATATTTTCACACCGCCTCGCTCCTGCTCGACGACCTGCCCTGCATGGACGATGCCGCCACGCGGCGCGGGCTGCCCTGCGTGCACAAGCTGCACGGCGAAGCCACGGCCATCCTCGCCGCGCTCGCGCTGATCAACCGTGCCTATGCGCTGCTCGGCTTCGCCTTTGCCGGTCAGCCGGCCGCGCTGCGCCTGCAGGCGGCCGCCTGCGTCGACGCTTTCCTCGGGCCTGCCGGCCTCGTCGGCGGGCAGGCATCCGATCTGCGCTACGGAGAGGGGCCGCGGAGCCCGCGTGCGGCCTCGCGCATAGCCGTCGCCAAGACCGGGTCGCTCTTTTGGATGGCCGTCTACCTGCCCGCGCTCGCGGCGCATCCCGACGAGGCCGAACGCCGCGCGCTCAAGGCGCTGTGCGTGTATTGGGGCCTGATTTTCCAGGCGCTCGACGACCTCGGGGACGTGGAAAAGAGCGAAGCGGAAACGGGCAAGAGCACGGGACGGGATCGGGCGCTCATGCGGCCCAATCTGGCGCTCGAGATCGGCGTGACGGCGACGCGGGCGCGTCTCCTCCGGCTGGCTGGTCTCGCCGGGCGCGCGCTCGCGCGGCTGGAGCGGCGGAGCTCCCGCTGGGCCTACCTGCGCCGTTTCCAGGAGGGGGTCGCCGCGGCGGGCTCCGGCGCCCGCCGCGCGGCGGCGGCCCAGCCCTCCGCCGCCTGATGCACGCGCCATGACTTCGCGGATACGCTATCTGTCGCTGGCGCTCACGAATCTGCGGCGGCACCGTCTGAGGGCCTTGATCGGCACCGCGGGCATCGCCTTCGGCGTGGCCGCCATGTTGACCATCCTCGCGGTCGTGCACGGGGCCATCGGCATGTTCGAACGCATTCTCAACACGGACAGCGACTACCTCGTCTTCGAGCGCAAGGTCTCCGATTTGTTTTTCAGCTCGGTGACGCCGGCCCAGGTGACAGCGGTGCGCGCGCGGTCCGAGGTCGCGGAGGCGCGGCCGATGCTCTTCGGCATCGTCTCGGCGGAGGGCCATCCCGTGATCACCTGTTTCGGCATCGAAGCGGGGGACGCGCGGCTGGCCAGGGCGGAGTGGCGCGCGGGATCGCCGAAGGATTTCGGCGTGCGGACGGGCGAGGTGTTTCTCGGCTCGCGGGCGGCGGAGTTTCTCCAGGCCCGGCCGGGCGGGAAGGTGGAGATCGGGCGCGGCGTGTTCACGGTGGGCGGGATTTTCCGCACCGAAAACGGCTTCGAGGACGGAGGCGTGTTCATGCCGCTGCCGGAGGCCCAGGCCTTTTTTCACCGGGAAAACACGGCGTCCATCGTGGCGGTCAAGCTGCGCGACCCGGCGCTGGGCGGGGATTTCAAAGCGGCGATCGAGGCGGCGGAGCCCGGGGTCATGGCGCTGGAGAACCGCGAGTTCAGCCGCAGTTACAACAGCTTCCGAATCCTGCACGTGATGTCCTGGGCGACGGGTTTGTGCGCTTTCGTCCTGGGCGGCCTGGGAGTGGCCAACACGATGCTGCTCTCGGTTTTCGGGCGCATCCGCGAGATTGCCGTGCTGCGCGTGTGCGGGTTCGCCGCGGGCCAGGTGGCGGCGCTGGTGGTGGCGGAATCGACGGTGCTGGCGGCCGCCGGGCTTCTGCTGGGCGCGGGGCTCGGCGCGGCGGTGCTGGCCGCGCTGGCGCGGCTGCCCGGCCTGCAGGGATACCTTGCCGCGCGGATTACGCCCGGGCTGGCGGTCGGCATCGCGGCCACGGCCTTCGGCACCGCCCTAGCCGGGGCGATGTATCCGGCCTGGTATGCGGCCCGCATCCAGCCGGCCGAGGCTTTGCGATATGAGTAGGCCGCCCATTCCGAACGAGCGGGGGCGCGGCGAGATCGTCGTCGAGGCCCGGCATCTGTGGAAGAGCTACGACCGCGGCCGCGTCGAGGTGCTGCGCGGCGCCTCGCTCGCGGTGCGGGCCGGCGAACTCGTCGCGCTCTGGGGTTCCTCGGGCTCGGGCAAAAGCACGTTGCTGCATCTCGTGGGCGGACTCGATCTGCCGGATCGCGGAGAACTGCGCGTGTGCGGGATGGATCCGCGGTCCGAGGCGGTCCGCCTCACGTTGCGGCGCGGGCGGCTGGGCTTTGTTTTCCAACTGCACAATCTCGTCGCCGACCTGACGGTGGAGGAGAATATCCGGCTGCCGGCGCTGGCCCGCGGCGCGGGCGCGTCGGAAATGGCGGAGCGCGTGGCGGAGCTCGCGGAGCGCGTCGGGCTCGGCCACCGCCTGCGCCACCGGGCGCGGGATCTTTCCGGCGGCGAACGGCAGCGGGTGGCGATTTGCCGCGCGTTGATGAACCGGCCGCGCCTGCTGCTGGCCGACGAGCCGACCGGGTCGCTCGACGAACAGACGGGGGACACCGTGTTCGCGCTGCTCCGCGAACTGGCGCGGGCGGAAAAGGTCGCCGTGGTGCTCTGCACGCACGAGCGTCGTTTCGCCGAGGCTTGCGACCGGTTGGTGCGGGTGCGCGCCGGCCGCACGGAGGAGCTATGAGCGCGGCCGGTTTTGGGCCGACGCTGGCCCGCGCGGTGCGGGTTCATGCGCTGGGCTGGCTGGCCTTGTCCTGCCTGGTGGGGGTGTGGCTGGCCGCGTTGTTGGTTTGGCCGGGGCTCGGGGCGTGGACCGGGGGGATCGGCTACGGTCGCTGGATGCCGGTGCACCTGAACGGCCTGCTTTACGGCTGGTGCGCGCTGCCGCTGGTCGGCGCCCTGCTGGCGGCTTGTCTGGAGCCGCGCCATCGCGCGGCGGCGCGGCATGGCCGCCTGGCCCTGTACGGCTGGACGACGTCGCTGGCGCTGGGAGCGGCGGCGTGGCTCGGCGGGGTGACGAGCGGAAAACCTTTTCTCGACTGGGCGGGCTGGGCGCGGCCGGCGCTCGGCGTGGCGATGTCGCTGCTCTGGACCGTGCTGGCGGCGCACCTGTGGTGGAGCCGGGAGCGCGCGGGCACGGTTCGGTGGCGCGTGGCGGCGGGCCTGGTGACGGCCTTGGCTGCGGTTCCCGCACTGATGTATTGGTCGGCGGGCCGGGAGGTCTACCCGGCGGTCAATCCGGACAGCGGCGGTGCCACCGGCACGTCCCTGCTCGGCTCGACGCTCGGCATCGTGGCGGTCTTCGGATTGCTGCCCGTGCTATTGGGGATGAAGCGGCGCGAGGGGGCCCGGGGCGCGGGCTGGTTTTGGGCGGCACTGGCGGTCTCGTTCGGCGTCTTCGGACTGCTCGACCACGGCAACGCCTCGCATCATGCGACCGGCCAGTTCGCGGGCCTGGGGCTGCTGTTGCTGTGGATCCCGGCCTTGTGCCTGTATGGCCGGGACTGGGCGTGGACCGCGGGCGCGCGGCGCTGGGTGCTGGCGGCCGGCGGGTGGTGGACGCTGCTGGTGGCGGGCGGCTGGCTGACATTTTTGCCCGGCGTATCCGAGGCATGGAAATTCACCCATGCGCTGGTGGCCCACGCGCACCTGGCGATGGCCGGGCTGGTGACGGCGGTGAATTTTGCGGTGCTCGACGAGCTCGACCCCGGGCGGCCGTCCGGCGGGCCCGGCGTATTCTGGACCTGGCAGGGGGGCTGCGCGGCGCATACCGCGCTGATGATGGCGCTCGGCGCGACCGAGGTGGAGCGGCCGGCGGACCTGTTTTACGGCGCAGGCTGGACGCAGTGGATCTTCATCGGGCGCCTGGTGGCGGGCGCAGCGATGGCCGGAGCGGCCTTTGCGGCCTGGAAGGAGGCTTGGAAATGAGTACATGGACATGGACCCGGGGCCGGGCGCTGGCTTTCGCGGCGGGCGCGATGGATTTGGGCACGGGCCTCGGCCTGGTGACGATGCCGGCCTGGACGCTGGCCCGTCTGGGGGTGGCGGCGCCGGGCGCGGAGGCGCTGGTGTTTCTCCGCTGGGTGGGAGTCTTCGTGGGGGCGGTCGGAACGACCTATTTGGTGGCGCTGGCGCGCGGCGGGCGGGCCCGGTTGCGCATGGCGCTCGAGTCGACGCTTTTGTTTCGCGGCGCGGCGGGCACCTATTGCGGCGTCATGGTGCTGCTGGGCGCGCTCGGGCCGCGCTGGCTGACGGTTACCGCGGCCGATCTGGGACTGGTTGCGGCGCAGGCCTGGCTGCTGTGGCGGGGAGGCTGGGACGATGACTAGGCGGGCCTGGGGCGCGGCCGCGCTGGTCGCGGCGACCTACGGTTATTTTCTTCTTTTCGCGGAGTTCGCGTTTCTCGAACTGGTCCTGCCGGCGACGAGCGGAGGCGGGGAGATGCGTGCGGTCATGGGCATGCTGGGGGCGGGCGGCGTGACGGGCAGCCTGCTGGCGGCCTCGCGCGCGATCCGGCTGGCGGAGTGGCTGCTGGGCTGCGCGCTGGCGGCGGGCGCGGCGCTGGTCGCGCCGCGTTGGGGGATGGCGGGGCTGATGGCGGCGGGAGCGTTCACCGGATTTTCACTGGGCGGGGCCACGGTGGCGCTGGCGGCGGGTTTACGCGGGCTGGCAGGAGGGCGGCAGCTCGGCCTGGTGGCCGGGCTGGGCACCGGCGCGGCCTATGCGGCGTGCAACCTGCCTTGGATATTCGAGGCATCGCCTGCGGTACAGACCGGCCTGGCCGCGGCGGCGGCCGGCCTGGCGGCGGAATTGGCCCGGCGTTTGATGCCGGCGCGGAGGGCGGCCCCGGCGGCGGATGGAACGACCGAGGGGCGACGGGGCGAGGTGGGGAGGTGGACGGCGATTTTTCTGGCGCTGGTGTGGATGGATTCGGCGGCGTTTTATATTATCCAGCACACGGAGGCGCTGAAGGATGCGACATGGCGCGGGGAACTGGCGCTGGGCGGCAACGCGGCGATGCACCTGGCCGCGGCGGTGGCCGCGGGATACGCGCTGGACCGCGGGAGGGCCGGAAGCGTGGCCGCCCTGGCGGCGCTGAGCCTTGCCGGAGCCTGCGCGTGGATCGCGAAGCCGGGGGCCGAGCTGGCCTATGTGGCGGGAGTGTCGCTCTACTCGGTGGCGCTGGTTTATGTGCCGGCGCGCATGGAACGGGCGAGCGCGGCGGCGGCGATTTTTTCGGTGGCGGGGTGGGGGGGCTCTGCCCTGGGTATCGGCATGGCGCAGGACATGCACGGCATCCCGGCCTGGTTTGGTCCGGCTGCCTTGTCCCTGGTCCTGGCGGGGCTGGCCCTGCGGCGGCAGGCGGGCACGGTTCTCGCGGCAGGCTTGGCGGCGGTGACGCTGGTCCCGCCTCCGGGCGAGGCGGCGGAGGCGGCCGGGGCGGCCGCGCTGCGCGGGCGCGAGGTTTACGTGGCGGAAGGCTGCATCCATTGTCACTCGCAGTATGTGCGGCCGGGGACGGAAGACGTGCCGCGCTGGGGACCGGCCCTGCCGCTGGACGAGCTTCTCCGGCAGCGCCCGCCCTTGCCGGGAAATCGCCGGCAGGGGCCGGATTTGCTCAACGTCGGCAACCGCCGCACCCCGGAATGGAACCGTTTGCACCTGATCGACCCGCGTGCGGTGTCGCCGGGCTCGCGGATGCCGTCCTACGCGCCTTTGTTCGCGGCGGGCGAAACCCGGGGCGACGACCTCATCGTCTACCTGGCCTCGCTCGGCGCGGGCACGGAAGGGAGGCGGGCGGCGGGCATCGCGGCGTGGAGACCGTCTCCGGCGGCGAAGGCCGATCCCGCGGCGGGCGCGACCCTGTTTGCCCGGTTCTGCGCCCAGTGCCACGGCTCCGGCGGGCAGGGAGATGGCGCGCTGGCCCCGAAGCTGAAGCCGCGGCCGGCGGATCTGACGAGAAGCGAGATGGGGCGGGACGGGGAGCGGCTGGCCCGCTTGATCAAGTTCGGGCGCCCGGGCACGGCGATGGCGGGCCACGAGGCGCTGGCGGATGACGCGGTGGTTTCGCTCGCGCGCCATGTGGCCGGCTTGCAGGCTGCGGAGGCGAAACCATGAAGATCCTGGTCATCGAAGATGAACGCAAGGTGGCGGGCTTCATCGCGCAGGCCTTGGGCGAGCAGGCATACGCCACCCGGGTGGCGGGAACCGCGGCGGCGGCGCGCGAGGCAATTGCGGAAGAGCCCTTCGACGCGGTGGTGCTCGATCTCGGCCTCCCGGACGGCGACGGCCTGACGCTGCTCGGCGAGTGGCGCGCGGCGGGTTTCAACGAACCGGTGCTGATCCTGAGCGCGCGCGACGCGGTGACCGACCGGATCAAAGGACTCAATCTCGGTGCGGACGACTATCTGCCCAAGCCCTTCAGCGTGGACGAGCTGGTGGCGCGGGTGCGCTCGCTGTTGCGCCGGCAGGCGGGATCGAAAGCCACCGTTCTCACGCACCGCGGACTGAGGCTTGACCTGCTTGCGCGCGAACTCCGGGTGGACGGCGTGCCGGTGGAGCTGACCGCCAAGGAATTTGCGCTCGTGGAGCTGTTTCTGCAGAACGCCGGCCGGGTGCTGACCCGCACGCAGATCGCGGAGCGGGTCTGGGAGGCGAGCTACGACATGGAAACCAACCTGATCGACGTCTACATGAGGCGCCTGCGAACCAAGCTCGAAGGTCCCGGCCAGCCCGCGCTGATCCGTACGGTGCGCGGCACCGGCTACCAGTTGCTGCCATGAAGCCTACGGCGTGGACCCGCACCCTCACCTGGAAAACCACCCTGCGTTTCGCGGCGCTGGTGACGGTCACGACCGCGCTCGTGCTCGCCGCCGGGGGCTGGCTGTTGGACCGGCAGATGCGACGCGGTTTGTTCCTGCTGCACGAAGGCGAGGCGCGCGAGCTGCTGGGTTTTCTCGCGGGCGCGGAACGCACGCCCGCAGCCGTGCGCGACCGGGTGGAACGGGACAGCAAGGGCGACGCCGAGTGGTTTTTCATCCAGATTCATGACGACGCGGGCAATCTGCTGTTCCGGTCCGCGAATCTCGGCGCGGCGATGCTGCCCGATCTCAGCCCCGAGGGCACCCGGCGGGTCGTCGAACTGCCGGGCGTGGGCACGGTCCAGATGACCGAGGTGCGCGAGGATGGCTGGCACATTCAAGTCGGCAGTCCGCTCAACACCGCGCTGCTCCTGCTGCGCGACTATGCCCGGGTAAGCGCGCTGCTTCTCGGCGTGGCGGCGCTGGCGGGCCTCGGATTGGGCTATGGTTTCAGCCGGGTGACGCTGCAGCCGGTGCGGGCCATCGCCGAGACCGCACGCCGCATGGGCGGCGACAATCTTCGCGAGCGGGTGCCCGACCCCGGCACGGGCGACGAACTCGCCGAGGTGGCGCGCGCGCTCAACCAGGCCTTCGACCGGCTGGAGACTTCCTTCGAGCAGGTGCGCCGTTTTTCGGCCGACGCCTCGCACGAGCTGAAGACGCCGCTCGCGCTCATGCGGCTCAACGCCGAGCGCCTGCGCGCGCAACTGGGCGACGAGAAGGCGACGGGCGGCGTCGACGACCTGCTCGAGGCGGTGGAGCGCATGCAAAGCGTGATCGACCGGCTGCTGTTCCTGGCGCGTGCGGACGGCGGGGCCTTCCCGGCCGAGCTGAAACCGGTCCGGATGGAGGAGCTGGCACGCGATTTCGCCGAGGACGGCGCGGTGTTGATGGAGGAAGCGGGCGGACGTTTTATGCTGGCGAAGGCGGAGGCGGGCGAGGCGTGGGCGGACGCAGGACTGCTGCGGCAGCTCCTGTTGAACCTCGTGGCGAACGCCGCGCAGGTGTCGCCGGCGGGAGGGCTGGTGACGCTTGAGGTGCATCGTGCCGACGGCGGCTGGGAACTGGTTGTCGCCGACGAGGGGCCGGGTTTGCCCGAGGACCAGCTGGAACGCGTATTCGAGCGTTTTGTACGGTATTCGTCCCCGAGCTCGGATGGGCGGGGCGGCAGGACCCTGGCGGGCCACGGGCTGGGGCTGGCGATTTGCCGAAGCATCGCACACCTGCACGGAGGATCGATCTCGGCGGAGAACCGCCGGGAGGGTCGCGGCGGGCTTTCCGTCACGGTGCGATTGCCCGGCCGGAAAATCCCCTGAAATACCGGCGGGGCGGATACGTTGATTTACATCAAGGGGAAGCGCCGGGCGTATTGCGGGAGGTCGGCGCGGAGGTTCGACTGTCCCGGTGACACCGCAGTACCGTCCGTCCTATCCGCAGCCAGGCGATGGCCTGGCGCGGTGCGCGTTTGTCGCATCGATCGGGTTTCTCGCCGTGGCCGGCGGACTCGGCGCCTTGCTACGCTGGTCCTGGATAAGCCCGCCGCCGCGCTTCGACTATGCCCACTGGCTGCACGCCCACTCCCACACCGCGTTCCTGGGTTTTGTCTTCAACGCTTTTTTCTCCTTTGCCTTGCAGCGTTTCGTCCCGGCCGAAGGGCGGGCCGGTTATGGCCGCTTGTTCCTCCTCTTGCAGGCCGGGGTATTGGGCATGCTCGCGACGTTTCCGATCCAAGGCTACGGTCCCGCGAGCATCGCTTTTTCCACCTTGCACATGGTCACGGCGGGAATTTTCGCCTGGCGGCTGTGGCATGGGAACGTCGCGGAGCCGGCGGCTCGCGCCCATCTGCGCGTCGCGCTGGCCTGCCTCGTCCTGTCCGGGCTGGGGCCGCTCCTGCTCGGGCCTCTCGCGGCGCAGGGGCTGCACGATACCCCTGCCTACCGGCTCTGCATCTATTTCTATCTGCACGCGCAGTATAACGGCTGGTTTCCGTTTTTTCTTCAGGCCTTGCTGCTCCAGTCCCTCACCGGGCGGGGCCTTTCGGCAGAAAAAACTCGCCGGGCCCTCCGGGCGTGTCGCTGGCTGGGAGCGGGCGTCGTTCTGACTTTTGCCCAGTCCACCCTGTGGCTCGGCCCCCCCGCGTGGGTGAAAGGCATCGCCGCGCTGGGCGGCCTCGCGCAGATCGTCGGCTTCGCGTTTTTCGTGCAGGCCCTGCGGGGCGGAGGGGTCTTCGGCGAAGGCACGCCTCTGGCGCGTTGTCTCGGGTGGCTGGCGTTTGCGGCCTGGGGTCTGAAACTCGGTCTGCAGGTCGCGGCGGCGTCGCCCGGACTGGCGGCGTTGGTCAATCATCGTTTTATCGTCATCGCTTTCCTGCACCTGGTGTTTCTTGGGGCGGTCACACCGATGATCCTGGCTTTTGGCCTTCGCGCGGGCTGGCTGCGGGAAACCCTTCCGACACGCCTCGCCATCGGCATATTTTTCGCGGCGTCATTGTTATCCGAGGTCCTGTTGATCGCGCTCGCGCTCGGGTTCGCGCCGCCGATTTCGTTGCCCTGGCTGCTTTTCGTGCCGGCGGCGTTCATGGCCGCGGCGGCTTTCGTGCTGTTCGGCGCGGGAGCGTTTTACCCCCCGGCCCTGCGTCCCGCTCTTTTCCCATGAATGCCTACGCTTCTTCCGCTTCGAGCTCCGGTGGTCTGCCCGACCTCGGGCTGGTGCGAAAATATGCCATCTCCGGCCCGCGCTACACCTCCTATCCGCCGGCCACGCGCTTCACGGCCGGGCCGGAGGAGATCGGGCTGGAGGCGGCGATCGCCGCGGACAACGCGTCCCCGGGGCGGCCGCTCTCGCTTTACGTCCACCTGCCGTTCTGCGAGTCGCGCTGCTGGTATTGCGGCTGTACGACCGTCATCACCCGCGACCATGGCCGCGCCAACCCCTACCTGGACTACATCGAAAAGGAACTCGTATTGCTCGCCGCGCGGCTCGACCCGCGCCGGCCGGTCACGCAACTGCACTTTGGCGGCGGCACGCCCACCTTCCTTGCGCCGGCCCAGCTGCGAAGGCTCGGCGCGATGTTGCGCGACCGTTTCCGCTTCGCGCCCGATGCGGAGATCAGCGTGGAAATCGACCCGCGCCACCTCACCCTCGAACAGGTCGGGGCCCTGCGCGACCTCGGCGCCACCCGGGCCTCTCTCGGCATACAGGACACCAATCCCGCCGTGCAGCTCGCCATCCACCGCCACCAGCCGCATGCGCTCAACGAGCAGGCGGTCGCCTGGCTGCGCGGCGCGGGCTTTGCGTCGATCAACGTGGACCTGATCTACGGGCTGCCGCTCCAGACGGTCGAAACGATCCGCCGCACCATCGCGGACGTGCTCGCTCTCGGGCCCGACCGCCTGTCCGTCTTCAGTTATGCGCACGTGCCCTGGCTCAAGCCGGCCCAGAAAATCTTCGACCAGCGGGGCCAGTTGCCGGACGGGGAGGGCAAGCTGGCCATGTTCGCCGCGGCCCACGCGGAGTTGAGCGCCGCCGGCTACGTGGACATCGGGCTCGATCATTTCGCGCGGCCGGACGACGAACTCGCGCGGGCGCGCGATACCGGCGCCCTGCAACGCAATTTCCAGGGCTACAGCACCCGGGCTGGCGCGTCGCTCCACGGCCTCGGCATGTCCTCCATCTCTTCCACGCCCGACGTCTATTTTCAGAATCACAAGACGCTCTCCGAATACCGTGCCGCGCTCGACGCGGGCCGCCTGCCGGTGGAGCGGGGCCTGCGCCTGAGCGACGAGGACAAGCGGCGCCGTGCGATCATCATGGGCGTGATGTGCGAGCGCCGGCTCGACTACGCCGCGTTGTCGCGCGCCTTCGGCCTGGATTTTTCCACGGCCTACGCCGCGGAACTTGAATCGCTCGACGACCTGGAGGCGGACGGCATCGTGCGGCGAGATACAGCGGGTCTCGAAGTGACTCCCCGCGGCGCGCCCCTCCTGCGCATCGTGGCCATGCGTTTCGACGCGGCCGATTACGCCGGCGCGCGGAGGCATTCGCAGACGGTGTAGCCCTGGCCGGAAGGTTTGGACCGAGAACGATCGTCCTCCCGCGGACGCGTTCCGACCTTGTGCCTGACGCTTCGCCACCTCGATGGAAAAGGGCGCAAAAAACCGCCCACGGAGGGAGGGCGGGAGAGCCGAGGGGGGCGTGAGGCGGACGCCTTGACGAGGGTCAGGGCGTCGCGGAAGACGCGGACGAGGCGCGGGTGGCGACGGCGAGCGCGGCGGAGGCTTCGTCGATGCCGCCGGCGAGGCCGGCCCGCTGGTGCGCGATTTCGCCGTCGCGGGAAAGCACCGTGATAAGGTTGGAGTGGGCGAAGCCGCCCCCTGCTTCGCGCTTGTATTTCACGCCGAGGAGGGCGGCGATTTCGCGCACGGAATCGCTCGTCCCGTGGAGCAAGGCCCAATCGTCGGGAATACCGCGGCTCTCGCGGAACGCGTGCAGGGCCTCGGGGGTGTCGCGTTCAGTGTCGAAGGAAATCATCACGATGCGGGCCTCCTCGCGCAGTCCGGCGGGGAGTTTCTCCCGGATGCGCACGAGGTCCACCACGGTGGCGGGGCAGGCGTAGGTGCAACTGGCGAAAAACATGACGAGCAAGACGGGGTGGCCGCGCAGCTCGGCGAGACGGAAGGGCGCATCGGCGTCGGTCGTGAAGGAGACCTCGGCCTGGTAGAGGGAGGCCGCCGGGAGCGGGGCGGCGGCGGCGAGCGGCGGGTGGCAGCAGGCGGCGGCGCGAAGGGCGGGCGCGGCCGCGAGCAGGGCGGCGGCGCAGAGAAGGCGGGCGGAGAGGGGGCGGATTTTCATGGCGTGGGAAGGTAGGCGGCGCAGCGGAAACCGAGAGAGGCGGTGCCCTGGCGGGCCGTGAGGGAGGAGCGCAGGGCCTGGCGCATGAAGGCGGCGTAATCGCCCGGGTCGGTGGCGGCGGCCGCGGCGCCGCCGCAGAAGAGATTTTGGTCGCGTGCGGAGTCGGCGCGGGATTCGCCGGTGACCAGTGCGGTGTCGAAATCGTCCACCCATTCCCAGACGAGACCGTGCAAACCCCGGGCGCCGTGAAACGTGGCGCGGGCGGTGGCGACGGAGGGCAGCACCGCGGGCGTCGGAGCGGCGAGCCAGCCGTAGATATCCTGGTTGAACGCAGGTTCCTCGCGACCGACCGGCGTGGCGTAGCCGGCGGAGGCGGCGAGTTCCCATTCGGCGAGGGCCGGCAGGCGGCGGCCGTGCGCGCGGGCATAGGCGCGGGCGGCGAACCAGGAAACGTGCACGACGGGCGCGTCGGGCGGGGCGGAGGCGCCGGGCTCGAGGTCGCCCGCCCAGTGGCGCAGGTAGGTCTCGTCGGCGAAGAGCGGGGAGACGCGCGAGCGCCGCCACTGCGG
>CBINGR010000090.1:0-18059 GCA_966250295.1 uncultured Akkermansia sp. | reverse complement strand
ACGACGGTGGGCTTGAGGGAGGCGGTGAGGGGCTGGCCGTCGGCGACCTTGCCCTTGAGGGTGAGTACGCCGGAGGTGGCGATCGTGGCGGTGGCGTGGCCCGAACCGCGGGGAAGGAGGGGGACCTGGTTCTCGTTCTCGATGACGGGGGGATAAAGAACGAGGGTGTTGGCGCCGGCGCCGGGAGCCGGATCGGCTTTGGTGAAGACATGGACGCGGGCGCCGTTGTCGAGAGTGGCGACGGTGACGGCGGGGGTCTCACCCACGGCAGGACTTTGGAGCGTGCCGATAAGAGAGCCGTTCGCGTTCAAGGTGAAGGCCAGGTCATAAGCCACGTCGGGGTTGACGCTGGTGACGGTGATGCTGGTCGCGCCGGTGGCGGAACTGCCATCGTCCTCGGGGTCGAGCAAGGTGGTGGAAGTGCTCTTGAAGGACGTCGCCTTGGGCGCGCTGGCAAGGACGAGGCTGCCGGTGTAGGAGAAGGCGTTGCCGGGAACGGTCAGGGTGAGCTTGCCGACGGGGGTATCCTCACCGTCGACGAGGAGGGCCTCGTAGGTGCCGCCGAAACCGAGGACGTGGAGTTCGCCGGGCGGGTTGGCGGGGACGAAGACGTAGTTGGCGTCGGTGCCGCCGGAGACGGTGATGGGATAATCGCCCTGGGCGCTCTTGGCGGTGGCCTTGGTTTTCGCGATGGGGCGGGTGGCGGCGAGGTCGGCCTCGGTATCGCCATTGACGAAGTCGGAGGCGGTGTAGGTGAGGGTAAACTCGGGATTGGCGGCGCCGACGAGGCGGGACTTGTCATCCGCTTTCACGGTGAGGCGGGCCTTGTTGACGGTGAGGGTACGCGTGACCGGGGCAGCGGGCTTGAAGGTGCCGTTACCGGCCTGGGTGGCGCGGATGACGACCTTGCCGGCGCCGGTCAAGGTGAGCGTGGGGCCGTCGAGGCTGGCGATGCCGGCCGGGGTGCTGGAAACGAGTTCGAAGGTGACGGGCAGATCGGAAGACGCTGTCGCGGTGAGGGCGATGGGATCCGTGCCGTAGGTCACGGCGGCGGGCTGCGCGAAGGTGATCTTCTGGGTGCGGGTCGGCGCGGTGAGGAAGACCTCGAAACTCCTCACGACTGGCGTGGCCGCGGCATACGTGACGCCATTGAGTTCGCCGCCGGGCTGGCTGGCGGTGACCGTCACGGTGCCCGTTTCGCCGGTGAGCGTGAGCGTCTTGCCATCCGGTCCGAAGGAGGCGGGACCGGTGACGGAAAATTCGACCGGAAGACCGGAGCTGGCGGTGGCGACGAGGGTGACTGGCGGGGCGGAGACGGGGCGGCTGTTCAGGGTCTGGTTGAACGTGATCGTCTGCGGGGTGAGCGAGGCGACGGTGAAGGATTGCACCACATCGGCGGCGGCGAGGTAGTTCTCGTTGCCTGGCTGGCTGGCCGTGACCGTGACGATGCCCGGGGTGCCGTTCAGCGTGATGGTATTGCCGGAGAGGGTGGCGGGACCGGAGACGGCAAATTGAACGTTGAGGCCGGAGGCCGTGGTGGTGGCCGAGACCGTGAAGGGCTCCGCGGTGGGGCTCCGGTCGGCGAGCGGGCCGAAGGTGATCGTCTGAGAGGCCTTGGCGACCGTGAAGGTCTGGCTGGCGGTGGCGGCGGCGTAGGTCGTGTTGCCGGCTTGCGCGGCCTGGACGGTGATGTCGCCCGCGCCGGTGATGGTGAGGGTATTGCCCTCGACCGTGGCGGGACCGCTGATCACGGCGAAGGCGATGGGCGACAGATCGGGGCCGGTGGCATCGGTCGTGGCGGCGAGCGTCACGGTGTTGGCTGCGGGGTCGAAGGTGCTGTCGGCTATGTCGGTGAAGGTGATGGTCTGCTGCTGGAGGATGGCGGAACCCTGAAGTTTCACGACGTTGCCGGAGGCGAAGCCGTCGAAGCTGGTGAAATCGCCCGCGATCCAGATGGAGCCGTCTTCGGTGTAGCTGGCGGTACGGACGGAGGCGTCGGGGCCGGCGCCCACGTCGAAGGCGGTGTCAACGTCCTGGGAAGCGGAGGCAGGAAACGGGTTGGTACCCTTCAGCTGGTAGATCCGACCCGAGCCGGAGTCGCCGGCGCCGAGGACGAGGATCTGGCCGCCGGGACCCTGAGTAATCGCATAGACCGGGTGGCCGGAATTGAGATTGGCGACGGCGGGGCCGCCGGTGGCGGAAATCTGGAAGAGGGAGGACGAGGTGTCGGAGGTGGCCAGGAGGATACGGCCGTCACGGAGGATGAGCAGGTCGTTCGGCACGCTGCTAGCGCCGACGAACGAGCCGTCGAGCGAACCGTCGGTGTTGAGGCGTCCGAGGTTGAAGGAGTGGGCGCCTTCGAGGGAAACGATCTCTCCGCCGACGAGAACCTTGTCGTCCGCCTGGACCGCCAGGGCGGTCACCGTATGGTCCGCCAGGGGATCGTAGGCCGCGTCGGGGGTGCCGTCGGCGGCGAAGCGGTGGATGATGTCCGGATTGTTGGGGCGGTTGTCGATAGCCACGTAAATGCGGTCGGTGGAGTCGAGGCCGAGCTCGCTGACGGCGCCGGTGCTGAGGGCGGCGCCGACTGCGGTGGAAAACGCGGTGTCGAGGGTGAGGTCGGCGTTCAGGCGGAGTAGCCGGACAGCGGCCCCTCCGCCGGCGCTGGTGAAGGCGCCGCCCACCAGGATTTCGCCATCGGGCTGGCGGAGGAGCTTGGTGACAGGGCCGTTGAGCTGCAGGTTGAAGGAGGTATCGAGCGAGCCGTCGGCCCGGATGCGGACGAGGTAGTCGATGAAGGACGTGTTGACGTTCGTGAAGGAGCCGCCGACGAGGGCGCCGCCGTCGGGCAGGGCGACGACGGCTCGTGGCACACTGCTAAAGGCTGGGCGGCCGCCGGCGACCTGATCGGTCGCCACGCGGCCGGGTTGGGCGTGGAGTAGGAGGGTGTCGGTGAAGACAAGGACGGCGAGAGCCGCGGTGAGGGCGCGAAGAGATTTCATGGGGCACATCGGTGGAGAGGCATCCCAGACAGGTGTCTTTCCGATGCGGCGCGGTTTGGCGCATGGTTTATCCCATGAACGTAGATTAAGGGATTTCCCCGCGCGATGGATGGGGCGGGAGGCGTTGCCACCTGAATGCGTTGGGTCCGTCGCGGGCGTTTCGCGCCAGCGCGTTGATGCGCCTGCGGCGCACAGGGGCGTGCTCACCGAAGGCGAGCCAACGCGCGCCACCCACCGGCAGACGAGGCGGTCCGGTCTGACCTACGGAACGGGGGGCGGCGCGGTGAACCGGATTTCGCCGGAGAGCTGCTCCTCGGTTTTGGCGAAGCCGGGGAGGAGGAAGCAGCCGGCACCGAGGGTCGTATCATCCGTAGTCTGGCGGAGGGTGCCGGAAAAGGTGACCTTGCGAACGGCTGTCCGGTCGTCGATTTCGTCGTGCAACACGAAGGAGCCGGAGAAGGCGCCGGTGGCCGGGGTGAGTTTGATCGTCCAGGAGGTGGCCGAGGCATCGGCCACGGTGAGGCTTCCGTTGGCGGCGAGCGCGGCTTCGGCAGGCAGCGCGTCCCCGCTGTCGCCGAGGTCGAGGGATTCGGGGCCGTAGGCGAGGGCGAAGACACCGGGGGGCGTGCTGCTGGCGAGGCCGAGGCGCTGGACGAGGGTGCCGGCGGGGATGGCGACCCCGTTGAGGATGACGGCCTTGGTGGAAGGCGGGAGCCAGGGATCGAGCGAAACCTGGACGCCGAGGGGGCCGAAGCCGGCGCGGCAGGATTTGTCGCGTTTGGCAGCCGGGGTGGTCTCGGGAAGGGCGTGCTTTTGCCAGATCAGGAGACCGGTCTCGCCGGGGATGTAGGAGCGACCCTCGAAGCGGATCTGGTCGGGGTGAGGCTGGAGGGCGAGGAGGCCGGCAAGGAAGGATTCCGTGCGGGTGCCATAGGGATTGGCCCAGAGGAGATAGCCTTCCAGCGTAGGCTTGAGGGAAGCGGTGAGCGTCTGGCCGTCGGCGACCTTGCCCTTGAGCGTGAGCACGCCGGTGGAGGCGGCGATGCCGGCGGTGGCGTGGCCGGAGCCGCCGGGGAGCGGGCCGTCCTCGAAAAGGTTGTAGGCGGGGCGAAGCGCGAGGGTGTTGGCGCCGGCTCCGGGGGCGGGGGTGCCCTTGGCGAAAGCGACGCGATGGGCGCCGTGGAGAAGGGTGGCAACGGTGACGGGAGGGATCTCGCCCAGGCCGGGGTGAAAAAGGCCGCCGGCCAGGGATCCGTTTGCGCTCAAGGTAAAGCCGAGAGTGAGGTCATAGACGATGTCGGGATCGGCGGTGGCGACCGTGATGAGGAGGGCGCCCGTGGCCACGCTTCCATCTTCCTGGGCCGACAGGAGCGTCTCGGCGGTGCTCTTGAAGGAGGTGGCCTTGGCTGCGCTGGCGAGGGTGACGGTGCCGGAGTAGGATAAGGCATTGTTCGCGACGGTGAGGGTGAGCTTGCCGAGGGGCGTGAGCGCCTCGTCCACCAGCAGCGCCTCATAAGTGCCGCCGAAGCCGAGGACGCTCAGCATTCCGGGTGGGCTGGCGGGAACGAAGGCGTAGTTTTTGTCGGTGCCGCCGGAGACCGTGATCGGATAGTCGCCTTGCGCGCTCTTACGGGCGGCCTTGGTTTTGGCGACGGGGCGGGTGGGCGCGAGGTCGGCCTCGGTCTCGCCTTCGACGAAACCGTCATAGACCAGCGTGTAGGGTTCGGGATTGGGTTCGCCAACGAGGCGGGACGTGGAAAGAGCGGCGACTTGGAGAGGTTTTTTCCGAACCGTGAGGCGGGCGGTCTGGCGGTGGCCGTCGAGGTTGGCGACGATCGCATAAGAGCCGGCATCGATCGGGGCGGTGAGGGAGCCGTCATAGGTGAGAGTGGCGGCATGGCCCTCCGGCACGCCGGAGACCGTTACGAAGCGGGGGGTGCCGTCATAGGTTTGATCGAGGCCGTGGAAGCTCAGCACGGGCACCTGGATGACGAAGTCCGCCGACGAGACCGGGCTGTCGCCGTAGCCGGTGGCAAAGGCCCTGGCCTTCAAGGTCGCGGAACGCTCGAGCGTGAAGGGTCCGGTGTACACGGGGGAGGCCGCGGTTGGAGCGGAGCCGTCGAGCGTGTAACGGATCGTCGCGCCCAGGGTCCCGGCGGAGAGGGCCAGCTCGGCGGAAAGCGCGAAGGTACCTCCGGCCGGGGAAATCGCGGGAGCGCTGGCGTTGAGGCTGCCGCCTTGGCTGATGAAGGCCAGGGGATCGTACCAGGAGGCGGCCACGTCCGGCGGGCCATACTCGCGGTAGCGCCACTGACCATCGACTTCGAGGGCGGTGGAAAAGGCTCCCATGCGAATGCCGAAGTGGAGGTGGGTGCCGCTTTCCTCGGAATCGTCGGCGGTGCTTTCGAGATAGCCGATCAAGGCACCCTTGACGACCTGGGTTTCCGCCGGGGCGCTGCCCGCCTGCCGAAGGTGACCGTAGACGGAGCAGACGCGGGCGCCGCCGGCGAGCTGGTGCTCGAGGACAAGCACGCGGCCGTAGGGCTCCATCGGCGCGTTGAACTTCACCACGCCGTCGGCGGCGGCGTAGACGGCTGCCTCGTCGGTCCGAGAGATGTCCTGACCGAGATGAAGGCGGTCCGGTTCCGTCTCGGTCGGGGCGGGGGCGGCGAAGTCCCGGGCGGGTGCCCAGGGGCCGTTGAGCGGCAGTCGCCAGGAAAGGGTGGCACCGCCCGTCACGGTGAAAGCGGCCTTGATACGGTCGTTGCCCGTCCTGGCGCCCTGGTTGGCGCTGTGGGAGGGGTCGATTACGATCCAGACATATTGCAGGCCGGCCAGAGTATCGGCGGGGATCGAGCAGCCCGGGGAGAACAGGCCCTGCGCACCGGCGGCGAGCGGACCGATGGAGACGGAGCCCAGCAGGATGCCCTCGGAATCGGGGCCGAGGGACGAGGGGCCGAGCCGGATCTCCGCGGTGGTGGCGAGGGAGGCGGCCGCGCCGTTGTTGACCACCTTGAAGGCGAGTTGGACACCGGAGCCCGCCGGCCCGGCCGACGGGGCCAGGCTCAGGCTTTGCGGGACGAGATCGGAGTTCTGGCCGGTGGCGTAGACGGTGAACAGGGTGTTGGCGCGATCGTTGATGGTCAGGGTGCCTTGGTGGGCGCTCAGGCCGGGATCGACGAGTACCCAGACGTACCACTGGCCGGCGGCGGTGCCGGAAGGGATCAGGAAACTGGGGAAAAACGACCGCTGGGCTCCCGGCGCCAGGGCGTCGACCGGGACTGAGCCCAGCAATGGACCGCCTGTGCTGAGCGAACTGGGCGAAGTGCTGAGGCGGATGCTGACGGTGGTCGCCAGAGAGGCGCTCAGGCCTTTGTTGATCACCGTGAAGCCGACTTGGACGCTGGAGCCGGGCAAGCCGCCGAGCGGCGAGAGGGCGAGGTTCTGCGGCATCAGGTCGGAGTATTGGCCGGTGGCATCGGGGACTAGCGCGGTGGAGACCACCCAGCCGTCCATGTTAGTATCGAAATTTACGTTCCACCAGGTATACGAGGTGGAGGTCCCCGAGAGGATCGCGGTATTGGGTCCGCCGACGACGATGCCGGTGCTCCCTGAGGTCTGGGTGCCGGCGACGCCGCCGCCGGGTGTCACCCGCACGGAAGTGGTCGCGTTGGTTTTTACCCGGTCGCCGACGCCGAGGCCGAAGGCCTTGTTCAGGATCAAGCAACCGAGGAGCAGGACGTGAAAAAGGCGCATAAGGGGTTCTCGGGAACCGGAGGCAAGGCGGCCCTTAAACCGGCGGGACGGTGCTTTGGCGAGATCGTTACGCGCGAAGCTTCATCCAATTATGACAATTTGGGCGCACGCGATGACCACGGTGCGCGGGTTTTTCCCTCAAGGAACGGAAAAGCGGATTTCGCCCGAAAGCGGCTCGTCGGAGGAGCCGGGCAGGGCGGGCAGGAGGAAAAAGCCCTGGCCGATGACCAAGTCCGCCCCGGGTTCGGATGGCTGCCGCAGGACGCCGGAGAACGCTACCTTGCGAACGATGGGTTTGGCCGGCGACGGACTGAGTTGGTCGAAAAGAGTGAAGGCGCCGGCGAAAGCTCCGGTGGCGGGCATGAGGGTGAGCGAGAAGCGGGCGGGATTGGGCGAGGGAAGGATGGGTTTGCCGTCGGGCGCGAGCCCGAGGGTGGCGGGAAGGCTGTCGAGCTGCGCCGGTGTGAAGGAAGCATTCGGCGGCGGCAAGCAGTCGACCGCGAAGGAGGCGGGCGCGGCGCCGAGTCCCAGGCGGCCAGCCAGGGGCGCGGCGGCGGTGGGCGGCAGCCACGGCTCCACCGAGACGGCGACCGCGAGCGGTCCGAAGCCGGCACGGTAGGTCTTGTCGGGCGTTTTGGCGGACGAGGGGGTTTTGGCCCAGATCAGGCGGGCGCCGGCTGAGAAGGGAAGGTGCCGGCGGGCCGGGAGATCGGCGCGAGCCGCGAGCGAAAGTGCGCCAGCGAGGTAGCTTTGGGCGCGCTTGCCGTAGGGCTGGGCGAAGAGGCGGTAGTCGCCGGCGGGCCCGGGCGCGAGAGTGGCGGTCAGGGGCTGGCCGTCGGCCAGTTTGCCGGCGAGCTTCAGATTGCCCTTGGCATCGATGGTGGCGAGGGCATGGCCCGTGCCCTTCGGGTGAGGCGCGGGGGAATCCGGGACAAGCGGCGAGGCCGCGGCGAGAAGCACGGTGTGAGCGCCGGACCAGGAAAGCGTTTCCCGGGCGGCCGGCGCGAAGATGCGCAAGCCGGCCTCGCTTGTGCCGAGAAGCGCGTCGCCGCGGCTCAAGGCGGCGGTGAAGTCGCCCAGGAGCGGAATATCCAGGACGAGCCGGTAGAGGCCGGAACCGGCCGCGAGCTCGAGCGTGGCCGAGGCGCGGTCGTCTTCGACGTCGAGCGAGAGCACGCCCTTGAAGGCCAGGGGCGCAGGCTCGTCCGGAAGGGTGAGCCGACCGGTGAAGGGGGCGCCGGAGGCGGCGACGGTGAACTCCAGCTTGGCGGCGGGCAGGCCGGTTCCGGCGTCGGAGAGGAGCGCCTCGTAGCGGCCGGCGAAGGTATCCACTTCCAGGATACCCGGGACATAGGTAAAGTCGTAATTGGGGGAGGCGCCGCCGGAAACCTTTATCGGGTAGAGGCCGCCCGGGCTGGTCTTTTTCGCGGAGGTGGCGGCGATGGGGACGCGCACCAGGCTCGACTCGCCGTCGGTGCCGACGAAGCCGGAGTAGGCCAGGGCGAACTCCGGGTTGTCCTGGCCGGCGAGCTTGCGCCGATCGAGGGCGGTGACGACGAGGGAGGCCTTGGCGATGACCATCTTGGCGGTGGCGCGGGAATCGTCGGCGGTGGCCACGACGGCGTAGGTGCCGGCGTTCACCGGAGGCTGAAGGTCGCCGTTGTAGGTCACGACGAGGTCGGAAACGCGTGGAGCCGGCTCGGCGGCGGCGGTGACGGAAAGGGGCGAGCCGGTGTAGTCCTGCCGCAGTTCGGAGAGCGTTATCCGGATGGCGGGGAGCTTCGCCACGGTGAAGGAGCGGGTGACCGGCTCGGCGGGCAGGCGGGTGGCGTCGCCGGGCTGGCTGGCGCGGATGGTCACGGTGCCGGGCCGGCCCGTGAATCCGAGGAAGCCTTCCTCGAGAGTGGCCGGGCCGGAAACGAGGCTGAAGGCCACGGGCAGGCCGGAGTCGGAGGTGGCGGAAAGGAAAAAGCCGGGGTCGCCGACGATCAGATCGGGCAGCGGCTGATCGAAGGTGATGGTCTGGGCGACCGAAGGGGGGGCGAGCGACCAGGCGAGGCGGAGGGTTCCCTGGAGATCGTCGAAGGCATCGAGCACGAAGTAATAGACGGCGCCGGCGGAGACGGGAAGCTCGAGCCGGCCGGGAATTCCGGGCCGCGCGTCGGCGGCGACGAACTCGAGCTCGTCGGGCGTCGGGCCGGCGAGCACGGAGAGGGCAGCGGGAACCGCGCTCCCGTCTGTATCCAAAGATAGGATACCATTGGAAGGCGCGCTCCAGCGCCACCAGACGGAATGCCCGGCGGGATAGGGATCGGCAGAGCCGGCGGTGGCGTGAAGATTGGTCCCGGTGACGGAGCCGGAGGCGCCGGAAAGGCGCAACGCGGCGGCGGGCTCGTCGTTGTCCGGAGGCGGTCGGATGACGAAGGAGCGGGTCACGGGCGGGGCTGCCCGATAGACGGCGTCGCCCGGCTGGGCGGCGCGGACGGTCACGGTGCCAGGGCGGCCGGTGAAAGTGAGGAAGGGCCCGTCGAGAGTGGCGGGGCCGGAGACGAGGGTGAAGATTACATCCAGGCCGGATGAGGCTTTGGCCAGAAGCTCGGCGGGCGCGGCATCCACGCCGAGGTCGGCCAGCGGCGCGAAATCGATGGTCTGGTCGAGCGAGGGAGGGGCGAGAAACCAGGCGAGGCGAAGGGTTCCCTGGAGGTTATCGAGGGCGTCGAGGACGACGTAGTAGATGGCGCCCGCGACCACGGGGAATTCCACGCGACCGAACGCGCCGGGCCGGGTGTCGGCGGCGACGAGGTCGAGCTCGTCGGGGGCGGGGCCGGAGAGAACGGAAAGGGCGGCGGGAACGGCGCTTCCCTCCGTATTCAGGGAAAGCATACCGTTCGAGGGGGCCGTCCAGCGCCACCAGACGGAGCGGCTGGAGGGGAAAGGGTCGCCGGGGGCCACGGTGGCGAAGAGGTTGCTGCCGGAGAGCGAACCCGAGGGGCCGCTGAAGACGGCGGCAGCGGTGCTGTCGTCATTGGCCGGCGGCGGACGGACCGCGAAAGTGCGGATAACGAAGGGCGCGGGAAGGCGGGTGGCGTCGCCCGGCTGATCGGCGCGGACCGCGACGGTACCAGTCTGGCCGGTAGGGGTCAGGGTGACACCGTCTTCGTCGAGGATGGCAGGGCCGGACAGCAGGGTAAACGTCACGGGCAGGCCGGAGCTGGCGGAGGCGGCGAGGACAAAGGGCTCGGCGTCGATGCCGAGATCGGGGAGCGGGGCGAACGCGATGCTCTGCGCGACAGTGGGGACGGTGAAGGCCCAGCCGAGGCGGAGCGCGCCCTGGGCGCCGAGCTGGCCATCGAGCGAGACGCGATAGGTGACGCCCGCGGTGACGGGGATGCCGGCGCGGCTCGCGGCGGGGGCCTCAGCCGCGTCGGCGCCGAGCAAGGTCAGGGCGCCGACGGAGTTGCCCGACCAGAGCTGGAGGGCGACGGGAATGGCGCTGCCGGCGGTGTCCACGTTCCAAAAACCGGAGGCGGGGGCGGTCCAGCGCCACCAGACGCTGCGGACGGCGGGGGCGGGTTCGCCGGGCTCGGCGGTGGCGTGGAGATTGGAGACCTCGAGGGAACCGGAGTTGCCGGAGAGGACGGCGGCCGAGGCGAAGGTGTCGTTCGCGGGCGGGGAGTGGAGGGCGAGGCGTTGCCAGGAGAGGGTAACGGGTCCCTGGGCCTCGGTGCCGCTGTCGAGGACGAGCCGGTAGGCGACGCCGGCATCGGCGTCGAATTCCAGGAAAGTAGAGCCGTCCTCCGCGTTGTTTTCGGACTCGGCGAGGAGTTCGAGGACGGAAAGCGCAGAGCCCTTGTAGAGATAGAGGACGGGTTCGAAGTCGGCGGCCGAGGTCGAGAAACGCCAGCGGCCGGCGGTGGGGGCAGTCCAGGTGAACCAGACCGAGGCGCGATGGGCGGCGGGCTCGTCGTCGGGCTCGAGCGTGGCTTCGCGGTTGGTGGCGGCGGCGGAGCCCGAGGGGCCGGAGAGGATGGCGGCCGAGGCGAATGCGTCGTTGGCCGGACGCTGGGGGGCCGGAGTGGCGAGGCTGAGCGAGTTGGAGACGGCGGTCAGCGACTCGGGGCCGTAGGCGACGAGACGGTAGTGATAGGTGGTGAGCGGATCGAGGCCGGTGACGGCGCAGGTGGTGGACGGGGCGGGGACGGACGGGAGCAGCCGCGCGTCGGAAAAATCGACCGTGGTGCCGATCTCGATGGCGTAGTCGGTGGCGAGTGGAAGAGCGCTCCAGCGTGCGGTGAAACCGCGGGCGGTGAGTTCGGCCGGGGCCTGGAGGACGGGTGGACCGAAGGGGGTGAAGGCGACCTGATCGAGAAAGGCGGCGTCGGTGACGGCGGCGGGGGCCTCCGCGGTGCGGAAGAGTCGCCAACGAATTTTGACCGGGCCTGCCGCATCGATGGTTTCGCTAGCGGCGGTCCAGGCGGTGGCCTGGGCCAGAGATTGAAGGGGAGAAAACTCTTCGCCGACGAGCAGTTCGAGGGTGGAGGCCTGGTCGGGGCCGAGGTCGAGGCGCCAGTGCCAGGACAGGTAGCCGGGCGCGGTGACAGTGGTTTCGAGCCACGTTTCGGTGTCGGGAGCTTCCAGGCCGAAGGCGCGGGCGGCGTCGGCGCCGTCCTGACTGACGGCGGTCTGGCCCGTCCAGATGGCGCTTCCCCCCGTGGTCCAAGCGAGCCCAGCGCCATCGAGCGCGGCGCCGAGCGGAACTTCGGCCCCAAGGACGAGGGCGGGCAAAATGGCGGCGAGGAAAGCCAGTCGGCGGAAGAGAGACATGGCCATGGGCGGAGCGGCAGCGTGGGCCGGCGGGAGGGGGCGAGGCAAGGGTTCAGGGCTCGCCCGGTTTAGGAGCAGGGGGGGAGGAACGGTTGCCGGCGCACCGCCGCCTATGAAGTGGCCGGCTGGAGCGAGGGTAGCAGGCGACGGACCAAGGTGCGGTAGGGGGCGAGGAGCAGGACGGCCATGAGAAGCTTCACCGCCAGGTCGCCGCCGGCGAGCGGAAGCCAAGGAACCCCGGTGCCCTGGAAGGCGAGGGAGAAAAAGAGGGCCGTGTCGATGATCGAGGCGGCGACCGAGCCCCAGAGGGGGGCCTTCCACCAGGAGGCGCGGCGGAGGCGATTGAAGACTGCGACGTCGAGGAGCTGCGAAACCAGGAAGGCGGTGCCGGAAGCGAGCGCGATGCGTCCCGTGGCCAGCCAGAGCGAGAGCGCGATGCCGACCGCGAAGCCCACGAAGGCGACCTCGCGGGCGCGCCGGGGGCCGAAGCAGCGGTTGCAAACGTCGGTCACGAGGTAGGCGACCGGGTAGGAAAACGCTCCCCAGGTGAGGTAGTCGTTGATCGGATACTGGACGAGCCAGTTGGAGGCGCCGACGACCGCGGCCATGGCCAGCGCGAACGCGGCCCGGGCGGAGAAGGAAGGCGTGGGCGGGGGCGTGGAGACGTCGGTCGGGCGTGTGGCGGGCATGCGTGGAACGGGTTTACGCGGACGCAGCGGGGGAGATTCCTACCCGTTGTTCATCAGGATCAGCGCGAGGACGAAGAAGGCGGGGGCGATCGCAGAGAGATAAAAATCCAGGGGGGCAGCCGGTTTCTTTCCTTTCACGACCAAGGTGGTGGTGATCAGAAACAGCATAATCCATCCGAAGAATGCGGCGAGGCCGCGGGTTTTGAGCGACTCCTCGCTGGAGACGACAAACAAAAAGAGCGATCCCAGGACGGAGATCGTGATGGCCGACCAGAAGCCCACATTGTATTTTCGCCGGCAGCCGCAGGCGATCCATACGATAGCCCCGGCGGGCATGATGAAGAGCACCGTGATGGCCAGCAGGACAATCAGCAGCAGCTGGCTGGTTGTTCCATGGTAGCAGGCCAGAAGCATTTTACCGGTCCTGATGGATGCAGGGTCCCCGCAGGTCAACCTTGCGGCGAGGCGAAGCCCGGCCGGTCAAGCTTCAGCGCGATCTCGGCCTCGCATTCGGGCGAGCCGCGGGCGAGGTCGCGGCAGATCTGCGGACGACGTTCGTAGACAGTGCAGACGTAACTGATTCCGCCGCCCGCGTCGGGCCGCAGGGCTAGCGCGGCGCAATGGCCGTCATTCATGCGCAGGTAGGCGCGGTGGCCGATGAAGTGGGCGAGGCGCGGGGCTTCGGGGCCGAGGCGAGACCAGTCTTCGCCACTCACGCGCACGTAGGTTTCCAGATGGGAGAAACAGCAGACTCCGCAACGCAGGCAGGCGGCGGAATCGGTATCGATGCCGGAAGCGGCGGGAATGGCGGCGGAAGCGGCGCGGGCGGCGTGCAAGCAGAGAGAGCTGGCCGGTTATTTCACCGCGGCAGGGTGGACCGGGGAGGCTCAGGTGATGAAGCCGGTGGGTTCCGGTACGACGCCGGTGATCCGCACCTCGACCCGGCCGGCGGCATCGGGAAGCCCGAGGTTTTCGCTGAAAATGTCGCGGACCTCTTGGGTAAGGTAGCCTTGGATGGCGTCGAGTTTGGCATTGGGCCGGACCTTGAGATGCAGCGTGGTGTGGAATTTCCCGCGACGGCGTACGACGTGGGCGCGGGCCTTAACCACGCCCTTGAGCTGCTCGGCGCAGGCTTCGAGAAGGCGGTTGAGGGCATGCCGGGATATTTCCAGCCGGCCGCCGTCGGACTTGCGAAGCAGCACGGTGGAGGGCGGGCGGACGAGAACGAGGACCACCCAGAGGGCGAGTGCGAACCAGAGGAGCGAGAGTTCGTAGGAAGCCTCCTGCCAGAGCACGTCGGCCCAGGTGGTGAAGTCGTTCATCGGGATTAAGATCGGAGTGAAGCGAAGACTGGCGGCAAGCGGGGCTTAGTCGGTGGCAGGGTTGTCCGGCCAGGGATCGTCGTCCTTTTCGCCGCCGGCCTGGCTGGCGGCGAGGCGAACCCCCTCGATGATGACGTCGATCTTGCGCACGTCCTTGCCGGTCATGGCTGTGACTTGTTTGCGGACGGCGAGTTGGACGTCGTAGGCGGTCTTGCCGATCTCGGCGCCGTAGGCGACGACGAGGCGCAGCTCGATGTAGTAATGCTCCTCGGCGTCCTCCGTTACCCGCACACCGCGGTGGTCGGATTCGCGTTTGGCGAAAAGTTCGCTGATGCCGTCCACGATGCCGCCACCCACGCCGGCTACCCCGGGAACGCGAAGGGCGGCCAGACGCACGATGCTCGCGACCACGGTGTGGTTGATCTTGATGTCGCCGAGGGCCGGCTGGTCGTCGTAGCGCGAAGGCGGCGTCGGCTCGGAAGGCGCGTGCATCGTCATAATGGCGAAGACAAAGCGGAGGGACGCTCGGGCGCAAACTGTTATCTGGATTTGACAAGGCGCAAAATGGCGCCGCGCGCCCGCCGCCGGGCCTCTTGCGTGCAATCCCCACGCCCCGGGGAACACCGTCGAAAAAACACCCCCTGGTTTTGTCACCCATTGGGTGACAAAACCGGCTGCGGAAGCTCTTTTGCCTCGGAAAACGGTCCTTGCCGATGTCACCCAATAGGTGACAAATCAAGGCGATGACGGGAGAACCATCGATACCGGAAGAGCATGGTTTCCGGGCATAAAAAAGCTCCGACCGGATTGCGATCGGGGCTAGAGATGGGGGGAGGAAACGGCGTCCCGGTGGCTGGCGCGAGCGAGAGAGCCCGCGAAGTCGGGCGGGGCGACGGGCCGGACCTATTGGGTGAACAAATCCGTCGGGGTGCGGGCAAAGAATTCCTCCATGTAGGCGGTGGTGGCCTTGCCTTCCATGAAGGTCGGGTCGCTCATGATCGCCTTTTGGAGCGGAATGGTGGTCTTGATGCCGCGGATCAGGTATTCGCTGAGGGCACGGTAGCTGCGCTCCAGCGCGATCTTACGAGTCGAGCCATAACAGATCAGTTTGCCGATCATCGAATCGTAATACGGCGGGATCTGGTAACCGGAGTAGGCGTGGGAATCGACGCGTACACCGTGGCCGCCGGGGGCGTAATAGAGGCCGATGGTGCCCGGACTGGGCGCAAAATTGCGCGCGGGGTCCTCGGCATTGATCCGGCACTCGATGGCGTGCTTGGTGAAGGTGATATCCCCCTGGTCCATCGAGAGCTTCTCGCCGTTGGCGACGAGGATTTGCTGCTTGATGAGATCGATGCCGGTGACCTCCTCGGTGACGGGATGCTCCACCTGGATGCGGGTATTCATCTCGATGAAGTAGTAATTGCCCTTCGCATCGACGAGGAACTCGATCGTACCGGCATTCTGGTATTGTGCGGCCTCGGCGGCGCGGACGGCGGCCTTGCCCATCTCCTTGCGGAGGCTGGCGGTCAGGAAGGGCGAAGGCGACTCCTCGATGAGCTTCTGGTGGCGGCGTTGCACGGAGCAATCGCGCTCGCCGAGGTGAAGGGTCTTGCCGTGGCTGTCGGCCAGGATCTGGAACTCGATGTGGCGGGGCTTCTCGATGTATTTTTCGAGGTAGACCGCGCCGTTGCCGAAGGCTTTCTCGGCTTCGTTGCGGGCGACGTTGAACTCCTTGGCGAGGGAGACGTCGTTGTGCGCGATGCGCATGCCGCGGCCGCCGCCGCCGGCGACAGCCTTGATGATGACGGGGTAACCGATCTTGCGGGCGATCTTGATCGCCTCGGTCTCGTTACCCACCGGACCGTCGGAGCCGGGGACGGTAGGGACCTTGGCTTTCCGGACCGTTTCCTTCGCAACGGCCTTGTCGCCCATCATCTCGATGGACTTGGACTTGGGTCCAATGAACTTGATGTTACAGGCCTCGCATTGTGCGGCGAACTTGGCGTTTTCGGAAAGGAAACCGTAGCCGGGGTGGATGGCGTCCACGTCCGCGATCTCGGCGGCGGCGATGATGCGGTCGGCACGGAGGTAGGAGTCGGCGCCCTTGGGGCCGCCGATGCAGATGGCCTCGTCGGCGAGCTGGACGTGCAGAGATTGGGCGTCGGCCTCGGAGTAAACGGCGAGAGTCTTGATGCCGAGTTCGCGGCAGGCGCGGACGATGCGGAGGGCGATTTCGCCGCGGTTGGCGATGAGGACCTTTTGAATCACGGGATAAAAATGAGGGAACCGCTAAGGCTCGCCTAAGTTAGCCATCCGATTCGCCGAAAATTCTTTTCCGGCGGGCGTGAGGCGTATGTGGCGTTCCCTAGCGGTTATAGGGGAGCAGCTTAGCCTTGTTTAACCTTGAAGAGCTTCTGACCGTATTCGACGGGCGAGCCGTTTTCGACGAGGACTTCGACCACGGTGCCTTTCACCTCGGCCTGAATCTCATTCATGATCTTCATGGCCTCGATGATACAAACCACGCTGGTTTCGGTGACCTTGATGCCCGGTTCGGCGAAGGGCTTCGATTCGGGGGAGGCGGCTTTGTAGAAGGTACCTACCATGGGCGACTTCACATAGACGACGCCGGCCTCGTCACCCGCGGCGGCGGGAGCCGGGGCAGCGGCCGGCGTGGGGGCCGCGGCCGGAGCGGCGACGACCGGGGCAGGGGCCGGCGCGGAAACAGCCGGGAATGGAGAAGCGGAGCCGTAAGACTGGGAGCTGATGACAGGCGCACCGGAAGCGCCGCGGCGGATCTTCAGTTTGAAGCCTTCTTCCTCGACCGCGAATTCGGTCAGGTCGGAGCGCTTCATGAGATCGATGACGAGTTTGATTTGTTTGAGGTCCAAGGGAAGAGAGGGCCTGGGTTGTGGTGCGAGATGAACACTGACGGGGTTTAGACCGTTTCGTTGGGGTGACGTTCAATGATTGGGGCGGAGGCGAAGGCAAATCCCAATTTTTGCCCCGATTTCGCCCAAAAAAGCCTCAAAAACGGCCCGAAATCGGGTAAATTTCAGGTTTTTTTGAGTTAACTAGTTTGGCTTTTTGGCAGACCAAACCGCCACCGGAGATGGGCCGAGGGACGAGAAAACGTGGCCAAAACCCGATAATTTTTGGGCTTTTTGGGGCTCTGGGCCTCATTTTGGGGCCGAGCCGGCGTTTTGCCCAAAAGAAGAGGTCGGGACTTGCTTTGGCCCCCAAAAGTCGGTCGCGAAGAGGGGCCGGGGATGCGCACAAAAGCAGATGCGCCGCGGAAAGGTGGGCGTTGCGGCTACACTTTGACGATGCGGCCGGTGGCGTCGGATTCGAAGCAAGCGTCGAGCACGCGCTGGATCTGGCTGCCTCGGGCGAAGTCCGGCTGGTCGGCGACGCCGGTGCGAATGGACTCGATGAAGCGTGCGTGATTGTGGGGTGTGGGCGGCGCCTTCACGCTTTGCCATTGCGCCGTGAGGACGTCGGGACCGAGGCAAATCTGGTAGTTCTCGGTCCCATGATCGGAATCGAAGGCGATGGCGCCCTTCGTTCCGTGGAGCTTCAGGGCGAGCCGGTTGGCATGGCCGGTGGCCCAGCGGGTCGTGTGGATGGTCCCGAGGGCCCCGTTGGCGAATTCGACGTTGAGCACGGCAGAGTCGTTGGCATCCAAGCGGTATTCGCCGATGCGGTTCCGGGGGGCCTTCTCGAAAGTTTTGAGCTGACAGAATACGGTTTTGATCGGGCCGGCCGGATAGGTGGCGAAGTCCACGATGTGCACGCCCACGTCCCCGAGAACGCCCTTGGAGCCGTGTTTTTGCGACAGTCGCCATAACCAGCCCGGGGTGGTGCGCCAGTCGCCCCAAATGGGGGAGCTAAGCCAAGTCTGCAAATAACTGGCCTCGACATGGCGCAATTCGCCGAGATCGCCCCGTTGCACCCGGGCGGCGATTTCCTGGAGGGCAAACCAATCGCGGTAGGAAAAGTTAACCATGGCGACGACTCCGGCTTTTTGGGCCGCGGTGGCCATGCGCTTGGTCTCGGTGTAGTTGAGGCCGAGCGGCTTTTCGCAAAGGACATGCTTGCCGGCCTTCAGGGCCTGGATCGAAAGAGGGGCGTGAAAGGCGTCGGGGGTGACGTTGGAGATTGCGTCGCACGGGCATTCGCGGAGGAGCAGGGCTAGATCGGTGTAAGCTCCGGCCGCAGGTATGCCGTGTTTGGCGCAAAAGGCCTCGGCCCGGGCGAGATCCACGTCGCAGCCGGCAACCAGTTCGACGCCAGGGATCTGCTTGTAGAGTTCGACGTGCCGGTTGGCCATCCCGCCGGTGCCGACGATGGCAACTCGGACGGGCTTGGGCGTGAGGACTGCCGGGACGGCGGCAGAGGACTTTTTCCGGGAGGACGTTCTTTTGGCGGAGGCCATGGTGAAGGGGGTGAGGGAGTGAGGGAGG
>CBINGR010000089.1:0-18833 GCA_966250295.1 uncultured Akkermansia sp. | reverse complement strand
TCCCGCAGGACAAGGTGACCGGCGCCATCACCAACACCGCGCGCATCACCGCCGCGCTGCCCACCATCCAGTACGCGCTCGAGCAGGGCGCTTCCGTGGTCCTCATGTCCCACCTCGGCCGCCCGGACGGCCAGCGCATCGAGAAATTTTCCCTCAAACCCGTCGCAGCCGAACTCGAGAAGCTCCTCGGCAAGCCGGTGAAGTTCCTCGACGACTGCGTCGGCGCCGCGGTCGAGAGCGCCTGCGCCAAGCTCCAGCCCGGCGAGGTCGTGCTGCTCGAAAACCTCCGCTTCCACATCGCGGAAGAGGGCAAGGTGAAGCTCGAGGACGGCAGCTCGAAGAAGGCCGAAAAGGCCGACGTGGATGCCTTCCGCGCCTCGCTCACCAAGCTCGGCGACGTCTTCGTGAACGATGCCTTCGGCACCGCCCACCGCGCCCACAGCTCGATGGTCGGCGTCGCCCTCAAGGACAAGGCCGCCGGTTTCCTCATGGAGGCCGAGCTCAAGGCCTTCGCCAAGGTGCTCGACAATCCCGACCGCCCGCTGCTCGCCATCCTCGGCGGCGCCAAGATCGCGGACAAGATCCCCCTCATCAACAACCTTCTCGACAAGGCCGACAAGGTCATCATCGGCGGCGGCATGGCCTATACCTTCCACAAGGTGAATCGCGGCATGGCGATCGGCTCGTCCCTCTTCGACAAGGCCGGCGCCGAGATCGTCGCCGAGCTCGAGGCCAAGGCGAAAGCCAAGGGCGTGGAACTGATTTTCCCCGTGGACTTCGTCTGCGGCGACAAGTTCGGTCCCGACGCCAACACCCAGGCCGCTACTCTCGAGAGCGGAATCCCCGCCGGCTGGGAAGGCTTCGATGCCGGCCCGAAAAGCATCGAGCTCTACCGCAAGGCGATCCTCTCCTCGAAGACCATCGTTTGGAACGGCCCCGCCGGCGTGTTCGAGTTCGATATCTTCGCCACCGCCACCAAGGCCATGGCCGACGCCATCGCCGAGGCCACCGCCAAGGGCGCCACGACTGTCGTCGGCGGCGGCGACACCGCCACGGCGGCCAAGAAGTTCGGCGTGCACAAGAAGGTCACCCACTGCTCCACCGGCGGCGGCGCCTCCCTCGAGTTTCTCGAAGGCAAGGCCCTTCCCGGCGTCGTGTTCCTCGAAAGCTAAGGCCTAGAAATTTATTAACCACGGAGGTCACGGAGAGCCACGGAGAAAATCCTCTTTGCTTCTCTCCGTGTCCTCCGTGCTCTCCGTGGTTTAATTTTCGATTTCTCCTATGTCCCTCCGCAAAAAACTCATCGCCGGCAATTGGAAGATGAACAAGACCGCCGCCGACGGCGCGACCCTCGTGGCCGACATCGTCGCCGAGGTCGGCAAGCAGAACGACGTCGATGTCGTGGTTTGCCCGCCTTTCACCGGGCTCGAAAGCGCCGCCGCCAGGCTCGACGGTTCCACCGTGAAGCTCGGCGCCCAGAACATGCATCCCGAGGCCTCCGGCGCCTACACCGGCGAAATCTCGGCCGGCATGCTCCGCGCCCTTTTCGCCACCCACGTGATCCTCGGTCACAGCGAGCGCCGCAGCTATTTCGCGGAGAGCGACTCCTTCATCAACCAGAAGGTCATCGCCGCTCTCAAGGCCCAGCTCCGCCCCATCCTCTGTGTCGGCGAGACCCTCGCCGAACGCGAGGCCGGCAGCACCCTGAAGGTCGTACAGACCCAGCTCGAGGCCGGCCTCGAGGGCGTTTCCAAGGACCTCGCGACCAGCGTGGTCATCGCCTATGAGCCGGTCTGGGCCATCGGCACCGGCAAGGTCGCCACCACCGAGCAGGCGCAGGAGGTGCACGCCTTCATCCGCTCGCTCCTCGTGAAGCTCTTCGGCGAGGCGGTCGCCCAGAAGGTGCGGATCCTCTACGGCGGTTCCATGAAACCGAACAACGCCCCCGAGCTCCTCGCCCAGAAGGACATCGACGGCGGCTTGATCGGCGGCGCGAGCCTCGAGGCTCGCAGCTTCGTCGAGCTGGTGAAAGCCGCCGCGGCGGCGAAGTAAGCCGGCGCGCGTTTGCGATTGTCCAAAGAAAACCCCGACCGGTGACGGTCGGGGCCTTTCTGTTGCTGAGGGTAGGGCGGGACCGCTGGGCCCGCCGGTTTGAGTCGTTTGAAATTCACGGCGGGCCCAGCGGTCCCGCCCTACCTTTGAGTCCCACGCTCAGCCCTACGCCGGCTTCGCCGCCTCGGGCTTTTTCTCGGCCTTCACCGGGAGGGCGCGGGTGGCGACTTCCTGCTTCACGCGTTCGAGGAAGGTAGCGAAGGGCAGCACGCCCTCGTCGCCCTTGGCGCGGCTGCGCACCGAGACGGACCGGGCCTCGGCCTCCTTCTGGCCGACCACGAGCATGTAGGGGATCTTGGCCAGCTCGGCGCGGCGGAGCTTGGCGCCGACCTTGTCCGGATCGGCGTCGAGCGTGACGCGCAGGCCGGCGGCCTTGAGCTGCTCGTAGACCTGAGTGGCGTAGTCGGCGACCTTCTCCGAGATCGGGGCGATGCGCACCTGCTCGGGGGCGAGCCACACGGGGAAATCGCCCGCGAAGTGCTCGATGAGCACGCCGCAGAAGCGCTCCATCGAGCCGAAGGGGGCGCGGTGGATCATCACGGGGCGGTGCTTTGCGCCGTCGGCGCCGATGTAGTGGAGATCGAAACGCACGGGGAGGACGTAATCCACCTGCACGGTGCCGAGCTGCCATTCGCGGCCGATGACGTCCTTGATCACGAAATCGATCTTCGGGCCATAAAAGGCGGCCTCGCCGGGCTCCTCGGTGAAGGGCACGCCGAGGGTGGCGGCGGCCTGGCGGCAGGCGTTTTCGGCGATGTCCCACTTGGCGGGATCGCCGGTGAACTTGTTGCCGTCCGGATCGCGCAGGCCCACACGCACGCGGTAGTCGGCCATGCCGAGGGTGGTGAGCACGGTCTTTACCAGCGACAGGCAGCCGAGGACCTCCTGGGCGACCTGCTCCTCGGTGCAAAAGAGGTGGGCGTCGTCCTGGGTGAAGCCGCGCACGCGGGTCATGCCGTTGAGTTCGCCGGACTGTTCCCAGCGATAAACGGTGCCGAACTCGGCCAGGCGTACGGGCAGGTCGCGGTAGGAGTGCGGCTGCGAGGCGAAAATCTTGATGTGGTGCGGGCAGTTCATCGGCTTCAGGAGGAAGCCGTCGAGCAGTTCGGTGGGATCCTTGACGCGCTCGGCGCCGATCACGGTCTTGCCGGCGCGCTCGTTAATGGCGGCGGCGAAGCTCGGCGAAACCGCCTCGAGGCGGGCGGTCATTTCGGCGCAGCCGCAACCCTCGGCGGCGATCTGGGCGAGCTGGTCGGGCTCGATGATGGCGGGGAACTGGGCGTCTTTGTAGTAGGGGAAGTGGCCCGAGGTCTTGTAGAGCGCGAGCTTGCCGATGTGCGGGGTGAAGACCTGCGAGTAGCCCTGCTTGCGGAGCTCCTCGGAGATGAAAGTCTGCAGCTCCTGGCGCACGATCGCGCCCTTCGGAGTCCAAAGGATGAGGCCCTGGCCGACATCCTCGTCGATGTGGAAGAGCTGGAGGTCCTTGCCGAGCTTGCGGTGGTCGCGGAGCTTGGCCTGTTCCTGGCGCTCGAGGAACTGGGCGAGCTCGTCCTTCGAGGCGAAGGCGGTGCCGTAGATGCGCTGGAGCTGTTTGTTCTTCTCGTCGCCGCGGTGGTAGGCGCCGGCGATGGTGAGCAGCTTGAAGGCTTTCACCTGTTTGGTGTAACGGACGTGGGTGCCGGCGCAGAGGTCCATGAACTCGCCGTTTTCATAGAAGGAGATGGCCTCGCCCTCGGGAATGTCGGCGAGACGGCCCAGCTTGTAGCGCTCCTGGCCGCGGGATTTGATGATTTGGACGGCTTCCTCGCGGGAGACTTCCTTGCGACGGAAGGGCTGGTTCTCGTCGATGACCTTCTTCATCTCGGCCTCGATTTTGGCGAGGTCCTCGGTGGTGAGTTTGTGGTCGAGGTCGATGTCGTAGTAGAAGCCGGTCTCGGTCGGCGGACCGATGTCGAGCTTGGCATCGGGGAAGATGCGCAGGACGGCGGTCGCGAGAATGTGCGAGGCGGAGTGACGGATCTCGTCGAGGGGGGACATGGGCATGGTGGAAAGAGGGAGAAGGGAATGAGGGAGTGAGGGGGCGGAGACGGAGGGCGGAGTGTTAACTGCGAAGGGCGCGAAGGTCGGAATTTCGACATGGAGAGCAGGGAGCTCGGACACAGAGGCCACGGAGGTGGGTGCGTCGGCGTGGCGAGGGAGGCGAAGGTGGCGTGGTGGATTTAAAACAACAGGTTTTGAGATTCGGCTCTGTGAACTCTGTGTCTGGGCTCTGTGTCCTCTGTGGCTAAGATCGAGGGGTTACTTCTTGGCCGGTTCGAGGGAGTAGCCGTCCTTGCGGTCGAGCATGGTCCAGCCGAGGGCGGCGATGGCGCCGCGGAAGCGGTCGGCCTCGGCCCAGTTCCTGGCGGCCTTGGCGGCCCAGCGCTGCTCGGCGAGGGCGGTGACCTCGGCGGGCGTCTCGGTCTTTGGTTTGGCAGGCTCGGTGAGGTCGAGACCGAGGGCGAAGAGGATGCGGTCGAAGGCGGCGGTAGAAACGCCAGCGGGGCCGGCGTGGATGGCGGTGAAGATGATACCGAGCGCGTGGGGCGTGTTGAGATCGTCCTGGAGAGCGGCCAGGGCGGGAGCAAAGGGATCGGCAGTGCCGCCCGGCTGGAGCGCGGAGCGGAAAGAGCGCAGTTGCCCGAGGGCCTTTTCCGCCGCGTGCAGCGAATCCAGCGTGAAGTTGAGCTGCTTGCGCGGGTGGCCGGCGAGGAGGGCGTAGCGGAGGGCGGCGGGCGAATGGCCCATCTCCTTGAGTTGGTCGAGCGTGTAGAGGTTGTTGAGCGACTTGCTCATCTTCTTCCCGTCCACCAGCAGGTGTTCGCTGTGATACCAGTGGTGGGCGAAGGTCTTGCCGTTGCAGCATTCGCTCTGGGCGATCTCGTTTTCGTGGTGCGGGAAAAGCAGGTCCACGCCGCCGGTGTGGAGATCGATGGTGTCGCCGAGGTGTTTTTTGCTCATGGCGCTGCACTCGATATGCCAGCCGGGGCGGCCCTGGCCCCAGGGCGAGGGCCAGAAATTGTCCCCGTCTTCGGGCTTGTGGGCCTTCCAGAGGGCGAAGTCGGAGCCGTCCTCCTTCTCGTCGGCGTCGTGGCCCTGGGGTTTGCCGGCGAGGGCGGAGCCGAGACGGAGCTCGCGTTCCTTCACCCGGGAGAGGGCGCCGTAGTCCTCGAAGGAGGAGACCTTGAAATAGACCGAGCCGTCCTCGGTGCGGTAGGCGTGGCCGCGTTTTTCGAGGGCGGAGATCATGTCGATCTGCTCGGGAATATGGCCGGTGGCGGTGGGCTCGACGTGGGGCGGCAGGCAGTTGAGCGCGGCGCAGTCGGCGTGAAACTTGTCGGTCCACCGTTTGGTGACCTCGGCGAGCGGGCGGCCCTCCTCCCGGGCGCGACGGATGGTCTTGTCGTCCACGTCGGTGAGGTTGCGGACGTGTTTCACCTTGTCCTCGCCGAATTCGAGCTCGAGGAGGCGGCGGAGGAGGTCGTTGACTACAAAAGTGCGGAAGTTGCCGATGTGCGCGGGGGCGTAGACGGTCGGCCCGCAGTTGTAGAAACGGAAGACGCCGTCGGGCTGGGCGGGTGCGAGCGCTTTCAGTTTGCGGTCGAGAGAATCGAAAAGGTGGATGGCCATGACAGAAAGAAGCGGGACAGGGACGCGGGAAGACGAACCATTGAGCTTGCGCTCGATCTTACGGGAGACCGTCGCCAAACGGGCGGGAGGGCGCTTACTCGGCGACACGCGCCGCCGTAGTTCGCCAGGTGGCGACCTCCCGGACGCAAGCGGTACTAAGGCGTGTGGCGCGTGGAGACATGCGGTGTCGTAAAGCAGCGGAAGGAAAGGTCTCCGACCGCGTGGTTCAAGAGCGGAAACAGCGCGATCGCCTCCGAACCTGCGGCTCGGAGCTCAAAAGACACCGACGGCGAAATCTTCGCCTCAATTTTGTTGATCAGGGCGGGGAAGATTCCGGTCATTGCTTTGCGTGGATTTACTTACGTATATCCCGACGGATCGATTCCCGAGAAAAGATGGCATCGCCGTCTTGGGCCCGGGCGGTGCGCTCCGTGAAACACCCAACCCTAACAACCCTAAAAAATAAAATGAGCTTCGCTCCGCTCTCCGCCAATGGTCAGCTCGCCCGCAACGCCGTCTACACGCCCTATTACGGGCTCGTCCAACTCGCGCTTGCCACCATCGCCTACACCGATCCGAAGGTGTGGCAGGAGATTTTCCTAGTCAAAAAGATGACTGCGTTCGTCGCGGCCCTGCCGCAATTGCCCCAGGCTCCGGGCGCCAGCGCCTCGGGCACGCTGCCGGGCACCTGGCAGATCGAGTGGGGACCCACCTTCGATCTCAGCTACTCGAACGTCATGTATGGCGTGACCTACCGCGAGCCGGTGCAAAGCGGTTACTCGCAAGGCGCGCCGGTGTTCGCCGCGGTGGTGATCCGCGGAACCGATATCAACGCTGGGGGCATCGGCTTCATTCAACAACTCCAGCAGGATCTGGGCGGCCAGACGACCGTCACGATGACGATGCCGAATCCCTCCTCCGATCCGACCCTCTCGATCGCGAACGGAACGAATGGCGGCTTGAACAAAATCCTGCGTTACCAGCCCAACAAACTTTTCGGCGAAGCAGGGACCGGACACATCACGGACTGGGTGCAGTCGATTTATCAGGCGGACAACCAGACCCCGCTCGTCGTGACGGGGCACAGCCTCGGCGGCTGCCTCACGACCGTGATGGCGACCTACCTTTATTATTACCTGAAGGGCGTGGCCGGGCAGGCGGTCGGCACCGTGGTGCCCAATCCATTCGCCGCGCCCACGGCCGGCCTCACGGATTTCGCCGGCAACTTCAACTCCCTCTTCCCGAAGGCCACGCTGTGGTGGAACTCGTTCGACGTGGTGCCCAACGCCTTCCAGCAGCAGTCGGCGAATCCCGTCATCCCGCTCTACCTGCAAAATATCGCGAACTTCTGGACTCCGAATCCTCCCGGCACGCCGAACCAGTGCGAGATGGATATGCTCAACCACGTGATCAACAACTACCCCACCACCTACACGCATCCGAGTGTGGGGGCGCAGGTCATGCAGGGCTTCGTGTGGGCGCCGCCCACCGCTTCGTGCAAGAACGACTGGATCACGCAACTGGAGATCCAGCACTTTCCGCCGATGTATCACCGGTTGATTTCCCAGCAGACGGCGGTGTCGGTGGCGACCTTCCCGCTGCCGGTCATCACCAGCAATCCCAACCCCTGCACGGCGGTGCCATCGGCAAGCTGAGCGAGGTTCCGCTATTTCGCGGCCCGGCCATCGGCCGGGCCGCCAGGCGGGCGGCTTTCAAATGGCCGCGCCTACGAGCCCGCGTTATCGGCGGGTTTCAAAAAATACCGCCGGCTGGGTTCGACTGCCGGAAGGTATAACAGGAAGGGATGACAGCAAGGGGAGCGTCGAGAATCGGGGCTTGGTCGTCCCGGGAGCGCCGGCTTTCCAGCCGGCCCGGTTCGATTCCTCCACTTTCGGAAGCCGGCTGAAAGCCGGCGCTCCCGGGACGATCATGAGTCTCTCGCTGTCGTGACATCACTTCCTGTTATCCCTGTCGGAGGCGGCGGGGAAAATCGCTGGCGGCGAGGGTGCGGACGGATTATCTGGACCCTCTCTATGGCCACCTCCTTCAAGCTCGATCTGCCCGTCCGTCCGCGTCGTCTCCGCCGAAGCGCCTCCGTGCGCGCGCTCGTCGCCGAGACCACGCTGCGTGCCGCCGATCTGATCGCGCCGCTCTTCGTGGTGGAGGGCCAGCCCGCCCCGGAGGAGATTGCCTCGATGCCGGGGCAGTATCGCCTGAACGTCGCCGATCTCGTGAAGGAGTGCCGGGCGCTCTGGAAACTCGGCGTGAAGGCCGTGGCGCTCTTCCCGAAGCTCGATCCGAAGCTGAAGGATGCCGAGGGCACCGAGGAGCTCAACGAGGACGGGCTGATCCTGCGCGCGGTGCGGGCGGTGAAAAAGGCGCTGCCGGAACTCGTGGTGATCACCGACGTGGCGCTCGATCCCTACACCAGCCACGGGCACGACGGCGTGCTGAACGAGGCGGGCGACGACGTGGACAACGACCGCACGGTCGGGCGGCTGGCGGCCATGGCGGTGCGGCAGGCGCGGGCGGGTGTGGATTTCGTGGCGCCGAGCGACATGATGGACGGCCGCGTGGGCGCGATCCGGGGGGCGCTGGACCGAGCGGGTTTCGAACAGACCTCGATCCTGGCCTATTCGGTGAAATTCAACTCGGCCTACTACGGGCCCTTCCGCGACGCGGTGGGCAGCGCGCAGGCGGCGGGCACGAAGCTGCTGAACAAGGCCACCTACCAGCTCAACCCCGCCAACCGGCGCGAGGCCCTGGCCGAGGCGGTGCTGGATGCGGCCGAGGGTGCGGACATCCTCATGATCAAGCCGGCGGGTGCGTATCTGGACATCATCCGCGACGTGCGGGAACGCTCGGACAAGCCCCTGGCGGCCTACCAAGTGTCGGGCGAATATGCCCAGATCCACGCGGCGGCGCGGCTGGGCTGGCTGAACCTGGAGCGCACGCGCGACGAGTCCTTGCTCGCGATCAAACGCGCGGGGGCGGATCTGATCCTGAGCTATTTCGCGAAGGATGTGGCGCGAGAGCTGGCGCGCTGAGGTGCGCTTCCCGAAATCCTAAATCCTAAGCGGCTGAATCCCAAAACCGGGGACTGGTGTAGGCCCGGCCGGTGGCCGCGCTTTCCGGTCGTGGTTTTCAAACCGCCCGGCCAGCGGCCGGGCCTACATTTCCCAAGAAAAAGGCCGCCCGGAGCGGGCGGCCTTGGGAAAAGCGTGAAACGGAGCGGAGAGGCTTATTTCTTCTTCTTGGGAGCGGGCTTCTTGGGCGCGGCCTTTTTCTTCGGCCGGTCGTCCTCGTCGTCCTCGTCCTCATCTTCATCCTCGTCGTCTTCTTCGTCGTCCTCGTCCTCGTCGTCGGAATCTTCGTCCTCGTCGCCCTCGTCCTTGGACTTTTTGTCGTCCTCGTCGGAGTCCTCTTCATCCTCATCCCATTTGAGGGAGGCGTCGTTCTTCATGGCCTCGTCGTCCTCTTCGTCGACGTCGGGCAGGTCGGCGTCGTCGATCTCGGCGTCGTCCTCGGAGGCGGCGGTGCGGTCGCCCTCGTCCTCATCCTCGTCGAAGCCGGCCGGGGTGTAGTCGAGGATGGCGCAGAGCTCGTCGAAGACGTGGACGGCCTTGCCCTCGATGAAACTGGCATTCTGCTCCTCGCGGAGCTCGTCCTCGACCTCGTCCACGGTGAGCTTGGACTCGAATTTGAAGACGTCGTTGAGCAGCTTGACGCGGCAGCGGGTGAGGTGGTCGAGCAGGTCGGCGAAGGGGCCGTTCTCATCGTCCACCACGTCGGCCAGGACGAAGAGCTTTTCGTCGGAGTCGAAGACGGAATCCTTCACGCGCTTGAGGCGGATCTTCCCCTTGGCGGCTTCCTTCTCGATGCGGAAGGGGATAAAGGCGGCTTCGAAGAGGTCCTGGTCGAAACCGTAGTCGCGGAGGGGCTCGCACAGATCGATCAGGTGGGCGGCTTGGCGCGGATCGATGATGCTGAGACCATCGGTGTCCCAGCGCACGGGATCGCTCACTTCATCGACCCACCAGTTGTGGTCTTCACCGAGGCGGACGATGCACCAGTCGAGGATAGCGGAGGAGTTGGCCATGTTTTGCGGAGAAAAAGGGGGGATTGGCGCGCAGCCATGCGCAGGGGTGGGGACGAGTCAAACCGCGAAAATCGGGTTTTTTACGCAGGTTCGGATCGGCCCGCAGGAGGTTGGTTCGAAAGGGGTAAAGGGCGCGCAGGCTTATGAAGCCGGCGGGGCTGCCAAGCGAAAAAATGCAGGCGTTCGGGGGCGCGGCGGGCGCTTGCCTTCCGCGGGGCCTGCGGCAGGGATGCGGGCATCTATGGGAACCGTATATCGTCACCTGGTGAAGCCGCTCTTGTTCCGGCTCGATGCCGAAAAGGCGCACGAACTGGGCGTGGACGCGCTCGCCTTGCTCGGGCGGATCGCCCCGCTTTGCCGCGTGATGGAGGCGTACAACCGGCTCGATCCGGCGCTGCACCGGCCGGTGCGGGCCTTCGGGCTGGAGTTTCCCAACGCGGTGGGGCTGGCGGCGGGTTTCGACAAAAACGCGCGGGCCTGGCCGGCGGCGGCGGCGCTGGGCTTCGGCCACGTGGAGATCGGCACGGTGACCGCGCTGGCCCAGCCGGGAAATCCCCGGCCCCGCCTCTTCCGTTACCCGGCGGAAAAAGCGGTAATCAACCGGATGGGTTTCAACAACGAGGGTAGCGAGGCGGTGGCGGCGCGGCTGGCGGCCCAGCCGGGGCCCGGGCATCGGCGCATTCCGCTCGGGGTGAATCTTGGCAAGTCGAAGGTGACGCCGAACGAGGAAGCGACGCAGGATTACCTGGCGAGCTTCGCGCGGCTGGCGGATTTCGCGGACTACCTGGTGGTGAACGTCTCCAGCCCGAACACGCCGGGCCTGCGTGCGCTGCAGGACGAGAAGCCCCTGCGCGAGCTGCTCGGCGCGCTCAGCGCGGCCAATCGGGAGCGCGGCGCTGCGGGGCGGGGCAAAAGGCCGCTCCTGCTGAAGATCGCGCCGGATCTCGGCTGGGCGCAGATCGACGCGGCGCTCGGCGTGATCGCGGAGTTCGGGCTCGACGGTATCATCGCTACCAATACGACGCTGGCCCGGCCGGGAGTCTTCGCGGACGTGGGCCAAACGGGCGGGCTGAGCGGCGCGCCGCTGCTGCGCCGGAGCACCCAGATCGTGAGCTACATCGCGAAAACCACCGGAGGCAGGCTGCCGATCGTGGCGGTGGGCGGGATCACGGACCCGGCGGGTGCGGCGGAGAAAATGGATGCCGGCGCGACGCTCGTGCAGGTCTACACCGGGCTCATCTACGAAGGGCCCTTCCTCGCGGCGGCGCTGGCCCGCGCGCTGGCGGAGCGGCAGCGGGTGGGCGTCGGACGCTGAGTGCGGCCGGACCGATGGCTCGGCGACCCGTCCAGCGGATCGGACTGCCTTTCCCGAAGCCCGGCCAGCGGCCGGGCCTACATCTCGTCAGCTCAGAGGTGCTGCTTGATCCAGTCGGCGATCCACTTGACGAGGTTCTCGAGAATCCGGGCTTCGGTCAGGGGCTCCACGCCAGGTACCAGCGGGATATGGGAAGCGGGCTGGGGCATGGGCTGGGGCAGGATGAGGCCCTGGACGCCGGGGATCGGCGGGTTGGTCGAGGAATCCGCCACGATGCCGCTGTAGAGGCTGGTGTGCTGGAGGAGAAGCTGCAGCACGAAGTCCTCGATGGTGCTGGGCGGAAGGCTGAGCGACCTGGCCTTGCCATCGAGCAGGATGGCATTCTGCAGGCTGCCCTGCAGCGAGGCGTTGCGGATGCGGACGTAGTTCACCTTCGAGGCGGCGGCATTCACCGAGGCGGCGGCGACGAGGGCGCTCACCGTCTTCAGCGCGGGGCTGCCGTAGAGCGTGGGAACCTCGTGGAGGGTGAGCAGGCCCCAGGCGTGGGGAACGACGTCGTAGGCATTCCACAGGTCCGTGTTCCACTTTTGGTAGGGCAGGGTTTGGGCAGTCCAATTGGCGGGCAGGGCCGGGAAGGTGTCGTTGAACTCGGCGACGAAGCCCTTCGCCCAGAGGGCATTCGCGTTGCCGGGAGTGGCGCCGGCGGTCGGATAGACGAGCACGGGGCTGAAGTTCGCGAGCGCGCCCTTTTGCTGGAGATAGAGCGCGAGCGTGGGGGAAAGGGCGCCGGCAAGGCTGTGGCCGGTGAAGACGATGGCCGTGGGCGTCGCCGGCTTCAGGCCGGCGAGGAACTGTTGGAGGGTGTTGCCGGCCGAAACCGCGCCGGCGGGGCTCGGCATCTTCGTGAGCAGGTCGCTCACCCCGATGGCGGTGCCCATCGAAATCATGGGAATGCCCGTCGCGACGGGCACATTCTTGGCCGCGACGATGTTGGCGGGATCGTAGGTGGACCACTCGACGACGGAGGAGACATCGAAATCCTCCACCAGCCAGTCGAAGGTCGAGATGGGATTGGTCGCGGCGATGGCGACGACGTAGGCGGGAAGCGTGGAACCGCCCGGAAAGGCGACGCTCTCGTTGTAGGCGACGTAGACGGCGTTGTCGGAGACGCCGGAGGGGTGTCCGTTTTTGTCGACGTGTTCCAGCAGGGCCGGGCCCCAGACCAGCTTCCAGTTGCCGAGTGCCGTCACGGCGGAGCTCATGGGGGAGGGGTTCGGCGGCGTCATGCCTGGAACGGCCGGCACGCCGCTCAGGTAAAAGGAAAGGTCGTATTGCAACTGCTGCTGGAGCTGGACCTGCGAACCGGTGTAGCCGCCGGCGCGGTTGGCGAGCATCGATAGGCCGAAGACCTGCTGGTAAGCGTCGTAGCTGGGAGTGGAGGTCGACATGAGGAGGCGTGGGAGGCTTGGATTGATGGGAAGCCCACGCCTTCGCGAAAGAGTCCGAGGGCGGGCGGGCGGCCTTTGCTAGAGGATCTACTTAGTATCTAACAAGAGTAATTACCTACCACTGCGCCCAAATCTGACCCGATGCCTGTCGCGACGGGGGTCCGCTCGATGCCGCTCAGCGCAGGAAGGGGCTGTCGGAGAGCAGGAGGAGATCGCGCATCAGGATCTGGTCGGAGTAGTCGATGCTGACGGCGGTGGTGAGCTGGCGCAGGCCGGTGGCGAACTCGCGCAGGCGGACGGCGAGGGTGAGCAGGGTAGGGTCGTTGGGCAGCAGGTGGCGAGGCGGCAGCGAGGCGGCGATGCGCTCGAGGCCGGCGGCGGTGTCCTCGAGCAGGATGGGGTTGGCCTTGGCGAGTTCGAAGAGTTCGCGGCGATCCTGGGCGGCGACGCCTTCCGTGCGCGAGAGGATGTCGAGGACGCGGCGCGGGGAGGTGGTCAGCTCGTCGGGGCTGAACCGTGTTTCGGAGACCGTCTTGTTGGATTGGGCGATAAAAGGCAGCGTGCCGGGGGCGGGCGGTAGGATGATGCCGTTGTAGATGACCGGCCGGTTCGGGACGATGGAGGTCGAACTGCTGGTGGTGGTCGTGGTGCGGTAGCGGACGGGCACCCGGACGGTGAGACTTTCGTCGAGAATGCGCCGCAGCTCGGAGCCGGCCTGGGCCGGGGTGAGCAGCCCGGCGAAGAGTCCGAGGTTGACCGGTTGGGGGCTGCGGAGAAACAGGGCGCGCTGGCGGGCGGCGTCGAGGGAGGGCTGCTCGGTCTTGAGCCAGGCGAGGTCGAATTTTTCCCAGCTGACGAGGGTCAGCGGGGCCTCCGCGGAGGTGATGACGACGAGCCCTTCGGGGCGGGCCTCCCACACCCCGGCGAAATCCACCTCGCGGCCGTTGGCGCCGGCGAGGCGCACAGGGCCGTCGGGGGCTGCGACCGGGGTAAGCGGCGCGGCGGGAGACGGGGCGGGAGAGGAGGCGGGCGCGGCCGGGGTGGCGGGTGGATTTTGGGCCAGTGCGAGGGCGGGCAGGGAGCAGACAAGGAGCGCGCGGGCTCGGCGCAGCAGGGCGGGGCGGGGAGGGTGGGAGGACATGGTAATAGCTTGGGATGAGAGCGGGGCGGCCGGCAAAGTGTTCCCCGCCGGGATCTTTGGCGGGACTTTTCGTCGGCCTCATGAAGGCGCGCGCGATGCGGGGTTGCGCCGCGGGGCCGGGCGCGTTTCTCGTTGGCCGCATCCATGACTCTGATCGACCGGCACATCCTGCGCGAGTGGCTGGGCATCCTCGTGCTCGTGCTGGCGGCCACGCTCGGGCTCCTGGTGATGCATTCGCTCTACGACGAACTCGAGGACCTGTTGCGCGAGGGGGCGGCGGCGGGCGAGGTGATCGCCTACTGCACGGTGAAGGTCCCGGGTTTTTTGGCCACGCTGCTGCCGCTGTGCCTGCTGGTGTCGCTGCTTTACGCGCTGGGCCGGCTGCATCACGCGAACGAGATCACCGCGATGCGGGCCGCCGGCCTGGGGCTGGGGCGGATCACCCGCTCGATCTGGGTCGCGGGGCTGGGTTTCTGCGCGCTGGTGTGGTGGCTCAACTCCAGCGTGGTGCCCTGGTCGGTCGAGGAGGCGCGGCGAATGAAGGAGACCCTGCAGGTGCGGCAGGAGCTGACAGGCAAGGCGGCGCCCAACCAGGTCGGCGCGCAGCTGGCGGTGACCTTCGACAACGCGGCGAAGGGGCGGCTCTGGTTTATCAACCGCTACAGCCAATTCACGCGCCGCGCCTACGGCGTGACGGTGAGCGAACTCGATCCGCAAGGCCGCGAGGTCCGGCGCCTGCTCGCCGCCGAGGCCTGGCGCGACGAGAGCGGGCACGGCTGGGTGCTGCGCGACGGGCGGGTGCTGAACTTCGACCCCGTGACCGGGGAAGCGCTGAACCCGAAAAGCTTTCGCGAGCTGGCGCGTCCCGATTTCGACGAGGACTCGGCGCTGATGCAGGTCTACGACGCAAAGCCGGACGCCTTGTCTCTATTCGAGCTGCGCCGGGTGATCGCGCATCACCGCGCCTCGGGAAGCCCGAAGGCATTGGCTTATGAGCTGCGCCTGGCGAGCGTGCTGGCGGAGACCCTGATGCCGCTTGTGATCATCGCCTTTGCCGTACCTTTCGCGGTCGCGGGCGTGCGGGTGAACCCGGCGGTGGGGGTTTCGAAGGCTCTGGGCCTCTTCGTGGTGTATTTCATCGCGATGCGGCTGGGCCTGGTGCTCGGCGGGCGGGGAACGCTCTCGCCGGCCCTGGCGGCCTTGCTGCCCCATCTCGCCGTACTCGCCGCCGGCGGCTGGGCCTGGGCGAGGCTGCGCTGAACACGGGGCGAATGATACCCAAAGTTCAGAATCGGATTTTTTAACGCAAAGATCGCCAAGGACGCGAAGAAAGACCGGGGAAGTCCTGAGTTGGCGTCACCACCCTTTGCGACCTTTGCGAGGTCTTAGCGACCTTCGCGTCAAAAAATCCGAGGCGTTTTCGATCTTCAGCTCAGCTCCAGGCGTAATTGAAGCTGATGCTGATGCGCTCTTCTGTCGTGCGGTTTTGCGCGACCTCGTGGCGGAGCCAGCTCTCGAAGAGGATCACGTTGCCGGCCTCGGCGGGGTAGGTGGTGTAGAGCCGGTTCTCGTCGCGCGCGGCGGAGATTTTTGGCGGCGCGGCCATGAGCGAGGAAAGGCGTGGATCCTCGAATTTCAGGCCAGGGCAGCCGGGTGGGGTGACGACATAGTAGGTGCCGCTGATGAAGCTGTTCGGGTGCAGGTGCATCGAGTGCGCGGCGGTTTCGGGCATGATGTTGACCCAGCAGTCGGTCATGCGGACTTCCCGGCCCCGCAGATCCATGTCGAGGGCCTTGGCGAAGGCGCGGATGTGTTTGCCGAGCTTCTTTTCCAAGCCTCCGAAGGTGCTCGAAAACTGATGGAGGGCGTTCATCGAGGCGTAGCTGGTGTAGCCGCCGGGATAGTTTTGGGCCGACCACTTGCGTCCGGCCTCGTCGTAGTCGCGGAGCTGGCGGCACTCGGCGGCGAGCTCCGCGTTGAAGCGGGCCAGGCCCGCGGCTTGCAGGGGGGTGCAATAGATGCGGGTGGGGAACCAGGTGCGGATGGGCGAGGCGGCGGGCTTGGACGGCATAAGGAGGAAGAAGGGCGGGCCGGCTCGCGCGGCGCAATAGTCTGCTTGGCACCGGCCGTACGGACGCTTGTCGTGGAGGCATGCGCTTATCCCATCTGCTGGTGCCCGCGTTGCTGGTTTTGCCCGCCGTGCTGCGGGCCGCTGAACCCGTCGAAGGAGGCGGCACCGTCCCGCCGGCGGCGGCGGAAAATCTGGCCGACGTGTGGGACCTGACGCCGATCTTCCCGAACGTGGAGGCGTGGGAGGCGGCCCGCGCGGCGGTGGCGGCGGAGCTGCCGGAACTGGAAAAATACCGCGGCCGGCTCGGCGAGAGCCCCGCCCTGCTGCGCGAGGCACTGGAGCGGCAAAGCGCGGCGAGCCTGCGTTTCGTACGCGTGGCGCTCTACGCGAATCTCAAGGCCGACGAGGACACGCGCGATGCCGCCGCGCAGGAACGCAGTCAGAAAGTTTCCCAGCTCGAGGCGGATTTTTCCAAGGCCTTGAGCTGGATCAGCCCGGAGATCCTCGCGCTCGGGGACGAGAAAGTGATGGCCGCGCTGGCGGCGGAGCCGGGGCTCAAGGACTACCGCCTCCAACTGGAAAACATCCTGCGCAAGCGCCCGCACACGCTCGGCGCCGAAGCGGAGGGAGTGCTGGCCGCGTCGGGGCAGCTCGCGGGCGCGCCGGGCGAGATCTACAATATCCTCACGAACGCCGATGTGCCCTGGCCGGTGGTGAAACTGAGCGACGGCACCGAGGCCCGGCTCGACGCGCAGGGCTACACCCAACACCGGGGCGCGGCGAACCGCGAGGACCGCAAGAAAGTGTTCGATGCGTTCTGGGGCGCTCACCAGACCTACGCCCGCACCTGCGGCACCGCGCTCTACTCTCACCTGGTGGCGGACGTGTTCTCCGCGAAGTCCCGGCATTATCCGGACACGCTCAGCGCCACGCTGTCCGGCGACAACGTGCCCAGCGCAGTCTACGAGACATTGGTCCGTGAAGTGAACGCGGGGCTGCCCTCGCTGCACCGCTATTTCAAGCTGCGCGGGCGCATGCTCGGGGTGGAGCAGCCGCGCTATTACGATATCTATCCTCCCTTGGTGGAGCTGAAGAAGACCTTCCCGCTGGCGGAGGCGAAGCGGTTGACCGTCGAGGCCACGCGTCCGCTGGGCGCGGACTACGCACGGGACATCGCCGAAAGCATGGCCGGGCGCTGGACGCACGTCTACCCGCGCGAGGGCAAGAAGTCCGGCGCCTACATGGCGGGCTACGCCTATACCCTGCACCCCTACGTGCTGATGAACTATCAGGACGACTACGAGTCGGTGACCACCCTGGCGCACGAGTGGGGCCATGGCATGCACTCGAGGCTGGCCAACGCGGCGCAGCCCTATCCCCTGGCCGACTACCCGATTTTCACGGCGGAAATCGCGTCGGTGGTGAACGAGGTGCTGCTCATGGAGTACATGCTGAAAGAGGCCAAAACCGACGACGAGCGGCTCTACTACCTCGGCACGGCGCTCGAAGGCATGCGCGGCACTTTCTTCCGACAGGCGATGTTCGCCGAGTTCGAGCTCGCGACGCACCGCGCGGTGGAGGCTGGCGAGGCGCCGGGCGGCGAGGCCTTTACCAAAATCTACGGCGACCTCCTGCGCCGCTACCACGGCGACGCGGAGGGCGTGCTTAAAATCGACGAGGCTTACTGCGTGGAGTGGGCCTACATCCCGCACTTCTACAACTCGTATTACGTCTACCAATACGCCACTTCCATGGCGGCGGCGAACTTGTTCTCCGACCGTATCCTCGCCGGGGAACCGGGCGCGGTGGATACCTACCTCGGCGTGCTCAAGGCGGGCGGCTCGCGGCATCCCTATCAACTGGTGCGTGACGCAGGCGTGGACCTGGCCTCGCCTGCGCCCTACCGGGCCACCGTGGCGCGTTTCGACGCGATCATGGACCGAATCGAGGCGATTCTGGCGAAACGGGACGCGGCGAAGGCGAAGTGATACCCGCGCCGTGGCGCGGGATGAAGTAACGACAGCCGGTAGAACTCCCCTGGGGCTGCACCATTCCTGGTGGAGTGGGGCGTCAACCCGTGATCGACCCAGCGCTTCGCGCTCACCGCTACCAGCTTCGAGCGCAGCGCCTCCCGTTTTGGCCGCGTCGGATTTCGTTTCGACAAACGATTTGCGGTCCTGCATCCCCTGGGTGCCTCGAATAAAGCAACCCAGTTGTACTTAACCACCATGAGCATCGAATCCGCGCCTGTTCCTCCCGTTCTGAGTCCGGTCGAAGACCGCACCGTGGCCATCGTCAGTTACCTGACTCTCATTGGCTTTATTGCCGCGGTCATTATCCACCCCGGAAAGAAGACCTCGCTCGGCGCCTTCCATTTGCGCCAGACGCTGGGCATCCTTATCATGGCCTTCATCGCGGGTTTCGCGGCTGCGATCGTGGCCTTTATCCCCTTCATCGGATGGCTCGCGGCCCTGGCGATTTACATGGTGCTCTTCGCGGCCTGGATCCACGGGCTCGTCATGGCGGCGACGGGCCGGCAGGAGCCGATTCCCGTCGTCGGCGCGAAATTTCAAGAGTTGTTCAAGGGTGCCTTCGTCTGAGACCTTGGAGGCCATGGCCGTGGGCATGGACAAGATCTGAATCCGTGGTCACCGGTGCGATCCGCGGTCAACGGGCCTCGTCCATCTTTTCGTCTCCGCGTTTTTTTGTATAATCCGCGGTTAAAGCCGGCCAAGTTCGAAGAGAGTGCCCAGGGCCTGTCTGGCAAAAACTCAGCCCGTCGCCGAGGCCTTGCGGGGAAAGCGGGGAGTCTGGCTGGGCCGGCGTTGCAAAAGGCGGCATGGGCCAGTGGCCCACCTCCGCCTTTCGTGCCTTGGCTGAGCCCGGCTTTCCGCTTCCGCCGGGCCGACTTTATTCCCAGACGCGCCCTAGGCGCTGTCTTCGAAATAGACCGGTGCTCCGTGGTCGGGAAACCAGGC
>CBINGR010000088.1:0-18997 GCA_966250295.1 uncultured Akkermansia sp. | reverse complement strand
GTTTTATACACAAGAACGACGGCTCCATGCATGGTCATTTTGGATCATTTTCGTGAGCATCGGTGACTTTCCATCAGGCCCCACCCCCACCCCCACCCCCCCCCCCACCCCCGCTCCCGCTCCTCACGCTCGTCGCTTCCTCTTCTCGGAGCGCTCCTCCTGGCCGCTCCATCTCTCCTGCCGGCCGATTCCATCTCCGAGACCGCGACGCCCGAAATCCTCGTCAACACCTCCGTCGAACCCGTGGCCCCCGGCCCGTTCAAACCCGCCTGGTCTTCCCTCGCCGCCTACGAGGCTCCCGAATGGTTTCGCAATGCCAAGTTCGGTATCTGGGCCCACTGGGGCCCCCAATGCCAGCCTGAGGCCGGCGACTGGTACGCCCGCGAAATGTATCAGGAAGGCCGACCGAAGTACCGCTCCCACGTGGAGCGCTACGGGCATCCCTCGAAATTCGGTTTCAAGGACGTGATCCACGACTGGAAAGCCGAACACTGGGAGCCGGAAAAACTCGTGGCTTTCTACAAGCGCGTGGGCGCCCGGTACTTCTTCGCGATGGCCAACCATCACGACAACTTCGACCTCTGGGCCAGCCGCCACCACGCCTGGAATGCCGCCGCATTGGGACCCAAAAAGGATCTCGTCGGCGGCTGGGCCGCCGCCGCCCGAGCCCAGGGCCTGCGCTTCGGCGTCAGCGTCCATGCCGCGCACGCCTGGAGCTGGTACGAGCCCGCCCAAGGCGCCGACCACGAAGGCCCTCTCGCCGGCGTCCCCTACGACGGCAAACTCACCAAGTCCGACGGGAAAGGCACCTGGTGGGAGGGCCTCGACCCGCAGGAACTCTACGCCCAAAACCACACGCCCAGCCCGGATTTTCTCAACCCGCCCTCCATCCATGGCCGCTGGAACTGGGACAACGGCTGCAGCCACCCCGATGTCCCCTACTGCGAAGCATTCTACAACCGCACCATCGACCTCATCAACCAGCACCAGCCCGATCTGCTCTACTTCGACGACACCGCCCTGCCCCTCTGGCCCGTCAGCGACGCCGGCCTCCACATCGCCGCCCACTTCTACAATCAAAACCTTCGCCGGCACGGAGCCGCCGACAACGGCGTCCTTTTCGGCAAGGTCCTCACCGAAGGCCAGCTCGACTGCCTCGCCTGGGACATTGAGCGCGGCGTACCCGCGACCATCCTGCCCCACCCTTGGCAGACCGACACCTGCATCGGGGACTGGCACTACAACCGCTCCGTCTATGAGCGGAACCGCTACAAAAGCGCAAAGACGGTCGTCCACATGCTGGCCGACATCGTGAGCAAGAACGGCAATCTCCTCCTCAACATCCCCGTGCGCGGCGACGGTTCCATCGACGAAAAGGAGACCGCCATCCTCGAGCGCATCGGCGCCTGGATGGACGTGAACCACGAGGCGATCTACGATACCCGCCCCTGGAAGGTCTTCGGCGAAGGCCCGGCCAGCGAAGGCGCCGAGCTTTCCGCCCAGGGCTTCAACGAAGGTAAGGGCAAGCCCTTCACCGCCGCCGACGTGCGCTACACCACCAAGAACGACGCGCTCTACGTCATCGTGCTCGGGAAACCCGAGGCGGCGCTTTCCCTTGCCCGGCTCGGCACCTCCGCCGGCCTGCTCGACCGGACCGTCGCCGAGGTGCGCCTCCTCGGAGCGGAGGAGACGATCCGGTGGAAACAGGACGCCCAAGCCCTCGTGATCGAGCCGCCCGCCGCCGCGCCCCGCGAGGAATCCGTGGTTTTCAGGCTCACCCTGCGCTGAGCCCGCTGGGCGCGCGGCCCGGGTTTTCCTCGCGGCAATTTCCCCGCTTCCGCTCCGCGCCCCGGCGCACCAAGCTGTGTTCCATGATCAAAGGCCAGAAAGTCGTCTGCATCAACGACACCTTCCCCGCGCTCATCCGCGCCATCTACAAACAACTCCCCGTGAAAGGCGTCACCTACACCATCCGCGAGGTTTTCCTCGGCCGGGAAAAAGTGGTCAAGGGTGGCGACTCCGCGACCGTCGGGCTCCTGCTCGTCGAGCTGACCAACCCGCAGGATCCCTTTCACCAGGGGAAGCAGGAGCTCGGTTTCAGCTCAGAGCGCTTCGCCCCGCTCGAGGAAAAATCCGATGACGCCTCCGTCGGCGAGGAGGCCGGCGAACTCGTGGGCGCGGGCCAGGACGACAAGCCGCACTCCGGCTACTGGAGCAACTGAAGCGGCCGAAGCCTCCGGGCGCGCGGCCGCGGGAGCGCAAAAAACCGCCGTCTCCCGAAGGAGACGGCGGTCGGTGAGGACGGTTTGAAGCGCCCCTCGCGGACGAAGAATTACTTCTTCTTCGCGGCGGGCTTCTTCGCGGCCGCCTTTTTGGCGGCCGGCTTCTTGGCGGCGGCCTTCGGGGCCGCGGCTTTCTTCACCGTCTTTTTGGCAGTAGCCATGATGTGTCTCCTGTTTGGTTTGGTTCTGGGTCTGACACCGGACGAAGGCCTGGGGGAAGGCCCGCCGGACACCGCGCATTTTGCGCTGCGTGAGCGGCAGCATTCATGTGCGCATGCGCTTTGCAAGCATCAGATGCGCTTGACTCGCGTTTTTCGCGACCCCGGTCCTTTCGTATCCGCTATTCAAATACACGTACCGCTCTTCTCCGCCGCCAAAACCTGTTTGCGCCGCGCCCCCGCCCCCGCGATGGTGTGCGACTCAAAATGCACCCAGTCATCCCGGAGCTCCTCGTCATCGCCGCGCTCCTCCTTGCCAACGGCTTTTTCGCCATGGCGGAAACCGCCCTCATCTCTGCCCGCAAGACCCGCCTGCGCGAGCTCGCGGAAAACGGCGACCGCCGCGCCGGCAAGGCCCTCGCCCTCTCCGAGCAGCCGGAGCGCTTCCTCTCCACCATCCAGATCGGAATCACGCTCCTGACCATCCTTCAGGGCGCCGCCGCCGGGGAGGACATGCGCGCGCTTATCGGCGGTTTCCTCGCCCGCGTCGACCTGCTCGCCCCCTACGCCGACCGCATCGCCTTCGCCCTCGTCATCGTCGGCCTCACCTTCGCCTCCGTCGCCATCGGCGAACTTGTGCCCAAGCGCGCCGCGCTCGCCAATCCCGACGGCATCGCCCGCCTGGTCGCCGGCACCATCACCAACCTCGCGTGGCTTTCCACCTGGATCATCGCCGCCCTCACCTGGAGCACCGACCGCATCCTCGGCCTGCTCGGCCTCGGCAAGGTCCGCGACCAGTCCGTCTCCGAAGGAGAGATCAACGACCTCGTGCAGCAGGGCTTGAAAACCGGTGCCTTCAATCCCACCGAGACCGAGATGGTCGCCGGCGTCCTCCAGCTCGACCAGCTCGGCGTCACCGCCATCATGACTCCGCGCCCCAAGATGGTCTTCCTCAATCTGGAGGATCCCGACGAGATCAACTGGCGCAAGATCGTCACCAGCGGCCACTCCCGCTATCCCGTCTACACCATGCACCGCGACCAGGTCGTCGGTGTCGTCACGGTGAAGGCCATCTGGGCCAATTCCGCCTTCGGCCTTCCGGCCAGCCTCAAAAGCGTGATGTCCCCGCCGCTCATCGTGCCCGAATCGATGACGGTCATCCACCTCATCGAGCAGTTTCGCAAAACCGGCCAGCATCTCGCGCTGGTCACCGACGAGTTTGGCGCCATCCAGGGCCTGGTCACGATGATCGATGTCATGGAGGCCATCGCCGGAGACCTCCCCGAAAAAGGCCGCCGGGCCGCGCCCGAGGCACGCAAGCGCGACGACGGTTCCTGGCTCATCGACGCCACCCTCCTCGTCCCCGAATTCAAGGATCTGCTCAAGCTCGACGAGCTTCCCCACGAGGATACCGCCGAATACAAGACCGCCGGCGGCTTCGTGATGACCTATTTCGGCCGCATCCCCCGGGCTGGCGACTACTTCGACCACGCCGGCTGGCGCATCGAGGTCATCGACATGGATCGCCACCGCATCGACAAGATTCTTGCCACCCGCCTCCCTGAAAAAGCCGGCGACGAACAGGAGGAGGAAACCAAGGGCTGAGCTCCCGCCTCTTCCGCGAGCAACTTGCGAACAACTGCGAGCAAGTTGACCTTGTCCGGCCGCCGTTCCGTTCCATTTTCACCGCGCCGTGACTGATCCATGCAAGACCCCTTCACCGGACACGCGACCGTCCTCCAAGGCGGACGCCACCCCGGCCCCGACGAGCAGGCCGCTCTTCAACACGATCACGAGCGAAGACTGGAAGCGTTCGCTCGCCTCGGCGCGGCAGCGCAGAAAGTCGGCATCGGAACGGCTCCGGACGATGATCTTGTCCTCTGGGAAGAAGACCAGCTGAGCCTTCTCGCCGGCGCCGATGCGCTCTGGGCCGAACTCGATCGCGCCGCCCGGGCCTTCCGTGCCACCCTGCCGATCATTCCGCTCGAGTCCTTCGGGTTTCTCGCCGGCCACGAAGACCCCATGGGCGAAGGCAGCCCCCGCCTGCGACGCATCGGCAGCGGCGTCGAGGCCAGCGCCTTCCAGTCCGTCCACGACGGCTCCATCTACAAGTTCTACCTTCCCCGTGAGGAAGGTCGCATCGGAGGTACCTTTACCTTCTTTCGGGCCCTCTCCGCCGACGGCTTGGACGTCCCGGCGCTCCAGGCCGACGCCTGCCTCGGCAGCTACCGGGACCTGCTGGAGAAACTCGCCCTCATCGTCGCACTAGGCGGCATGCCTACCGAAGTCGTCGGCATCACCCCCGAAGGCGCTCTCGTCGCAAAACAAACGCTCGGCGACCGGCTTCCCGAAAATGCCGACGTCAGCGCGCTCCTGCCCTCCGCGCTGATCCCCATACCCGCGCGTTTCCTCCGCGCCCACCGCGATCATCCCCGGCTCGCCTTTATCGGGGGCCGCCCCTGGTTCATCGCCGACACCCATGCCAAAAATCTCGTGCGCGACGCCGCCGGCCTTCTGCGCATCATTGATCTCCTCGCCGCTCCCTTTCCCGCCGCCTTCGCGGAAGCCGACCCGCTGATGCGCGACTGGCTCGCCCGCGTCGCCGTCGATCCCAAGGCCGGGATCCTCCGGGAAACGCTCGACGACGAGCTTTGATGCGCAGGTCCCACTCAGCCGAAACGCGCTTATGAGCTCGCTTGCGCATCCGGATGAACGCACCTAGCCTCGTTGGACAAAATGAGCAAAATAGCCGAAGCCCTCGTCAAAGCGAAGGAACGCACCGGCACCACCATCGCGCCCTTTTTCACCACAGGCTCGGCGGGCACCCCCGCCCTTCCGCCCGTCGATGAAGCCAAGGCGAAAGCTCTTCGCAAAGCGCGCAATACTCAGCGCTTCTGGGTCGCCCTGCTCTCCGTCGCCGCCATCCTCACTTTCCTGGTCATCTGGAACCGCCTGCACTCGGACGCCCCCCCCGGTCCTTCGGTGGCAAATCCGCCCCCGCCGGCCGCCGCCAAACCCGAGTCCGCTCCCGCAACCCAGGTGCCCACAGCCGCCACACCGAAAGTCGAAACTCCAGGCCGGGATCCTTCGGCGGCCGCATCCTCCGCCGTTCCCCGAATCGAGACCTATAATGCCGTGAACGCACTGGTGATCACCGCGGTTCTCCCCGGGGAGCGCCCACGCCTCATGTACAAAGGCCGCATCGTCGCCGTCGGCGAACCTGTCGAGGGCGAGCTCGTTTTCGCCGGCGTGCAGGACGACCGCCTCGTTTTCACCGACCGTCGCGGCGCGGTTTACACCCGGCGGTATTAGGCTTCCGGATACGCCTGCCGGAGCTTCGCCTAGCCCCCCGCCGCCGCGACCATGCGTTCGGTCTCGGCCACGATCGCCTCCACCTGCTCCGGAAGGATTTCCAGGCGCATGAGCTGTCGAAGAGCTTCCCACATCGGGAAAAGAAAGCTCCGGAAAGCGGTCCCGCCGCCACCCGCCAGCGCGGCCTCGGCGACGTAGAGGGCCCGCGCGTCCATCGCGGCGAGTTCCAGGCGCGCGCGCAGCTCCAGCATCGAGCGGCGGACCGCTTCCGCGTCCATCCGCGCCCATTGCCCCACCTGCGCCCCGAACTGGTGATCGGGCGTGCGTTTCAGCGTGTCTCCGCCCAATTCGGCCGAACGCCGCTGCAGATCGGCCACGCGGTTGAAAAAAAGAAATTCGTAGTCGAGCAGCGCGCCCCATTGACGGGCCGGCATGAGCTGTTCGAAAGCCCCCGCATGCGCCGCCAGCGCCGTTCCGCCCGGCACCGTGCCCAATGCCGCCTGCACCTGGCCCAGCGCAGCGCGAAACCCTGCCACGCGCTGGTCGAAACGCAGCACCGCCCGCTGCCAGTCGTCCGGAAACCGATGCGTCGCCAGCCCCATCATGTAGGCCGGCTGGGAATCGCGCAGGAAGGTCTCCAAGTCATCCTCCACCCAGGCGCGGATCCGGGGCTGGGCGGCCGCAACGTTCTGCAAGCCCGTACTCAGCGCTGCCAGCGACTCGCTCGTCCCCGCTTCCCGGGACTGAAATTCGGCGCGCATCGGCTTGGCGTGCAAAAACAGAAACGGCGGCCGGGTCTTGCGGAGTTCCGCCGCCTCCTGCTCCACCTGGTTCAGCGCCGCTTCGATATGCGCCCGGCTGATGTCCAGGCATACCTCACGTTTCAACAAGTCGCGCAACCGCACGGGAAGCTGCGCGATGGTCGGCGGAGCGGCGGCGGGAAGAGGAGGTTGAACGGATTCCATGCGGGGCACTATCGCAATAAAGGAGCAAATTTAACGGCAGATGGGGCAAGGTCCCTCTCAGGGCGTCAAGCTCGGTGACAAACGTGGGGCGCAAGCGGCTGGCTCCAAGTGTTAAAAGCCCGTTTAAGCATCTTTACTAAGCACCTGCATCAACGAGTTATGGGACACTCTTTGAAGTAACGATGCCAACATGGCAAGCCTCCCCTTGTTTGCAAAGCGACTTGGCCTAAGCGTTCCCACTCACATCAGCCAGGGGAAGCCGGATTCCCTTCGCCTGGTGCCCGGGGTGGGGGTCGAACCCCTGCGCCCTCGGAGGCCATTTTCGGATCCGTTGGGATTTCTCCCTCCGGCCCCTCTGACAGAGGCTGTTTGGGAGCCTCTGGGTTTTTCATGTGCGACGACACTAGACGCCACAAGACGCCACTCGCGCAACGTTTTTAGGCAAGAGTCGGGCAAGAGTAACTCTTCCGCGGCGGCGGTTGCGGTTGCCCCCGTAGAATGGAGGCTTCCGCCAAATGGGGTCTAGCGGCGGTGGAAATCCTTAAAGGACTTAAAGGTCCTTAAAAGTCCTTAAAGGGCGTTTAAACGCTCTGGCCGTAGCTGGTTGCGAAAAGGGAAAAGTGACGAAAAGCTGACCGTTTCAGTTGACGGCGCCGATGCGGCTGCGAGGATCAAGCCGCCAAAAGCAAAGAGCCGGGACCTCTCGCGAAGATCCCGGCTCAAGTTTGAGGCTCGTTCTTTTTGGAGCGAGGCGCTCGCACGGACAACTGTCTTGTCAGTGATTCAAAAGAATAAGACGGCATGAGTCTGCGGGGTGTCAACTCCAGTTAACGCGCTTAAGTCCTCCGCCCGAGGACTTAAGCTTCCACAATCCGCTAAAGCGGAGGAGGTTCATATGGCACGACGCCAAAAGCGTCGTTTGCGCTGGCCGCCGGGTGCTTGTTTCCCGTGCGAGCCACTGCCGACGAAGCCCGGCCCCCGTTTGGACAAATAGCCGATACTTCGAGCCCCGTCGCGGTAACGCGACTGGGCTTTTTCGGTTCGGTGGGCATTTTGGATGTCCACTAATCGCACGCCGACGCTATGCGATGCGGATGGATCAGGCGGCCCCCTCTCGTTTCGCGTCCGCCGGGACAGGGACGGAGAAGGCTCCCGCGATTAGCGTCGAAAATTCTTCCGCGCGGACGGAGTCGATTTCTTGCGCAAGCTTGGCGAGTGCATGGGCGAGACGGGTCTTTTCCGTCGCAATTTCGGACGCCAAGGGCGTGCCGGATTGCGAGGCGACGTCCTCCCCGTTCGCTGCGGCGTCGGCGATTCGGCAGCCGAGGGAAGCCAAGTCCCCGAGAATACCGGAAAAATGCCGAGCGCGCCCCAGTGTGTCGCGGGGTTTCGGAGCTGCCTGTGACGTTGCCGAAGCGACAAGGGCGCGGCTGGCGGCGCTAGATTTCGTCCAAAGGTCGAGATGAGCCTCGAAATCAAGACCCGCCTTCTCGCTTAAGGGGCGGAGGTGGAGCTCGCGGAACTTCGCGTCCGACATCCAAGGGAAATTTTCCGGGAGCAGCATCTCCCCGATATTATGGAAAGCGTCGGACAGATTCCCGACTCTTTCGGCGAAGTCCCGCAGGGATTCCAGTTCTCCATTCTCGGCCAAGCCCCACGCTTGGGACCGGAGGCCTGTAAGGGTCGCGCGGAGAAATTCGCAGTAACCGAGACGGACATCGTCCGGCGACGGCGTCCAGTTGGGGCCGAGTATTTGCTCGGGGGTCATGCCCGTTTGCGGGGCTTCCGTGGTTTGGCTGCCCGTTCGGGCGGTAGTTTCAGGTTCGATCATTCTTTGTGGCTCCGCCCGACGGGATGCCGGACGGAAAACGGGTTTCGGTAACCGTGCCCAAGCGGAAGGGGCGGTTTGGGTGACGGTGCGCGGAAGCGCAGTCCGCCCCACGTCCGCACCCTGTATTGCATCGGCTCGGGCAGATTGGGCGGGGACGGTTCCGCACCCTGTATTGCACGCGCTCCCACGTTTCAGGAGTGGGCACGAAAAACCCCGCGTCCGTCGTGAGCTACCGGTCGGCCGGAGTTGTCGAAAATCGCGAGTGTCGCCGTCTTCTCCGTCACTTGGTCGGGGCGGGAGGAAAGGACCGGTAACGGCGCGCCGGCAACACGCCCAGCGTGCTTCACCGGCATTACCGGGAGCTCATGCGGAAGGATGAGGCAGAAGCGTGGTTTGCGCTGCCGGTGGCGCCTCCATTGCCACCATCTTAGTATTGCGGATGCTCCCGCGGATTAGGTGGGAGGGTAGCACCCTCCCGCACTCTGTATTGCAGGAGTGTTTAACACTCAGGCGAGGCAGGACACCGGACGCCCGATGAGATTAGCGACGCTTCCGTCCGAACTTCCTGATGATCCCGTGTGGACTGGTAAGGATAACTACTTGGCTTACATCGCACTCCCTCAGCAAAGCAGTAAGCTGCGTCTGGTCCGCGTCTTTGATGTGCCCATCGTTGGACACGAAAATGTCGCAGTTCGCCAAAGCGGCTTCGGCGATGGCGTAGGAATCGTTCCTCTCCTCGTACGGGATGATTCCGCGCAAGCGGATCTTGTCCCCTACAGATTCGATTATGTCCTCACCGACATCAGTAAGGCGTAGAGGCGATATTGCCCAATCTCGCACCAAGGACTGAAGAGCTTTCAGAGCAAGTTCACGTTTCGCTGCGGACGGATCGTTATGCGCCAAATCGTCTAGTTCGTCGAGAACTGTCGGCGTAACGACAAGCTCCACATTCTTGACGCGATCCCGAAGCAGATCTAGCGCGTCCCGTGAGTCTTCCGTCGGGGTCGCGAGGTCTAAGAGGAAATTCGTGTCAACGGCTACGCGTGGTCGCATGAGCGGCGCTGGATGCGCTTCCGTAGATGATGCTCAAGGCCCGCAGAACACCGGCTTGTCGTTCCTCTCGGCTGGCTGAATTGCGGCGGCTGCGAGCTTCTGCGGCTATCACCGTGCCTTTGGTGGGCTTTACTGGCTTAGGCTGTTTCACGGCGTCCATTTCGAATTTAAAAAGGACCTTGGGGTGTAAAGCAGTCAAGCGCCACTTGGCGTTTAAGTCCGGGGTAATCCCCCGGTGCGAAGCTACCTACCACGCGCCAAGTGGTAGTCTTTGCAACAGTTTCAACTCGCTGCCCACTTCGAGTTTCAGGCATTAGATTTTAACCTTCCCCACCGTCCGCTTCGCCTCCCATGCGGCCAAGGCCGCCGGCGCGAACACGATCTTGCGGGCGTTGAGGACGATGTGCGGCACACCCTTGGCGTGGACGAACTGCCAGAAGGATGATCGGGCCTTGTACCCGTAGCGGGCCATGACCTGTTCTGCGGTCAGGAGGACTTCGTCGGGGTTCAAAGCCCACCTCCCGCCCGCGTCGGAAGCTTCACGCTCCGCCGCCTCTGTAGCCATTCCTCCAAGGGCCCGCGCTCAAAGCGAATGACGCGGGCGTTGAACCGGAGGTGCGGTACGTTCTTCCGGCGGACGAAGTCCCAAAAGGCATGCCGGTCCTTGTAGCCGAACCGGCGCATCACCTCGTTACTGGTCATCAGGTCGTCGGGATTCATGCGGACACCCTCACGGTTTGGGCGACTTCCACGCGAACGGCCGCAACGAGGTCGAGCGCACGGCGAACGGCCCGCAGCAGGGAGGCGGGCCAATAGGTGAAAGCCTGAACCCCTGCGGCCTTGGCTCGCTCCGCGCGCCGGAGCAGTGCGGCCGGCAAGTCCGCCGCAGGGGGCAGCCGTTTGGCTCCGGCTCGCACCCATGTCTGGACAGCGGCGAGTGCGGCCTGCGCGAGCGTGGCGCGGTGGCGCACGTTGCCCCAGGTCGCGGAGATTCGGGCATGAGCGTCGGCGACGTGTTCCGCGAAGCTGCGGGCGAGCGCATCCCACGCGGTCAAAACGACCGTGGGTACAGGAGGCAGCGGGGGAACCTCGGTGGGAGTGACTTCCGGCTCACGAGGATTTACGCGACGGTAGGCGGCAAGGGTGTGAAGCCAGAGGGAGCGCGGGGCGTGAAACCGCTTTTTTTCGCGGAAAGTGAAGGGCTCACCGTCCACCAAAGTAAAATCACGACGGCGCAAGCGGGGCAGACGACAACGCAGGCGGCAAAATGCGAAGGCCGTACCGACCCACTTGCTATTAGTGATGACCCCGCCGGATACGACCGGCTTAAAACCCACGAATAGACCATCTTCATCGAAGACCGCACCATTTCCGCCAAATGCTGCGAAGTTCGGATGCGTCTCGATCGGTTCCTGGCTCGTCGAGTTGTCGAGGGCGTAGATCGGCTCAGGGTTGCCATCGACGCCGAAGTAGTCGCCGACGATGTCCCAAGCTCCGTCCGGGCGGAGCACGATGGTGCGCTTGTCCATCTCCAGGAAACTCCACCGCGGGTGCGCGCTGAAGATGCTGACCTGGCTTTCCGGCGAATCGCCGTAGTACCACCAGACGGCGCGGGCGCTCGACATGCCGAACCGGTCAGTCACGAGCTGTCCGCCGGAAGTAAAAACGAGCGTGTTGTTGGGGTCGTACCCAGGGGCGACTTTGATCATGGTGTCAGGCGGTGGGACGCGTGGTCCGAGACTGCGGGCGAGGTGTGATGCGTGACGGGATCCGCCAAACCTTGCGGAGCGCGCCGGAGGTGACGGCACCGCCGACGGTGAACGCGCCAGTCTTGGGGTCGCGGGCTGGGACCGCGGCGAAGTGGACGAGCTTCCGCCGGATGCGTTCGGCAAGGGCGATGATTGCGCGGGTGTCGGCACCCATTTTCGGACCGGAGGTAGCGGAAGCGACACGCGGGCCGAACTCCACCGGCTGCCCGGTGAGTTGCTGAATACGCGCGAGGGCGCGGGGTGATAGCGAGGTCATTAGATCAGGCCGCAGACACGGCGGGGACGGTCGGGAGCGGAGCCGCAAGAAGCGCGAACAGCTCACCAAAGGGGCGCCGGGAATAGCCGGCCGGGTTGGCCGCGTAATTGTGCGCCACGAGGGCGGCCTGCGCGTCGCCGTCGAGGACGTCGAGGACCGAACGCGCTTCCCGCATCGAGGGCGGCATCTCAAAACCGACCAAGTGGCGCGGATCCGCGCCCGCGGCGACGGCGTCAGCAGTGCACTGGCTGTAGGCCGCACGGGCCAGCGGCTTCAATTTTTCGAGTGCATTGTAACGCTTCTCAAAGCCGGCGACGAACGCGGCGAAAACGTCAGGAGTGTTCAGCGCGTTGAAGCGCAAGGCTTCGGGCCCGCCGGCTGCGTCGAGCGCGGCACAGGCGGGGACGAGGGCGCGGACTTGGGCGTCAGCGTCCGCAACAGAAGCGGCGGCCTTGGCGTCGAGGCCGGAGACGAAGGCCTCTTGCGCGGCCGCGAGATTGGCGCGGGCTTGGCTGAGAAGGGCGGGCCAGCGGGCGGCATCGGAGGCGATCTTGTCGGCGCGCGCTTGGAATCGGGCGAGCTGGTCGAGTTCGGAATGGGCGGGATTCATCACCCATAGGAGTAACGTGGAATTTGCCCATGAGTTACTTCCGCGGACTAGCACGCCAAAGCGCCCCACTGGTCCGCCATGGCTTCCGCCAGGTGAAGGTAAGTGCGGCTCCGGTCCTTCCAGCGGTCCCGACGCTCCGGGATACAATTTTGCCCATCGTCCGTTTGGTTTGCCCACCGTCCCGACGGCGGGAGAGAAAGGACGTTCGTTGGGCGGAGTGGCGGCAGGTTCTTCAACCAAAGGCAGGTCGCCTTACTCTCGGGGTGTCCAAACTGCCACGGCTGCAAGATCTGGTCAGGCTTCCGGATGCGGGTGGAAATGCAGCCTACCGGGTTCTCGAGTGCGATCCGAAGCACTGGCGCCGCCAAGAGAAGGCGGACAAACGCCAAGGCATCCTCTGTCAGCGCCTGCCGTTCGGGCCTGCGCTTGTTCCAATGAAGCCCGGACGTGCAAAGGTAGGTGCACGGCGGATGGGCGATCATGAGGTCCCACGGTTCCGCCAAGAAATCACGCACGTCACCCTGACGGTGTGGACCGGGGCGTTCAGATGGGAGCAGGTCGCAAGAAACCGCGGCGTGCCCTCGGGCGAGGAATGCATCGCGGACAACGCCGGAGAACTCGCAAGCAACGAGCACGCGAAGCGGGCGGGACATGCCCGCCGCCAGACGTCAACCCCGTGCCTCGCTCTTCCACGTGAACGCGCGCCAAGACGAGAGGGAGCCACTTCCACGCGCTAAAACGGCAAGACGGGAGACCTTCGCATCAACAAATCCACTGTCTAGGATGGGAAAGCCATTTTCGAACCTGTCACGGAGGCATGACGGAGTGGTGAACCTGCGAGGAAAGGCTCGCGTTTAGAAGACTCCCTACCCCATGGCGGCTTGTTTGCCCTCACCGCCTGTCCAAAGCGTCGCTGAAAGCGGCAACGTGCGGCTCTAGCGCGCCCCCGGCGATATCGTAGACGCGGCGGGATACGTCCGCCCCCTCCAAATCCCCATCGAGTAGTTGGTCGAGCTCGCGGCGGCAGGTGCGGAGGCAAACGCCCGTGCGGGCATAGACCTGAAACCAAGCCTCTCCGACTTCGGTCGCCGTGACTGCCGGGTTCTCGGCGGCAAGGCGATCATGCCAGCGGTCAAGCGTCGCGCGGAGGGTCCGGGCGTGCCCGAGGCGTTCGTTTGCGTCGCGCAGGCGGGCTTCAACGTCCGGCGAAATCCTAGCCATCCTAGCCATCCTATTCAGGTTTTCGGCACTTCTTTTCGGCGGATTTCCTGTGTGTTTTCTCAAACGAAGAAACGAAGAGAATTTCTCGCGCATTAAATTTAGAAAAAGATGCATAGGATGCATAGGATGGGCAGGTATTAGGGCGCTGGTGGCGTCGCGGTTTGCCCCAATGGGGCGACGCGCCAGACTCGACGCTCTTGGTTTTGGCGAGCTCCGACCCAGACGGAACGGTCATGCAGTCGCTCCCCCCATCCGGGTTGTTTGCGGAGGCGGGAGAGCTGGTGCCCGAGGTGTTGGGGTCGAGTCGTAAGACTGGAGAAGGTTGGCCCGAAGGTGGTCTTGAGCGCGGTGAACAAGTCCGTCGCCGTCCCCTCCCAAACAGACGAATGGCCGGCGGTCGCCATCTGGAGCAGCCACGAATCAAGCAAATCCCCCAATGGGTTGTCTGGATGCGCGCTTCGGATAATTCCGACAAGGTCGGGATGGTGCCAAGACGCGACTCCATAGCGGTTTTGTTCCGCGTCCCGAAGCGCGGAGGGTAACTGATATTCGTTTCCTAGGTACCAAGCCACGGCCGGTAAGCTCGCGAGGATGCGCCGCGTTGCTTCGATCGCTTCCGGCGTGCCGGTGGCTGGCCGGGGTGTGTTTGGCGGGTAACCGCGGAGCAAAATCACCTTATCCGACATGCCGTCATCCAGAATGACGGGGGCGAGCAAGCGGGACGCCTCCTCCCCAAAGTTGCACGTGACGACGGTGCGAAGACCGGCGAGAGGTAGCGTGCGGGCGTCAACGTGCTTGCCCTCGATAGAATGGTCCCGGTCCGCCACGAGTTTCTTACATTTACCCCAAAGCGCGTTGACGCTCGCCAAATCGGAAGGCAGCGCCGAATCGTGGAGCCCCGCAAGGGTCACCCCTGCCAGCTCGGCGTTGAATCGAGCCCCCTCCACAAAACCCTTTGAGGCATCGCTACAGCGGTCCCCACCAAGCGCACCAGTAATCATCGTAAAATATCCTTTCCCCAAACCCGGGGGGCCGCCGAGTAGTAGAATCTGGCCGGGAATATGATTCTGATGGTTTCTCAGGGAGAAGAGCCATTGCCGAAGCCAGCCTAGGACGATGTGGAATTGCGTTTCCCCGTGGGGGTCGGTTCCTACGCCTACAACCTCCTTGACGAGGTTGAGGTAAGGCGAGGGGTCGCCCTGCCTTGGGGTGATGAATGCAGGCTGCCGCGTAACGAGAAAATTTGTCCCTTTGTCGGTGTGGAGCCCCACCGGCCAAGCCGTCAGCGGGCCGGCGTAGTGAACGCGCCGAGCGTCTTGCAGGTGGATGACGCCCCGCTCGAGAGATGACAGTTCTTCTGCCGGCTGCTTTTTGGGTGAGAGCCCACGTTCGCGCAGACGAAGGACCGCGGAATCATGCGTCAGCTCCGCCCATTCTCCTAGCCCCGTGTCTTTCCAATACCGCCGCGGGGCGAGATGCGCCATGCCCTCGGTTGCCTCTTCTATACTCGGCGCGTCGGGGTCAACCTGGGTTGCCTGAGACGCGCGCATGGCCTTGGCTTGGGAACGCAGGAGCTTCGGTCCAATTCCGGTGGCGTCGGCGAGGAATGCGACGGCCTCCGTTTGGTCGAGGGGCGAACCGGAGAGGTCCGCAAGAAAGAGGAAGAGCTTTTTACGAAAGTTGGCCATTGGCGGCTTTCTTTAAGGTTTCGGGGTTCTCGCGTTTGAAGAGGCGCACGGCTAGTGCCTCCGGCGTGTCGTCGGGACTCACCGGTTCCGCGGTATTGGCGAGCGATTGCCAATAGGCGGCGAAGGCGTCGGCGCCGAGGGCGGCGCGTGCGTCGTCGATTCCTTTGCCCGGTCCGTCGAGACCGATCCGCGGCAAGGCGACGGGATAATCGCGCAGGGCTTTGGCGAGCTTCACCGCTTCGCGACTGAAGGCGAATAGGAGCGACGTGTCTCCGTCGCCTAGGAAGAGGACGCGCGTTCCGTCCGGCCTCGCTTGCATTACTTCGCGAAGGCCGGGGACGAGTTGTCCGTCTTGCAGGGCCAGACTGATTCCGCCGATGCCAACGGCGGCGACCCCAGCGTCGAGCAATGCGAGCGCCTTCTTTTCGCCTTCAACGATGACAAGGGTGTCTTGCCCCAGCAGCGGGGCGAGCAAACCGGGAACGACATAGCCGTACGGCTTACTGCCTTTTCGTTGGGTGTAGCGGCGGCCGTGGTGGTCAGGCTGGAAAAGCCGCAGTCGCCCGAATCCCTGCGGTCCGTCGCCCTCGCGTTGGACTCGGTTCCCCTCGGCAGTACTGTAGGGTATCCAGAACCCGGCGACGCGAAGGCCGCATAAAGCTTCCGCTTCGTAGGGGGATACGCTGCGGATCCCGGCCGCGGCGACCGCGACGTCGCTAATGCCGGGGAACGATGGGGGCGGCAGAGTCAATTTCCACCTCCGGCACGGCGGCCTTTCGTCGCGGCGGTGCGCGCGTTGTTCGGCACGCGGAGGGGGATGCCGAGGTTCCGGCGGACGCGTTGCAGGGTCTTGGAGACGGTCGAGTGCTCGAGGCCGAAGCGTCGCGCCACCTCGGCGTCAGACTCGTCAAGGCGGCCGGTCAGGTCCGCCAGCGCGATCTCGCCCAACTCGGGGCCGAGGGCAGCACGGAGGCCGACCAGCACGCCACCGAGGGCCAGTTCCTCGGCGTCGGCCTGCACCTCGGCGGCGATGGCCTCGGCTGTAAGGTCGATTGCTCGGGCCTGAATGGTGGTGAGGGTGGCCTCAATCTTGGCGCGAAGCTGCTCGCGGGTGCGGAGGGAAAGGCGGTCAGCCATTGGCTAGCCCTCCCCGGCCCGCGAGGTGGAGCGCCGCATGCAGGATTACAGTCTCCGCGGGTGTGTGCGCCGTCCGTTTAATCAGGCATGCGAACTGGTTCGGCCGGATTTCCTGTTTGGTGCCGGCCTTGGTATCGTAGGCGTAACGCGTCCACCGTTGCCCGTCGGCACTGGGTGCCAGAAACGGGAGGCGCCGCCACGTCAAGATGGAATGGACAAGGCTGCCGAGTGGTTCCTGCGGAAGTTGTCGGCCGACTTGGACGACGGCATGGGCCAGCCGGAGCTTGTAGGGCTTGGTCGGGCTCATTCTGCGTCCCTCCAAATCTTGGCCCAAACTTCAGCATTGCCGAGGAAACCGCGGTCCGCCCGAACGCGATCCTCATAGGAGAGGCGGACGGGGCGCGGGAGCAGGGCGAGGCGCGCATGCTTGATGCGGCCGGAGCCGTTGACCCCCTTCGCGGTGACGAGGTGGGGTTTCAACGCGCACCTCCGCTCTCTGCCCGTGCCATGACGAGGCAGTTGCGTTCAAGGGCCTGTCGGACTTGGACCGGATCGAATCGGACAAAGCGTCCGATACGGAAAAAGGGGACTTTCTTTTTCTTTACCCACCGGTCGAGGGTACGGATGCTTGGACGGGTTTTTTCGTCGAAGAGAGCGGCGAGGAGGCCGACCCTATCAACGAGTCTTTCTAGGTTAGGAGCGGTTTGCGGGTTCACGCCGTGCTGGACGTGTCAACTTATGGCAGTCCGTTGGGAGCCGTCGGAATGTCGTGGCGGACCTAGTCCGACTTAGTCCCGCCGTCGCCCCCTCAAAAACTGGGCACTACATACTTGACCCGCCGACCGCCTTCCGCGTCCTCACCGGCGTGTTCATCCGTGTGAAAATCCGGAAGCTAAAGAGCTCCCCTGACGGCAAGGGGCGAGTGAGCTGGGATTTTCGACTGGTTGAGAGTCGACGGATTCCGGGGGTCTCGTCCCCGAGGCAACGGACTCTTGCCGCTCTTGGCGCGATACGCCCCGATGCACGCGGCGACCGCGGCCTGTACTTCCATACAAGCGCCCTTGACCGTTTTCGCGCCGGCATGATTGCGAAAATTGAAGGGGCAGGCGTGACGCCTACCCCCGATCTGCTGGCCCCGGCCGACGCTTGGCTTAAGCGCCTTCTGCCGGAGTTTGCCCGGGCACAATGGCCCAAAACTCATCCGCCTCCGCCGGCAGCATCATGTTCAAATAGTGCTTCCGGATGATCCGCTCCGAATTCCCGGCTTCCAAGGCCGTCGCACCGACGCTCTTAAACCGGGCAACGTGGGCGGAAACGAAGGTATGACGTAGCACGTCGTCCCCAAGGCCGAACCGCTTGCGGACAAGGCCGACGTGGTCGCCCATGTTGGCGACCATCAAGGGGTATTTGTCCAAAGGATAGCGGGTAAGCCACGCCGCAAGGTTGGGTTGGATGGTGATTTGCCTTAGGTCGTCGGTTTTGGCGATTTCCGGCGTGATGCGAATGACACCCAGCCCCAAGTCGATGATGCGGCTGCGGTCCGCCAGATTGTGAATCTTGAACAACTCACCATCGCGGACGCTGGGGCGGATGCCGGCAAAGGTCGCCAAGGCGAAGTACGGGACGAGGTAGCCGGGCTTGTTTTTCGCCCGCGCCGGCCCGGCGTAGGTCTCGAGGAAGGCGAACATCTCCCGGAGCTTCGCCGCGGTCTCGATATGCGGGATGCCGCGCGGAATCGTGTGCTGTTTCAAGGCCTTCGCCGGGTTCACCAGCACCCAGCGCCGCCGATCATCGCGGCAAAACTCAAAGAACGCATGCAGGTACGTACGGCCGTTATTCCATGTCTTCTTGGCCGGCCCGCGCGTCGCGAGGAAGGCCTCCAAGTGCTCGGTGGTGAGGGTATGCACCGCGCGGCCGGGGAACATGGTCGTCAGGGCCGTAAGGAGCTTTCGATAATCCGAGAGCACCGGGGCGCTTACCTCGCCGGTTTTCGCCAGTTGGAAGGCGGCAACGGCATCCGTCAGGCTGCATTCCACAGACGGCGGCCGGTAGTTCGCGAGGAACCACTCGACGGCCAAGGGCAAGGAATGGCTGCCGAGGCGGGCAAAGGCGGCCTCCGCCTGCGCCAGTTGCACCGGGCTCAACCGCGTATTTACGGGTCGGATGCCGCCGTCGGTGTTGGCGGCCTCGATCTCAAGGCGGTCTTTCTCCCCCTCCGCCTCCGCCTTCGATTTGAAATCCTTTCGGATCCGCCGGCCGTTGAGCTGACCCGCGACGCGGAAGGTAACGTAAGTGTAACCATTGGCATTGAGGGTTACTTTCTTGATCGTGAAACCGCCTCTCCGTGCGCCCATGCGGCGCGGGCGGGTGTCAACTCTTGCCACCTTTGACGGGCAAGAGTCGGCGGCTGATTTTGCGTTTCTCCCTCTGTCAGAAGATGGTGCCCGGGGTGGGGGTCGAACCCACAAGACTTTCGTCGGAAGATTTTGAGTCTACTGCGTCTGCCAATTCCGCCACCCGGGCATGGGCTGCGAGGCGATACGCCGTCCACAGCTAGCCCGCTTCGCCCGCATGTAAATGCCAAAGCCGATACCCCGAAAACCTTCTTTGGACGGCTCAAAAAATTTCCCGGCGAATTTTTGAATGTTTTTCCAGCCTGTCGGTCTATCTCTGCGTCATCAGTTGTTTGCTTGGTTGCTTGGTTTGCTGGCAGAG
>CBINGR010000087.1:0-19679 GCA_966250295.1 uncultured Akkermansia sp. | reverse complement strand
CCACCGGCGCGCAGATCGACATCGCCGACGACGATTCCGGCAAGGTCTTCGTCTATTCCAACAATGGCGCCGCCATGGCCCGGGCCATCCAGGAAATCGACGCCGTGTGCGGCGGTGGCGGCGGACGCGGCGGCAGCGCCGGCGGTCCCCCGATCGAGATCGGCAAGATCTACACCGGCCGTGTCACCGGCGTGAAGGACTTCGGCGCCTTCGTCGAGTGCACCCCGGGCAAGGAAGGCCTCTGCCATATCAGCGAGCTCGCGGACTTCCGCGTGCGCCGCACCGAGGACGTCGTGAAGATGGGCGACAGCATCACCGTGAAGTGCATCGGCATCGACGAACGCACCGGCAAGGTCCGCCTCTCCCGCAAGGCGGCCATGAAGGAGCTCGAAGAGCAGCAAAACGGCGGCGCCCCGGCCCCCGCCGCCGAGGCCCCCGCCTCCTGATCCCATTGTAGACCCGACCGCTGGTCGGGTTCCCATCCCCGCCCGCGAGCGCCTCCTGTGCCTCGCGGGCGTTTTGTTGTGCGCCTCCTCCGTGCATGCTGCGGGTCGCTGCCGGGCTTCGACGCGATTTGACCCGGCCCGCCGACGCGGCGTGAATGTGCCCCTCTCATGGAGATCGCCGTCTGGTCGCTCACGATCCTGCTCACCCTTGTTGGGTTCGCCGGCATCGTCGTGCCTCTGCTGCCCGGCACCACGCTCATTTTCGCCGGCATGGTGCTCCACAAAATCTTCCTGCCCGAGTCGATCTCCTGGGGTGCCCTCGCGTGGATTGGTGTGGTCTGGCTGGTTTCCGTCGTGGTGGATTTCCTTGGCGTCCTTGTTGGCACGAAGCTTTTCGGCGGCGGCAAATGGGGCATGGCCGGAGCGGGCGCGGGCGCCGTGATCGGCATGTTCTTCTCCCTGCCCGCCCTCCTGCTCGGCACGGTCTTCGGCGCCGTCGTGGCAGAGCGCTATATCGCCCAAAAGACCGGCCGCGAGTCGCTCCGCGCCGGCGCCGGCGCGGCCCTGGGCTTCGTGCTTTCCGCCGCCGGCCGGCTCGCCTGCGGTTTTGGCATGCTGCTCATCTTTCTTCTCACGGTGCGCTGGCCGGACTGGCCCTTTTGACCGCACGAGCCACCGGAACAAAAATCGCTTCCTTCCGCACGTCCCTCGCCGAATCTGGATCCATGCCGCACGATCCCGCGAAACCGCCCTTGCCAGCCACTCTCGAGCCCCTGCCTCCGCCTCCGCCCGAGGCGGCTTCGCACTTCGCGCCCGATGTGCTTTCGCATCTCGAGGACTATGGCCGGCAGCTCGCCACCGCCGGCGTCATCCGCGGCCTCATCGGTCCGCGGGAGGTGCCACGCCTTTGGGACCGCCATCTGCTCAACTGCGCCGCTCTCGCCGACGCGATCGAGCCCGGCGAAACCGTAGCCGACATCGGCACCGGCGCCGGCCTGCCCGGCCTTGTCCTCGCTCTCGTGCGCCCCGACCTGAAGATCATCCTCATCGAGCCGCTGGAACGCCGTTGCTCCTTTCTCCAGGAAATGATCCGGCGCTTCAAACTTGCCCCCCGCGTCGAGGTGCGCCGCGGCAAGGCGCACTTGGTGAAGCCGGCCAACGCCGACGTCGTCACCTCCCGCGCCGTCGCTGCGCTCGACACCCTCGCCGGCTGGAGTTTTCCCCACCTGAAGATCGGCGGCCGCTTGCTCGCGCTGAAGGGCGACCGCGCCGATGAGGAACTCACCGCCGCGAAGGCCGAGCTCGCCAAATGGGGCGCCGACATCGAAGCCACCGTCGTCACCTGCGGCGCTGCCTGGCTCCCTCAACCCATCAAGGTCGTCAGCGCCCCGCGGCGGAAATAATGCCCTACAGAAAATACCCGCGCTGTTTGTCCGAGATCGGCAGTTGCGCACGCTCCATCACCTTCAGCAAGTCCTCCCACACCGCGCGCTTCGACTTGGTGCTGCCGCTGCGCAACAGGTAGCTCGGGTGGTAGGTTACCATCAGCGGCTTGCCCGCGAAATCATGCCAACGGCTGCGCGCCGCGCCCAGCGTGCTGAATTTCGCGCCGAGCAGTCCCGCCGCCGCCGTGCCGCCCAGCGCCACGATCAGCTCGGGCTGCACGATCTCGATCGAGGCGCGCAAATACGGCAGGCAATAAGCCATCTCCTCCGGCGCGGGCGGACGGTTGCCGATCTGCTCCGCGCCCGGCGGCGTGGGCATCTGCGGACGCCAGCACATGATGTTGCCGATATAAACCTGCTCCCGCTTCAGCCCCATGGCCGCGATCATCTTCGTGAGCAACTGCCCCGCCGGACCGACAAAGGGCTCGCCCACGACCTCCTCCTCCGCGCCCGGCGCCTCACCCACGAAAAAAATCTTCGCTTCCAGCGATCCCACGCCGAGCACCGCCTTTTTCCCCGGCCGCACGTTGGCCAGGCAAACGGGGTCCTTCGTCGCGGCTTCCTTCAGAGCGGCCCAGCGCGTGGCCTTGTCGCCTTCGGGCAAACGCACGACCGGAGGAGGCGGCAGGCTGGCTGCGACCGGCGCCGCCGACACCAGGCCGCGCACCGGCGTGGCGGGGGTGGGAGCAGACGCGGGCGGGGCCGGCCGGGCCAGCGCCGCCTCCCGCTCCGCACGAAGCGGATTCACCGGCCGGGCGGCAGGAGCAGATGAGGCCGCCGCCGGGGCCGGTTCTTCGACCGTGGCCGGTTCCGCCCCCGCAGCCTGGGCCTTCACCAAGGCACGCAGACCCCGCATCGTCTCCTCCGAAACAGGCACCACGGTCTCGCCCTCGGCTTTGAGCCGGAGCAGCTCCTCGGAAATTGCCTGTAAGACCGCGCGCATCGTTCGCTCCGGTTCAGATCGCCGCCGGCGCCGCCGGGGGCGCAACGCGCGCGAGGGTGAGTTTCTCGACGTACTTGCCCAGCAGGTCGAACTCCAGATTCACGGGATCGCCCACCTTTTTTTCGTTCAAGTTGGTCACCGCCACGGTGTGCGGGATGAGCCAGACCGCAAAATGGTCGCCCTCGACCTCCGCCACCGTGAGCGAGATGCCGTCGATCGCGATGCTGCCTTTGTGGATCAGGTATTTGCCGCTTCCCGCCGGAGCCTTTATCCGCAGATAGCGATCCGCGCCGCGCGCCTCGAAGACCTCGATCACGCCCAGCCCATCGATATGGCCGGTCACGAAGTGTCCGCCCATCTTGCCGCCAAAACGCAGGCTGCGCTCGAGGTTCACCGCCGAACCGGAGCTCAGCGCCGAGAAACTCGTGAGCCGGCGAGTCTCTTCCAACACGTCGAACTCGAGGCCGCCCGCGTCGAACTTCACGATCGTGAGGCAGCAACCGTTCACCGCGATGCTGTCGCCGAGGGCCGCGTCCGCGAGCGCCGCCCGCGCCGCGATGCGCAGCTTCCAGGCGTCGCCCCCGCGCTCGAAGCGCTCCACCCGTCCCGTCTCCTCGATGATGCCGGTGAACATGTGCGTTGAAACCCGCACCGTGCGCCGCCCGCCCCCCGCCCGCAAGCCTCCCCTTGACCCCCCGCACCCCGCCGCGTTTTCCTTTCTCCTTTTCCACTCTTCCCATGGCTACGACCTGCACCGACTACGACTTCTCCCAAATCGAGCCCCACTGGCAAAAGCTCTGGTCGGACACCGCCGCCTTCCGCACTCCGCCCCTGGACCCGTCGAAGCCCAAGTACTACGTGCTCGACATGTTCCCCTACCCCTCGGGTGCCGGCCTCCACCTCGGCCACTGCGAGAACTACGCCATCACCGACATCCTCGCCCGTTACCAGCGGGCCAAGGGCAAGAGCGTCCTCTACCCCATCGGCTGGGATGCCTTCGGCCTGCCGACTGAAAACTATGCGGTGAAAACCGGCCGCCATCCCCGCGAGGTCACGATCGAGAATGTCGCCACTTTTCGCCGCCAGCTGAAGGCCTTCGGCGTCTCCTACGACTTCGAGCGCGAGGTCGACACCACCGACCCGCGCTACTTCCGCTGGACCCAATGGATCTGGCTCAAGCTCTTCGAGCGCGGCCTGGCCTACGTCGAGGAAAAGCCCGTCTGGTGGTGCCCCGCCCTCGGCACCGTCCTGGCCAACGAGGAGGTCATCGACGGCGTCTCGGAGGTCGGCAAACACCCGGTCGAACGCCGCCCGCTTCGCCAGTGGGTGCTGCGCATCACCGCCTACGCCGAGCGCCTGCTCGCCGATCTGAAGCTCGTCGACTGGCCCGACTCCACCAAACGCATGCAGGAAGCCTGGATCGGCCGCAGCGAGGGTGCCGAGATCTTCTTTGCCCTTGAAAACCCCGCCCTCGGCGACCTCAAGGTCTTCACCACCCGGCCCGACACGCTCTTCGGCGCGACCTTCATGGTCATCGCCCCCGAGCACCCGCTCGCGGACGCCCTCACCACGCCCGAGCAGCGCGAAGCGGTGGCCATCTACCGCCGCCAGGCCGCGGCCAAGAGCGACCTCGAGCGCACCGACCTCGCCAAGGGCGAGAAGACCGGCGTGTTCTCCGGTTCCTTCGCCATCAACCCCGTCAACGGCCACCGCATCCCGGTCTGGATCGCCGACTACGTCATCATGGGCTACGGCACCGGCGCCATCATGGCCGTGCCTGCGCACGACGAGCGCGACTTCGCCTTCGCGCAAAAGTTCTCCATCCCCGTCATCCAGGTCATCGAGCCGGATCACGCCGACGGCCGTAATGGAAATGGCACTACGAAGCTCCCCTACACGGGCGACGGCCGCCTGGTCCACTCCGATGGCTACACGGGCCTGCCCTGGGAGGAGGCGAAGAAAAAGATCACCGCCGACCTCGCCGCCCGCGGCCGGGGCCAGGCCACCGTGAACTACAAGCTCCGCGACTGGCTCTTTTCCCGCCAGCGCTACTGGGGCGAGCCCTTCCCGATCGTCTGGGTAAACACCGAGGACTACGCAACGGCCATCGCGGCGGCGCGGGCCGCCGGCGCCACCCTGCCCCTGCCCGCCCAGCCCCTCACCTGCGTGATCGACGGCCAGACACGCTATGCGCTGCCCGTCCCGGAAAAGTCCCTGCCGCTCCGCCTTCCCGAAACCAAATCCTACCAGCCCACCGGCACCGGCGAGAGCCCGCTGGCCGCCATCACCGATTGGGTGGAGATCTGGTATGACGCCGCCACCGGCGCCGCCGTCCCGTCGACCGAGCCGCAGCCCGGCCCCGGCTGGGTGCGCGCCCGCCGCGAGACCAACACCATGCCCCAGTGGGCCGGCTCCTGTTGGTATTATCTGCGCTACCTGGATCCGCAGAACGACACCGCCATCGCCGCGCCCGAGGTGCTGAAGTATTGGGGCGGCCCCGACATCTACGTCGGCGGCGCTGAGCACGCCGTACTCCACCTCCTCTACGCCCGCTTCTGGCACAAGGTCCTCTTCGACCTCGGGGTGGTGCCCACGCCCGAGCCCTTCACGAAGCTGTTTCACCAAGGCATCATCCTCGGGGAAGACGGCGAAAAGATGTCCAAGTCCCGCGGCAATGTCGCCAACCCCGACGACATCATCCACAGCCACGGCACGGACACGCTGCGTCTCTACCTAATGTTCCTCGGCCCGCTCGAGGCGATGAAGCCATGGAATCCTTCCGGCATCGAAGGCGTGCACCGTTTCCTGCAAAAGATCTGGCGGGAGTGTATCGAGCGCGAAACCGGCCGGGCCAATGCCAAGATTTCCGACGCCGCCGACGCCACGTCCCCCGAACTCGCCAAGCTTCTGCACGAAACCATCAAGAAAGTCGGCGAGGATATCGAGGGCCTGCGCTACAACACCGCCATTTCGGCGATGATGATTTTCGTGAACGCCTGGCAAAAGGCGCCCGGCATCGCCCGCCGCGATGCCCTTGCCTTTCTTCAGATCCTTGCGCCCTTCGCGCCGCATATCGCGGAGGAATTACGGGCCCGGATCGGCGGTTCCGGCACCGTGGGCCAAACCGCTTGGCCGGCCTTCGATCCGGCTAAGCTCGTTGCCACCGAACAAAAGGTGGTGGTGCAGATAAACGGTAAAAAACGAGCCGAGCTGCTCCTCCCGGTCGGCGCTTCCGAAGCCGATGCCCTCGGCGCCGCGCGCGCCAATTCCGAGGCGCTTCCGTATCTTTCCGGAAAAGAGGTGAAACGAATTATTTACGTCCCAGGAAAGATTCTAAATATCGTTGTCCCTTGATACTTCGGACCGCGACTAGGGTATACACCCTACTACCTAGTTTCACTCTACGTATCATTTCGCGAGACTAGCCTTGGACTTGTGCAAGTGGGGTGTTTTCCTAGCCCTAATCCCATGCACGCCAAGGCCCTCGTTCGCATCTGCACGTTGCTCGCCCTCTCCGGCGTGGTGGCGTTTGCCCAGACCTCCTCGAAGCGCAAAAGCCCCACCAGCAAATTCTATGTCGCCGAAGTCACCGGCTTCGCTCAGGTCAACACCGGCGAAAAGATCGAGGATCTCACCGAAAAATCCGTCTTCGATGCCGAAGGCACCGTGATCGAGACCAAGACGGATTCCGATAACGCCTTGGTCATGTCCAACGGCACCGGCATCTACTTCGCACCCGACACCAAGCTCGCGGTAAAACGCTTCCTGCAGGAGCCGTTTTCTCCCAACCGCACCGATCTCGAGTCCGAGCCTTCGGTCTCGCAGACCAAAACCGTACTTTCCCGCGGTTCCGTAGGTATCTGCACCGGCAAGCTCGTTGCCGGCAGCTCGATGGTCTACGACACCGCACACGGCAGCATCAACATCCTCAGCCAGAACACGCAGAAAGTTGCCATCGAGGTCTCCGAAGAGAAGACCGTCATCACCCTTTTCGAGGGCTCCGTCACCCTCCGCGGCGACAATATGGCCGGTGGCGAATCCCTCCAGCCCGGCCAGCAGGCGGTGATCAAACCTCGCGGCACGAATCAACCGCCCGAGATCACCATCGGCCCCATCCCCGACGATCAGCGCGAACGGCTCGAGGACATGGTGAACGGTGCCTGCCAGGCGCGCAAAAAGGTCTATTTCGACACGGCCGAACGCCAGATGGAGGTAGACGGCGCCCAAAGCGAACTCGTCCCGGTCATCGTCGACCCGGTGGACCCTGCCGAGGTCGGCAAGATCGTCAGCCCGGCCCGCATCCGCTGATCCAGACACCTTTCGCTCCCGCGACCAACGCCGCCGCCGCTCCGATGCCTCTTCGCCCCGTTTCCCCCGCCGCGCGCCGCGCCGCGGCCCTCCTTCTTGCGCTGCTCGGCGTCTCGCCGGCCCACGCCCTTCTCCGCTTCAACGACGGCCGCGACCAGATCTACGTCACGGCCTATGTGGGCGCCGGCTACGATTCAAACGTCTTCACGAGTTCCAGCGGCAACAACGAGGATCTCATCATCAGCGGCGGCGCGGGCATCGAATACGCGCGCAAAGCCGGCTTGATCGGCGTCAACGCCTCCCTCGGCTGGAGCTTCGGCACCTTCAGCAACTTCTCGGATGAGGATTTTCTGAATCCCTCCATGTCGCTGGAGTTTTCCAAGGGAACCGGCCGCACCACCGGAGCCGTGCAGCTCAATGCCCGACGCGAGTCCCGCGCCGACCCCACAGTCGGCCTCCGCACCGACTCCTGGAACTACGGTGTCAACTTCAACTACCGCTATCCCGTCATCGAGCGCTACTCCATCGCCGGCAACATCGGTTGGGACCGCATCGATTATGTCGACGAAGGCGAAACCTTCGTCGATCTCGACACCTACACGATCGGCACCGACATCTTCTACAGCTGGCGCTCTGACCGCGACCTGCTCGGCGGCTACCGCTATCGCTTCAGCGATTCCTCCGCCGCATCCCACAGTACGGACCACAGCGTCTACGTCGGCGTCTCCGGACGCATCGTCAGCAAACTCAGCGGCTCCGCCCGCGTCGGTTGGAGCTACCGCACCAACGAATATCCTTCCGGCACCATCTACGACGGCACCGCCCGTACGATCAGCGAAGATAGCAGCGATGGCATGTATGTCTCGCTGTCCAGCACCTGGCCCGCCACCCGGAAGATGACCTTCACGCTTTCCGGCACCCAGGATTTCAACACCACCTCCACCAACTTTCAGACACAAACCACCAGTGTGGACCTGACCGGGCAGTTCTCCCACACCGTCAAATTCTCCACCAACGCCAAGCTCGGCGGCGGCTACACCAAATACCTCAGCGGCTTCGTGAACAACGACCCCGAATACACTCCCGGCTTCAATGGCGTGGACCGCCACGATCACTATATCACCGCCGGCGTCGGCGCCTCCTACGCGCTCACCAGCCACTTTACCCTTTCTGCCAACTATACTTATTACCAGAACTGGTCCAATCTCTCGGACTTCGAGTTCATCCGGCACTCCGTCGGGCTGACTCTGTCCACCCGTTGGTAGTTATTCATCGGCTCCGCCCGCGTCCGTTCGTCATGCGCATCCTTTTCCCCCGCTTTCTTTTTGCCCTCTGCGCCATCGTTTCCGCCCTCGCCGCGCAGGACGCCGGCCCCGCCGTTTCCGCTCCCCGCCCCGCCGCCGGCACCACCACGTCGCCGGCCTACGTTCTGACGAATACCGACCGCGTTTTCGTGGACATTTACGATGAGAAGGATCTCTCGAAAATCGTCCGCATCGACTCGCAGGGTAAGATCAATCTGTCCTTGGTCGGCGAGGTCTCCGTCGCCGGTCTCAAGGTCTCCGAAGCCCAGACCACGATTGAAAACGCCTACCGCGACGGTCGCTTTCTCCGCAATCCCCGGGTCACGATCAGCGTCGAGGAATATGCTTCCCGTGAGGTCTCCATCCAAGGCCAGGTCCGCTCTCCCGGCCGCTACCCGCTGCCCATCGAGGCAAGCATGACCATTCTCGAACTCGTGACCCGCGCCGGCGGCTTCACCGATACCGCCAAAGGCACCGCCGTCCGTATCACCCGCATCCTGCCGGACGGCACCAAGAAAAACTTCGAAGTCGATGTCGAAAGCCTCATCAAAGGCCGCAAAGGCGCCAACGTTTCCGACAACTCCCTCATTCTCGAACCCGGCGATATTATCTTTGTCCCCGAGCGCCTGATCTAAACCTCTGGCGCCTTCTTCTCTCTTCGCTCCTTTATCCGATGGCCGACGCCCATACCCCCCCCGCCGCCTCCTCCTCCGCCCGGTCCAACCCCGCGCTGGACGAAGACGTGGTCGAGCGCCGCACGCTGCGCGACTATTATGTCATTCTCCGCGAGCGCGTCTGGATCGCCCTGCCCCTCGCCCTTCTCGTCTCCATCGGGTTCGCCTATTACAAATCCCGCGCGGTCCCGATGTACCAGAGCACCGCCTCGATGCGCATCGAGAAGCCGGAGACCGTCGTCACCAGCCAGCAGGTCGTCGATACGTCCATCAACAGCGACATCGAGCTCAACACTTACCTCCAGGTCATGAGCTCCGCCACCCTCCGCAACAAGGTGGTGGCTTCCTTTACTCCCGACGAGATCAAGCTCCTTCAAAAACCCTACCTCGCCGAACTCCAACCCGGCCAGCAACCCCCGGGCGTCGGCGCCCTCGTCGGCGGCATCACCGTCCAAGCCGTCCGCAACAGCTTCCTCGTCAACGTCACGGCCACTCATCGCGATCCCGACGCCGCCGCGCTCATCGCGAACCGCTATGTCGCCCAGTTCATGGCCTACCTGCTGGACTCCATCGGAGGGAAAAACGAATACGCCGTCGAATACCTGCAGACCCGCGCCCTCGAACTCCGCGACGAAGCCACGGCTGCCGATCAGAAGCTGCTCGCCTACATGGAGAAGAACAATCTCGTCTCCTTGGACAACAGCGTGAACATCGTCACGGATCGTCTGAAGAGCGTGAATGCCGCTCTCCAGGAGGCCAGGCTCAACCGCCTCGCCACCGAAGATCTTTATTCCCAGGTCAACACCTACCGCAGCGAAGGCAAAAATCTCATCGAGCTTTCCTATATCGCCTCTCACGGCACGGTCCCGAGCCTGCGCGAGCAGCTCTCCGAACTCGTCCGAACCCAGTCGGTGCTCTCCGAACGCTATCTCGAGAAGCACCCCAAGATGATCGACATCGCCAACTCGATCGCGATCGCCCAGGCCCAGCTTCAGAAGGCGGTCGAACTCGCCATCGCCGACCTCGAGGCGAGCCTCGCCAAGGCCCGCGAACGTGAGGTCTCGCTCCAAAAGGAGTACGAAGCCCAGGAAAAGGAGCAGTTCCGCCTCCGCGACCTCAGCGTCGAATTCAAATCCCTCGAGGCTACCGCCACCAACGCCAAGAACCAGTACGCCGAGATTCTCAACCGCCTCACCCAGGCCACTACCTCGCGCAATCTCGAGAAGATCCCCGTCCGCCCTCTCGACCCCGCCCTTCCCGCCGGCGCTCCCTTCGCGCCCAACCTCTCTTCCATCACCCGCACCTCGGTTATCCTCGGCCTCGGCGTCTTCTTCGGCGTCGCCTTCGGCCTCTCCTTCGTCGACGACCGCATCAAGTCCGCCTGGGACGTCGAACACTTCATCGGCGCCAATCTTCTGGGCATCATTCCCGATCTCTCCGATCTCAAGGACCGGGAAAAATATCGCCTCATCCTCGATAACCAGAACGAACGCGGTTCCGAATCCTTCCTCAGCGTATACAGCTCGGTCAAAATCCATTCCAAACTCGATTTCCCCAAGGCGATCCTGGTCACCTCCACCATCCCCGGCGAGGGCAAGACCCTTGTCTCCGCCAACCTCGCCGGTTCTTTCGCTCGCCACGGCAAGCGCACCCTCCTCGTCGATTGCGACCTGCGCCGCCCCATGCTTCACCGCCACTTCGAGCAGCAAAACGACGCCGGCCTCCTCAAGTGGTTCGAAAACGACGCCAGACTCGACGGCGGACCTCTCGCCCAAAATCCCGATCTCGGCATCCTCAAGATCGGCGAAAATTTCGCTCTTCTCCGCTCCGGCGGCCGCTCCAAGAGCCCCACCGAGATGCTCGAGAGCCCTGCCTTCGCCCAGCTCATCGACAAGCTCAAGCGCGAATACGATCTCGTGGTCGTGGACTCCCCGCCTCTCGGCGCCGTCACCGACTCGCTGCTCATCGCCGAAAGCACCGACGAAGTCGTTTACGTCTGCCGCTTCAACCGCGCCCTCCGCAAACACATCCGCCTCTATATCAAGGCGCTCAAACAGGGCAAAAACGAGATCCTCGGCGTCGTCCTCAACGGGCTCAGCGCCCGCCGAATCGAGTACTACTCCAACTACCGCTACTACCGTAGCTACAAGAAATACTACGGAACCTCCACGTGATCCCGCCTTCGGCCGGGAATGACGAATGACCAATGTCGAATGACGAATGCCTTCTGTGGCGTTCGTCATTTTTTTTGCCCACCACTTGGAGTGTGGAACCTCGGCTCCGCTTTCGAGCGGTGCACCCAGGTGCACCGCTCTGCCCGCCCGAGACTTGTCATTCGTCATTAGGCATTCGTCATTGGTCATTTCCCCGTGCCTCTCTCCGCCTTCCTTCCCGACACCTTCGATCCCCGCCGCCCGGTCGCGCTGATTGCCGGTCAAGGTCGCTATCCCTCGCTGGTCGCCGAATGCATCCGCGCCGCCGGCGTCCCTCTCCGCCTTATCGCGATGGAAGATGAGACCGCCCCCGAGCTCCAAGCGACCTTCGCCGAGAGCGATCGCGCCCTCATCAAGGTCGGCCAGGTCGGTGCAATGCTGAAGGCCCTCAAACGTTTCGAGGCCGGCTACGCCTTCATGGCCGGCCAGGTTTCTCCCCGCCGCCTGTTCTCCGGCCTCCATCCCGACCTCAAAGCTCTCGCCATCCTCGCCACTCTCAAGCGTCGCAACGCCGAAACCATCTTCGGGGCCATCGCCCGCGAGATCGAGGATTTCGGCATTCGCCTGCTCGACGCCCGTGCCTTCATCGATGCCCATCTCGCCACTCCCGGCGCGATGACCCGGAAAAAGCTGCCCATCGACCGCGAGTACGTGGAGCACGGTCTCCACATCGCACGCGAATGCGCGCGGCTCGACATCGGCCAGGGCTGTGTCGTGCGCAAAGGCACTGTCCTCGCCGTCGAAGCCTACGAGGGTACCGACGAAATGATTCGCCGCGCCGGCACCTTGAAGACCGACGAATGCCTCTACGTGAAAACGGTCAAGGCTCGCCAGGACTACCGCTTCGACGTCCCTTGTTTCGGCCTCAAAACCCTGGAGAACCTCGACGCCGCCAAGATCCGGGCCGCCGCGCTCGAAGCCGGCCGGGTCATCCTCATCGACAAACCCGCCGTCCTCGCCCGTGCCGACCAGCTCGGCATCGCCCTCCACGGCGCAGAATAAAGGCCGTCCCATGTTAGGTAGGGCGTGACCGCTGGGCGCGCCGGTTGGGATGCGTAACCCGAGGGAAATCGCGGCGGGCCCAGCGGTCCCGCCCTACCATTTGGCCCGATCCTTCGGTTATAGTTTATAAGACGATCTTTCCGCCTTTGCGATCTTTGCGGGGTTCGCGCCCTTCGCGTCAAAAATCCGAGGAGCTTGCCCTTTGCGTTAAAACTCAGGTTCCCGCTTCCCGCGCATCCGCTTCTGCCCTCTCCGCGTTTTCCTCTTTGTCCGGCACATCCATCTTCGCCTTGGCCGCGCCGCCTTGGGCCTCGTAGGCGAGAATCGCCGCGTAAAGGGCCTCCGCGATGTCGCCGCGATACGTTTCGGCCGCGATCTTCTTCGCCTCGTCGTCGTTGGACAGGTAACCGGCCTCGACCAGCACCGCCGGACAGTCCACCATGCGCAGCACGGCGAAGCGGGCGTGTTTGTACCCGCGATCCTCGCTCTTGAGCTTGGACAAGAGCTGCCGGTGCATCTGGTAACCCAGCACCGCATTCCAAGCGTCATGGCGGTTTCCCGGATATGCCAGCTTGTCCTCTGGCATGGCCTTGGGCGATGAGGTCGAACGCTGAAACTGCGGAGTCAGCACATAAGTCTCCGTGCCGTGGACCGCCGCGTTGTTGGCCACTGCATTAAAATGGATGCTGATAAATAAATCCGCCTTTGCCTCATTCGCGAAAGCCGCGCGGTCGGGCAATTCCACGAAATGATCGTCGGAGCGGGTCTGGAGCACCCGCCAACGGTCCTCCCCCAGCAGCCGCTGCAGGCGTTGCGCGACATCCAGCGTGAAGGTCTTTTCGCTCAGTTTATGCGACTTGTTCTGCGTACCGGTGTCGTTGCCGCCATGCCCGGCGTCGATCACGATGGTACGAATCGGCCGCGGGGTGAAACGGGCAGGGCGCAGGATCGGCAGGAGAAAACGTTCCAAGTCGAGCGTCGCCACGAACAGCTCGTTCTTGTGCAGCACGGCCGGCTCACCGAGGAACACTCTCAGGCCGTTGATCTGCGCTTCGCGCTTGTCCGCCGTGAACACCAGTTCCGAGACCACCGCGCCGACACCCTGGCGCAGGGTCAACGACCAAGTCTGGGCAACGTACTCGGCCTTGTAGCCGAGCCGGGCAAAATAAGCCCGTGCCTCGGTGTAGGCCACCCCGCCCAGCTTCATCGTGGCGGGCGGAAGAGGCTTGGGCTGATTCTTGGCCGGAGGCCCCGGCGCATCCGCTGCCTGCGCCACCGGCGCCTCGGGCCAAAGGCCGAAAACGGCCGCCACCAGCAGCGCCCCCGCGAGCCAGCACCAGTGCGCCGGGCGGAAAAAAGCCGCGAACCGCTGGAGCGGCGCGCGGCGTGAAACGGGCTCGGAAGGAAGGGGATCGGCGGGCACAGGGCTCGGACACGAAGGCTCGGAAAAGGAGCCCCGGCTTACTTGTGATCGTCGTCGTGGTCGTCGTCGTGATCGCCCTTGCCCGCGTCGTCGATCGCTTCCTCGTTGGCGTGCAAGGTGTATTTGCGCTTCCGCTTGTTCTGCGGGTAAGGCGTGAGCATCACGTTGATCTGCTTGCCCATGAGCTTGGGCTCGGAATCCGGGTGCCCCATGCCGGCGAGTTCCTCCAAGGCGCGTTTCATGACCGCAAACCCGATTTCGGTGTGGGCCATCTCGCGGCCGCGAAACTTCAGGCGCAGCTTCACCTTGGCGCCGTGGTCGAGAAATTCCTCGGCATGGCGGATCTTGGTGAGAAAATCGTTGTTCTCGATCCGGGGGGTGAACTCCACCTCTTTCAGGCGGCTCGCGGTGGACTTGGCGTGGCTGCTCTTCTTCTGCTCCTCGTAGATATACTTGCCGAAGTCCATGATACGGCACACCGGCGGGGTCGCGTTGGCCGACATCTCCACGAGATCGAGATTGAACTGGCGGGCCAGCGCCAGCGCCCGCTCGGTCGGCATGATGCCGAGCTGCTTGCCTTCGGGGGAAATGACACGGATCTCGGGGACCCGGATCTTGTCGTTGCGCTTTATGTGCGCGAAGGGGTCGTTATTACGACGTTGAAACGGTTGACCGGGGCGGCGGGCGCCGCCGCCGAAGGGTGCTGAGAGGGCCATCAATAAATGCTTGGTGCGGGTTGCTAAACTCGGGCAGGAACGCCGAGCGGCGCGGGAAAGACAACTGGAAAAGGCGCCAGGTCCGAATGGACCGGCGAATCCCCGATATTTGTGGATATTAAACCGAAAAACTTTCCCCGCAGGAACAGGAGGCCTTGGCGTTGGGATTGGTGAACTTGAAGCCCCCCGCGATCAGCGCGGACGAATAGTCGATGTGCGTGCCTTTGAGATAGAGCGCGGTCTTCGCGTCCACCAGCACCCGCACGCCGGCGGATTCCACCAGGATGTCACCGCGCTTCGGCGCAGGTGCAAAACGCAGCTTGTAGCTGAGGCCGTTGCAGCCCCCGCCGGCGATGGCCACCCGCAGATACTCGCCCTGCTTCTCGCGGGCGATCAGGGCCGCGACCTTGCGTCCGGCCGCCTCGCTCAATTTCACCAGCCGCTCGTCGCCCTGTCGTACGCCCTCGGGGGGCGCGATCGGAACGGAAGAAAGGGGACTGGCGACGGCGGTATCCATGCCCGATAAACGTGAGCGCTCAGGTCCCGCCACGCAAGCGACGCCGCTCGACCAGGAGACGCGCCACGCGTACCGCGCTGGTAAAACTCGCGGCCGAAGCGAGGCCCCGCCCCGCGATGTCGAAACCCGTGCCGTGGTCCGGGCTGGTCCGCACCCAGGGCAGCCCGAGGGTGACGTTCACCGCCTGGTCGAATTCCACCGTCTTCAAGGGAGCCAGTCCCTGGTCGTGATAAAGCGCGATCACCGCGTCGAAGTCCCCGCGCAACTGCCGGCCGAACACGGTGTCGCCCGGCAGTGTCCGCGACAAACCGGGATAGGTTGCACGCAGCCGGTCCAGGATCGGGTTAATCCAGTCGCGTTCCTCGTGCCCCAACAAGCCATCCTCGCCGGCGTGCGGATTCAGTCCGCATACCGCGATCCGCGGCGCGCCGTCGATCCTTTCGGCCGCGCAGAGTTCCGCCGCCGCCGCCGCCGCCCGGGCAAAGCCTTCGGCGGTGAGCGCGCCTGGCACCGCCGCCAGTGGAATATGCCAGGTCAGCAGCACCACACGCAGCCGTCCGCCACAAAAGGCCATCACGGGCTCCCCACCCCACTCGGCCGCGAAAAACTCCGTCTGCCCCGGATGAGTCCAGCCCACCCGGGCCATCCAAGACTTGGCCACGGGGCCGGTCACGACGCCGTCCACCTCGCCGCGCCGCGCGGAATCCGCCGCCGCGCGCAAGGCCAGGTCAGCAACCCGCGCCCCCGCCTCGTCCGGCCGGCCCGGAGTAGCGTCAAATTCCGGCGCCCCCGCCGGACAGGCTCGGAAAACCCCTGCGTGCGGCAACCGCGCCAACCAACTTGCCGGACCGTGGATGTCCACCAGCGCCGCCGCCTCCGCACTCGTCCCCGCCAGCCAAGTCGCAATCACCTCCGGACCCACGCCAGCCGGATCGCCACAGGTGAAGGCTAGCCGCGAAGCCGGCGCCGGCATCCCGGGATTCGTCATGTCTCAGCCTCCGCCGCCGGGGCCTTGTCCTTGCGCACCGGGCGCGCGAAGCCGCGCTTCCCCTCGGCGAAAAAGGCCAGGAACCGCACGGCCTCCGCACTGGAAAACGCCCCCGAGGCCACCGCCTCCGCCGCGAGCCGGCGGATGTCCCCGGCGACGAAATACACCCGCCGGAAGGCCTCCTTCAGTTCGCGGATAGTCTCGCGCGGAAAACCCCGCCGCTTCAGGCCCACCAGGTTCAGCCCGCTCACCTCGTCGCGCTCCGCCACGATAGTGAAGGAAGCCAGATCGCGGGTGATGCGCGCCAGCCCGCCGATCATCACGCTTTCGCCGATCCGCACGAATTGATGAATCCCCGCCCCGCCGCCTACGAAGGTAAAGGCGCCCACCGTCACGTGGCCCGCCAGCATCGCGTGGTTCGCCAGCACCACGTCGTCCGCCAGCGCGCAGTCGTGGCCCACGTGGCTGCCAGCCATGAGAAAACACCGCGCGCCGATGACCGTGGACTGCCCCTCGTAGATGGAACGATTGAGCGTCACGTGTTCGCGGATGACCGTCCCTTCGCCCACCCGCACGAAACTCGGCGTGCCTCGGTCGAACTTGAGATATTGCGGATCGCCGCCGACGACCGCACCCGGATGCACGACGACACGGTCGCCGAGTACGGCGTGGCGGGTCACCACCGCACCCGCCATCACTTCGCAGTCGGCGCCCAGTTGCGCGCCCGGTTCGATTATCGCAGTCGGATGGATCATGAAAGCGGTCACGCTCGTCGCCCCGCCGCCCGCTGACAAGTCTCCGGCAGCGGCTTTCGGACTGAGAGTGCCCACGCAGCTACCGCGCCGGGCGCGAAGGCAGCAGGTCCATCTGCGGGTCGCGCAGCAGATCGTAGTTTTTTAGGATGCGCAGCACCTCCAGGGTGTCGCTCTTCCGGTAGCTGCGGTTCACCTCCACCTTCTCGATCAGGTCGAGCAGGATGGCCCGAAACGAGATGATGCCGTCCACGCCGCGCGCCTTGAGCAATTCCACGCTCTGGCTGCGAAACGGCTCCTGGGTCGGCAGCGCCGGCAGTACCAGGATCTTGGAAAACTCCTCCGGCCGCGCGGCTGCCTCGCTGCCCTCCTCCTGCGGGAAAAACCGCAGCGCCTCTTTCTGCACGGCCGCCTCCAGGAACTTAAAAATCTCCGGCGAGCTCTTGAGCATGCCCGGCGTGAAGACGTCGGTGTGCCAGGGCTTTACCGCCACGATGGCGCGGTGCAGGTGGGGCAGCTCGGTCGCAAAGAGGAAAAACTCGGGCTTCCGCCGTTCGCGCGTCCAGGCCGGGTTGAAGACCACGAGATCGATCTCCTCGTCGCTGGTCTTGCGCCGCGCCTGCACCGCATGTTTGCGCACCTGGCGCACGAAAAAACCGTTCTGCTCGAAATACTCCCGGACAATTCCTTCGTCGATGGCGGCCACGTGCGAAGCAAAATCCCAAAATCCGAAAGGCCAAATCCCAAAGTATCCGGCTACACGGCCCCGACTTCGCGGAAGACGGCCTCGGCCAGGGCGGGGTCGATGCCGCCCTGGGTGGCGCTCTCGCCCAGGGAACGCAGCACCACGAAACGCAGCCCGCCCGCCCGGACTTTTTTGTCCCGCGCCATCGCGGCTGTAAGCGGGGCCAGCGGCAACGGCTCGCGCAGGCGGATCGGCAGGGCGTGCGCGGCCGTGACCGCCTCCACCCGCGCCACCTGGGCCGCGCCGATGTATCCGAGTTTCTGCGACAGGCGCGCCGCCGCGCACAGGCCCACCGCCACCGCCTCGCCGTGCAGGTAGGCGCCGTAGCCCGTCACCTGCTCGATCGCGTGGCCGAAGGTGTGGCCGAGGTTGAGCAGGGCCCGCCCGCCCTCCGCAGCCGTCTCGCGCTCATCCGCCTCGACGATTTTCGCCTTCAACGCGCAGCAGCGCCGCACCACCGCCGCGAGGTCGCCGCTCGCGGGGGTGAGGGGTTCGCGCTCGAGCCGTGCGAACAACTCCGGGTCACCGAGCAGACCGTATTTGATCACCTCCGCCATGCCCGCCGCGAACTCGCGCGGCGGCAGCGTGGAGAGCAGCGCCGTATCGATGTACACCGCGTGGGGCTGGTGAAAGGCGCCGACGAGGTTCTTGCCCGCGTCGAGGTTGATGCCGGTTTTTCCCCCCACCGAGCTGTCCACCATCGCGAGGAGCGTGGTGGGAATTTGCACGAAGGGGATGCCGCGGAGGTAGCTCGCAGCCGCGAAGCCCGCGAGGTCGCCGATCACGCCGCCGCCCACCGCGACGAGCTGCGAGCTGCGGTCGAGCCGGTTAGCCGCCAGAAAATCCAGGGTGCGCCCCAGCTCGCGCAGGCACTTGGTTCCTTCGCCCGCGGGCAACACCAGCCTCGGCAAGGAGCCCTCGCCGCCCTCCGGGCCGCCAAGGATATTGAGGGCCGCGGGTTGAAAAACCGCGAGGTTTTCGTCCGTGACGATGGCGGCCTTGCGGCCCGCCGCCTTCGCCGCGTCGAGCGCGGCGCGGGCCTGCGCCATCAGACCCGATCCGAAGAACAGGTCGTAGCTGCGTTCGCCAAGATTGACGCGGAGGAAGGTGTCCATGTCCCCCCCAGCAAGCCCGCCCGCCCCGGTCGGTCAACGCGAGTTTGAGGTCCTGCCTTTCCGGAAGCGGCCGCGAAAAAAAAGCGCCCCTCTTTCCGAGGGGCGCACGAAGCATGAGACGCCGGCTCAGCCCCGCTCAATCGTCGCTGCGGCGGCCGGAGAGAATGAGGAGGATGTGAAGCAGCGAACCGAGCGCGGCGACAAAGGCGGCCACGTAGGTAAGCGCGGCGGCGTTGAGCGTTTCGTTCACTCCCTCCATCTCATCGCGATCGAGGATGCCGAGCCCCACCAGTTGCGCCTTCGCGCGACGGCTGGCGTCGAATTCGACCGGCAGGGTGACAAACTGAAAGAGGCAGATCACCGCAAGCGCAGCGGCGCCGATGACGAGCAGTTTTCCGCCAATCGCGGAGCTGATGAGGAAGATGCCGGCTATGATGACGAAATTCGACACCCCGGCAGCGATCTGGGTGGCTGGCACCAAGGTCTGCCGCACGGTCATCATCGAGTAGCCGACCTTGTGCTGGATCGCGTGACCGGCTTCATGCGCGGCGACGCCAAGCGCGGCCAAGCTATGCCCGCGATAGTTATGCGAGGAAAGCGCGAGTTCCTTGGTGATCGGGTTGTAGTGGTCGGTGAGCTCGCCGGGCACCTCGACGATCTTCACGTCGGCGATGCCGGCCGAGCGCATGACGGCCTCCGCCGCCTCGTATCCCGTGATGCCGCCGCGCGAGGCGACCTGGATATTTTTCGAGTAGGCGGCACGGATCTTAAACTGGGCATAAAGCCCGAACAGCATGGGAACGATGATGAGCGTTATCCAGATACCGATGTTGGACATGGTGGGCTTGGTGGGTTGAAAGGCGCGCCGGAAACACGTGCGCCTTGGCTGGCTTTGCAAGTGGAAGCGGCGAAGCGTGAAAAAGCCGGCGCGGTTTGTAACCACGCCGGCCGGGTCACCACAACGGGTATTCACGCGCCGGCGCACCACACGCCGGCACGAAAGGGGGGCTTCGGAAAAGCTCAGAGCTCAGGCACGTCGAGCCACTTGCGCTGGGCCCAGCTTTCGAGGCCGAGCTCGGCGAGCTGCA